>JBQTHJ010000029.1:0-20955 GCA_052389995.1 Gemmatimonadaceae bacterium | reverse complement strand
CGGCTTATCACATCCTGGGGCTGGAGAAGGTCCCAAGGGTCCGGCTGTTCGCCGGTTAAAGTGGTACATGAGCTGGGTTCAGAACGTCGTGAGACAGTTCGGTCTGTATCCGTCGTGGGCGGTGGAGGGTTGAGGGGCGCGGACCCTAGTACGAGAGGACCGGGTCGGACGGCCCGCTCGTGTCCCGGTTGTCACGCCAGTGGCAGCGCCGGGTAGCGATGGCCGGTGGGGATAACCGCTGAATGCATCTAAGTGGGAAGCCCCCCCCAAGATGAACCCTCCCGAGGCCTCGAGCCTCCTGAAGGGCCGTGAGAGACCATCACGTCGATAGGCCGCCCGTGGACATGGGGCAACCCATTCCGAGCGCAGCGGTCCTAATCGCCCGTGCGGCTTGACTACCACCCGTCGTCAAACCTCACCAAGCAGAGCAATGCTTCGAACACGAGAGCGCGAGCTCCGTGTCCCGACACTACTCGATCAGTCACTTGCCAGTTTTGCAACGCGGGATGCATCTACCATCGGACTCACGCCACTCGGGCACAGCCGGAGCAGCGTGAGACGCAGCACCGATCCGACGATCGCTCGCCGACAACCGAATCGCTGCTGAGCGCCCCGAGCGTCATGAGCTCTCGGGGCGCTTTTCGTTTCGGGATCATCGCGCCAGCGTCATGGCCGCTGGCGCGTTTGTGGCGAAACGCACCTGAGAAGGGTCTAACACTGGCGCACCGATCGCTCGTCAGAGCTCCGCCGCCGGCAGTACCTTACAGCGCATGACTCGCGCTGGAATCGTCACCGTCGTCGGCAAGCCGAACGCCGGTAAATCCACGCTCCTCAACCGGCTCATCGGCGAAAAGCTCAGCATCACGAGCGAGAAGCCGCAGTCCACGCGCGACCGCGTCGTCGGCATCCTCACCAGGGGCGATGTACAGATGATCGTTCTCGACACCCCAGGTCTGCTCGAGCCACGGTACGCGCTTCAGCGCGCCATGCGCGCTACCGCGCTCCAGGCGCTCGACGACGCCGACGTCATCGCCTACCTCGCCGACGCGCGTGATGGCGCGCCACCGCCACTATACGACGCAGCCGAGCTCGCGCGTGAGCCTCGCGCCCCGGTACTCGTCGTCCTCAACAAGGTCGACACGTTGGACGAGGACGCGCGCCAATCATTGCGAACCGCGGCCCCGCACGCGATTCAGCTCTCCGCGCGCACCGGCGACGGGGTCGACGTCCTCCTTCGCGAGATCACTCCGCACCTGCCCGAAAGCCCGTTCCTCTATCCCGACGACGAGATCGGGACGCAGTCGCTGCGCTTCTTCGCGAGCGAGCTCGTTCGCGAATCGGCTCTCGAGCAGCTCGACGACGAGGTGCCGTACAGCGTGGCCTGCGGGATCGAGGAGTTTCGCGAAGACCGCTCGCCGGTGTACATTCGAGCCGTCATCTATGTCGAGCGCGAAAGCCAGAAGGGCATTCTCGTGGGCCACCGGGGGGCGCGCATTCGCGAGCTCGGGAAGGCGTCTCGCGAGAAGATCGAGCGTCTCGTTGGAAAGCCGGTCTTCCTGGACTTGTGGGTGAAGGTCCTACCGAACTGGCGGCGGAACGTCCAGGCTCTGCGCCGCCTCGGGTACACGCTTCCAGAGGAAGGTCGTCGATGAGTCTGTCGCCCCACCTGCTCCGCATTCTGGTCTGCCCGAAGTGCAAGGGCGAGCTCGAGTACCGGGAATCGGAGCAGAGCTTGCTCTGCCACTCCTGCCGGCTTCGTTATGCGGTCCGCGATGACATTCCGGTGATGCTCATCGATGAGGCAACGCCGTTTTAGGCTGTACCTCGCCCTCGCGCTCGCGTCGCTCGGGGTCGTGCCCGCGCGCGCGCAGCCGGCCGGTCTGACCACGGAAGGAGCGCCATTCCTCCTCCTTCCCGTGGGCGCCCGCGCGGTCGGCATGGGACAGGCACTCGTCGCTGACCAACCTGGGACTGAGGCCATCTGGTGGAACCCCGCCGGGGTCGCACGCTCCGAGCGACGCGAGATCGCCGTGCACCACTACGAGACGATCGTCGGCACCGGCGACGCCGTGTCGATCCTGATTCCCTCATCGCTCCTCGGCGTCTTCTCCGCCTCCCTGTACGCGCTCGACTTCGGCACCGAGGCGGTCACCGATTCGCTCGGGACGCAGATCGGCTCCATCGTCACGCGGAACGTCGTGTACGGGGCGACGTACGCCACGCCGATCGGCGGACGTATCAACGCGGGCATCACGTTCAAAATCGTGCAGTTCCGCATCGACTGCTCCTCCGGCTGCGAGTCGCAATCGGGCAGCTCGAGCGCGCTCGATTTCGGCGCGCAGTACGACCTTGGATTCCTGGCGCCGGTGTCGATCGGTGTCGCGGTGCGCAACATGGGCGCGCCACTGCAAGTCAACGATAGCGAGCAGGCGGATCCGCTCCCGGCGCGCATTCAGATCGGCGTCATGTACCGCGTTCCCGGCGTCGAGCGCTACGCGCCCCAGACGGAGCTGCACCTAACGGGTGACGTGCTCGACCGTCTCAAGATGGAATCTCCCGCGCCCCGCGTCGGCGCGGCGCTGACGTGGCGGCAGCGTGCGCACCTGCGCGGCGGGTACGTGTTCGAGTCGACGAACAGCGCCGAATCGTCCGGACCATCGATGGGCCTCGGCTTGGCGACGGACAACCTTCGACTGGACATCGCGACGATCTTCGAGGGGTTCTCGACCGACGCTGGCAAGCGTCCCACGTACGTGTCGCTCCGGTATCTATTCTGAAATGCGGTACGTCGCGCTCGCCGTGGTTCTGGTCGCGGCAGTGCGCTTTCTGCCGGCTCAAACCGCTCCTGCCACCATTCTGTCGGCCCGGTGGGTGACGCCGCCCGGTGCGGAGCCGCTCGGCATCGAGCGATCACCGCTTCCGCGGCTCCCGCGCCCTGCGTGGTGGGCGCCGCTCGCGTCGGCCGTGGCACCGGGAAGCGGGCAGGCCGCCCTCGGCCAGAAGCGGTGGCTTCCGTATCTCGCGTTCGAGGTATGGGCGTGGGTCCAGTACATCGACACGCGGCGGGAAGGGAGCCGCAGGCGAAGGGACTATCAATCGCTCGCACGCGATGTCGCGCGATCGCGCTTCCCTGGACCGTATCCGGTCGGCGACTTCGAGTACTACGAGCACATGCTCAAGAACCCCGAGAGCGGCGCCTTCGACCGGCTGCCGGGAGGCGGCGTCGATCCGGAGACCGACACGACCACGTACAACGGTCGTCGGTGGCTGGATGCGAGGCGGCTCTATTGGAGGGATCCCGAGGACGCGCCGCCCGTCGGCTCGCAGCCCTACGAGAGCGCGATCGAGTTCTACGAGCAGAATGCGGTGCGCCCGGAGTTCCGCTGGTCGTGGACGGAGGCGCAGGTGGAATACGACGTCTTCCGCCGGACGATCGTACGAAGCAACCTCGCCTACAAGCGATCGGTCGAATACCTCGGCGTGATCATCGCGAATCATGCATTGAGCGCGGTCGACGCGTTCGTCACGCTTCGCCTCCGGACGCGCGCGGAAATGCCGGGTTACCTGGAGTTGGAAGGAAGCTTGCCGATTGCGTCGATCCTCCCACGCCACTAGGGGTTACGCGTCACGCGATTAGGTCGTCTCTCAAAGAATCACGCACGTGTGGCCGCTTTGACTCGATGAGAGGCAAGCCGTAAGTTGGCGCGAGCAGACACGAGGACCACCTAGCGTGGCCACCTCCCCCGCGATTTTCTACGCAAGCGACGAGCGCGCTCTGCCACCGGCGGTGCGCGCGTGGCTCACCGCGCGATCGTATGCCGTGCTCGTCGTCAACCAGCCGGACGAGCTCATGGGGATCACCCTGCGCGGACGCCCGCGCATGGTGATATTCGACGGCGCCTCATCCCTCGATCACGTCGCTGAGCCGTGCCGCAGGCTCAAAGCCGACTCGTTCACCGCTGTGATTCCGGTCGTCATGCTCGTTCAGGACGATCTCACCGTGCTCGAGTCCGCATTCGCCGCGGGCGCCGACGAGGTACTCGGTTCATCGTGCACGCCGAAGGAGATCGCGGCGCGTCTGGATGCGGTGGTGCGCCGCGCCGATCGCGATCTGCACGTCCATCCGTCGACGAGGCTTCCGGGTCCTCCGGGGATCGAGGCCGAGATCGCGCGACGCCTCGCGAAGCCCGAGATCTTCGCCGTGTGCTACGCCGACCTCGACCATTTCAAGGAGTACAACGATCGCTACAGCTACTTCGATGGCGATCGCGTCATCCGCATTCTGGCGAAGATTCTGCACGACGTCGTGAAGGGCGTCTGTGGCGAGGAGGGATTCGTCGGCCATATTGGTGGTGATGACTTCATCTTCATCATTCCCGCGAGCGCCATCACCGAGACCTGCCAGGAGATCGTGTTCATCTTCGATTCGCTGGTGCCCTTCCAATACTCCGAGCAGGATCGTCGCGCCGGGTACTATTTTGGCAAGGACCGCCGGGGACAGCTGCACCGTGTTCCTCTCATGACCGTCTCCATTGGCATTGTCACCAACGAGCGTCGCCATTTCACGCATGCCGGACAGGTCAGTGAGCTCGCGACCGAGATGAAGAGTTACGCCAAGACGCTTGCGGGATCCGTCTTCGTCGTCGATCGCCGGCACGACCCCGCCGTCGAAGAGGCGCCTCCACCACAGCCGGCGCCGCTGGAGATCGGAGAAGGGAAATGAACGTCTCGTGCCCGGAGTGTCGCTCGGTCTTCCGAGTCGATCCGGCGAGAATTCCGCCAGCAGGCGTTCGCGCGCGGTGCAGTGTGTGCGGCGGAGTGATCACGATCGGCCAGGGCGGCGCGATCGAGAACGACTTCGCCGATAACCGCGCTGCGACGCCGGCTGCCCCGCCACCGCGGTCTGCACCGCCACGACAGCAACCGGCGCCGACGCCGCGCGCTCCCACGCCCGCCGCTCCGACGCCCGGCGTTGCGCCTTTCGCGCGCAACACGCCGCTCACGGGAAGCCGGTCGGTGACGCCGGCCGTGCCGACGCCCGCGGCGCCACGTCCCTCTGCACCGACATCGCCGCCTCGCCCGCCCGCGCCGCGGCCGTCGGCGCCGAACGTTCCCGGTGCGGGTCGCGCGCCGGCGCAACCAGTCATCCCGCCGCGGCCGCAGCTTGCGGCGGCGACGCCCGCTGCGTCGAATCCGCCGGCCGCGCGGCCGGCCGCAGTGCCTCCGACTTCGCCGCCACCCGCGCCAAAGCCGGCGGCGCCGTCGGCCGGCGGTGCGCCTGCGCGATCGGCGATCAATCCTTTCCTCTCGAACGACCCGGGAATCAAGGCGAAGCGGCTCGCACGCGCGCTCGTCTCAGACATCGTCGCGTACTTCCCGCAAAAGCGTGAGGAGGGGTTGCGCAACGGGACGCTGAAGCAGCTTTTTCGCGAAGAGATCAAGAAGAGCTACGAAGAATACGTCGAACAGATGGGAAAAGAATTCGCGGAGACCACCACGCATTTCCAGGACGCGCTGAACGAAGTGCTCGCGGGTGGCAAGAAGCTGTTCTAAGCGGCTGGTCGCGGCACCTCGAGTCCCCTATATTCCGATCGACGCGAGCCGTCGTTCGCCGCACTGGCGCGACGGCTCGTCGCGTACCCGGATATGGAGTGTCGATGGCCGAGTCCGATCGAGCTCGCAGGCTGCGCCAGCATGAGGCACGCCTCACCGAGCTGAGGGGGTATCTTTGACATCGAGCGCAAGCGCGAGACGCTGAGCGCGCTCGAGGCGCGGATGGCGGATCCCGGTTTCTGGAACGACCAGGACGCGGCGCGCGAGGTCATCGAGCAGGTAAAGGAACTGAGGGCGTGGGTGGAGCCGTACGAGGGGCTCGTCGCGCGCGTGCAGAGCGCGCTCGAGCTCGAGGAGATGCTCGCCGCCGAGCCTGACGAGGAGATGGAGCGCGAGATCGAACGCGAGGCCGACGCGCTCGATCGCGAGCTCGATGCCTTCGAGCTCCGGTCGCTCCTCCGCGGCGAGGACGACCATCGCGATGCGCAAGTCGAAATCGCGGCCGGCGCCGGCGGAACGGAAGCGCAGGATTGGGCGAGCATGCTCATGCGCATGTACACACGCTGGGCGGAGCGGAAGGGCTTCAGCGTCGACGTGCTCGACATGAGCGAGGGGGAAGAGGCGGGGATCAAAGGCGCCGTGCTCGAGATCAAGGGCCGGTACGCATACGGGTTTATGCGCCCCGAGGCCGGCGTTCATCGCCTGGTCCGCATCTCTCCGTTCGACGCCCAGTCGCGACGCCACACGAGCTTCGCGTCGGTGTTCGTCTATCCCGTCGTCAACGAAGAGATCAACATCGAGGTGCGCGAGGAGGACATCCGCATGGACGTCTTCCGCGCCTCGGGCGCCGGCGGGCAGCACGTGAACAAAACGAGCTCGGCCGTGCGTCTAACGCACGTGCCGTCGGGGATCGTGGTGGCGTCGCAGCAGGAGCGCTCGCAGTTCAAGAACCGCGCGACGGCCATGAAGATGCTCAAGAACAAGCTCTACCAGGCCGAAGTCGAGCGCCGCCAGGCGGCGAAGGCCGAGTTCGACGCCGAGAAGAAGGACATCACCTTCGGGAGCCAGATCCGGAGTTACGTCTTTCAGCCGTACACGATGGTCAACGACCACCGGACGGAGCTCAAGATCGGCGACGTGCACCGCGTGATGGACGGTGACATCGATCCCTTCATCGAAGCGTATCTCAAGCGGTTCGGAGCCGGGGGCGCAGCCGCCGCGTGAGCGAAGAGCTCAACTTCGTGATGCGCGCCCGGCGCGAGAAGCTCGAGGCGCTGAGCGCGCTCGGGGTCATTCCGTTCGCCTACGGATTCGACCGCACGCACAGTGCGGCCGACGCGCTTGCCGCGCTCGGGACAGAGGAGGAAGGTCCGCCGGTGCGCGTGGCAGGTCGCATCGTGGCCTGGCGCGCGCACGGGAAGACCACCTTCGCCCATCTCGCGGATCAGTCGGGCCGGATCCAGCTGTACTTTCGCAAGGACGCGCTCGGCGACCGGTACGTGGTGGTCGAGCATCTCGACCTCGGTGACATCATCGGCGTCGCGGGCCCGCTCTTTCGCACGCGCACCGGAGAAGTGACGGTGCGCGTGGAGTCCTTCGAGCTCCTCGCGAAGTCGCTGCGTCCACTGCCCTTCGGAAAGGAGGAAGTCGTCGACGGCGCTGTCGTGCGCCATTCGGGCTTCGCCGATCCGGAGCAGCGGTACCGGCAGCGCTACGCCGATCTCGCCGTGCACCCTGAGGTACGCGCGCTCTTTGCCGCGCGCTCCCGCATGGTCACGGCGATCCGTGCGTTTCTCGACGCACGCGGCTATCTCGAGGTGGAGACGCCGATCCTTCAGCCGCTGTACGGGGGGGCTGCCGCCAAACCGTTCGTCACGCATCATAACGCCCTCGATACGCCGCTCTTTCTTCGCATTGCCGACGAGCTGTACCTCAAGCGTCTGGTTGTCGGCGGATTCGAGCGCGTGTACGAGATGGGCCACGATTTTCGGAACGAGGGGATCGACCGCACACACAACCCCGAGTTCACGATGCTCGAGTTCTACCAGGCATATTCCGACTACCGTGACATGATGTCGCTCGTCGAGACGATCATTGTCCATGCGGCGGACGCGGTGCGGAGCGTGCCTGGCATTGGCGATCACGTTCCGGAGCTGCGCCCGCCATTCGCCCGCATCGAGTGGGTGCCGGCGCTCGATGCCGCGCTCGGAATGTCGGCGCTCCGCGAATCCGACGAGTCGCTGCGGAACATCGCGACCGGAGTCGGGGTGCAACACGTCGAGTCGCTGAGCCGTCCCAAAGTGCTCGATGAGCTTTTTCAGGCGCTCGTCGAGGCGCGACTCGAGGAGCCCACGTTCGTGGTCGATTATCCGCGTGAGCTGTCGCCGTTGGCGAAGCCGAAGCGAGGTGACCCAGCGCTCACGGAGCGGTTCGAGCTGTTTGCCCGCGGGCGGGAGCTGGCCAACGCGTTCAGCGAGCTCAACGACCCGCTCGATCAGCGCCGGCGGTTCGAGGCGCAAGCGCGCTTGCGTGCGGCAGGGGACGAAGAGGCCTCCGAGATGGACGAGGACTATCTTCGCGCGATGGAATACGGCATGCCACCGATGGGTGGGGTGGGGATCGGGATCGATCGGCTCTTCATGTACCTGACTGGCACGGCGAATATCCGCGACGTGATCCTCTTTCCGACGATGAGGCCCGAATGAGACGCCTCGAGCTGGCCATCGCATGGCGATATCTGCGCAGCCGCCGCGGCTCCAAGCTGCTGTCGCTCATCAGTGTCATCGCGATCGGCGGCGTGATCGTCGGTGTGAGCGCGCTGATCGTGATCATGGGCGTCATGAACGGGCTACAGAACGATCTCCGCGAGAAGATCCTCGTCGGAAGCCCCGACATCCGCGTGCTGCCGTTCGGCGACGACATGACGATGGTGGACTGGCAGGAGACGCTGGAGCAGGTCCGCAAGCAGGAGGGGATCGTCACCGCGGCTCCGTTCGTCCATACGCAGGCGGTCGCCAGCGCCGGCAGTCGTTATGCCGAAGGCGTCATGGTGGTGGGAATCGAGCCGGAGTCGCGAACGGCGGCGCACGTCACGACCATTCGGCAAACGGCGCTGCATGGCGATTTCCGCTTCGCGAGCGCCGATGGCCGGACGCGCGGCGTCGTCGTCGGTCGCCGCGTGGCCGATCGCTTCGGAGTCTTCCCGGGTGACAAGCTGAATCTGATCGGCTTCGGCGGCACGAAAATCAACGCCGCGACGGGCGCGATCATTCCCCAGCTGCAACAGTTCGAGGTCACCGGAATCTTCGAGACGGGGATGTACGAGTACGACAACAAGTACATCTACATGTCGCTGCCGGTTGCGCAGGAGTTCGCCGGACTCGGGACCGCGGTGACCGGGATCGAGGCGCGCGCGCCGACGCGCTGGGACGCGCCGCCGATCGCGCGCCGTCTGGCGACGTCGCTGTCGCACCACCGCGTCGTCGATTGGCAGGAGCAGAACCTCTCGCTCTTTCAGGCGCTCAAGCTGGAGAAGCTGGGCATGGGGTTCATTCTCCTCCTCATCGTGGTCGTGGCGGCGTTCAACATCGTCAGCACCCTCACGATGGTCGTCGCCGACAAGACGCGAGAGATCGGAATCCTGAAAGCGATGGGCATGACAGGCCGGTCCATTCGCCGAATCTTCTTCACTCAGGGCGTCGTTATTGGAATTGTCGGCACCGGGCTGGGTCTCGTGTTGGGGCTCGCCGCGGCGCTGGGACTCGGGAAGTATCGCCTGATCCGGCTCGACCCCGCGGTATATTTCATTGATCACTTGCCGGTCGCGTTGCAGCCGATGGACGTTGCCTGGATCGCGCTTGCCAGTCTCGCAATTGCAGCGGTGGCGACGATCCATCCGGCGATGCAGGCCGCACGGATGTACCCGGTCGAGGCTATCCGACACGAATGATGGTCATCGAGGCGCACGATCTCGCGAAGACGTATCGAGGCGGCGACGGAGCACTGATCCATGTGCTCGACGGCGTCGACCTCCAGGTGCGTCGAGGCGAGATGGTGGCGATCGTCGGAGCGAGCGGCGCCGGTAAGAGCACGCTGCTCCACGTGCTCGGCGCGCTGGATCGGCCGTCGCGCGGAACGGTGAGGCTCGGCGGCGAGTCGCTACAGGGGCGAACCGATGAGGAGCTCGCGGCGATTCGGAACCGGAAGATCGGCTTCGTCTTTCAGTTCCACCATCTGCTCCGGGAGTTTTCGGCGCTCGAGAACGTGATGATGCCGCTGCGCATCGCCGGCGTCGACGTTCGTCAGGCGCGCTCGCGCGCGGAGGAGCTGCTTGCCCGGGTTGGGCTCAGCGGACGCATGACCCATCGTCCGTCGGAGTTGTCCGGAGGTGAGCAGCAGCGGACGGCGGTGGCGCGCGCGCTCGCGCTGGATCCCGCGGTCGTGCTCGCCGACGAGCCTTCGGGGAACCTCGATCACATGAACAGCGAGCGTCTCCATGATCTCTTCTCGCAGCTGGCGAGGGATTTCGAGACCTCGATGGTGGTCGTCACGCACAACCGCTCTCTCGCGAGCCGCGCCGACCGGGCGCTGCTGCTCGAGGACGGACGGCTGCGTGACGCGGATGTGAAAGAGGTGGTGGCCTGATGGTGTGCGACGTCTGTGGCGAGCGGGATGCGGTGGTCAAGATCACGCAGGTGGGCGAGCAGGGGAAAACGCTCGTGCAGCTATGCGATCGGTGCGCCGCGGAGCGCGGTGTGGAGACGACGGTGAGCCTCTCGAAGAATCCACTCGGCGAGTTTCTCTCCGACGTGCAGAAGGACGCATCGCCGGCGGCGGCCGACGCGGCGCGATGCTCGTTCTGCTCGGCGACGCTGCGCGACTTTCGCGCGACCGGTCGCCTCGGGTGCGCGCGGTGCTACACGGCGTTCGAGCCTAACCTGCGCGATCTCCTTCGCCGTGTGCACGGGAGCTCGCGACACCTGGGACGGCGGTACGAGTCGCCCGAGATCGGGATGACGGAGGAGCAGACGCTGCTGCACGAGCTGCGCGAGCGACTCCGGCGCGCGATCGAGTCGGAGCAATTCGAGCTGGCCGCGGAGCTGCGGGATCGGATCAAGGTGATGGGGGAAGTATGATCGATCTTTCGTTGCTGCCGGACAGCGGAGTCAGCTGGCTCGACGCGTCGGGGCAGCACGCCGACATCGTGCTCTCCACTCGAATCCGCCTGGCGCGCAACGTCGACGGCTTCGCCTTCGGCGCCCGTGCCCGCGACGGCGAGCGTCTGCGCATTCTCAGCAGTGTGAGAGATGCGATCCACGCGTCGCCGGGGCTTCGCCAGGCGGTACTCGTAAGGGTGGACGAGCTCCCACCCCCCGACCGGCTGCTTCTGCACGAGCGCCACCTCGTCAGCAAGGAATTGGCGGGCCTCGACCCTCAGCATCCGGTCCGCTCCGGGGCTGCGGTGTTTCTCGGGGACAAGTTGGGCGTCATGGTAAATGAGGAGGACCACCTCCGGCTGCAGTCGCTGCGCTCCGGGTTCAGTCTCGCCGATGCGTACGCGGCAGTGGAAGGAGTCGACGCCGACCTTGGCATGAGAATTCCCTTGGCGTTCCACAGGGAGTTCGGGTTCCTGACCTCGTGCCCGACGAATACGGGCACTGGAATGCGCGCGTCGGTGTTAATCCATTTACCGGGGCTCGTCCTCACGCGGGAGATCGGAAAGGTCCTGGCCGGTCTGCAGCAAATGGGGTTGACGTACCGCGGACTGTACGGGGAAGGCAGTGACGTGGTGGGCAACTTCTTCCAGATCTCGAATCAGACGACGTTGGGACGGTCTGAGCTGGATCTGCTCGATCACCTCGATCACGTCGTGAGGAAGGTGATCGAGAACGAGGAGAAGGCGCGACGGGTATTGCTTCGCGACGCCGGATACGTTATTGAAGACAAACTCTGGCGCGCGTACGGGACCCTGCGTTACGCCCGTAGCCTCACGTTCGACGAGGCGATGAGTTACCTCAGCAGCGTGCGTCTGGCCGTGGGGTTGAAACTGATCTCGGGCCTTAGTGTATACACCCTCAACAAGCTCCTGATTTTTTCGCAGTCCGCGCACCTGGCATATGCCGAGGGGCGTCCGCTCTCCGAGAGCGAGGCCAATCTCGCGCGTGCTCGTTACGTCCGGCAGGTGCTGGCGGATGAGGTGGGGATGTGACGGTGGCGGCTGAGGGTCCGCCAAAGCTGAGGAAACCATGAACGGCTACAACTTCACCGAGCGTGTGCGAAAGGTCCTCGCGATGGCCCGCGAGGAAGCCGCGCGTCTCCACCACGAGTACGTGGGGACGGAGCACATTCTGCTCGGCCTCATTCGCGAGGGTGAGGGCGTGGCTGCGGCCGTCCTGCAGAACCTGCAGGTGGATCTCGACGAGATCCAGCAGAAGATCGAAGAGCAGGTCAAAAAGGGCAAAGCCACGCAAACCACTGGCCCCGACCTGCCGTACACCTCACGCGCGAAGAAAGTCCTCGAGCTCGCCATGAGCGAGGCGCGGGAGCTCAACCACAGCTACGTCGGCACCGAGCATCTCCTGCTCGGCCTCCTCCGCGAGGAGAAGGGAATCGCCGCCCAGGTGCTGACCGACATCGGCGTCAACCTGGATGCCGCGCGCACGGAAACGTTGCGTCTGCTCGGCACCGAGATGCCACAGGGCGGCGCGTCCGCGCAACAGGGCAGCCAGCCCGCGCCCCAGACGCAGAAGGCCGAGAAGAAGTCGAAGACGCCGGCGCTCGACCACTTCTGCCGCGATCTCACGCAGCTCGCGGCCGAGGGGCAGCTCGATCCCACGATCGGCCGCGCGAAGGAGATCCAGCGCGTCATGGAAGTGCTGACGCGCCGGAAGAAGAACAATCCGGTCCTGATCGGCGAGCCTGGCGTCGGCAAGACGGCGATCGTCGAGGGACTCGCGCAGCTCATCGCCAACAGCGAGTGCCCGGAGTCGCTCCGCGACCATCGCGTGCTCTCGCTCGACATGGCGGCGGTGATCGCCGGAACGAAGTACCGCGGTCAATTCGAGGAGCGGCTCAAGGCCGTCATGAACGAGATCGCGCAGAACAAGAACATCATCCTGTTCATCGATGAGCTCCACACGCTGGTCGGTGCGGGCGCGGCCGAAGGCGCGATCGACGCGAGCAACATGCTCAAGCCGGCGCTCGCTCGTGGCGAGCTCCAGTGCGTGGGTGCGTCGACGCTTAACGAGTACCGCAAGTACATCGAGAAGGATGGCGCGCTCGAGCGTCGCTTCCAGACGGTCATCGTCGATCCACCCACAGTGGAGGAAACCGTCGAGATCCTGAAAGGTCTGCGCAAGAAGTACGAGGACCACCACCGGGTCACGATTCCCGACACGACGCTGCATTCGGCGGCCAAGCTGTCGGAGCGCTACATCACCGACCGCTTCCTGCCCGACAAGGCGATCGACGTCATTGACGAGGCAGGCGCGCGTGCGCGTCTCGCTGCGCAGGCGCCGCCGCCCGAGGTCGCCGATCTCAAGGGGCAGCTCGAGACGCTCCAGAACGAGAAGGAGTCAGCCGTCCGCGATCAGAACTTCGAGCGCGCCGCCTCGCTCCGCGATGGCGAGCGCGATCTCCAGGGACAGATCCGGAAGAAGCAGGACGAGTGGGAGAAGCACCGCCAGTCACACCGCCCCGTGCTCGGCGAGGAGGAGATCTCCTTCATCGTCAGCCGCTGGACGGGCATTCCGGTCACGCGGCTCCAGGAAGCGGAGTCGGCGCGTCTCCTTCGCATGGAAGACGAGATGCACGCCTCGGTCGTCGCGCAGGACGACGCGATCAAGGCGTTGTCGCGCTCCATCCGTCGCAGCCGCGCGGGCCTCAAGGATCCGCACCGTCCGATCGGCTCGTTCATCTTCAGTGGGCCGACGGGTGTCGGAAAGACGGAGGTCGCTCGCGCGCTGGCAAAGTTCCTGTTCGCCGATCCGCAGGCGCTCATCCGCGTCGACATGAGCGAGTACATGGAGAAGTTCTCCGTGTCGCGGCTCATCGGCGCGCCGCCGGGCTACGTCGGCTACGAAGACTCGGGTACGCTGACGAAGGCCGTGCGTCGCAAGCCCTACAGCGTGGTGCTGCTCGACGAGATCGAGAAGGCGCACCCGGACGTGTTCAACATCCTGCTCCAGGTGCTCGACGAGGGACACCTGACGGACAACTACGGCCGCGTCATCGACTTCAAGAACACCGTCGTGATCATGACGTCGAACGTGGGCGCGCGGGACATCACGAAGTCGAAGGGGCTCGGATTCTCCGCGCCTGACGAGAAGGGTACGTTCGACCGGATCGCCGAGAAGGTGAAGGAAGAAATCGGACGCGTGTTCAATCCTGAGTTCCTGAACCGCCTCGACGAGGTGATCGTCTTCCACCCGCTCTCGCAGGGGCACATCGGGCAGATCGTCTCGATCCTGCTGCGTGACGTGCAGAAGCGGCTCACGGACGAGGAGATCACGCTCAAGCTCACGCCGGCCGCCAGCGACTTTCTGGCGAAGCACGGCTATGACGAGAGCTTCGGGGCGCGTCCGCTGAAGCGCGCCATTCAGCGCTTCGTGGAGGATCCGCTCTCCGAGAAGATCCTGACCGGCGAGTTCAGCCGCGGCGACGAGGTCGAGGTCGACGTCGCCCAGGACGGCACCAGGCTGGACTTCAAGGTGCTCGCGAAGACCACGACCTAAGTCCGCGAACTCGCGGGAGATCGCGGGGTACAACGGCCGGTCTGCCCTGGTGGGCAGGCCGGCCGTTTCGTGTCTATATTACAGGTCTATGGCACGTATTTCCCTACTGCCCGTCGTCCTCTCGCTGGTGGGCGCCCCGCTCCTCGCCCAGGAGGAAGGTGGCGCTCCCGGTCGCTGCGCGGCTCCCGATTCGATCGCGGTGCGTGGCAACCAGCGCGTCGGCGACGCGACGATTCGCGCGGATGCCCAGCTCACGCCAGGCCAGCCGCTCAACTTCCGTGGCGTTCAGCGTGCGATCCGCAGCCTGTTCGCGACGGGCCAGTTCAGCGACGTCCGCCTTCTCTGCAATGTCGCCGCCGATAACCGTTCGACGCTCGTGATCGAGGTGGAGGAGCGGCCGCTCCTCGGAGCGTTCTCCATCGCCGGCGTCGAAAAGGTGCCCGAGCGCTCGGTGCGCGAGAAGGTCGACCTCCTGATCAACCGTCCGCTCGATCCGGCGCAGCTGGCGCGAGCCCTTCAGCGCATCGATTCGCTGTACGAGCGCTCCGGTTATTACCTCGCGGAGATTACTCCCGACACGCAGACCGTCGACGGGAAGGTGAACCTCACGATTCGCATCGATGAGGGGCGACGTCTCGCGATCGCGGGAATCCGGGTGAATGGGAACGCCGCCGTCTCCGATGGCGAGATCGTCGGCGTGATGGAGACGAAGCCCGAAGGGTTCTGGTGGTTCCGCAAGGGTGAGTTCGACGAGGATGAGTACGCCTCCGATCTCGGCGAGCGCATCGTCGAGCTGTACGCCAGGAAGGGTTTCATCGACTTCCAGATCGTCAGGGACACGCTGATCGTCGACCGTGAGCGCGGTAAGGCGCTCCTCGACATCACCGTTCAGGAAGGGCCGCGGTACCGCATCGGGACTTTCGAGGTGGTTGGCAATCGTCGCTTCTCCTCCGATGAGGTGGAGCGGTTCTATCCGTTTGGCGACATCGCGCCGACGTTGACGCAGCGAGTGCGCGACCTCCTCACGCCAGGGTCCGACGTGACCAACGTCTTCGATCAGGCGCAGTGGGACGACGCGACGAACAAGCTCCGTACCGCATACAGCAACGAGGGCTACATCTACGCGCAGGTGCGGCCGGTCATGGACCGCATCGCGGCGGGCGCGGATTCGGTTCCGGTCGTGAATCTCCGTTGGGAAATCGAGGAGCGCTCGCCCGCCATCGTCAACCGAGTCGACATCCTCGGCAACGACTACACGACGGAAGCGTGCATTCGCGATGTGCTCCTGATCCTTCCTGGTGACGTGTTCAATCAGGACCGGCTCGTCCGCAGCTATCAGAACATTGCCAACCTCGGCTTCTTCGAGACGCCGCTGCCGCCGCCGGACACGAAGCCGGCCGGCGAAGAGGGCGACGTCGACATCGTGTTCGCGGTGAAAGAGAAGCGCACCGGAAGCATCAACTTCGGTGCGTCGGTGGGCGAGGGAACGGGTGTCGGTGGCTTTCTGGGTCTCGACCAGCCCAACCTCTTCGGGCAGTGCAAGCGGGCGTCCTTGCAGTGGCAGTTCGGCGCAAACCAGAAAGAGTTCTCGCTCAGCTTCACCGATCCCGCCATTCGGCGCTCACGCATCTCCGGGACGGTGAGCGTCTATCACCGCCGGCTGCGCTACATCGTGGAGGATTACGGTCGCTCGGTCCTGTCGGGCGGTTCCCTTCAGTTCGGCTTCCCGGTGCCGCGCTCGCCGTTCACGCGCGTGTTCGTCTCGTACGGCGGCGAGAGGGTCGAGCAGCGCGGCGGCATCTTCGACCAGGATACGACGCTCCTCTCGTCAGGTGAGGGCTTCCGCTCATCGCTCGGCTTGTCGGCACAGCGCGACACGCGCATCGGCTTGCCCTTCCCGGTCGCAGGCTCGCTCCAGACGTTCTCCGCCAGCCTCAACGGAGGCCCGCTCGGTGGCAACACCGCCTTCCAGCGTTACACGACGGAGCTGAAGGCGTATGCTCCGCTCTGGTCGATCGGTGGTGACCGGCCGGGTAGCCAGCCGCTTCAGTTCACGCTCGGTCTGTCGGCGCGCGCTGGCACGGTGTTCGGCGACGTCGGCGCGTTCATCGTATCCCAGAAATTCGGGTTGGGCGGCGTGATGTTCGGTGAGCCGCTGCGCGGGTACAAGGAGTTTTCCATTACGCCGCGCGGCTTCGATCCAAACGAGGACGGGCAGACCCGAGCGTCATTCGGCGACGCGTTCTTCACGACGACTGCCGAGCTCGGTCTGCGGCTCAACTCGCAGGTGTACGTGAATGCGTTCTTCGACGCGGGCAACATCTGGGATCACCCGCGCGAGTTCGACCCCACCCGCATGTTCCGCGGCGCTGGGCTCGGTGTATCACTGATTACGCCGCTCGGTCCGCTCGGCCTCGATTGGGCCTACGGCTTCGATCGGACGGATGTGTTCGGCCGTCCCGATCCCAAATGGGAGCTGCATTTCCGGCTCGGCAATCTTTACTGACGGAGTGATCATGGCAGGTATGGCTCGCGCGACTTTGCTCGCGCTCGGAACGCTGGTCTTTGCGGCGACGGCGGCGGTAGCCCAGGCGCAGGTGAAGATCGGTTACATCAAGTCACAGACGATCCTCGCGAACGCCCCCGGCCGCGCCGCGGCCGAGACGCAGTTCGAGAAGGAGATGACGACGTATCGCGCGCAGGTGCAGCGGATGGGCGACTCGCTCAACGCGCTGATCGCGGACTACAACACGCAGGAAACGACGCTCTCGCCTCAGGCGAAGGAAACGCGTCAGCGGGACCTTCGCGCCAAGGAAGAGGAGTACCAGCGGCGCACGCAGGAGCTGCAGCAGCAGGTGCGTCAGCGCGAAGCAGAGCTCGTCCGCCCGATCATGGAACAGATCAACAAGGTGATCGACGAGCTGCGTGCCGAAGAGGGATACACGATGATCTTCGACGCCGAGAATCAGGCGGGCGTCGTCGTCGCCGCGGATAAGAATCTCGACCTGACGGAGAAGGTGCTCGCACGCCTTCGGGCGGCCGGCCCGCCGACCGCGGCGGCGCGTCCTACGGGCGCCGGGACGCAGCGTCCCGCCGCGCCAGCCCAGCCCAGCGGAGTGCAGCGCCCGAAGCCGCGTTGAGCGACTCGCAGGCCGCGCGCACGACACCCGGCGGTGAGGGGCCACGGCTCCTCACCGCCGAGGCCATCGCGCGCCTGGTCGGCGGGGAGCTGCGCGGCGATGGAAAGGTCGCCATACGATCGGTGGCCCCGCTCGACCGCGCCGAGTCGGGCGATCTGACGTTCCTGGCGGCACCGCGGTATGCGCCGCTCTTCGGGCGCACGCGAGCGGGCGCCGCACTCGTGAGCCCGGACCTCGCGGAGGAACGCGGCGATGTCGCGGCGCGCATCATCGTCGCCAAGCCGCACGAAGCGATGCTCAGGGTGCTCCCCGAGCTCTATCGCCCGCCACCGCGCCTTGTCGGCGTACACCCGTCAGCGGTCATTGGGCGAGGTGCGCGGATAGGGCGCGAGGTCGCGATAGGGCCGCACGCCGTCGTCGGTCGCGGCGTGGTGCTTGGCGATCGCGTCACGGTCGAGAGCGGCTGCGTCGTCGATGACGGCGCGGGCGTGGGCGACGACAGTCGGCTGTTCGCCAACGTAACCGTGTATCCGGGAGCTGTGATCGGCCGACGCGTGCTGATTCACGCGGGGGCTCGCATTGGCAGCGACGGCTTCGGCTACGTGTTTCACGACGGGGCGCACCAGAAGGTCCCGCACGTGGGCCGATGCATCATCGGTGATGACGTCGAGATCGGCGCGAACACCACGATCGATCGGGGGAGCATCGATGATACGGTGATCGGGTCGGGAACGAAGATCGACAACCTCGTGCACGTCGGGCACAACGTGCGCATCGGCTCGCTATGCCTCATCATGGCGCAGGTGGGAATCGCCGGATCAACCCATGTGGAGGACGGCGCGATTCTCGCCGGACAGGTCGGGCTCTCGGGCCATCTCACCGTCGGGAAGGGGGCCCGTCTCGGTGCGCAGGCCGGCGTTTTCGGCGATGTCCCCGCGGGCGAAACGTGGTCCGGATATCCGGCGCGTCCCCACAAGGAGGCGCTGCGTGCGCACGCGGCGCTCTTCCGGCTGACGGGGATCATGAAGACGCTCGAGCGATTGGCCGAGCGCGAGCGGCGGTGAGCAAGCGTCGGACGTTGGCGCGACGCGTCACGCTCGAAGGCGTCGGGCTGCACCTGGGAGAGTCGGTCCGCATCACCTTTGCCCCTGCGGAGCCCGGCAGCGGGCTGCGATTTCGGCGCACTGACGTTCCGGGCGCGCCGACGATTCCCGCGCGCGTCGACCATGCCGTGCAGGTCGAGAGGCGCACGCAACTGGGCACCGGAGCGAACGCGTTTCATACCGTTGAGCACGTGCTGGCGGCCGCGGTCGGTCAGGAGATCGACGATCTCCTGATCGAGCTCGACGCCAGTGAGCCGCCGATCATGGATGGGAGCGCACGGCCGTTCGTCGAAGCGATCGAGCGCGCCGGGATTGTGGAGCGCGGCGGAACGGTCGAATATCTGGACCTCAAGACGCCGGTGCGTGTGGCGGATGGCGACGCCGTCTACGAGGCTCGACCGGCGACGGAGCTTTCGCTCGATATCACGATCGACTTTCCGCACCCACTCATTGGGCGACAGGCCGGACGGTATAGGCTTTCGCGGGAGTGTTTCGTGCGTGAGCTTGCCGGCGCGCGCACCTTCGGCTTCATGCGCGAGGTGGAGATGCTGCGCGCGATGGGGTTGATCCGCGGCGCTTCGACGGCGAACGCGGTGGTACTGGATGAAGAAGGCGTCGTCGACACGACGCTGCGGTGGCCCGACGAATTCCTGCGGCACAAGGCGCTCGACTGCGTGGGCGACCTCGCGCTCGCGGGCCGCCGTGTGCGTGCGCAGGTCACGACGACGAAGCCGAGCCATCGCGGAACGATTGCGTTGGTGCGTGAGATGCTCACTTCCGCCGCGAAGGAGACGCGGATGTTCGACATTAACGACATCATGAAGGTGATCCCGCACCGCTATCCGTTTCTCTTCGTGGACCGCGTTCTGGAGATGGAGGAGAAGAAACGGATCGTCGGCATCAAGAACGTCACCATGAACGAGCCGTTCTTCCAGGGTCACTTTCCCGGACATCCCATCATGCCCGGCGTTCTGATCATCGAAGCGATGGCTCAGGTGGGCGGCATTCTCCTCATGGGGTTGGTCGACGATCCGGACAAGAAGGTCGTGTACTTCATCTCGCTGGACAACGTGCGATTCCGGCGGCCGGTGCGCCCTGGAGATCAGCTGCGGTTCGAGCTGGAGGTCACGCAGCTGCGCGGCGCGACGTGCAAGATGCACGGTATCGCGCGAGTCGATGGCGAGATCGCCGCCGAAGCCGACATGGGCGCGATGGTGCGCGACAAATGAGCGCTCGCGTCCATCCGACGGCGATCATCTCGCCCGATGCGCGCATCGGCGACGACGTCGAGGTCGGCGCGTTCGCGATGATTGGCGAGGACTGCGAGATCGCCGAGGGATGCGTCATTGCCCCGCGCGCCATCCTCGAGCGCAACGTGCGCCTGTCGCCCCGCGTGCGCATCGGCGTCGGCTCGGTGATCGGCGGCGACCCGCAGGATCTCAAGTTCAAGGGTGAAACGACGACGGTCGAGATCGGCGAAGGCAGCATCGTACGGGAATACTCGACGATCAATCGCGGCACGTCGCACTCGTGGAAGACGACGGTGGGGAAGGGGAGCTTCATCATGTCGTACGTCCACCTCGCGCATGACTGCCATGTCGGAGACGGCGTCATTCTCGCGAACGGCGTGCAGCTCGCCGGACACGTGACGGTCGAGGATCGCGCGATCCTCTCCGGCCTCACCGCGGTCCACCAGTTCGTTCGTGTCGGTTGCTACTCCTTCATCGGGGGCATGTCGCGCGTCGCGAAGGACATCCCCCCCTATCTCAAGGCGGTCGGGAATCCGGTGAAGCTGTATGGTCTCAACTCCGTCGGGCTCCAGCGCAACAACTTCGATCCCGACGTCATTCGCGAGCTCAAGCGCGCGTACCGGCTGTTCTTCCGTTCGGAGCTCAACGTGTCGCAGGCCCTCGAGCGCGCGCAGTCCGAGCTCACGATGACCCCGGAGGTCAAGCACTTCCTCGGTTTCGTCGACAATAGCCAGCGCGGAGTCGTGATCTGAGCGCGCCCGTGCGCGTCGGCGTGATCGGGGCGGGGAGCCTCGGTCACCACCATGTGCGGTTGCTCCGCGACATCCCGGACGCCCGCCTCGTCGGGTTCTACGAGCTCCGGCCGGAGCGGGCCGACGAGGTGAGCTCGGAGCTCGGCGTCCCGGCGCTGCCGACGATGGATGCGCTCCTCGAGCAGGTCGATGCCGTAACAGTCGTGGTGCCCACGGTGGCTCACCACACGGTGGCGAAGGCCGCGCTCGAGCGCGGGCGGCATGTGATGATCGAGAAGCCGATCGCGGCCACGCTCGATGAGGCGGACGACCTGCTCGCGGCGGCGAGGGGCAGTGGTGCGCTCATTCAGACGGGACACGTCGAGCGCTTCAACCGGGCCATTCGCGGAGCCCTCCCGTACATCGACGGGCCGCGGTTCATCGAA
>JBQTHJ010000028.1:0-121151 GCA_052389995.1 Gemmatimonadaceae bacterium | reverse complement strand
TCCTCCGCGACCACGATGTACATCGCGAGCAGCGTCGACGCCGTCGCGTTGATCGTCATCGAGGTCGACACGCGATCGAGTGGAATCGAGTCGAGCAGCGCGTGCATGTCCTCGACGGAGTCGATCGCGACGCCTACACGGCCCACCTCACCCTGCGCACGCGGCGCGTCGGAATCGATCCCCATCTGCGTCGGAAGGTCGAACGCGACCGACAGTCCGGTTTGTCCGGCATCGAGGAGGAGCCGGAATCGCCGGTTCGTCTCCTCGGCCGTGCCGAACCCGGCGTACTGCCGCATCGTCCACAGGCGCCCGCGGTACATCGTAAGCTGCACGCCGCGGGTGAAGGGATATTGTCCGGGATCGCCTAGCTCGCGTGCGTAGTCGAGGTCGGCAGGACGGTAGACCGGGTCGATCTCGAGGCCCGAGGGTGAGCGGACGCGGGCGGCCACGGGCAGGTCAGGCGGCAAAGATGACAGATGGCAGCATGCAGATTCCAGCATCCAGACAGGAGCTCAGGGATCCGTCTCGTGGGGTCACCCGGCCGTTTCTGAGTTCTGAAATCTGTCTTCTGCCATCTGTCATCTTTGCCTTTCGAATCAGGCGCCGACGCCCGTCAGCTTCTCTCCACCCAGCATGACCGTCGCGATATCCACGTCGCTCTTGCTGCCCACATACAACGGGATCCGCTGGTGCAGCTCCGTCGGGTGGACGTCGAGGATGCGACGCGTGCCATCGGTCGCCGCGCCGCCTGCCTGCTCGACGACGAAAGCGAGCGGGTTCGCCTCGTAGAGCAAGCGCAACTTGCCGGTGGGACTCTTCGCGTTCGCGGGATAGCAGAAGACTCCGCCGCCGAGGAGGTTGCGGTGGAAGTCGGCAACGAGTGATCCGACGTAGCGCACGTTCATGGCCTTGCGCTCGCCATCGAGGCCCCGGAATCGCCGCATGAGCGCCTTCACCTGCTCGTCCCAGTACTGCTCGTACGAGTCGTTGACCGACAGGTAGCGGCCAGGATCGGGGATGCGGATGTTGGGATGCGAGAGGAGGAACTCGCCGATCGACGGATCCAGCGTGAAGCCGTGAACGCCCTGCCCCGTCGTGTAGACGAGCATCGTGCTCGAGCCGTAGATGACGTACCCGGATGCGACCTGTCGGCGTCCCGGCTGGAGCATGTCCTCCATGTCGCCGCGAGAGCCGCGTGTGATCTTGCGAACCACCGAGAAGATGGTTCCGACCGGGACGTTGACGTCGATGTTCGAGGAGCCGTCGAGCGGGTCGAACAGCAGACAGTACTTGCCGCAGCGAAACCCGTCGGGAATCGGGATGATGTCGGGCACTTCCTCGGAGGCCATCGCGCACAGCCGGCCCCCATGGTCGAGCGCCTTGATGATCGTCTCGTTCGCGAAGACGTCGAGCTTCTGCTGCATCTCGCCCTGCACGTTCTCCGCGTCGGCCGAGCCGAGGATGTCGACGAGTCCTGCGCGGCGGACCTTGCTGGCGATGATCTTCGCGGCCAGCGCGAGATCGTAGAGGATGCCCGAGAGCTCACCCGTCGCCTCCGGGTGCAGCCTCTCCTGCTCGATGATGAAGCGGTCGATCGTGATGACCGATGTCGGCGTGTTATACACCACGGCTACGTTCTCCTGCTGACACGGTTCCGGGAGCGCGCGCCCTTCGCGCGGCGAAGTCGCGCGCGTCCGCCTCATACGGGTTCGCACGATACCCGTGACGCAGGCTCGCCCAAACGTATTGGAGCGGGAAGAGCGGACTGGCCTCAAACTGCTCTAAGTGCCGGAGTTCATGCAAGAGCAACGGCGCGTGCATTGGCACGCCCGGCGCCAGAAATACCCATCGTCTCAGCGTGATGGCGGCAACCGTGGCGCGTCCGAGCGCCCAGCCGCCGACGCGAGGCGGCAATCCGCCACGTCGAATGCGTACGCGGGTGAGCTCCGGATACCGCATCGACAGCTCCGAAGGGAGTGCCTCGGGCACACCGATCACTGCCGTGACGATCTTGCCGACGATGCCCATCGCTCTCCTCGTGTCTCGACCTCGATCGACTCGCCGTCCGTTCGCACCACGATGCTGCCCTGATGATCGGTGCGCAGCACCGTCGCACCGCTCGCTACGAGCGACGCGATCACGCGAGGGCTGGGGTGGCCATAGGTGTTGCCCGCACCCACCGAGACGAGCGCGAGGGTTGGCCGCACCGCGCGAAGAAAGCGTTCCGTCGTGCTCGTGCTGCTCCCGTGATGCCCCACTTTCAGCACATCGGCATGCAGCGCCAATGAATCGCGCTCGACGAGCCATCGTTCCTCGTCACGCTCCGCATCTCCGACGAGCAGGAATCGCACCGCGCCATAGCTCGCGCGGATGACGACGCTGGCCTCGTTTGGATCGTCGAGCGCTCGTGCCCACGCGGAATCGGGCGCGAGAAACTCGAGGCGCACACCGTCAATGTCGACCGAATGTCCCGGACGGACACGCTCCCATGCCAGTCGCCGCTCGGCGATCGCCGCGAGCGTCTTCCGGTAGGTCTCACTGGTTCCGACGTACGCTCCATCCCAGAACACGGTCGGCCTCAGCGCGCGCACGATGGTCGCGGCCCCACCTGCATGGTCGGCATGAGGGTGCGAGAGCACGAAGGCCGCAACGACGCCTCCGTGACGACGAAGGTACGGGATGACGGTAGCGCGACCCGCGTCGCCACCCCGCCATGACCGCCCCGCGTCGACGAGAATCCAGCGTCCCCGGGGCGTGCGCAGCGCGACAGCATCGCCCTGCCCGACATCGATCATGTGCAGCTCGAGCCCACGAGCGAACGGAGATGACGCGGGCCACCACGTCATCGCCGCGAGCGATGCGCCGGCTGCCACGAGGCCGCGCCCCGGGTGCCGGCTCACGCACGCAATGATCAGCGCGAGGGCGCCCATCGCGCCCAGCGTCGCGACCCCAAGCGATGGCGCGACGTCGATCGTTGCGTAAGGGACGCTCGCACCAGCCACCGCGACGAGGTCGAGGGCGCCGAGCAGCGGCGCCGCAGCGTCGGCGATGAAGCGCTCGACGCCGGGCAGCGGCGTGAAAACGAGTGCGAGAAAGAGCGTCGGCTGGAGGACGGCGACGATCGGGGTCGCAACGAGGTTCGTCACCGGCGCGACGAGGCTGATGCGTCCGAAGTGCCAGGCGACGAGCGGACCGCTCACGGCCGAGGCAATCACGGACGCGACAAGCCCCGCAGCGAGCGTTCGACGCCACCCCGTCATGCGTCCTTCGAACAAGCGGTGGGCGAGCGCGCCGCTGGCGATGAGGCCCGCAATACCGATGACGGAGAGCTGCCATCCGAGATCGAGCACCGTCCGCGGTGCGATCAACGGGGCGCCGCCTCCGATCGCGAGCGATGCCCACGGCGAGGTGTTGCGCTGAACGATCCGCGAAACGGCGGTGACGCCGAGCATCACGGCGGAGCGCACGGCGGGCGCCGGGGCGCCGATGACCGCGACGTACCATGCGACGAGCGCGATAGTCATGGCCGACGCCCCGCGAGGCGGAAGTCGGGCTGCGCGACCGAAGAGCTCGACCGCCAGCGCGATGATCGCGACGTGGAGGCCGGAGATCGACAGCATGTGAACCAGGCCGGCGTTGGCGAACCGCTCGCGCACCCCGGGATCGAGCGATCGCGTGTCGGCGATGAGCAGCGCACGAGCGAGCGGTGCCTTCGCGCCGAAGGCCGTGTCGAGCCCACGGCCGAGGCGGGCGCGAAAGGCGACGAGCACATCGCGCTCGCCGCCCCGCTGGACGGTGGCGCCACGTACGAGGATCCGATGGCCAGAGACCGACGCGGCGCCCTGGACGATCGCTTCCGTCCCCGCAGGCACCGATCCTCGACGGACCGCGACCGTCACGCTCGCGCCACATCGGCGACCGCCAATCGTGCGAGCGTCGCCGCGCACGAAGGCGCCTGGCGCCAGGGCGTCGGGGAACACGGCAGTGATGGTGCCGGTCACCTGCGCACACCGCGCCTCCTCGTGGACCGTCGCGCGCGCGACCATGAAGCCGGCGAGCAGGACGGCCCCCAGCGCAGCGGCTCGCGGATCGCGCCTCAGCACACCGACGAGCCCGCCCAATGCCGACACGCCGAGCGCCAGATGCACGACGCCGCCGAACCCGAGGAGCAGCCCGGCGGCGTACGCGATCACCGCGGTGGCGACGAGCGGCATGAGGACTCCTAGCCGGCGCCACCTCCGCGCTTGGGGTTGCCGACGGCGTGACGCGGGTTGTTCGTGACGCGGCGCATCGCGTCGAGCACGGCGACCATGAGCTCCGCGCGCGTCTGGTCGCGCTGGAGATCGACCGACGTCACTGCCACACCCTCGCGCGTGCCGCCGGCGTATCGCGGGCGAAGATGGTTGAGCGCGAAGGCGAGCACATCATCTTCGCATTGCTCGCAGCCGCAAAACGACGGATCGCGACTCTTGAGCTCCTCGTAGACGTCCTTCACGGCACCTTCGAGCAGGTTCTTCATACGGCGAGGGGAAGCGCCTGGCGTTCCCGCACGATGGCGCCGGTGAACGTCGATCCTGTGGTGCCGGTGAGCTCGACCATCAGGTACGACCCGATCATCGACTCGTCCCCCGGAACGAGCACCGTGCGATGCTCGCGCGTGCGCGCCTGGAGCAGCTCGCCGCGCCGCGAGACCTTCTCGACCAGAACTTCGTGGCGCGTGCCGAGCAGCGAAAGATTGCGCGCGCGAGCGCCCTGACGCACGGCGGCGATGAGACGCCCCAGGCGGTCGGAGGCGACCTCGTCAGGCACCGTCAGCTCCGGCGGCATCCGCGTCGCCGGCGTCCCTTCGCGAGGCGAGAACTTGAAGGTGAACGCGTCGTCGAACGCCAGCTCGCGAACGGCGCTCAGCGTCTCCTCGAAGTCCTCGTCGGTTTCGCCGGGGAAGCCGACGATCACGTCCGTCGTGAGCGAGAGACCGGGAATGGCCGCGCGGAGACGGGCAGCGCATTCGAAGTACTGCTCGCGCGAATAGCGCCGGAGCATTCGCTTGAGCGTGCGCGTAGAGCCCGACTGCATCGGAAGGTGCACGTGCTCGCACACCGCATCGACCTCCGCCATCGCGGCAATCGCGCGATCGGGAAAGTCGTTCGGATGCGGGCTGGTGAATCGGACCCGCCTGATGCCATCGACGCTGCCGACCGCACGCAGCAGGTCTGCGAAATCGTGCCCGCCGTCGTGGTACGAGTTCACGGTCTGCCCGAGCAGCGTCACCTCGGTGATTCCGTCGTCGACAACGCGCCGTGTCTCCAGCGCGACATCATCCAGGCGGCGGCTCCGCTCGGGGCCGCGCGTGGTCGGGACGATGCAGTAGGTGCACCGGTAGTCGCACCCTCGCTGCACCGGGATCCACGCACGCACGCGATCGAATCGGCGGGGCGACACGTCCTCGTAATGTTCCTCGAGATCGAACTCGACCGCGGTCGCGCGCTGCCCGTCGCGAGCGCCCTCGATCAGCGCCGGAAGGGCCCGGTATCCGTCGGGGCCGATCACGAGGTCGACGTGTCGGGCGCGATCGAGCAGCCTGGGACCGAGCCGCTGCGCCATGCATCCCGTCACACCGAGCACCGTATCAGGCTTCATGTGCCGCTTCAGCTCACCAAGCCGGCCAAGGACCCGCTGCTCGGCGTGATCGCGAATCGCGCACGTGTTGACGAGGATGACGTCCGCGCCATCGGGCGCGTCAACCGGATCGTAGCCGATGGATGCGAGCGACCCGAGCATGAGCTCGGAATCGCTGACGTTCATCTGGCAACCGTACGTCTCGACGTAGACGGTGCCGCGGCGGGCGGAAGTCATGGCTTCGAAAGATAACGCGCGGGGACCACCGTTGCAGGCTCAGGGACGGCCGCAAGCCCAGCATCCGCGAGCGCGAGACGCGCGCGGAAGCGCGTGCCGCGCGCGAGCCCCTCGGGAACGCGGACCGTGAGGAAATCTTCGGTCATCCCGTGGCCGCGCGGTCCGCCGGCGGTGACGACCACGTCAGCGACGCCGCCTGCTCTCCGCGCTCGATAGGCAGCCGCCTTGCGAGCGCCGGCGTCCCGCAGCTCCGCCGCACGGCGCTCGATCACCGGGGGCGCGATCGGCCGCGCCAGCCGCATCGCAGCCGTACCGGGCCGCGCCGAGTACGGAAAGACGTGCAAGTAGGTGAACGGCAGCTCGTCGATGAGCGCCATCGTCGCGCGATGGTCGTCCTCGGTCTCGCCGGGGAAGCCGGTGATGACATCCGCGCCAAGCGCGAAGACCTCGATCCCGTCCGTGAGAGACCGAACCGCTGCGGCGTATCGCGAAGCTGTGTACCAGTGCCGCCCCATCCTGCGCAGCATCCGGTCGGAGCCGGACTGGAGCGGCGCGTGCAGGTGCGGGACGACGCGGCCATCCCGGGCGCGGAACAAGGAGGCGAGCTGCACGTCAACCTCGGTGGCCTCGAGCGAGGAAAGCCGAAAGCGACACACCGGAGCTTCGGCAACAAGGCGCTCTACTAAATGCCCGAGCGTAGCGCCGAGCTCCGCCCCCCAGCTTCCAATGTGAATGCCGGTGAGCACGATCTCCGGATGGCGCTCCGAGAGGAGCCTCGCCTCCACGATGATGTCCTCCGCCGAACGGGATCGCGAGACACCGCGCGCGAGTGTCGTCGCGCAAAACGTGCAGTGCTCGTCGCAGCCATCCTGGATGCGAAGCACTGCCCGCACGGTACCCTGCGCGCGCGTTGTGATTGCCGTGGCCGGAACATCGAGCCCCACCGCGCTGGCGACCAGCGCGAGGTCCGCTCCCGGAACGACATGCGACACGGTGGGAAGCGAGCGAATCGCGCCGCGATCGAGCGCCGCCGCGCACCCCATGACCACGCTTCGGACGCCGGGATTCGCCCGCGCCGAGCGACGCACGCTCTGTCGCAGGTCGGCTTCAGCCTCGGCGGTTACCGCACAGCTGTTGAATATCGCGACATCGGCTTCATGGACAGTGACCGCGACGTCATGACCGGACGCAGCGATCAGCTCGCGAACCGCCTCGCTATCGTAGGAATTCGCGCGACAGCCGAACGTGCGGAGATGGATCTTCACGCCTGATCCGCACGGCGCGGCTGCACCGGGAGCGTAAAGTGGAACTGACTCCCCTTCCCCTCGGTGCTCTGCACCCAGATGCGTCCGCCATGCGCATCGACCGCGAGCTTGCAGAACGCCAGGCCGAGCCCGGAGCTCCGCACGCGCGGCGCCGAGGGCGTCTTCGCCTGCTCGAACTTGCGGAAGATGATCTCGTGGTACTCCTGCGGAATCCCCGGGCCGTTGTCTGCCACGGTGAAGAGGACGCCACCGGACGCGCCGTCCAGTCGTGCACGGAGCGAGATCGCCACGCTCCGCGGAGAGTGCGTGAGCGCATTCTGGATCAGGTTCGAGAACACGCGCTTCACGAGCCCCTTGTCGGCGTTGAACACAGGCGTGTCATCGGCGACGTCCATGGTCGCGATGGCCTCTTCCTGCGCGAGGCGCATGTGCCATTCGTGGAGGATCTCGGTGAGCAGCGCCGCGGGGGCGATCGGCTGGACGTCGAGCTGAATGCTCGCCTCCTCGATGCGCGCCACCTCGAGGAGATCCTCGATCAGCGCGAGGAGGTCCTCCGCTTTCGCCTCCGCATCACCAAGCGCACGACGCTGCCCTTCGCTGATCGCGCCGAAGTCGCCGTCGAGCACCATCTCGAGCGCGGCGAGCACCGACGTGAGCGGCGACTTGAGATCGTGCACGATCATCTTCATGAGATCATCGCGCACCTTCTCGAGCTCGCGGAGCTTGCGATAGCTCTCCTCGAGTGCGTCGGTGGCGAACTTGAGACGAAGGAGGCTGCGAAGCCGCGCGCCGAGGATCTGCCGGTTGTGCGGCTTCGTGAGAAAATCGTCGCCGCCGGCCTCGATCGCCTTCACCCGATCGGTCGTGTCGTTGAGCGCGGTCACGAAGATCACGGGGATGCGCGACGTGCGTGGATCGCGCTTGATCCGGCGACACACCTCGAAGCCCGTCGAGCGATCGTCGACGCCGAGCGAGCCGGCGGGCATGGAGACATCGAGGATGCACAGGTCGGGCTTCTTCGCGAAGCACGCCTCCACCGCCGACGGCCCGTCGATGGCGGTCTCTACACGATACCCGAGTGTGGCTAGCTGGTCACAGAGGAGCTCGACGTTCGCCGGGACGTCATCCGCGACCAGGATCAGGGGCGTCGGTCCGGCGGGGTCGGCCACGGCTCAGGGGCGGACGGTGAGCCCGATGCTGAAGGTCGAGGCGCGTTCGCTGGCGTCGCCATCAGCCGAACGTGCCGCGCGAGAGAAGCCCAGGTCGGCGACGGCGCGCCCGCCGGCGAGTGCGAGGCCCGCGCCGAAGGCGACCGATGTCTCACGCACTTCGGCGCCCGCGGCGCCGAATGGGAGCGTTCGCCGGCGAACACCGACGCGCAGGGGTACATCGGCGCCGAACCACCGAGGGCCGCGCACCTCCGCGCCCAGACCGTAGTCCCAGCCATCGAACGTCGTCAGCTGGCTGCTGCCTAACCGGTCCAGCTTCGACCAATTCTGCCATGACGCGCTCGCCGCGATGACGGTGCCGGTGAGGCCGGTATAGGCGAGACCGACCCCCAGGCGTGACGGAACATCGGCGCGCGCGAGCGTGGTATCATTGCGCACCGCGCGCAGAGTACCACCGAGCCGCCCCGAGACCGCGAGGCCCACCGAGCGACGCGGGCGCCAGTCGATGCCGGCACTGACCGCCGCGCCGGAATAGCTGATGCGCGACTGCTGCCTGAAGTCCGCGATGCGGTTCAGCGTGTCATCGAAGCGCGTGAGGATGTCGAGGCGGTTCGATCCGGCGTACACGTGCGCGCCGAGCCCAATGCGCAGCGCGGCGACCGCAGTCCAGGCGCCGCCGATGCGAATGTCGTTGATCGCGCCGGAGCTGCGGAAATCGAGCTCGTACGGAACGGCGTCGTCGCCGAACTGCTGCGTGTCGCGCTGCACCGTCTCCCACGTGCGATCGAGAAACGTGGACAGCGTGATCCCAACGATCGTTCGGTTACCGATCGCGAGCGCGACACTGGACAGCGGAAATCGCGCAATCGTGGCGCTCTCGCTCCCTTCCGCGGTCGTGACGCGCCGAAACTCCGGCGCGTACTCGAGCATGACACCCGAGCGCTCCCACCAGGCGAGCGCCGCGGGGTTGAGGGCAGACGTCGGATCGAACTCGCCGAGCGCGCCACCCGCAGCGCGGGCGCGCGTGCTCAGCTGTCCCGGGTGGTATCCGAATCCCTGGGTGCTGAGCGTACCCTGCGCGCGGAGTGGCGCCGCAAGGATGACGAGGGCGAGGAGAGAGAAGAAGCGCGTCACGGTAGCGAGAAGTCCACGCGAGGAACGTAGCTGATCTCGATGCGCGGCCGGAGGTTCGCCGGCGCCTCGTTCGAGAAGAAGTAGAACTCCGAGGGGAAATGGCCTTCGCGAGACGAGCGCAGGACGATGACGCGCGGCATCTCGTCCTCGGGCGTGAGCCGCCAGAACGGAATCGTTCCCGCGAGCTCGAACCGCACGAGCCCGCTGTCTTGCGGCGTGAGCAGCCGATCAGACAGACCCGGGCGAGAGAGCAAGAGGAGCGCGGCGCGCCCGGGATCGAGCACCGCCCTCGCGATCGAGATGTTCGCCTCAACTGCGCCGCGTACAGTGTCATCCGTTCGTCCGCGCACTGGTGCTTGTGTCATGACCAATGCTGCGCGCACGACCGTCACCGAATCGACGAGTCGCGGCGGGATGCTGAGCCGGATGTATGCGCGGTTCGCGGGCAGACCGCCGACCGCCAGCACTGAGGGCGGAGGCGGCGGTGTCCCGCGCAACACGATGAGGTAGTCACGGAGCGCCGGCACGTCGCCCGCGGTGCCTGACGATGACGACGCCGGCGCTATGGTCCGCGTGAGCGTATCACCCGCGGCGCTTCTTGCGCGGAAGGCGAGGAACAGCGGTCCGCCTCCCTCCGTGCTCCGGATCGCCACCTGCATCGACTCCCCGGATCGTATGCGCAGGCCAACGCGCAGCCGGCCTGCCTGCACGCGCGCGCGCACTGCGGCGGTGTCCAGCAGGATCGAAAGCGTGTCGGGCAGCGAGTCTCGTCGGACCGTGTAGGTGCCGAGGAGCGTTTCGGGACGGAACCGGGCGCGGACGGCCGCCGTGTCGAAGTCGGTCGCCGCCGTATCGACGTCATACACCTCGATCGTAACGGGCACCTGTTTCACGGTGTCGCGATTCGTCAACGTGTCGAGCGCGACGGTGTTCACTCGCAGAACAGCCGAGTCGAGCTTCACCACCGGCGTCGAGTCGTTCGTCCCGACGGGAATCGTCTTCGGAATGAAATCGAAGCGGACGATACCCGCCGTGATGATGGTGTCACCGCTCCCGAAGCGCTGCATGAGCGTGAGCTGGTTCTCCTCCCCGGGGAGCGGATATCCGCGCAGTGTGGTGTCGAGCACGACCACGGCTTCGAGGGTGTCGCTGAGAATCTCGAATCCGCTCTCCGGGCAGAGCACTGGACATGCGGCGCCGCCTTCGAACTCTTCGGCGCAGGCGCTCACGGCCGCGGCGATCGACACGGCGGCCAGGACTGCGGTGACGCGATTGGGCAAACGAAGCTTCATTGGTGCGTGAGCGAATGCGGCGTGAAGGGGATCGGCAACAGGGCATCGAGCGTCCAGCGCGCTTCCTCACCGGCCGCGGTGACGCTGATGATCTCGATGGCGGGCGCGAACTCGACAAGAACCTGGCGGCACACACCGCACGGAGGCGTGGGCTCGGTGGCCTCGGTGGCAACCACGAGACGCGCAAACGATCGGGCGCCGGCCACTACCGCCGCCGCGATCGCCGCCCGCTCGGCGCAGATCGTGCCGCCGAATGACGCGTTCTCAACGTTGCACCCGACGAACACGTGACCCTCGCTGTCCTGTAGCGCCGCGCCCACTCGAAAATTCGAGTATGGCGCATACGCACGCGACATCGCGCCGAGTGCGGCGGCGCGCAGGGTGTCGAGGGTCGCGCGAGTCACGCGACCAGCTGCGAGAGAAAGGAGGTTCCACGACCGCGAAACGGAACGCCCATCCACTCCCCGACGGTCGCCCCAAGATCCGAAAACGTCGGACGCTCGCCGATGTCGCGTGGCCGCACACGCGGCCCGGCGACGAGCAGCGGTACGATTTCCCGGGAATGATCGGTGGATGGCGTCGTAGGGTCGTTGCCGTGATCGGCGGTGAGAAAGAGCAGGTCGTCCTCGCGCAATGCGGAGAGAAGCGTTGGAATGGCCCGGTCGAACGCGCGTAGCTCCTCGTGAAACCCCGCGGCGTCGTTTCGGTGCCCCCAGATCTGGTCGAAATCTACTAGGTTGGCGAAAAGGAACCCACTGGGCTGCTCCTGCAACCCGCGCCGAATGGCGTCAATGCCGGCGGCATTATGCGGCGTGTGCTCGGCGACGATCGCGCGGCCGGCGAACAAATCATCGACCTTTCCCACCCCGCGACGAGGAATTCCGGCGGCCGCGAGCGCATCCAGCAGCGTCTCGGTCGGCGGCGCGACGGAGAAGTCGCGGCGGTTCGCGGTACGCGTGTATCGACCGTCCCGGCCCACGAACGGCCTCGCGATGACGCGCGAAACGTCGTGGGGGACCACGAGCATCTCCCGCGCGATCTCGCAGATGCGATACAGCTCCTCGAGCGGTACTACACCTTCGTGCGCGGCAACCTGGAAGACGGAATCGGCCGACGTGTACACGATGAGCTTCCCGCTGCGGACGTGCTCGTCACCGTATCGCTCGATGACCGCCGTGCCACTCGCGACGACGTTACCGAGCACATCGCGCCCAGCTCGGCGCGCGAAGTCATCGATGAGCACGTGAGGGAACCCGGTCGGGTATGTCGGGAACGGTCTGTCGAGCTGTACGCCGCAAATCTCCCAATGTCCGGTCGTGCTGTCCTTTCCGGCCGACGCAGGACGCATGCGTCCCCAGGCGCCCCGCGGCGTCACCTCGGCGGAAACACCCTCGAGCGGCGCTACGCGGCCAAGCCCGAGCTGCTGGAGATTCGGAAGGTCGAGCCCGCCGACCGCGCGAGACAGGTTGCCGAGTGTGTCGCTCCCGGCGTCTCCGTACCGCTGTGCATCGGGCGCCGCGCCGCACCCCACGCCGTCGAGAACGATGACGATTGCGCGACGCCTCATCGCCGAAGGCCAGCGGAGTCGTACACCCGCGCGACGCGACTGCGGAGTCCCGTGAGGAGCTCATACGGCGACATGTCGGCAGTGCGCGCGACGGTCGCGACGTCGAGCGCCCACTCGGGCTCTCCTCCGACGACCGTCGCGACGCTGCCTAACGCGCACGGGATGCCGGTGACGTCGATCATGGTCATGTCCATCGTGATGAGGCCCGCGACACAGGCGCGGTGCTCGCCGATCACGGCGTGGGCGCGATTCGAGAGTGCGCGCGGATATCCGTCGGCGTAGCCAACTCCCAGCGTCGCAATCTGCCGGTGTCCGACCGCCCGGTATGTGGCGTCGTAGCTCACCGTCTCGCCGCTGCGCACACGTCGGAGATCAATGATCCGCGCATGCATGTGCACGACCGGCGCCGGCTCGAGCCGCGCACCGTCGCCACTTCCGACGCCGTACAGGAAGATTCCTGGCCGCACACAGTCCCACTCCGATTTGTCACGCCGCGCCAGCGCGGCCGAGTTCTCGGCGTGCAGCACGCGCGGCCGCTCGGGGAGCGCCGCGATCGCCTCACGGAATCGCGACTCCTGCTGCTCGTGCGAGCCGTCATTCAGCTCCGCCGAATGAAAGTGCGTGTACGCGCCGTCGGGCGGACATTCCGCGACAGCCGCTCGCAGCGACTCGATCTCATCCCACCGGACGCCGGCGCGGCTCATGCCGGTGTCGATTGCAAGGTGCCATTCCCCACCACCCTCGGACTTCCATTGGGCGATGTCTGTCGATCGCGACAGCGATGGTGTGAGCTGAGCCGCGCGCACATCACGGAGGTCATCGCCCGAGAGCGGTGTGAATACCACGATCGGACGCGCGATGCCGGCGGCGCGAAGCTCGAGGCCCTCCCGAATCGTCGCGACACCGAATCCCCAAGGATCGAGTGGCTCGAGCACGCGTGCCACTGGGACGGCACCGAGCCCGTATGCATCGGCCTTGATCATGGGCAGGAGCGGAGCGCGCGCGTGATCCGCGATCGCGACCGCATTTCGCTGCAGCGCGCCCAGATCGATTTCGACCCAGGCGCGCATCTCGGGAGGTTGCATTGACGCGTCTCGTTTCGGGCGGGTAGTATACCGGCCCCGGAGGAGCCATGCAAGACAAGATGACACTTGAAGATGCGCTCGCGATCATGCGCGATTTGCGCGCGCGGTGCGATTGGGATGCGGCGCAGACGCACGCGTCACTTCGTCCGTACCTGCTCGAGGAGGCCCACGAGCTGGACGATGCGCTGCGCGCCGGCGACGACGCACGGATGCGCGAAGAGCTCGCCGACGTTCTGCTCCAGGTGCTCTTTCATTCCGTGATCGCGGAAGAGCGCGGAGCGTTCAACGCGAACGACGTCGCTGGTGCTCTCGTGTCGAAGATGCGCGCGCGCCACCCCCATCTCTACGGCGGTGCGGAGCGCGAATCGTGGGAGCGCATGAAGGCGACGACGCGCGCATCGATCGTCGACGGGCTTCCGGTGAGTCTCCCTGCCCTTCACCGTGCGCATCGTCTGCAAGACCGGGCCGCGGGCGCTGGCTTCGACTGGCCCGATGTCGACGGGCCCGCACAGAAAGTCGACGAAGAGCTCGCCGAGGTGCGCGACCAGCTGCGCACGTCACCGGCGGTCGTGGGGCCCGGTGGCGTCGCGGCGATCGACGAACGCCATCGCGCGCTCGAGGAAGAGCTCGGCGACTTGCTCTTCGCGTGCGTCAATCTCTGCCGGAAGGCCGGCGTGCACGCATCGCTGGCGCTCGACCGGGCAAACGCGAAGTTCGCCCGACGCTTTCAGGAGATGGAGGCGTTGGCGGCCGCGCGTGGGCAATCGCTCGGCGACATGAATCTCGAGGCGCTCGACAAGCTCTGGGAGGCGGCGAAGGCCGGCGAGCGGTCGCCGTAATCGCTCAGGGCCAGATCCGGTTCATGAGCCGTGGGAACGCGATGACCTCGCGAATGTGCGGCGTCCCGCAGATCCAGGCGACGGTACGCTCGAGACCGAGACCGAACCCGGCGTGCGTGAACGTCCCGTATTTCCGCAGGTCGAGGTACCAGCCATAGGCGTCCATCGGCAGCCCCTCCTCGCGGATTCGCGTCACCAGCTTGTCGTAGTCATCTTCGCGCTGGCTGCCACCGATGATCTCGCCGTAGCCCTCTGGCGCCAGACAATCGTTGCACAGGACGGTGCGAGGATCGTCCGGATTTTCCTTCATGTAGAACGCCTTCGCTTCTTTCGGGTAGTTGTAGATGAAGATTGGCCGGTCGTGATCCTCCACCAGGAGCGCCTCGTCCTCGGCGCCGAGGTCCTCGCCCCACGTGATCGAGCTGCCTTTACGATGCAGTATCTCGACGGCCTCCGTATACGCGATGCGGGGAAAGGGAGGGACGACGGTCACGAGCTTCGCGGTGTCGCGCTCGAGCTCGTGCAGGTCTTCCACACAGCGCTCGACGGCCCGCTTCGCCAGGTAGGAGACGAATTCTTCCTGTAGCCGCATGTTGTCGTTCGAGTCATTCCATGCGACCTCGGGCTCGATCATCCAGAACTCGGTGAGATGCCGGCGCGTCTTCGACTTTTCGGCGCGAAACGTCGGGCCGAACGTATAGATCCTTCCGAAGGCGGCAGCCGCCGCCTCGCCGTACAGTTGCCCCGTCTGCGCGAGGAACGCCGTGCCTTCGTCGAAATACTCGGTCTCGAACAACCCCGAGCGTTCGCCGATCGCCGCCGTGAGAATCGGTGTGTCGACGCGCAGAAAGCCGCGCTCGTAGAAGAAATCGTGAATGGCCTGCTCGATCTCGTTTCGCACGCGCGCGAGCGCGCGCTGACGCTTGCTCCGCAGCCACAGGTGACGATGATCGAGGAGAAAATCGACGCCGTGCTCTTTCGGCTGGATGGGGTAATCGAGCGGACTGGGACCCATGATCTCGAGCGACGTGACACTCATCTCGACGCCACCGGGAGCCCGCGCGTCCTCCCGCATCTCGCCGGCCACGGCGATGGACGTCTCGATCGTCAGCTGCTGGAAACGCTCCCACACCCCTGGCAAGACGTTCGTCTTCACGATGACCGACTGGAGGATGCCGGTGCCATCGCGAAGCACGATGAAGGCGACCTTGCCCTTGGACCTGAGGTGCGTGACCCAGCCTCGAACGGAGGCGACGCGGCCGACGTGCTCTCGCAGCGCCTCGATACGAACGTGTGACGATGTCATTGATTTTGCGGCGGTTAGCCAGAGGGTCCGGCAAGCTATTTTCGGCTCTCCTCGGAGTCAACGTGGCGTGCGCCGGCACCGCGCGCGACGTTCCGCGCGATCTCCCCGTGGAAGCGCGCGAATATCTCCTCGTGCCGTCGCGCTCTCCGTCGTTCGCCGAGGAGATTGACGCCGCGCCGCGCGAGGTATGGCGCGTATCGGTGGGCCGTGGAATCATGGGACTCCCGGCGATTTCCTCTCGCGTCACCGTCGTCACCACGACCGACCGATGGGTGTACGCGCTCGACACGCGAAACGGCGAGATGTACTGGCGCCGCCGGGGGGACGGCGTGTTCAGCGTGGGACCCGCGATCGCCGGCGGACGCGTTTTCGTCGCCTCCGAAGGGACAGGCGGCCGCGTCACCGCGATGCGGCTCACCGACGGCGGACGAATCTGGCAAACGACGGTCGGAGATGTCGCGTCGCCGATCGTGGTCAGAGACACCGTCGTCTACGGCGTGAATGACGATGGGGAGGCGTTCGCGCTCGGCGCCACCGAAGGGGAGATTATGTGGCGGCGGGGCGTGGGCCCTTCGAAGTCGGGCCCCCTCGTCCTTGGCCAGCACGTCGTGATCGCCACGCTTCGCGACTCGATGTTCGTCGTCGACCGAGTGACGGGGATGATCGTTGCGTCAGCACGAATGCCTGCGGCGACGGCGTCACCACTCGCGCGGCTGGACGACACGACCGTGATCACCGCGTCGCCACGCGGCTCCGTGCACGCGCTGAGCGTGCCGAGTGGCCGTGTCCAGTGGAGCGCCGAGCTCGGAGAGTCCATTCCAGGTGCGGCGGTCGTCGTGGGCGATACCGTCTTCACGCTGAGCGCCTCGTGCACGCTGTTTCGTGTGCCGCATCACACGCCGCTTGTATCCCGACGCGATCTGATCGACGACTGTCTCACCGCGACGGCGCCCCTCGTCTTGCGCGACGGCGTGCTCGTTGCAACGGTGCGTGGGGACATCACGTATCTGTCCCGATCGACCGGCCGTCGCACATGGACGCGCAGCACCGGCGGCCCCGTTCGGCATCCGCCGGTCGTTCTCGATCGGCAGGCGGTCGTTGCGACACTCGCTGGGGAGGTCTTCGGCTTCCGGTGACGCGAGCTCTCTTGGTTTTTTCCGTGGTGGTGTTCTCGGTCGCGCCCTCAGCACGCGCGCAGGAGGATGCGCGCGCGCGCGATTGGCGCGGGACGGTGCGGGTCGCCAAATGGGTGCTCGCGGGGGCGACGCTCGCCCTCGGCGTCTATGCGTTCGCGGAGCACGACGCCGCCGAGCGAGTCCATCGGCGGCTTCGGGAACGGTGCGATGCGGCCCCGGCACAGTGCAGGGTCGCCGATGGCCGCTACACCGACGCCGAGTCGGAGGCGTTGCACCGGCGAGCCGTTCGGCACGATCGGCGGGCCCGTACGGGGATCGTCGCGGGCCAGATCACGCTCCTTGGGGGGGTCGCGCTGTTCCTGTACGATTTGCGCGATGATCGGGGTCCTGACAACATTCCATACCCCTCGCCGCGCCGCACCACTTTTCCAGAAGGCGCCGTCCTCGTCGGCGCCCGGATACCGTTCTGACCGTGACCATACGCACGCGCCTCGCGCTTGGCCTGTTCGCGATTGCCGTCGTCCTGCTGCTGCCACTCGCGCTGGCGCTGCGGTCACTCGACCACGTCCATGATGAGACGATGGCGCTGCGCGACCGCGATTTCGCGGCGTCGCTACTGCTGGGGCGCATGCGCGCGGCGGCTGAGGACCTGCGCGGCGCGGAGACGGCGCTGCTCTTCATTCACAACGTGTCGAGTCGCGATGCCATGGCGGCGCAGATCTCCCGCCTGGCGTACATGGCCGACAGCCTTCGGAGCTTCCAGCTCCACGAGGCCGCGAGTCAGATCCGTGCGGCGATCAACGCGGTCGTCCGGTACGCGCCGCTCGAATATCAGGCGGCGCTTGCGGGCAATCAGCGCAGCGCGGACACGCTCTCGAATCGGCACGTGGTTCCTGCGATCAACAGCGTCGACCGCGTCATCGGCGCGGCGCAGCAGTCACTGCGGGAGCGCACGCGAGAGCGGGTTCAGGCGACCGCCGCTCTCACGGAGGAGGCACAGGGCGTTTCGGCTGGCGCCCTTGCCCTTGCGATCGCGCTCGCGCTGCTCATCGCCTATGCCCTGTGGCGCTCGATCAGCCGGCCCATTCGCGACCTCGAGCAGGGCATGGCCGCCGTCGCCGACGGGAACTTCGGGCATCGGCTCGCCGTCATCCCCGAGCGCCGGGACGAGTTCGGCCGCCTGGCGGGAAGCTTCCGCACGATGGCCGCGCAGCTGGCGCAGCTCGACCGGCTGAAGGCGGAGTTCATCTCGGTCGCCTCGCATGAGATCAAGACGCCGCTCAACGTCATTCTGGGATACCTCCAGCTCCTCGATGAAGGCCTCTACGGACCGATCTCGCAGCGGCAGCGCGACATCATCCGGACGCTGGACACGCAGACCCGTTCGCTTGCCCGTCTCGTGCACCAGCTTCTCGACGTGAGCCGGTTCGAAGCGGGTGGCGGCAAGGTCTTTCCACGACCGCTCGATCTGGCGCGATTCCTCCGCGAGCTCGAGGCGACGTTCCGCGTACTCTCGCTCCAGCGCGGCATCCACTTCGAGGTCGAGCGCGGTGACGACCTGCCTAACGAAGTGCACTGGGATGGCGATCGGATGAACGAGGTGCTGGGCAATCTGCTGTCGAACGCGTTCAAGTTCACCGATCGCGATGGCCGCATCACCCTGCGCGTGGACGCGGCCGACGAGCACGTGCAGATCGCGATCTCCGACTCGGGCGCGGGGATTCCCTCGACGCAGCTGCCGCACATCTTCGAGAAGTTCTACCAGGCGGACAATCAGGGACCGTCGTCCCTCGGCGGAACGGGCCTCGGGCTCGCGATCGCGAAGCAGATCGTCGTCGCGCACGGCGGGACGATCGTCGCCGAAAGCTCGCTGGGCATCGGCACCACGTTCACCGTCACGTTGCCGGCGCGCCCGGGCCGCGTGGCTCACACGTCACCGCGTCACCTGACCGTTGGAGAGCCGTTGTGAGGACACGTGTCCTCGTGGTCGCGATCGCGTTCCTGATCGGGTGTGTCGCACGGCACCAGCGGCCGCCTGAGCCTACGGTCGCCGAGCAGCTGGTCGACGCGGTCACGCGAGCGCGGTATGCGGCGGCGCACGGTCAGCACGGCGACGCCGACGTCATTCTGGCGCAGTTCATCGATGCGAACGCCTCCACGCCGGAGGCCGTCGAGGCTTCGTATTGGCGCGCGGTCCTGCTACTCGATGCAGCGACATCGCGGGCGGATCGCGACGAGGCGGTGCGGCACCTCGAGATCTATCTGGCCGACACCTCGACAACGGCGCATGAGATCGAGGCCCGGCTCCTGAGACAGTTTCTGGTCGCAGTCGATTCGACGTCGCAGGCGACGGACAGCTTGAACGCCGCGGCGCGACAGGCCACGGCGGCGCGTGAGGAAGAGCTCCGGAAGGAAATTCAGTCGCTGAAGGACCAGCTCGCGAAAACGAACGAAGAGCTCACGCGCATCAAACGGCGGCTGGAAGCGCGCCCTTAGCCCACGCGGAACAGCTCGATCGCTCGGCCGTATCGTTCGCTGAGCACGCGGCGCAGACCCGCGTGCTCGTCGAGCACGAGCTCGGCGTCCCGCTCCAGCACCTCGGCCGCGACCTCCTGTGCCAGCAGATTGAGCGCTTCGTCGCGCAACGGGTCGGCCACGCGAAATGTCGGAACGCCACTCTGCCGCTGACCGAACAGGTCACCCATGCCGCGCAACGTGAGATCGGCGCGCGCGATCTCGAAGCCATCCTCGGTGCCAATGAAGATCTCGAGTCGCCGATGTGCGTCGTCCCCGACGTCGCCGAGCAGGATGCAATACGCGGCGTCGGCGCCACGGCCCACGCGGCCGCGGAGCTGATGCAGCTGCGATAGCCCGAATCGCTCGGGGTGCTCGATCATCATGACCGTGGCGTTTGGGACGTCGATGCCGACCTCGATCACCGTGGTAGCGACGAGCACATCGATCTCCCCGTCGCGGAACGTTCGCATGGTTGCGTCGCGCTCGGCGGCGGGAACCCGCCCATGAATGAGCGCGAGGCGCCGGTGGGCGAACGGGCCCCCCGCCAGCGCCTCGTACATCGTGGTGGCCGCCTTGAGGTCCGTCTTTTCCGAATCCTCGATGACCGGATAGACGACGTACGCCTGACGTCCCTCCGCCACCTCGCGATCGACGAAGTCGAGAATGCGCGACCGCGCGGACTCGGGACGGAGCGCCGTTCGCACGGGAAGCCTGCCCGGCGGACGCTCGTCGAGTGTGCTCAAGTCGAGATCGCCGTACAGCGTGAGCGCGAGCGAGCGCGGGATCGGCGTGGCGCTCATCAACAGGACGTCGGGGCGCTCGCCCTTGGCGCCGAGCGCAGCGCGCTGCTCCACCCCAAAGCGGTGCTGCTCGTCAATCACCGCGAGCCCCAGCTTGCCAAAGCTCGTCGCGTGCTCCACCAGCGCATGCGTGCCAACGGTGATGAGCGGGGCGCCTGACGACAGCCGCTCCGACGCCGCCCGCCGCTCGCGCGCGGGGAGGCTTCCCGTCACGAGTACAGGTCGCATCGAGAGTGGCCCGAGCATCCGCTCGAGGGTGCGCGCATGCTGCTCCGCCAGGAGCTCCGTTGGCGCCATGATCGCTGCCTGAAAGCCGTTCTCGACGGCGAGCAGCGCCGCGAACAGAGCGACGACCGTCTTTCCACTCCCGACGTCGCCCTGGAGGAGGCGGTGCATGCGTCGCGGTGATGCCATGTCCTCGACGATCTCCCGGATCGCGCGCGATTGCGCACGCGTCAGCTCGAACGGAAGTGCCGCCTTGAGCGCCGACGTCAGCTCCCGCTTGTTGACGAACGTGATCCCCGCCCGGCGTTCCTTCGCGAGCTCGCGCGCACGGAGCTGAAGAATGTGGACGAACAGGAGCTCCTCGAATGCGAGACGCAAGCGCCCGCGCATGGCATCGGCGATCGACGTGGGGCGATGGACGGCGCGCAGGGCATCGCGCAGCGGCGGCACTCCGGCGCGGTTGAGGATCGCGGGCGGCAGGTATTCCGTGACGAGCCCGAGCAGCGAGTCGAGGTGCTGGCCGATGAGCGAGCGGATCTGCTTGAACGACATCCCCTCCGTTGCGGGATACACCGAGAGCACGCGTCCTTCGTGCGTCCCCTCCGACTCCGAGCCGAGGTTCGCGAACTCGCGCGGATGCAACTGCCGCCCGTGGAAGAACCGGACGGGCCCGCTCAGGAGGAGCACGTCGTCCTTGCGGACGCCGCGATCGAGGTACGGCTGTCCGGGCCAGGACACCTCGATCATCCCGCTGTCGTCCCGGACGACCGCCTGAAAGATCCGCAGCCCTTTTCGGGTGGGAATGATTCCCTTCGAGACGACGGTCCCGATGACCGTCGCATCCATGCCGGGCTCGAGGCTCGCGATGGGCGCGACGGTGCTCGCGTCCTCGTAGCGATGCGGGAGGTGGTAGAGCAGGTCTTCGGTGGTGATGACGCCGAGGCGTCGCAGCGCTTCGGCGCGGGCCGGGCCGACGCCCTTGAGGTACATCACCGGGGTGGCGAGGGACCGAGGCGGCCGGCCGGGTCCAGCAGTCTGCGTCGCACGCGTGTCGGGGCGACCCTCTCGATCCGCTCCGCCCTCCGGGCTCATTCCTCGAGCAGCTCCTTCGCGTATTCTGCCGCGTCGAACTCCACGAGATCTTCGGCACCCTCGCCGACGCCAACGAACTTGACGGGCACGTCGATCGCCTCATGCACGGCAATCACGATCCCACCGCGGGCCGTGCCATCGATCTTCGTGACGATGACGCCGGTCAGTGGAATGGCCTCCGCGAACGCGCGCGCCTGCGCGACGGCGTTCTGACCGATCGTCCCGTCGAGCACGAGCAGGGTCTCGTGCGGCGCGCCGGGCAGTCGCTTCGCGATGACGCGACCAACCTTTTGCAGCTCGCTCATCAGGTTGTCCTGTGTATGCAGGCGGCCCGCGGTATCGACGATGACGACGTCGATCTTGCGCGCCGTGGCAGCGTCGAGCGCATCGAACGCGACTGCGGCAGGATCGCCGCCCGGCTTGGCGCCGACGAAGGCGGCGCCCGTGCGATCGGCCCAGATCCGAAGCTGATCGATGGCGCCGGCGCGAAAGGTGTCGCCCGCTGCGAGCAGGACGGAAACGCCCTGCCCGCGCAGACGCGCCGCAAGCTTTCCGATGGCAGTCGTCTTCCCCGCCCCGTTCACACCGACGACGACGATGACGCCGGGCGACTCGTCAGGCAGGTACAACGACGGGTCACTCCGGCCCGCCTGAAGCGCGCGCTCGACCCCCGTGCGGAGGGCGGCGAGGAATTCGTCGTGCGTGCGCACCTCACCGCGCGATGCGCGGCGCTCGACGTCCGCTACGAGCCGCAGCGTGACCGGCACGCCGAAATCCGCTTCGAGCAAGAGCTCCTCGAGCCGCTCCAACGATCCCGGCGCCATGCCGCCGCGCACGAGAACGCCGACGTCCATGAGCGCAACATCCTTGATGCGCTCCCAGAGCGACTTGCGCGGAACGTCTTCCGCCCGACGGAGAATTCGTGTCACAGTATCCGCTTCACAGGGTCAACAGGGCCCGACGCCGTACGTGAACATCATCGCAGGCCGCTTCGTCGACGCAGAAGCCATTCCGCACACAGCGCAGCGAGGGCGAGGACGATCGGCCACCCGTGTTCGCGAAGCCGCGGCCGTTCGCCGACCACCGCTCCTTCGCCGACACGGCCGGACTGCACGGTGGGCGCACGCGGCAGTAGCTCTCGCGACCGGTTGACGACCAGCACGGCGGCCCCGCCGTTCACCGCCACGTCGTACACGCCGGCCGCGAGCGGGGCGCTTTCGGCCATGGTGCTCGTCCCGCTGAATTGCAGCGTGACCGTATCGGTGCGCGCCGGTGCTCCGCGACGCCGCAGTCGAACCACGATGGCCGAATCTGCGCCGGTGCCGCGCAGCCACCGGATGTCGTCGCCCTCGCGGACGACGGCGTCGGCGGGCACGGCGGCGCGCGCATCGGCGCGGTGCGCGGCCAGCCAATCGAATATACTGCCCCACAGCGCGTCGTAGGCGTCGGCGCTGCGGCCGCCGCGGAACCGCCACCGCCAGAAGCCGGCGGCCGTCACGGTGACGACGCGTCGTGGCCGCTCGACGCCGCTGATCACCGGCCGACGGTCGAACTGGCGCGCGCGCGCGACGGCGAGTCCTTCCCAATCGCCGCGCGGGGACGCCGGCGACGCGACGAGCGGGGGAAGCGAATCCCACGCGATGCCGCCGAGCGCGCTCGAGATCGGTGACGTCGGCGCCGCGATGGGATACCATTCGCCAACGGTGTCGCGCACGTTAGGCACGAGCGCGAGGGCGCCGGCGCTCACGGATCGCGGGGCGCCGAAGTGCGCGGTGTCGCCATGCATCACGAGCAAAGGGGCCTCTCGCACCGCTCGGCGGACGTCATCCTCGGACACCGGCGTCAGCGGGCCTTCGAGCCGCCACTCACCGGACGCAATGCGCAGGTAGGCGCGGGTCGGAAGCGAGATCGCCCCTCGCAAAACCGTCGTCATGAAGCGCGAGTCGAGATCGGGTCTCGTGGAGACGAGCACCGCGCGGGCCGCCCGCGCGATCTCGATCGCGGTCGCGAGCGTGTCGTTCGCGGACTCGGCGTCACCTGTGGAGAGCGCCGCCGCGAGGACGTGTGCGCCGTCCGGGGAGGCCAGCGGCACGCGCGCCGTGACCGTGCGCTCGCCGCGTGGCGGCACCGAGTCGACGGTGACAGACGCGAGCGAGCGTCCATCGAGCGTGAATTCGAGTTGCGCGCGCGACGGCGGCGTCTCGGCGGCCCTCACCGTCGCGCGCAGCTCGATGGTATCGCCACCCACGGCCGCGCGCGGAGCGTCGAGTGCAATCACGGCGAGATCGCTCGCCGGTGCGCGCGCCACGACTTCGATCGACGAGCCGGCCGGTAGCGCCGGGAGCTCGGCGGGGTCGTCGATCTCTCCATCGGTGATGATGGCGAGTGGCCGGCCCGCGGCGAGCGCGCGTTCTACGGCGGGCCATGCGCGCGACGCGATGTCGCGCGGCACATCGGGAACCTCGTCGAGGCGCGCACTGTCGCCGAAGAGATAGAGGGAATCCGCGTTGACGGCCCGCGCCCGCCGGACCCCGTCGCGCCACGCGGCGCTATCGCCGCCACGCAGCCAGCTCGCCGATGCGTCGAGCGCGACGAATGGTGCAACGGGGCGCGCGCGGCCGGCGGGTGCGTCGAGCAGCAGCGCGATCACCAAGGCGAACGCCAGCGCGCGAAGGGCGATGAGCGGTGCGCGACGCGCCAGCCCGCCGGGCTCGCGCCATCCATACAACACCAGTGCGAGCGCGAGCGCCGCGACCGCCGCCACCACCCATGAGCTCATGGCGACAATTTACGCGCGCCATGCGATGCGTGGGACTGCCGACTTCCTCGGCTGGCATCAATGACGAGGGCAACCGGATGCTGCGGGTGGAGCGGATTACTTGCGTTGGTGCGGACAGACCAACCGATGGAAGCGAGGGTGAGGACCAAAGTGCAGCAGAAGGCCCACCTCGAGATTCGTGGACCGCAGGTAGCTGTATACCTGACGCGGTGCTGCCTTGTGGAGTTCGTATGTCGATTTGATCTCCACGACGAGCTTGTTGTCGACAACCATCTCCAGCCGCTGCAAGCCGAGATCGTGGCCGCGATAGGTCACGCGAACACCCATCTCGCGAGCGATGGAGTGGCCACGCTCAATGAGCTCACGCTCCAGTGCGATGGTGAGATATGCTCCAGAAAGCCAAAGCCAAGTCCGTTATAGACGTCGAAGAAGGCCCCGATCACGGATCCGGTGAGCGTCCGTTCGATCAATTCAATGCTCTGCATGCGGCAAGTTTGCTCGCGGGGGCGCGTCGTCCATCATCCTAGCCTTGCGCGGCAGATCTACTTTCTTGGAGGCGGCGGCCATCCGCTCCACCCGCAGCATCCGGCCGCCACTCGTCATTGATGCCGGCCCAGCCAAAATAAGAAAGAGCGAGGACACTCAAGTCCTCGCTCCACTCAGCGAACCATCGCAGCGGGACCGCTATGGCGCTTCCGTCGTCGCCACGTCGAGATTCGGCACACCCGCGTCGAGCGATGCGAGGAGCAGCGTGCGCCGGCCATCGAACTCGCCGCGCTCACGTTTCGGGATCGGGTCACCGCCCTTCTGGTTCAGCGCCACGCGCGGGTTGCGGTGCACGCCGTTCACCAGCACCTCGAAGTGGAGGTGCGGCGCCGTCGACAAGCCCGTCGAGCCGACGTACGCCACCGTCTGCGCGATGGTCACTCGCGAGCCGCGGCGAATGCCCCTCGCGAAGCCACGAAGATGACCGTAGCGCGAAATGAAACCGTTGCGATGCCGGATCTCGAGCACGTTGCCGTAGCCGCCCTTGCGGCCGGCGAAGAGGACGACACCATCACCGATCGCGCGCACCGATGTGCCGGAGCGAGCCGCGTAGTCGATTCCCCGGTGGCGACGCATGGTGCCGAGAATCGGGTGACGGCGCATGCCGAACACGCTCGAGATTCTGCGGAACGCCACGGGCGTGCGCAGAAATCCTGCGCGGAGCGAGCGTCCCGTCTGATCGAAGTAGTCTCCGCGAGCCGACGAGCTCGCGTAGCGGATCGCTTCCGTCGCTTCCCCGGACAACACGAAACGCGTGGCGAGCACCTTGCCAATGCGCACCGCGCCACCCGGGCCGACCGATCGCTCGAAGAGCACGCGCAGCTCATCGCCCTCGCGAAGGTCGCGGCTCATGTCGACGCGATACTCGTAGATGTCCGCGATCGTCCACGCCAGCTCGGCGCGCGCCGCCTCAGGCAGGTTGTCGCCGGCTCCTTGCTCGACGGCCTCGTAGAGATTCGAGCGTATCGTGCCGCTCACGACGAGCGTGTCCGTGGTCCAGGGGAGACGCACCTCTTCGCTCGCCCAGCCGCTGTTCGTGCGGCGCACGTGCAGCAACCGGTCGATCGCGAGCTGGAAGATCAGCTCCGCCGGAGCGGTGTCGGCGGCGAAGGTCCGAACAGTCACTGGCATCCCCGCGCGGGCACGCCGCGTGTCGAAGCCAACCGCTGCCTCGAGCGCGCCAACGATGTCGGCGCCAGGAAGCCCTGCACGTGCGAGGAGGCCAGATACGGTCTCGCCGCGATCCAGGGTGTCTACCTGCTGCGTCCAGGCGGAGACGGTGATCGGAGGCGCAAGCGAGAGCGACGTTCCCGTCGGCGCGAGCGAGAGGTCAGGAAGCCCGTACGCCAGGATGCCGGCGGCGAGCACGCCCGCGAGACACAGCGTGGCGATCCGGCCGAGGAGTGACTGCTTCAATCCATCTGTCTCCGAATGAAGGTCGGAATCTCCATGTCGCTGAGATCCTGTGCACCGCGACCTTCACCCGGCTGAGCGGGACGCCGCTGGCTGCTTTCGTTGACGACTGGACGTGGCGGCTGCAACGGCGCGCGCACGGGGCGCTGCGCCGGGAATGGAATCACCGGAGCGCCCTTCGGCGCCATGACGTCCGGCTGCTGCGCCTGCATCGCACGATCGAATCCGGTCGCGATGACGGTGACGCGCACCTCGCCCTGCATCGCTGGCTCGTGCACCGCGCCAAAGATGATCTCCGCGTCGTCGCCAACGGCGTCGTGAATGATCTCGTTGATTTGATGCACTTCGCCCAACGTGAGATCCTGACCTCCGGTGATGTTCACGAGTACCCCGGTGGCGCCGGAAATGGACACGTTGTCGAGCAACGGGCTCGAGATTGCCTGCTGCGCCCCCTCCATCGCTCTATTCTCGCCCCGACCAATTCCCGTACCCATGAGTGCGGCACCCCCGGCCTGCATGACCGTGCGCACGTCGGCGAAGTCGACGTTCACGAGACCCGTCACGTTGATGAGCGCGGAGATGCCCTGCGTCGCGTGCAGGAGGACCTCGTCCGCCTTCTTGAGCGCATCTTGAAAGGGAATTCCCTTCCCGACGACGGCGAGCAGGCGCTCGTTGGGCACGACAATGATCGTGTCCACATGCTTGCGCATCTCGGCGATGCCCATTTCCGCCTGCCGCATCCGCTTGCGCCCCTCGAACAGGAATGGCTTGGTGACGATGCCGACGGTGAGTGCCCCTGCCTCACGAGACATCTCGCAGATGATCGGCGCCGCTCCGGTTCCCGTGCCGCCGCCCATGCCGCACGTCACAAACACGAGATCCGCATTGGTTAAGACACGCGCGACCTCGTCACGGTTTTCCTCGATCGCCTGACGACCGATCTCCGGCCGAGCCCCGGCACCGAGTCCGCGGGTGAGCTTCTTCCCGATCTGAATCTTGACGTCGGATTTGGAGTTGAGCAGCGCCTGCGCGTCCGTGTTCACAGAGATGAACTCGACGCCCTCGAGCTGCTCCTCGATCATCCGGTTGACCGCGTTCCCACCGCCGCCGCCGACGCCGACGACTTTCATGCGGGCGTTTTGCGAGGCGCTCTCTTCGAACTCGAAGATCATCGGGTGGAGGGCTCCCACGGATGGAGAGACGGGCGGTACTGGAGGCGGGACGTGCCAGGTCCGTGATTCCCCGCGGACCCGCTGGCGCGCCCCGCGTACAACCCGAATCACGGCACGGCCAATATAATGCTTTCGGGTGGAGGCCGCACCCTATACTAACCGGTAAATCGCACTGGCTCAGAAGAAGTCCTGGAGCCAGTTTCTGACGCGCCGCACGAACTTATCCACACCCGGGCCGGCCATGCGCCTGCCTGACGCGGAGCCCCCGGCCCCGGTCGCCATTCGGTGCGCACCGTAGTGCGCCAGGCCCACGACGGTCGCGAATCGAGGCGCCTCGACGGCGTCCGACAGACCGTTCACGCGCTCGGCCGGCGATCCCACCCGCACCCCCGTCCCGAAGACATCCGTCGCCAGCTCCTGAGCCCCGAAGATCGCCGCCGCACCACCCGTGAGGACGAGTCCCGCGCTGAGACGACCTGCGTACCCCGCATGCTCGATGTCGCGCTGCACCAGATTGAACACCTCATCCATCCGCTGGTGGATGATGTGGCTCAACAGCTCGCGCGGCACTTGCCGATCTCCCTGCGCCACCGTGCTCGGCAGCGAGATTCGCTCGTTCGATTCGCGCACCAGCGGCTCGTAGGCGCAGCCGTAGCGCTCCTTCAGCCGCTCCGCGTCAGCCTGGGTGACCCCCAGGCCGTGCACGATGTCACTCGTCACCATGTTGCCGCCGAAGGCGATCGTGCCGAGGTGACGAATCTTTCCTTCATGGAAGATCGCCAGATCGGTCGTCCCGGCGCCCATCTCCACCAGCGCGACGCCGAGCTCCTTCTCGTCCTCCGTGAGCACGGCGAGCGCGCTGGCGAGCGGCTCCACGACCAGCTCCCGCACGCCGTATCCGGCGCGCTCCACGGACCGACGCAGATTCTGCGCCGGAGAGGCGCCGATGGTGACCAGGTACATCTCCGTCTCGAGGCGCATTCCGATCATCCCGACGGGATCCCGAATGCCTTTGTTCTTGTCGACGTGATACTCCTGCGGGATGGCGTGCAGGAGCTCGCGATCGGCGGGGATGGCCAACGCACGCGCGACCTCGTTCGCGCGCTCGACGTCGGCGCGTGTGATCTCATCACCGTTCACGGCGACGACGCCCGTGCTCGTCATGGCTTGCACGTGCTCACCCGCGATGCCGCCGTACACCCACTCCACCTGCGCCCCGGCCATCCGCTCGGCGTCGGTCATCGCCTTGCGGATGGAGCGTGTCGTCTCTTCGATGTCGGAGACGACACCGCGCCGCATCCCGCCGGTCTTCGCCTGTCCGACGCCGAGGACCTTGATCGTCGGATGCTTGGGAAGCTCGCCCTCGACTTCGGCGATGAGCGCCGTCGTCTTGGCGGACCCGATGTCGAGGCCGGCGACGAGACGGTCCGGGTTCATTGCAGCCTCGCGATCACTTGATCGCGGTAGCGCAGGTCGAGTTCCGTGGCGCGTGCCTGACGACGGGTGAGATCCGCTTCGACCGGCAGAATATCCGCCAGACGATCGACGGTGACGTCACCCATCGCGCGCACGTTCACGGTGCCGAGCTCCAGCAGGAGCTCTCCACGTCCGATGCGACGTGCAGCGCTCACGCGTTGATAGAGCTGAGGTGCGCGCTCGCGGAGCTCACCCAGAAGACGCAGCACCGTGGTATCGCGTCGTGCGAGCAGGGGGAGGTCGACGTTGACGCGACTGGGATCGATTGGAAGGGTGCGACCGGCGGCGTCGAGCGGCTCGAGTCCGCGCGCCGATGGAACGAAGGCCACCGGCACGCGCTCAGTGATGGTCACGATGAGCGTGCCCGGCATGCGCCGCGCAATCTCGACGTCGCTCACCTGCGGATGCATGCGGGCGCGCGCCGCCAGTTCGTCCGTCTCGTCCCATATCGATCGTGTCGTGTCGACTCCCAGGAGGGCGACGATGCTGTCCGCGGGTACGTAGCGCGCGCCGACGACTTGCACGCGGCGCAAACGAAAGAACGACATCTCCGCGAGCAATCGCGGCCCCCACCACGGTACCGTCGCGAGCACGACGAGCCCTGCCAGGAATAGCGCCAGCCGTCGCCACTGTCTCCTCGGCCGCTGACCCGCGCGCGTTTCTTCGATCACGAGCCCAGCCGCTCGAGCAGCTCCGGGCCGGTCTTGGTGATGTCGCCTGCCCCGATCGTCAGCACTACATCGCCCTGACGCACGACTTCCGCCAGCGCTTCCGCGAGCACCGGCCGGTCGCCGCGCCACGCCAACTCACCACCTGCTCCGCGCAACGCCCGCGCGATGAGGTCGGACGTCACACCCTCGATCGGGCGCTCCCGCGCTGGATAAATCTCCGTGAGAAACACCGCGTCCGCCGCCGCCAACGCCTGGCCGAACTCCTTCGCGAAGTCGCGCGTACGAGAATACAGGTGCGGTTGAAACGCCGCCAGCACCCGACGGCCTGGAAACGCCGCGCGCGCAGCAGCGAGCGTCGCGCGAATCTCCGTCGGATGATGGGCGTAGTCGTCGATCACCATGACACCACGGGCCGTGCCAAGCCGCTGGAAGCGACGTTCCACGCCGGTGAATTCGCCGAGCGCCGCGCCCATCGTCTCGACCGACGCGCCGAGCGCTAACCCACTCGCGAGTGCGGCGAGTGCGTTGAGGATGTTGTGTCGCCCCGGAACGCCGAGCTCGACCTCGCCAAGCTCATCTCCGTCGAAGACCACCTCGAATAACGAGCCAGCGGATTCTCCCCGCACATCGATGGCGCGAAGGCGCGCGTCCCGGGACGCGATTCCGTACCGGATGATCTCGGCATCGCTCGGCGTCGGCAGCGTGTTGGCGCCGTTGTCATCGGCACAGAGGACGATGGTGCGCGCGCCGCGCACGAACTGCGCGAACGTCGCACGGATGTCCTCGAGGTCCTTGTAGATGTCGAGGTGATCGGCCTCGATGTTCGTGACGACGGCCACGGTCGGCGCCAGCGCGAGGAATGATCGGTCGTACTCGTCTGCTTCGACGACGCACACCATCGTCGATCCCGCGCGCAGGTTCCCTCCCCAGCTCCCGACGCGGCCACCGACGACGCCCGTGGGATCGAGACCGGCCCCAGTGAGCGCGAGCGTCGTCATCACGGTGGTGGTGGTCTTGCCATGCGTTCCCGCGATCGCCACCAGCTCCCCGCCGGCGACCGCCTCGCCGAGCGCTTCGGCACGGCGGATCACCGGTCTGCCGAGTGCGCGTGCGCGCTCGAGCTCGGGATGATCCTTGGGCATGGCACTCGTAACGACGAGCGCGCGCGCTGCATCGACGTGCGACGGATCGTGTCCCTGCGTCACGGTGATGCCGATCCGCTCAAGATCGGCCGCGCCCGCGATATTCGCATCGCACCCGGTTACGCGTATGCCACGCCGCACGAAGAGCTCCGCGAGCGCGCTCATCCCCGCGCCAGCGATGCCGACAAAGTGCACGGGACGGGGGTCGGTGCTATCGAGGAGCTTGGCTGTCGTCACTGATTACCCGTCCCCAGGATGGAGAGACCGCAGAAGACGGCAGGCGGCCGCAGGACCACGACGGAACCACGCACTTGCGCGTATTGCACACGAATTCCGGACTCAAACGCCGTTCTCCCCCGCCCGCGCGAGCGCGAGCACGCGCCTCGCGATCGTGTCCGCTGCGTCCGGACGCCCGCGCGACGCGGTGACACGCGCCATCGCTTCGAGCCGCGACGGATCATCGAGCAGCGCGCGCACCTCACGGTCGAGTCGATCCACCGTCAGCTCTGGTTGCCGGATCTCGCGCGCCGCGCCGGACGCAGAGAGCGTGCGGGCATTGGCCGTCTGATGGTCCGCTGCAGCCGTTGGCAGCGGCACGAGGAGCGCGGGGATTCCCCACGCCGACAGCTCGGCGATCGTGAGCGCACCGGCGCGCGCGAGCGCGAGATCCGCCGCCGCGTATGCGTCGGCGATCGGCGACAGGTACGGACGCACGCGAACGCGTGAGGATTCGAGCCGACTGAATTGCGCGAATGCGCCTCGACCGGTGGCCCAGATGATGTGGAGCTCGTCGGGAACGTCCCTGTCGATCCACTTCGCGACGATCTCATTGATCGCGCGCGCGCCCTGGCTTCCCCCGATGATGAGCAGCACGCGAGCGTCCGCGGGAAACTGCCATGCGCGTCGCGCCACATCCCGCGCGGGTCGCGGCGACGGCGCCGGCTCGATTGGATTTCCGGTTTCCACCATCCACGCGCCTTTCTTCGGCCGAAGCCAGCGCGCCGCTTCCGCGACGCCGAGATAGATCTCGGTGGCAAAGCGCGCGATGAGTCGGGCGGTGATGCCAGGATGGGCGTTCTGTTCCTGAAGCACCACCGGAACCTGGTGCGCCGCAGCCCACGCACACGTTGCGGCCGCCGCATAGCCGCCGGTGCCGACGACGACTGCGGGGCGCTCCTCACGCGCTATCGCACTGATCCCCCGCCACGCTCGCCCAAGCCCGACCAGCGTGCGCCAGTTCTCCCACGGGCGCGCGCGATAGAAGGGATGCAGGTCGAGCAGCTGATGCGGAAACCCCGAGGCCGGGAGCACCTCGCGCTCGATGCCACGACGGGTGCCCACGAAATAGGGACGCGCGTTCGGATCGATCCGCTGAACGGCGCGGGCGATGGCGAGACCGGGATAGAGGTGGCCACCGGTCCCGCCGCCGGCGAACAGGATCCTCATGCGCGCGCGTGCGCGAGCGTCACCGGGTCCGTGGCCGAGGCGCCAACGACGCGCTCGTGACGACTCGCGATGTTGACGAGAATGCCCGTGATCAGCAGGGAGAGCACGAGGTTCGAGCGACCATAGCTGAAAAACGGCAGCGTGAGACCGGTCGTGGGCAACAGCCCGATGACGACCCCGATGTGCAGATACGCCGTGATCACGGTCGTCGCGGTGAGACCGAGCGCGAGCAGCTGCTGGAACTTCGTGCGCGCCATCGCCGCGATGCGGAAGCCCAGTACGCCATAGAGCGTGAATCCCGCGATGAGCGCGAGGAGGCCGACGAATCCCCACTCCTCGCCGATGTTGCTGGCGATGAAGTCGTTGAAGGGATACGGCAGGAATCCGGTTTGCTGGCGTCCCTCCCCGTATCCGACGCCAAAGAGACGGCCCGACCCGACGGCGATGAGCGATTGCTTGAGCTGATAATGTGCTTCAGCAGGTCCCGCTCCCGGATCGAGAAAGCTTGTGAGGCGAAGCAGCGCATACTGCACCCGCTCCAACTCCCGCCAAAGGACGGGAATCGCCAGCACGCCGAGCACGACGAAGTGGCCGATTCGGACGCCGCCGGCGAAAAGCACGATGCCCATGAGCATGGTGAAGGTCATCGCCATCGACAGGTCGGGCTCGAGTATCACGAGCAGATCGAGGATCCCGACGACGAGAAGAAACGGGAGTAATCCTTTGGTCAGTCGGCGGAGCTTGTCACCCTTTTTCACCACCAGCATCGCCGTCCATCCGACGATGGCGAGCTTCGCGAGCTCCGATGGCTGGACCGTCACGCCCAGCGTGAGCCAGCGGCGCGATCCGTTGATGCGCGGTGCGATGGCGCCGGTGAATGGGAGAATGAGCACCAGCAGCAGCAACATGCTGAGGCCCATGAGCGGCCAGGCCCACGTGCGCCACTTCTCAGCGTCCGTCTTGGCGGCGACGGCGAAAATCACCGCGCCGCCAAGTACGCCCATCAGCTGTCGCACGAGGTAGTGCGCGCTCGAGTGCCCTTCGCCGAGCGCGAGCACCGCGCTCGAGCTGTACAGCACCACCAGTCCGAACGCCAGCAGTCCCGCGGTCACGAGCACCAGGGCTCGTGCCTCGACGCTCATGCGCCAGCGCGTGCGCTCGTACGCGTGAGACACCGCCATCGTCCCCATCACTGCCGTCCTCCAACCGCGAGCCGCTTGAACGTCGCGCCCCGCTCCTCGTAGTTCTTGAACATGTCGTAGCTCGAGCACGCCGGTGACAGGAGCACGACGTCCCCCGGACCGGCGAGCGAGCGCGCCCGCGCGATGACTTCCTCGAAATCGGAGCCCAGCCGCTCGAGCGGGACCACGCCGGCCAGATCCTGCTCAACCATCGAGGCCGCCTCGCCGTACGCGATCACCGCCTTGCCCGTCTTCCGCAGCGGCTCGATGAGCGCGCGATACGGCTCACCCTTGTGGCGGCCGCCGAGGAGCAGGATCGTCGGCCGCGTCATCCCCTGAATGGCAACGAGCGTCGAGCTGACATTCGTGGCCTTCGAGTCGTTGATCCACATGACGCCGTTCGCTTCGCCCGCGATCTCGAGCCGGTGCTTGAGCGCGTGGAACGTTCGAAGGCCATCGCCCATGCGTGCCCGCGCCTCGGGTGTTGCGTTCCCTTTGTCCGCGATCATCACCGCGAGCGAGGCAGCAAGCGCGTTCGCGACGTTGTGATCGCCGAAGAGGTTGAGCTCGCGCCGAGGCAGCACGTCGGCGCCCCCCACGACGAGCATGTCGCGCTGGCGGTCGTAGGTGGCATCGGCGTCGGGCTGCCGCAGGGAGAAGCGCTTGTGCACCCCCACGGCGTCGCGCGCGAGGTCGATCGCGGTACGATCGTCCGCGTTCTCCACCCACTTCGAGATCGTGCGCGCATTGCGAAAGAGCAGCTTCTTGTCGGCGTAGTACTCCTCGACGGTCGAGTACCGGTCGAGATGGTCGGGAGCGAGGTTCGTGAGAATGCCGACGATCGGCGCAATGCCGGGCGTGTCGTGCAGCTGGAACGAGGAGAGCTCGAGCGCGATCCACCGGGGCGGGCGACGATCGAACGCCACCGTGGCGAGCGGAGTCCCAATGTTTCCCGCATCGATCGCGTCGAGCCCGATCGCGCGGAGCAAATGCCCCACGAGCGCGGTGGTCGTCGTCTTCCCGTTGGTCCCCGTGACCGCGATGACCTTGGCCTCCGGGAGCGCGCGCAGCGCGATCTCGATCTCGCTCACGATGGGAACGCGTGCCTCACGAGCGCGCGCGAGCGGCGGCGCGTCGGGGGGCACACCGGGGCTGGCGACGACCAGCGACGCCCGTGCGATGCGATCGAGGTCGTGCGAGCCAACGTCGGCGTCGACGCCGTCCGCCCGCAGGGCCGTCGCGCCTTCGCGAACGACATCGGTGGATGCCGCGTCGGACGCGTAGACCTTCACCCCCTCGCGCGCGAGCAGTCTCGCGACCGCGACGCCGCTTTTCCCCAGCCCAATGACCGCGATCTCGCCCCCGCGCCACTTCTCAGGGAGGTTGATCATCGCAGCTTCAACGTGCTCAGCGCGATGAACGCGCAGAAGATCCCGAGGATCCAGAAGCGCACCACGACTTGCGTCTCCGGCCATCCGAGCAGCTCGAAATGGTGGTGCAGCGGCGCGCGGAGGAAGACGCGATTCTGCTTCGCGTAGTCCAGACCATGCTTCCGCTTGCGGTACTTGAACATCGAGCGCTGGATGATCACCGACAGCGTCTCGGCGACGAAGACACCGCCGATGAGCAGAAGGAGGAACTCCGACTTGAGCAGAATGGCGACGGCGCCGAGCGCACCGCCGAGCGCGAGCGATCCGGTGTCTCCCATGAACACCTGCGCCGGCTTCGCGTTGTACCAGAGGAACCCCACGCATGCGCCAAAGACCGCGACGCAGAACACCGTGAGCTCACCCGCACCGCGCAGATAGAAGATGCCGAGATACTGGCTGGCATCGACGCGCCCGATGAGATACGCGAACAGCCCGAATGTGCCAGCCGCGATCGCGATGAGCCCCGCCGCCAACCCATCGAGCCCGTCGGTGAGGTTCACGGCGTTGCTCGTGCCAGTGAGAATGAAGGCGACGAATGGCACGTACAGCCACGCAAACAGGGGAACGATGAGGATGTACTTGTAGAACGGCAGCGTCGTCGATGCGCCCGGGAGCGTCGACAGCGGGAACAGCCACAGATACACGCCGAGGATGGTGCCGAGCGTCAGCTGGCCGATGAGCTTGTAGCGCTCGACCAGCCCCTCGTTCTTCTTCCCTTCCCGCTTCTGCTTCAGCTTGAGGTAGTCGTCGAGGAATCCGATACCGCCCATCCAGGCGGTGACGAAGAGCGCGAGCCACACGTAGCGGTTGGTCAACCGCGCCCAGAGCAGCGTCGGGACAATGGCGGCGATCAGGATGATCAGCCCGCCCATCGTCGGCGTCGTCTTCTTCTCCTGATGGGAATCGGGCGTGCCTTCGCGGATCACCTGATGGATCTGCATCCCGCGAAGCCGCCGGATGATCGGCGGTCCGACGAGAAATGCGAGCACGATGGCCGTCACCACCGCGCCCGCTGCACGGAAGGTGATGTAGTTGAAGAGGCGCAGCGCGCCCCAGTATTCCGTGAGCGGGGTGAGGAGGTGGTAGAGCACTTAGCCGTTGGCCCACGCAGTGAGATGAGGGACGAGCCGCTCGAGCCGCACACCCCGCGAAGCCTTGAGGAGAATCACCGCATCGCGAGCGAGACGTGGCGAGAGTGCCTGCCACAGCTCATCGATGTCCGGCGCGGCCACCACCCGCGCGTCGTCCGCCCCCGCGCGACGCAGAGCGTCGCCCATCTCCCCCACGCCGGCCACGACCTCGATGGACGACCGAAGGGCACGATCGGCAATCTCCGCATGCAGCCGCTCGGCGTGTGCACCGAGCTCGCGCATCCCTCCGAGCACCGCGACGCGCTGCCGGCCGCGGCCGACACCATCGAGCAGCTCGATCGCGGCGCGCATGGAGCCGGGATTCGCGTTGTAGGCGTCGTTGATCAGCGTCGCCTCGCCGACGGTTTCCCAGGCGAGGCGCATCGCCGGCACGGGCATCGCCTCGATGCCCCGGGCCGCGAGCTCGAGCGAGACGCCGCATTCCTCGGCCACCGCGAGGGCCAGCATGGTGTTGCGGAGATTGTGGAACCCGCGAAGCGGCGGGCGGATCGTGACGCCGCTCACACTGATGCGGCCTAGTCCGTCCTCCTCGACCGTCCACCCATCGGCGTGAAGGTCTCCCGACTCGAGCCCGGCGACGACAAGGCGACGAGGACGGCCACGCGCCGCGTCTGCGATCTCAGGCTGCGCCGCCGGGACGACTCCCACCGCCACCCCGTCGAAGATCGACACCTTCTCTCGCATCACCCCATCGATGCTCCCAAGTCCCTCGAGATGCCCCTCGGCCACCGACGTCACCACGGAGATGGCGGGCTCGGCGATCGCCCGGAGCGTTGCGATCTCGCCGGAAATGCTCATCCCCATTTCGCAAACCGCGATGTCCGCTTCGTCGCGGAGGGCGAGGAGCGTGAGCGGAACGCCGATGCGGTTGTTCAGGTTGCCGCTCGTCGCGTGGACATCGAGGGCGGCTCCGAGGGCGGCACTCGTGAGATCCTTGGTGCTGGTCTTTCCGTTCGTGCCGGTGATCGCGACAAGCGGCTTCCCCCACGCGCGACGCCGATATCGCGCGAGGGCGCCGAGTCCGACGGTCGTGTCCGGAACGGCATACACGGGAACTCCGAGCTGCGCGGCACGTTCCGGCCGAGACACGAGGAGCGCCGCCGCACCCTTGGATACGGCGTCGGCCAGAAAGTCGTGGGCGTCGAAGCGCTCGCCGGAGAGGGCGACGAAGAGATTGCCGGTGGTGATGTGGCGGGTGTCGGTCGAGACGCCGCTCAATGTCTGCGAGCCGCGCGGCCAATGCGTGATCGCGCGCTCGTGAGGGAGCGTCTCCTCGAGGGCCGCGGCGACGCGGTCGAGCGTCCAGAATGGCGACGTCATCGGGTGCGGCCGGCGAGCTCCTGGACGATGACGCGCTCGTCGAACGGGAGGCGCTCGGTGCCGCGAACCTGGTAGGTCTCGTGCCCCTTCCCCGCGAGAAGGATGACATCGCTGGGCGCTGCGGTGTCGAGCGCGCGCGCGATGGCCTGCCGACGGTCCTCGATACGCTCGTGCGGTGTGTGCATTCCCGCTTCGATCTCGTCGAGAATGAGCTCGGGATCCTCGGTGCGCGGGTTGTCGCTCGTCAGGATGACGTGGTCCGCCAACCGCTCGGCGATGCCGCCCATCACGGGACGCTTCCCGCGGTCCCGGTCACCGCCACAGCCGAAGACGACCGTTAGGCGCCCGTCGACGAAGGGACGTACCGCACGGAGGGCACGCTCGAGCGCGTCGGGTGTATGCGCGTAGTCGCGAAGCACGGTCGGCTGCTCGAGCACGATCTCGAGCCGGCCCGGCACCTGCGGCAGCGTGCCGAGGCGCCGCGCGACGTCTGCGACTGGGCGCCCCATGGCGAGGGCCGCGGCAGCCGCGCCGAGCGCGTTGACGACGTTGAAGTCGCCGATGAGCGGGAGCGCGACCTCCGCGCGTTGCAGGTTGCGCCCGGTGATGGGAGACGGCTCGGCAACGAGCGTCCACGTGCTGCCGCGCGGGGTGAACCGCACGGTGTCCGCCCAGACCTGTGCGCCCTGCCCCCGCGATCCGAACGAGAGACGACGTGGTGCCGCAGGCAGTGCCGACCAGGCGACGTCATCCGCGTTGACGACGGCGACGCCGCTGGGGACGAGGTGCGAGACGAGGCGAGCTTTCGCATCGAAGTACAGCTCCATGGTCCCATGATAATCGAGGTGGTCGCGTGTCAGGTTGGTGAACACCGCCACATCGAACCTCATGCCCTCGACGCGCCGCTGCTCCAGCGAGTGCGATGAGACCTCCATCGCGAGCGTGCGCACGCCGCGGTCGACGAGAGTGCGCAGCACGCGCTGGAGCTCGATCGGGCCGGGCGTCGTCAGGCCGGCGCCACCTTCGAGCGCGATGCCCGCACTTCCGACCAGCACACCAATCGTCCCGATCGACGCGGTCGGAGCCGTCCGGTCATCGAGCAGGTGCCGCAGCATTCCGACGGTTGTCGTCTTCCCGTTCGTGCCGGTGACGGCAATGGAGTGAATGCCGTCAGCAGGCTGACCGAAGAACGCAGCGGCCGCCACCGCGGCCGCCCGTCGGCCATCTCGCACCACGAGCGATGGCAGCGAGGTGCGTCCGCGCGCCTCCACGATCGCGGCGGACGCGCCCCGAGTGCTCGCATCGAGCAGGTACGCGTGCCCATCGCGCTCGGTGCCGGGGATCGCGACGAACATTGCGCCCGGGCGGACGGCTCGCGAGTCGTCCACCAGGTCGGAGACGGTGGACGGCAACCTGCCCTCGATACTCATCAGCTGTTCGGCGCGACGCAGCGCTTCGACGATGGGCGCGAGCGACGTCGACTGGGAGACGCGCTCGCCAGCGACCACGTTCACCGCTCACTCACGAGTCGGACGAGCGATCCCTCGCGCAGCATGGCGCCGGCGTGTGGCCAGGTCGTGGCCGCCGAGCCCGTCGGGGCACGGACGTGGACCCGAAACCCCGCGCGGTGCAGCGTGTGAACCGCCTCGCGAATGTGCATGCCGCGCACGTTGGGCACCGCACGCGGGGTGCCGCGCGCGACGCGGTGCGTCCGCGAGAGGGGGAGCTCGACGAGATGCGCCGGCGGCTGCTCGGCGACCACCCGCTCCGCTTCCGCCAGATCCTCGGCCAGCAAGCCTGCGCGGCGCGCGGCTTCGAGCGATTCGCGTGAGGCGAGCGCACGACGATCGAGCGCGGCATCGCGCGCGGCGATCGCCGCCTCGAGTACGGCGCGCGCCACCGGTGCCGCCGTCTGCCCGCCGTAGTACGCTCCGGTGGGACGGTCGATCTTCACGAGCACGACGTACTGCGGATCGTCGGCTGGGAAGAAGCCGACGAACGATGCGGTATATTCACTCGCCGCATACCGACCGCCGCGCGCCACGCGAGCGGTTCCTGTTTTCCCCGCGACGGAGAACGTGCCGAGGGCGGCCTTCTCTCCGGTTCCGTCCTCGACCGCGCCGGCGAGCATTCCGCGAACGGTAAGCGCGATGTCCTCGCGCATGACGCGACGGATGACCCGCCGCTCGTGGCGGAATCGCACGTCGCCGTTGGGCTCGCGAATCTCGCGAACGATCGTCGGCTCGAGGAGCTCACCGCCGTTGGCAATCGCGGCGTACGCCGCGGCGAGCTGCACCGGCGTCACCGCGATCTCGTATCCCATGGCCAGCGATGCCGACGACAGGCGAGACCACCCATCCGGGGGCGTCAGGGTGCCCCCCGCCTCCGATGGGAACGGGACGCCCGTCGGCGTCCCGAAGCCGAGATCGCGCAGGACTTCGTACTGGGCGCGCGGCGTGAGGCGCTGCGTGAACTTCACGATGCCGACGTTGCTCGAATGACGAATGACGTCCTCGAGCGTCATCGACGATTCGCGATGGACGTCCGTGATCGTGCGCCCCTCGAGCGTGAGCACGCCATTCTCGGTATCCATGCGCTCGTTAGGTTCCGCGAGCCCGGCGCCGAGGAGCGCGGCCGCGAAGAAGGGTTTCAGCGTCGAGCCCGGCTCGAATGGCTCACTCAGAGCCGGAACACCCGAGAAGGAGCCGTCGGTGCGGTGGCTGGCGAGCGCGCGAATCTCGCCGGAGTGCGGATCGAGGATGACGACGTCACCGCCCGCCGCTCCCATGTGCGACACCGCGCCCTCGAGCGCCTGCTCCGCGATGTCCTGGAGCGCCCGGCTCAACGTCAGCACGACCTCATGGCCGCGCTCGGGAGCGCGACCCGACTCCTCGGGAGCCATCGCGCGACGGCCGCGCGCATCGCGCGCGATGAGCAGCGTCCCTTCCTTGCCCCGCAGCAGACTGTCGAGGGCAAGCTCGAGTCCGTCGATCGGCTCGCCTCCGCTGCCGACGCGGCCGACCACTCGCCGCATGGCTTCGCCATGTGCGTACACGCGATCGAGCGCCGCCTCGGAGTAGACGCCGCGCATCGCGGTGACGTCGGCGGCGTCGACGGGAAGATATCGACCGGGGAGCGTCACCCACTTCCGGCGCGCATCGGTCGCGCGGGTCACCCAGGAAGGCGGCACACCGAGCTGTCGAAGCGATTTTCCCAGGGCACGGCGGTCGCGCACTTCGCGCGGGGCGATCGCGAGCTTGATCAGCTCGCGGCTCTGGGCGAGTGGCACTCCGTGCGCATCGAGCAGAGAGCCTCGCGGCGCCGGAATCTCCTTGGCGCCATAGTGCTGCTTGTGGGCGCGCGCTGCCCAGTCGCGTCCCTCCCACAGCTGTACCTGAGCAGCACGAATTACGAGGAGCGCGGCGAACACGCCGAGCGCACCCTGAACGACCTGCGAGCGACTGAAGCGAGGCATCTACGTGCCTGGACGGGGGGAGCGCGGAATGATGATCACCTGCGTGTCGCTCGGGACTCGCATCCCGAGCCGCCGCTCAGCGACTGGCGCCAGTGTCGAGCGGCTGGAGGCCTCGCGAATCTCATTCTCGAGTCGCGCCTGCTGCGCCTCGAGCTGCACGACCTGCCGCTCGAGCGCGCGCAGGTCGGCCGCCTGCGAAATTCCCGCGGCCCTCCGCCAAATGACGCCTGTGGCAATGAGAACGAAACCGAGCAGGCCCAGCGCGACCAGGGTCCGGCCGCGCAGTGCTACGCGGCGCTTCGCCATGCGCGCAGCCTCGCCGACCTGGCCCGGGGGTTCTCCTGCACCTCCTCTGGAGACGCCGTGATCGCGCGCCGCGAGACCAGCTCGCCCAGGGCTCGCCCGCGGCAGGTGCAGATCGGCTGCCGCGGCGGGCAGACGCAGGCGGCGCTCCATTCGCGGAAGGTACCCTTCACGATGCGGTCCTCGCCGGAATGGTACGCGATGACCGCCATGACACCCCGTGGCTCCAGTCGGTCGCGAAGCGCCGGAAGCGCCTGCGCGAGGCCGACGAGCTCGTCATTGATCTCGATGCGCACAGCCTGAAAGAGCCGTGCGAAATCCGGCGCGCCGCTTCGCGGGCCGAGCGCGCCGCGGATCGCTCCGACGAAGTCGTCGCTGATCGCGAACGGGCGGGTGGCCCTCCGGCGCACCACCTCGCGCGCGAGACGCGCCGCGCGCGGCTCGTCGCCGTACTCACGGAAGACGCGCAGCAGCTCCAGCTCCGACGTCTCGTTGAGCCAGTCGGCGGCCGTGAGCGGCGTGTCCGCGCCCATACGCATGTCGAGCGGCGCGCCTTCGCGGAACGAGAATCCGCGACGCGGATCGTCGAGCTGGTGCGACGAGACACCGAGGTCCAGGAGGATGCCATCGAACCGTGCGGGGCCGAGCTCGGGAATGCTGGCGAGCTCGGCGTAGTTACCGAGGAGGGCGCGGAACCGGGAGGAGTGTTCGTACTGTTGCAAACGCGCGCGTGCGGCCGCAATCGCTTCCGGATCGCGATCCAGCGCGGTGACGCGCGCACCCTGTTCCAGGAACAGGAGTGTATGGCCACCGCCCCCGAGCGTTCCGTCGAGCACGTGCGCGCATCCACGCAGAAGGTCGGCGACCTCCTTGGCGAGAACCGGCGCGTGGTACGCGCTTGCCCACCGCGACTCGTGCGTTCGCAACGCGGTCATTCTAGTGAGTTGGAGAGAGGGGTCAAGCGGCGCACATCACACCGGTGCGATCACCGCCACCCACTGAGCACAAGGCTTGCCTGCACTCGCGAGCACATGCCTCGCACGCATCGAAAGGAACTCATGCTCATCATGCATGGCAAGCGCGCCGACAGCGACGCGCTACGCCATCTGGTCGACTGGGTGCGCGGCAAGGGGCACTCGGTGGATCCGCGCGTCACCTGGGAGCGTGGCGACGGCATCCGATTCGCGCGAGAGGGCGCTCAGCGCGGTGTCGACGCCGTGATCGCCATCGGCGGCGATGGGACGGTGAACGAGGTGCTGAATGGGCTCGACGGAAGCGACGTCCCGCTCGGTATCGTCCCCTTCGGAACCGCGAACGATTTCGCGCGACAGGCCGGCATCCCCGACGACCCGGATCACGCCATGGATGTCGTGCTTCGCCGGGAACCGCGATCGATCGACACGGCGGAGCTCAACGGACGACGCTTTCTCAACGTCTCGAGCGGTGGCGTCGCGGCCGAAGCCACGGCCGAAACACCGACTGAAGCGAAGGAGCAGCTCGGCCCGCTGGCGTACGCGATCACCGGCGTGCGCAAGCTCGCGGAGCTCGAGCCGCGACGCGCGAGAATCACCGCGCCCGGCGTCGAGCTCGACATTCAGTTTCTGCTCTTTGCCGTCGGCAACGCCCGATCGACCGGCGGCGGCTCGCGGATCACCCCGCGCGCACTCGTCACCGATGGCCTGCTCGACCTCTGCGTGATCGGCGCGATGCCACGCGCGGAGTTTGCGCGACTTCTTCTGCGAGTGAAGAAGGGCGAGCATCTCGACGGCAACGACGTGAAATACTTTCAGGTGCCTGAGGTGACGATCGCGGCCGACGGTCCGGTGAGCGTCAACGTCGACGGCGAGTCCTCGGAAGCGACGACGCTCTCGTACCGCGCGCGTCCCCAGGATCTCCGCATTCATCTCCCTCGGCTTCCGGAAGAAGCGGAGGAGTAGGCGGATTCGTTGCCGCCGCATCCCCCGGAATGCACGAATGGGCTTCCCGTCCGGGAAGCCCATTCGTGTCATAACGAGGCTCGGTAGTTCTTAGCCTCGATTGCCCTTGCAGTAGTTCTTCTTCTGACCTTCCACCGCACGGCTGTACTGCGGAATCGCGTTGAGCAGCTGCGTCGACGCTTCCTGCTGGACCTGGGCGCCACGCGGGAGGTGAATCATCGCCGTCGTGAACGAGTCCTCGGCCAGCTGCGCGAGCTCGCAGGTCTTGGCCTTCTGGTTCTCACGCGCGGCCTGGTCGCCGACGCTGAACGCGGACGCGCCAAGAAGGAAGCTGATGGTCGGGCTCGGGGCGATGGAGTCGGCCCGCGACAGAAGTCGCACCGCCTCCTGATAGTCATCACGCTCCTGCGACTGCCTGGCGGCCCGGAACTTCTTGTTCGCCTCGACCAGCATCAGCTGGCTCACGAGGTTCTTGTTCTCGCCGGCCTCCACCGCCCGTTTCGCCGAGGCGAAGGCGCTGTCGACCTGACCGAGCTCTACCAGCGTTTGGGCGCGGCGGAACCAGCCATGCTCGACGCTGGGATTGATCGCGAGTGCACGATCGATGGCGGCAAGCGACTGCTGTAGCTGGCCGGCGTTGCGCAGCATCTGCGCGTACGTGGCGTAGAGTGTGGCGTTGTTCGGGAACTTCGACACGCCGCGCGCCAGCGTCTCCGCGGCCTTCTGCGGCTGACTATCCGAGTCGTACGCGACGGCGAGACGAAGGAAGAACGCCGTGTCGGCCGACGCGGTGTCGACGCGCGCGAGATCCTCACCCGTCGTCGTCGCGCCGGCCCAGTCCTGCGACGCCAGCTGGATGAGGAAGAGCAAGCGCGTCAGGGCGGGATCGCCCGGGTTCTGCTCGACCGCCTGCTCGATGATCGGCTTCGCGATCGCGGGACGGCCGCTGGCCGCGATCTCGTTCACGACCTCGGACACGAGCTTCGCATCGTTGGGATAGTAGCGGATGAGGCGCCCCCAGGTGGTGACGGCCTTGTCCGTTTGATTCGCCTGCTTGTACGCGACGCCGAGGAGCTCCAGCGCGGGACGGCTCGACGAATCGACCGCGAGCGCCTGCTCGAGCACCGGGATCACGGAATCCACGGGAGACTTCTGCGCCACGAACGCGCGCGCCATGCAAATGCGCGCGAGCGTCGCCTGCGGATACTCGGCGACACCGGCACGCGCGGCGGTGATCGCCCCCGCGTGGTTGTTCTCGCGCAGGGCGTTCTCGCAGTTGCGCACATCATCCAGCTGCTTGCGCGCTTCCTGGATGGATGCGACTACGGCGCGGGCGGCACCGTTGATGTCCGACGCCTCTGCGGGAGGCAGCGGCTGCACCATGGTGTTGTCGCGCGTCAGCACGAGCCGTGTATCGAGCCGGTAGCCCGTGGGTGTGCGCGTGACGGTGCCTTCGACGTACTCATCGGCGCGCAGCTGCGCGGCGAGGAGACGGGCGGTAATCGGATCGGGGGCCTCATCGGGCGGGAACCCTGAGCCGGAGAGAATCGCTTCGACGTCGGCGCGCGGGATCACGTACATGTCGCGCTGCCGATAGACGGAGCCGAGGCGCGAGCGCACGGCGTCCGCGGCCTGTATGGCGACCTTCTTGTCGGCGCCGCGGAACGGCAGCACCGGGAAGCGGGGCGCGTTCGGATCGACGGTGCCGCGCCGCTGCGCCTCGAGCGTCGACACGTCCGTCACGCCCAGCGCGGCGACGAAACCGAGTACTGCCGTCGCCTGACGAACCATTGGCTTCACTGTCATAACCTCCAGGATGTTAGCAACTTGTACCCGGCTTTTCCGATGAGGGTCCGCGGATTCCTCGGCCGCGGCCATGGGCGAAGAGGGACTCGAACCCCCGACATCCTGCGTGTAAGGCAGGCGCTCTAACCAACTGAGCTATTCGCCCGGGCGCCCGACGCCCAATGCGACGCGTCCGCTATTTGAGGATCGCGATCGGAATGAGCACGCAGTACCCCAGCACGAGCATCACTGGTGCCAGAGTGATCCCTCCGCGTGCGAGATCGGCATATCCGACGCCGAGCGCGAGCAGGGCGGCCCCCCACCAGATCGCCGCGCTTCGGCGCGAGCGTGTTTCCGAATTGGACATAGGCGTTTAGTGTACCCGCGCTTACAAATGGTGTCAAGAAATGGCGGGGCTTTGAGTTAAGGGTGCTCAGGGTGCTCAGGGTGCTCAGAGTGCTCAGGGTGCTCAGGGTGCTCGCGTATTCCGGGCACTCACGAGGGAGAGCGCTCGTCTGGGTCAGCATCCTGAGCACCCTGATCACCCAACAACGCCGCCAACGCACTCTCGCGCGCGGCCCGCTCGGCCCCGGCGTCCGCCGCGCGCATCGCCTCGAGCCGGCGCCGGTCGCGACGCCGGCGCGCCATGTAGAGCGGCACCACGATCGTCATGAGGATCGCCGCGGCAAGGGAGAGATCCGCCGCGATCGCCAGCGCGCCGTACTGGCGACGCGTGCGTGACCGCCAGCGCTCCTCGAACTGCGCCTGCGTGACCCCGAACGCACGGCGAATCGCGACCTCGAGCGAGCGTGTATCGCGCCAGTACGTGAAAAACAGCGACAACCCGCGCTCCGGATCGAGGGACGCGAGCTCGGTCACGGCGCGATGCGCCAGCGCGTAGGCGGCGTCAGCGCGCGGAGCCGTCCCTTCGAAGCTGCGATCGAGCGAGTCGAGTGATGGCATCCCGCGCAGGAGGAGCGCCACGCTGGTCGCGAGCACCTCCTGCCGTCCCCACTCGCCCGCCGCCACGCTGGCGTACCCTTCGTGGAACCACCGGGGCGGAAGATCGCCTAACGCCTCGTCGAGGGCGAGATGCGCGAGCTCGTGTCGGAGCACCACCCGTGGATCGCCCGCGCCCGATCCTGCCCGACGCCCCTGCATGATGACCGTGCGCTGCTCCGGAATGGCGATCGCCGCTCCCCACTCCGGTGCCGCCGGTCCGATCCACTCGCGAAACCGGCGCTCGTCAGGCGCCACCGCGATGACGACGCGTGCCTTCGGCGTGGGAAGCCACGGGAAGCTGTCGCTTCGAACGGCGACCTCGAGGAGCGAGCGCAACAGCTGCTCGTCGCTCGGAAAGCCCACCGCCGTGAACCGGTCACGGACGATGCGAAGCGGAGCGCTGGGTTGGGCGGGAAGTGGGGATGCGAGAGGCCACGCCGCGATCAGGCCGTAGCACGCGAGCGCGAGAGCGATCCACCGCCTTCGACGTGGTGCACCATCTCTCCGCAGCGTTTGCCCCATGGATTGAACTTGTTCGTGCGATGGCCGTCGCGCCACACATCCATGGCCGCATCACGCTGCCCGTCGAACCAGAGCGCCCGCCCCAGCTCGAAATACGCCTCGATGAGATTGGGGCCGAGCTGCACCGTCTTGCGGAAGAACGTTTGCGCATCCTCGTACATCTCACGCTCGAGATACACCAGCCCGAGGTAAAAGTGCGCGTACAACGTCGCCTTGCGGTCGTTGTCGAGGCGAATCGCCTTCGACAGATGCTCGATCGCCTCGCCGAAGATGCGCTTCTTGAGGCAGATGTAGCCGACGTTGATCCGCGCGAGCGCATTCGCCGGCTCGCGCATGAGCACCTTCTGGAAGTTCATCAGCGCATCGTCGTACTTCTCCTGGAGCATCTGCGCCCAGCCGAGGAGCGATTCCGACTGCGGATCGTCGGGCGCGAGCTGGAGCGCACGCGTGAGCGCCTTCTCCGCGCTCTCGTACTCACCGAGCGAGATGAGGCTCCACCCCTTCTCGATGAACGTCGAGGCACCGAGGTGGTCGGCGATCGGCTTCGGACGTTCCGGCGCAAATTGTGGCGTCGATCCGGGCGACGTGGCCGTGGCGCTCGCGGGCAATGTCGCCTGAAGCGACTTCCACTTCTCCACGAGCCGCTTTACGTCGTCCTTGAGCGACGTGAGGTCGGTGATCTGCGCCTCGAGCTGCTTGAAGAGTGCCACGATGTCGCCCTTCAACGCCTCGCGCTCCGCAGACGTCTTCGTGGAGTCGAGGCGCGCTTCGATCGCGGCGTGACGCGCGCGCAGGTCCGTCGAACTTCCGTCAGCCATCCTGCGTCGCTCCTTCCGCGGCACGCTCGAGGACGACGCGCTCGTCAGTCGTCAGCAGCTTCGTCACCTCGAGGAATACGATCAACCGCTCGCCCCGTCGCACGATGCCGCGAAGGAACTCGGCCGACAGTCCACGGAACAGCGGCGGTGGCGGTGCCAGCTGCTCCGACGTGGGGCTCGAGACTTCGATCACGGCGTCGACGATCGCGCCGATCCACTCCGTGCCGACCGAGAAAACCAGGATGCGCGACTCCGGCTTCGGAGGAACGCGCTCGAGCCCGAAGCGAAGATGCAGATCGATCACCGGAATGACGCGTCCCCGATACGCGATCACGCCATCCACCCACTCCGGGACGTTCGGGATGGCGGTCGGCGGCTGATAGCGTAAGACACGCTCGACGGAATAGATGTCGGCCGCGAAGTAGTCGTCGCCGAGCCGAAAGGTCACGAGCTGCTGCGCGATCGTGGTCATGCCGCCTCCGTGAGGTGATCGGCGAGACAAGCCAGGGCAAGCGACTCCGCGTCGACGAGCGACAGGAGATCTCCGCCGCGACGGATGACGCCGAGCAGCACGTTGTCGTCGTTGTCCGGCACAGGCGCTCGGCGCACCGATGCCGCTTCGATCGTGAGAACATCGTCGATGTCATCGACGGCGAGTCCCAGCCGCTTGTCGCCGGCGCGCAGCACGAGAACCGCCGCGGCTTCGCTCGTGAGCGCGACACGCAGCACGCGCTCGGGTGAGTAGACCGGCACGAGGCGACCGCGAAGCTCGAAGACGCCAAGCAGGTGGTCGGGCATCTCCGGAAGGTGGTGCACCGAGGGCAGCTCGATCGCTTCCTCGACGGCCGCGAGATCGATCGCGAAGCACTCGGGGCCAACGCGAAAGACGAGCGTGTCCGATCCCCCGCCACGCGTGACGACGAGGTCGCGCAGCAGACGCCGTTGCGGTGTCGAGGCGTCGTCGAGCTCGAGGACCGGCGGAGGCGCGAACGGCAATACGGCCGCCGGCACCGGCTCGAGCGGCGCGGCTGGCGGCGTCACCTCAGGGGGCGCAGCCGGCGCGACCTCGCGTGCCTTCGGCGTGCGACGGCGTCCCGTTCGCTCTTCCGGCTTGCGTTTCTTCTTCATGGCTGGCGGCTCATCGGTCCCTCCCAGAGGGACATTTCACCCGCACACTGGGTCACATCACACCACTTCCTTTGAAGGTCAACAGGTCGGTGAGGGCTCCGGCGATCGCCTCCAGCGGCAACACCTGATCGACGCCACCGCCCAGCAGTGCAGCGTGCGGCATCCCGTAGATGATCGACGTCGCGCGATCCTGAGCGAGGCCGACTCCACCCGCGTCGTGGATGGCGCGCAGCCCTTCCGCCCCATCCCGACCCATCCCCGTGAGTACGACACCGATGGAAGCGGCGCCAAACACATCCGCCACCGATCGGAACATTGGATCGGCCGATGGTCGAACGCCCCACACTGGCGGTGTCGAATCGAGCGCGATCACCGGAACGCCGCTTTGCACGCGCACGCGCATGTGCTGGCCGCCGGGCGCGAGATACACGCGGTTGTGCACGATCCGCTCACCCTCGCGGGCTTCCGCGACGCCGAGTCGCGAGTGGACATCGAGCCGCTCGGCCAGGCTTCTCGTAAATCCCGCGGGCATGTGCTGCACGATGAGCACAGCAGCGTCCAGCTCCGGACGGAGCGCGGGGATGAGCTCGGCCAACGCGCGCGGACCACCTGTCGACGCCGCAATTGCGACGGCGCGCGTGGCCCACGAGCCGCCGGCGATCGCGTGCCCCGACACCGGCTCGCGCTGCCGCGCGAGCACAGGCATGCCACGCAAGTTCACTTCGCGAGAGGCGCGCAGCGCCTCCAGCAGCCGGTCGCGTACGCGGTCGAGATCGAGGGAGATGGGCCCGCCCGGCTTCTTCACGAAGTCGACCGCGCCCAGCTCGAGCGCGCGAATCGTGAGGTCGATGCCGGGCCCGGAAGTCGCTCCGCTCAGCATCACCACGGGACGCGGCGTCTCGCTCATGATGTAGCCGAGCGCGCCAATGCCATCGAGCTCCGGCATCTCGATGTCGAGCGTCACCATGTCCGGGTCGAGCGCGTGAATCTTCTTGAGCGCTTCGAGCCCGTTGCGCGCCGTGGCGATCACGCGGAACTCCCCCGAGCCGTCCACCATCTCGGAGACGATCTTGCGCATGAACGCGCTGTCGTCCACGACCAGAACGGTCGGGAGCCTAGAGGAGGACATGGCCCGCTTTCAGCGACTTCACGACCAGCGTGCCGTCGTGAACGTTGAAGTACACGCTGCGGCCGTAGTCGCCACCCACCTCTTGCGCCACGATCGGAATTCCCGCGTGCTCGAGGGCAACGCGCGTGGCGACGACGTTCCGCTCTCCGATCTGGAGCCCAGTGGCGGAGAGGAGCGACGTGAACATGCTCGCGCCGCCAACGATCTTGGCGCGAATGCGGCTCGATCGCGCACCGAGCGCCTGCATGCGCTCGCACAGCAACGGCACCGCGCTCGATGGAAACTTCGCCCGATTGGTCCGGTCTTGCGACATCCCCGTGCTCGGCAGGAGCACATGCGCGAGACCGCCGACCTGCGCCTGCGCGTCGTGAAGCGCGATCGCCACGCATGAGCCGAGGCCGACCGTCACCAGCATGGTGGCGCCGTTGGCGACGGCGAAATCCGCCACCTTCACGCGAACCTCGGCCGGCGTGCTCACGGCTTGCGGAAGATTCGCTCGCGCGGATTCACCGCGACGAACTGGTTGCGCGCGGGGCCGAGCAGCGTTTCGACCTTACCAAGCACGAGGAAGCCGCCGGGAGCGAGCGCATCGAAGAAACGGGCGAAGAGCGCCTCCTGCGACGTGCGATCGAAGTAGATGATGACGTTGCGGCAGGTAATGACGTCGAGGCCGCCCGCAGGAGTCGGCTCATGCAGGAGATCGCGTCGCTCGAAGCGCACCATCGCCTTGATGGCAGGGTCGAGCGAGTGCGGCGGCTTCAGCGCGAAGTACTTCCGTCGGATGTCCGGAGGTGTGTCGGCGAACGCATCCTCGCCGAACGTGCCACGCTCTGCGGCCTTGAGACTTTCGCGATCGATGTCGGTGCCGAGGATGAGAATACGCGACAGCGCTGCTTCGTCGCGGCGGCGCATCGCTTCGCGATGAAGAAGGATCGCGATCGAGTACGGCTCCTCACCGGACGCGCATCCGGCGCTCCAGCACCGAATGTGGCGCCCATGCTGAGGCCACAGCGCCGGAATCACGTCCTGCGCGATCGCCGCGAAGGTCTCCCAGTTCCGGAAGAGCTTCGTGACGTTGATGGTGAGCGCATCGAGCAGCAGCTCGTATTCCCGTCCGTCGCGATCGAGCACCGCCGCATAGTCGCGGTACGTGTGCACGCCGCGCGCGCGCATGCGGACGGCGATGCGGCGCCGGAGACATTTTTCCTTGTAGCTCGCGCAGCCGAAGCCACGCTCGCGGGAGATCTTCTCCGTGAGCGCCGCGAACTCGGCGTCGAATGGACGGTGCTGGACCGTCACATGACCGTCCTGACGAGCTCGAGATTGGTTCGGATGAGTGTGTTGTCGGGATCGAGCTCGAGCGCCTTCTCCCAGCATTCGAGCGCCGCTTCGCGCTCCTGCTTCTTGTAGCGGATGTTTCCCATCTTGAACCACACGTCGTGCCCCTGATCGGGGGCGAGGCGAGCGGCGCGCTCGTAGGCCTCGAGCGCGCGGTCGTATTGCCCGGCGCGATAGTGGCAGTCGCCGAGATTCTTGTGGAGCTGCGGGAGCGCGGTGTCGTCGCCCAGCCCGTGTTCGGCCGCTTCCGCCGCCTGACGATACTTACCCGCGCGTTCGAGCAGCGTCGCCTTGAGGTTGTGCAACGGGCCGGCGTGCGGGTGCACGGTCATTCCCTCCGCCACGAGCGCCGCCGCGCGATCGAGATCGCCGGAGAGCGCCGCCGCGAGCGCCGCATAGTGGAACCACGTCGCGCTGGGACGACGCTTGCCGAACAGCGCGCGGGCTGCGGCGAGCGTTGCATCTCCCTGCTCCAGCTGCCCGCGCTTGAGCGCGACGACGCCGAGCGAGGTCTGGATGCGCGGGTCGCCGCCGCCGCCACGCGCGACCGCCTCCTCCAGCGCGATCTGCGCGTCGTCCAGACGTCCCGTGCTCTCGAGCACGAAGGCGAGGTTGTGAAAGACCGCCGGCGGCGCGTTCTGCTGACTCGCAGCCTCGCGCAGCGACTCCTCCGCCTGCGGCCAGCGCTGGTTCCGCAGATACACCAGCGCCATGTAGAACAGCGCCTGTCCATCGTTGGGCCGGAGCTCGGCCACGCGCCGGAACTCGCGCGTCGCCTCCTCGTACATCGCCGTTTTGTAGAACGCGATGCCGAGGTTGCGGTGCTCCTCGACGCGCGCCTCACGCACGACCGCGTCGGATGCCTTGGACTTGCCCACGCGGTGCAGAAATCCGGCCGTCGCGAGGCCGTACAACGCCTTCCCCACCTCGAACTCCCCGAGCCCCGACTCATCGACGAGCGCCGCCACGTCGCGCCGGCCATCCACGAGAGGGACCAGCTGCTCCTGCTCGATCGTCAGCTCCGCGTCGCTCGCCGCGAGCTTTGTCCGATCGAGCTCGAAGATGATGTCGAAGGTCGGAATCTTCTTCTCGATGAGGCTCCACTCGTCGACGCGGCGCGCCCCCTCGAGCAGCAGCGACTCCGGATTGATCGACACCAGGAAGTCGCGCTCGTCAGGCAGGACATCCCCTTCGAAGCTGAACGTCCCCTGCGTCCAGGTGAAGAGGAAGTACACGGCCTCCTCGATCTGGAGGCGGATGTAGCGGTGCAGCTCCTCGCGGGTGAGGATCTTCTGCTCGATGAGGATCTCGCCGAGTCGCTTGTCGCGCTGGCGCGTCTGCAGGTGAATCGCCCCATCGAGCTCGGCCTGCGTGATGAGCCCGTTTTTCACCAGGATGTCGCCGAGCCGGTCACGGCGGTTGACGATCGACGCGTACGAGATGCGGCCTTTCGAGAAGTAGATCGTCCCGAAGCTGTTGCGATCGCTGACGCTGAGGCACCCGGTCTTCTGCCCCATGGCAAGGAGCTGAAGGACGTCGGGAAGGCTGGCTTCGCGGAGACTGCCCTTGATGGCCATCAGCGGAGATCCTCGATGATGCGGCCCGAGACGTCGGGCCAATCCCACACGGTCTTCTCGCGATCGGCGAAGTGGGCATCCCCGGACGGCGTCGTGCGTCGCACTGGCGTCGGCGAGCGAGGCGCTGACGCACGCGACACGTCGGCGCTCGTGAGATTTCCGCCTGACCGCGCGGCGACGTCGCCCAGGCGATTGCCGAGGCGAATCACGTCCTGCGCAGTCGAGAGCTCGAGGCTCGCCGCCGCGTGCAGCACGTCCGACCCGGGCGTGAGTCCGACGGCCGCGAGCTGCCGCGCGATGAGCTTTTCGCGGACTAACCGATCGGGCGGCTGGAGCTCGACCACGAGGCCGCCCTCGAACCGCGAGCGCAGGCGCTCGTCCATCTCCACCAGCGCGCGTGGCGCACGCGACGCGGTCAGCACGATCTGCTTCCCGGCGTCGACGAGGGCGTTGAACAGATGAAAGAACTCCTCCTGCGTCCGCTCCGTCCCGGCGAAGCGATCGATCTCGTCGATCAGGAGCACGTCGACGCGCCGATACCGCGCACGCCACCGCTCGATGGTCCCGTCCTGGAGCGCGCCGATCAGCTCGTTCACGAAATCGCTGGCGCGCACGCATGCGACCGTCATGGCGCCCCCGCTCGCCGCGGCCAGCTCGTTGCCAATGGCGTGCAGCAGATGCGTCTTCCCGACACCGCCACCGCCGTGCATCACGAGCGGGTTGTACCGGCGTCCAGACTCTTCGACCACGGCGTCCGCCGCATGCACCGCAAGCTGGTTCGATGGCCCGACCTCGAAGTCGGCACGCTGGAGCGCCGCATCGGGGGACGCAGGCGGTGCGGACTCCGCGCGCAGTGACACCGCGAGCCGCTCGAGCTCGCCGATCTGCTCGGGGTCGCGGAAGTGCACGGAGCCACGCTGCGTCGGATCGAGTGCGACAATCTCGGTTTCGAGCGCGCGAAGGCGCGCGATCGCGTCCTCGAAATCCCGAAGCAGGCCGTCGGGATCCGCGATCTCCGCATTCTGGAGTGCCCGCTCGAGCTGGGCGGTGCGATACCCCTGCGCGCGCCACTCCGCCGTCGACTCCTCGAGCCGCACGCGCCGTGCGTCGATGTGCTGAGCGACAGCGACGGCGAGACCTGAGAGGAAGCTTTCGTATTCGCCGCTCTTGGGAGTGAGCCGCGAGGGCCGCGCGCCGTTGCCATGCTCGCCGAGCAGACTGCGGATGCTCTCGACGGTGACATCGCCTTCGCCGAGTGTCTGGAAGGCGATCAGGCGATTGATGGCGCCCTGCATCTCGCGGACGTTCGCGAACACGATGCGCGCGACTTCTTCGACCACGCCCGGTGCGAACTCCACGTCCCGTTCGTCGCACCGGCGGCGCAGAATGGCGACGCGCGTCTCGAAGTCAGGGGCGCCCATGTCGACGAGCAAGCCACCGGAGAAGCGCGTCGTCAGACGATCGTCGAGGTCGGCGATCTCCGCCGGCGGGCGGTCGCTCGTCAGAACGATCTGCTTGCCGCTTCGCTGGAGCACGTTGAACAGCCGCAGCAGCTCGCTCTGCGTCTCCTGACGGCCCGCGAGGAACTGCACGTCGTCGAGCAACAGGATATCGAGCGCGCCAAACCGCTGCCGGAATGCCTCGACCTCGCCCCGTGTGACCGCCTCGTGGAGCTGCTCGACGAGCTCGTCGGTTGGGATGAATTCGACGCGCAGGTCGGGCTGGAGCTGCTTCCCGAGCTGTCCGATTGCCGACAGCAGGTGCGTCTTCCCCAGCCCTGACGGTGCGTAGATGAAGAGTGGGTTGTACGCCGCACCCGGGGACTGCGCCACCGCGCGCGCTGCCGACACGGCGAGGCGGTTGGCCGCGCCGACGACGAAGGTGTCGAACCGGAAGCGCGCGTCCAACGCCATCGTCAGCGACTCCCTGCCCCAGCGGGCGACGCGAGCCGCTTGAGCACCAGCTCCGCGATCCCCCGCAACGTCTCGAATACCCCGACGCCGTGCAGCGCATCGCCGGAGAAGTGCGGGACGCCGCGGAAGTTCAGTGCGTCGTCGAGCTCTTCGACCGACATGATCATGTCGCGCGGGAGATCCTGCTTGTTGTACTGGATGACGAGTGGCACCGTCCGCGGATCCATCCCCTGGTTGCCGAGATTCGCGTGCAAATCCTGGAGACTCTCGATGTTCTCGTCGAGCTGGCGGCGCTGGCTGTCGGCGACGAACACGACGCCATCGGCGCCCTGAAGCACGAGCTTCCGCGTGGCCTGGTAGTAGACCTGCCCCGGGACGGTGTAAAGCTGGAGGCGCGTCGTGAATCCCGAGATCGTTCCGAGATCGAGCGGCAGGAAGTCGAAGAACAGCGTGCGATCCGTCTGCGTCGCGAGGGACACCATCCTGCCCTTCCGCTCCTCAGGCACCTGACCGTAGACGTAGTGCAAGTTCGTCGTTTTCCCCGACCGCCCAGGGCCGTAGTAGACGATCTTGCACGTGATCTCGCGCGTGGCGTAGTTGACGAGAGACACGACGGTCAGGACGTGGGAGTGATGTGGCGGCGTCCGGGCGCACGCCCGAACAGCATGGCGAGATTGCGATTCAGCTCGATCTCGAAGTTCTCGTCGAGCATCGGCGCGGCATCGGGGACCTGCACCTTCGTCTGCGCGAGGGAGGTACGCAGCTCCTCCAAGTATAGCTGAACGAGCCCGAGGGAGCTCTGATCGTCGAACACCGTGAGCAGCAGCGACGGGCCGCGCGGCGACGTCACCTCCGCGAGGTACAACCGCCGCTTCGCTCCCGCATGAAACACATCGCGAAAGCCCTTCCCTTCGAGCGAGCGCCCGAGCTCGCGCACCGTGGCGTGCACCCCGGCCGCGAGGGCGGCAGCCGACATGACATCTACGGCGCGCGAGAACCCGCTCTGTCCGAGCACCTGCCCGCTCGGATAGATCAGGAGCGCGAACAGCACGCGCGCATCGTCGACGAAGCGCTTCAAGGGCGCTTCGACCCAGGGCTCGGCGACGCTGATCATATCGACACCCGGTCCAGCGCCTTGAGCATCTCTTGCCGGATGAGCCCGATGTTCGCGCGCGCATCGGCAATGATGACGAGCACCATCTCGTTCTTTCCGGCGGCGCAGACGTGGCCCTGCGTTGCCCGCAGGCGCAGGAACGTCACGCCGCCGAGCCCCGCGGTATCCGTGGACAGCCGGGCCTTGCGGTAGAGCGACGCCGCCAGCGCCGCGAACGCCGAGCCCTTCACGCCGACGTGCAGCGTGGCGTCGATGATGACGCCGTCGTTCTCATCGACGAGCAGGCTGCCCGTGACGCCGCGCTGGCGCGTGAGCGCCGAGAGGATCGACGTGAGATTCGACTTCACGCGCGCCCCTTGCCGAGCCACTGGCTCGCGCGGGCCATGCACCGGTCGAGCACGCGATGCACGAGCCCAAGCGGCGTCGCCTTCGACGCCGCCACGAGCACCAGCGCGTCGTCGCGCATCGGCGCCATGGCGATGACGGCCGCATCGGTCTCCACGGTGAGCGACGACCAGTCGCCAAGCCCCAAATGCCGCATCGCGCGCCGGGCCTCGTCGCTCACGCCACTCAGCTGCGCACCCACTTCCTCGGCCACGTCGCGGCCGTCATGCGTGTAGTACGTGCCGCCCATAACGAGCCCGGTGGCGTCCAGCAGGAGTGCGGTGTGCTCGCCGCCGGAAGTGATCTCGTCGAAGAGGCCCAGGTGCTCAGGGTGCTCAGGGGAACTGCCGTTCGCACCCTGAGCACCCTGAGCGCCTTGCGCACCGGCCTCTCTCAACCGCACCCGGACCATCGCCAAGGCGGTCGCAACCGTCTCATCCTCACCGTCGAGCTCGGCGGCCTCGGTGAGGTACGTCTGCGCGTCTTCGTAGCGCCCCTGCTTGAACAGCACGTAGCCCATTCCCTTGCGGGCGCCGAGGTGGTGCGGGGCGATGCGGCGCACCATGTCCCATTCGTCGAAGGCGCGCTCGAGCTCGCCGCGATCCACGGCGATACGCGCCAGCAGGTCATGCGCTCCGGCGTCGTGCGGATGCCGCTCGAGGCCGCGCAGCGCGACCTTGAGGGCGAGGTCGAGCTGTCCCGACTTCCGCAGCGCTTCGCCGAGCTGCTGGTAGACCGGGCTCGCGGGATCGTGCGCAAGCTCTTCGCTCAGGCGACGGATGTCGTCAACCATGCGGCCTCCCGTTGAGGAGGCCGTGGAGACGAGCCGCGCTCGCGAGCGCCTCGCGCACCTTCGCCGCATCGCCGCCCTTGGGCAGCATGCGGAGATAGCGCTCCCACGCCGCGATGGCTTCGCCCAGATCGCCGCGCGCGGCGGCGCAGTATCCCATCTCGAGATGCGTATCGGCGTTGAGCGGATCGAGCTGCAACGCACGCCGCAGCTCTTCGGCCGCGTCATTCGAGCGACCGATCCTGTTGAGCGCGCGCGCCATGGCGACACGGGCCTCGGCGTGCTGTGGGTCAGCGGCGATCGCCTGACGCGCCGCGGCGAGCGCTCCCTCGGCGTTGCCCGTCTCGAGCAGGGCGCGCGAGCGCTCGATGTGCGGTTGCGCGTCCTCGGGCGCCGCCGAATGAGTCGGTGTCACCAGGCGTGGATCGCGGAGATCGATGACGCCGGTCGCGACCATGCCGTAGACGACCTTGGCGATGTCGAAGTCGCTTTGCCCGAGACGGAGGGCGATCTCGCGCACGTCCTTCACGCCGTCGATCTCGGACAGCACTTCCCACTCGTTGGGCAGCAGCTCCAGGTGCGCCGGGTTGTCGCCCTTCACCGGCGCCAGCACGGGAACGACGCCGACGTGCGGCACCTTGCTCTCGATGCGCGACCACTCATCGATGCGGCGGGCACCCTCCATGAGCAGCGACTCGGTGGAAATCCGCACCGACGCTTCACTCGGGACGTCGCCGATGGCGCGCTCCTCGAAGGAGAAGTATCCCTCGTGCCACGACATCAGCTCGAAGACGACCTCCTCGATGTGGAGCCGCACCTGCCGCTCGAGCTCCTTCGGCGTAATCGCGCCCGCCTCGAGCAGGATCTCGCCCAGGCGGCGTGTGTCGCCGCGCTGTTGCGCCGCGCGCGCCAGCTCGAGATCGCCCTCGCTGATCTTGCCCGTACGCACGAGCATGTCGCCGAGGCGGTGCGGGTTGCTCCGGATGGAGGCGAAGATCACGGCGCCGCGGTCGAAGAACACCGTACCCTGGTTGTCGCGCAGCGCCGAGACGACGCTGAGCGCCCCCGTCTTCCGGCTCAGGTCGAGCAGCTGGAAGACGTCGTGGATTCCGAGCTCGCGCAGCGGTCCTTCGATCGGCATCGCTAGGTGACCTCCTCGCGCGATCTGAAGATCCGTTGCAGGTCTGCGGCTGTCCGCGCATCGCGGCGTGCCCGGCGCGCGAACTCGCTCGCCGGCTCCACGTCCACCACACGCTGCCACTTCGCGATCGCGTCGCGATAGCGATGCTTCTCGGCCAGGAGCACCCCCTGGTAGAACAGCGCTCCCGCGTGATCGGGATCGAAGCGCACGATCCGCGCGAACGCCGTCCGGGCATCGTCCTGTCGCTCCAGTACGAGGAGAGTCTCGCCGAGCGCGAGCAGCGCATCGAGGTTGTAGGGGTCGCGCTTCAGCAGCTCGACGAGCGGCGTCAGCGCTTCCTTGGCGCGGCCGAACTGTCGGCGCACAGCGGCGAGCTCGAGCGTGGCTTCCACGTAGGTCGGAACGGCATCGAGGGCCGCGAGCAGATGCTCCTCCGCTTCCTTCGCCTGCCCACGCTCGGCCACGAGCCGCGCGAGCTCGTAGCGCACGACTGCGAGATCGCGATCGAGGTCGATGGCATCGCGGTACGCGGAGATGGCTCCTTCGACGTCGCCGACCGCACGGGCCACGTCACCGATCTTCTGGAGCACATCGGGACGCGCGGGCGCGAGGCGTCGCGCATTGTCGAGATGCTCCAGCGCGCCCGCCGGATCGCCGTTGTCCGCACGCGCCGACGCCGCGAGCAGCAACGCCTCCACGCTCGAACCGTCGACGGCCAGCAGCTCCTCGGCGACGACGGCGGCTTCCGCTGCGCGACCGAGAACGAGCAGCGCCCGCGTTTCTCCGAGCAGCGCACGTGACGGGATGTGTCCGTTATTGGCGCGCGCTTCGCGATAGCGCTCCAGCGCCTCGCCGAACAGCCCCTGCCGCGTGAACACGTCGCCGAGGAGCGCGAGTCCCTCGCTGCGATCCCCGCCGCGGCTCATCGCCCGGCTGATCTCGGCCGACGCGCGCTCGAGCAGTCCCTTCGTCAGGTAGTCGACCGCCATGGCGTACGGATTCGCTTCCGCAGCGGCCGCCGTCTCCGTCGGAGACGGGGCGAGCTGTGTGAACAGCGAATCGAGAACGCGCGCGTCGAACGCGAACTCCTCGACGCTCTCGTCCTGCCGCTTCTCGCCACCGAGATCGGGAACGATCGAAAGGTCGGGATCCTCGTATTCGAGGTCGATCGCCAGCTCGAACTTCTGCGCGACGTAGTACGGATCGATCTCGAGCGCGCGCTTCGTCTCCCGCAGGGCGCCCTCGAAATCGCCGAGGTTCGAGAGCGCGAAGCTGAGGTTGTAGTGCGCTTCCGCGAACTCCGGCCGCGCCTGAATCGCGCGACCGAACGCGTTCCGGGCGTCCTCATGCTTCTTGAGCTCGGCGAGCACGAGTCCCACGCCGTTCCACGCGACTGGCTGCTCGGGCTCCACCGCCAGCACCTGGCGATACGCCTCGAGCGATAGTTGAAGACGTTTCCCCTTGAAGAGCAGCAGCGCGAGGTTGAGCCACGCCTTCGTGAACGCCGGCTCGATGCCGAGCGCCGAGCGAAAGGCGTCGATCGCCTCTTCCGTCTGACCGCCGTGGTAAAGCGCGACGCCGAGGTTGTTGTGCGCGATCGCGTAGCGCGGATCGGCCGCGAGGGCGCCGCGGTAGCTCTGCGCGGCCTCCGCATAACGACCTTCCTGATGGAGCGCGACGCCGCGCTCCGCCCACAGTTTCGGGCTCTCCGGCTGCTCGGCGACCAGCTGCTCGTACAGCTCGAAGGCGGCGCGGGTGTCCTTGCGCAGGAGGTGCACTTCGGCCGTCGCCTGCATGACGAGCAACCGATCCTCGCCCCGCTCGAGCGCGATGCGATATTCGCGAAGGGCCTCGGCGTAGTACGCCTTCTGCCGGAACGCGAGCCCGAGGTTGAAGTGCGCGAGCTGCTTCTCCTCGGCGATCTCGAGGCGCTCGACCGTCCGCCGGCGCTGCTCGGGGAGCATCGACTCGTAACGCGCCCCGTTGTAGCGATCGAGCGAGAGGTTGGCCTGCGCACGCGAGAGCGTCGGGTTGAGCTGGATCGCCCGTTTCTGCGCGGCGCGCGCATCCTCGTGGCGCCCCATATCGCCAAGGACGAAGCCCATCAGGTAATGCGCGTCCGGGTTGTCCGGGTTGAGCTCGAGCGCGCGCTTCAGGGCGGCGAGCGCTTCGTCGTTGAGACCGCGATTGTAGATGACCTCGCCGAGGTAGAAGTGAACGACGGAGCTGCCGGGATCGAGCTCGAGGGCGCGCTCGAACCACTGCTGCGCTTTCTCGAGATCGCCGTTCGCTTTCTCCGCGAGCCCGAGCTGCACGATGGCGCCGAGGTCTTCCGGATGGTGCAGAAGCAGTGCGTTGAACTCGCGCACCGCCTCCGTGACATTGCCCAGCGATGCGTAGGCCCGCCCGAGCTCCCACCGTGCGTCGCGATCATCCGGCCGCTGGCGCAGCTTTTCCGTCAGCTCGGCGACGCGAAGGTCGTAGTAGCCGGTGTTGAAGTAGGCGATCTCGAGATTGCGCTGGGCGACCTGCATCTTCGGGTCGAGCTCGAGCGCGCGCGTGAACGCGGCGACCGCTTCCTCGTACAGCCCCTTGTTGTAGTACAGGACTCCGAGGTTGTTATGCGCCCCCGCATCCGACGGATCGATCCGTCGCGCGAACGAGCGCAGGACCTCGCGGTCGCGCTCGGATGTGAGGACGGGAGTCATGCGTCAGGCCAGTCGCACCGCGCGCAGGATGGCTTGCAGCGAGGCGAGGTCGGGCAGCAGCAGGAAGAACCCGCGCAGGTGCTCGTTCTGCTCCTGGAGGAAGAACTGGCTCTCGACGTAGAAGACGTGGTCGCGATCGGTACCGAACTGTAGGTACGCGGTCGTGAGGATCGCCGATGACATGTCGATCTCGAGGCTGGGCGGCGACGGGAGCAGCATGAGGCCCATGAAGTCGCTGAGGGCATTCATGTAGGCCCCGCTCAGAATGTTGCCCGCTTCGCGAATCGCCGACTTCTCGAGGGCTCCCATGTCGTTCGACGACCCGGCGGGCCGTCGGAGCATGAGCTCCGCCAGCCGCATCGCCGTGGGTCGCGGGAATACGAGCAGGGTGCGTCCGGTGAGGTCGCCCATCATGTGCATGAGGACGGCGGCGATCGGCTCTTCCGGCTCGCTGATGTGCGTGGGCACATCCTCGAGCGATGAGATATTGATCGTCGGCACGCTGATCATGATCGTGCTCCCCGTCATCTGCGACAGCGCCGTCGCCGCGTGCCCCGCCCCGATATTGGCGACCTCACGCAGCGCATCGAGCTGGACGTCCTTCAACGCCTTGATGTCGTTCATTCCCTCTCCTCTACAGGAGACTGCCTACGTCCACGATCAGAGCGGGCGCCCCGTCGCCAAGGATCGTCGCGCCGCTGAAGAGCGCCGCGGCATTCCGAACCCCATCGAACTGCTTGACCACGATGTCCTGCTGTCCCGCGAGCTCATCGACCACGAGCCCCGCGCGGCGCTCCCCGACTTCGAGCACGATCACCTGCGGCAGACGGGCGCCCTCCGCCGCCATGCCTAACAGCGAGCGGAACCGGACGAGCGGGAGCACGTCGTCGCGCAGCATCAGCACTTCGTGTCCCTTGACCGATTTGAGCGCGGTCGACTCGAGCTCGACGGTCTCGTTCACGTGGGTCATGGGGACGGCGAAGGTTTCACCCTCGACACGCACGAGCAGCGCGCGGAGAATCGCCAGCGTGAGCGGGAGGCGAAGCGTGACCGTCGTTCCTACCGCCGGCGTCGAACGGATCTCGACCGAGCCGCCAAGGGATCGGATCCGAGCGTGCACCGCATCGATGCCGACGCCGCGCCCCGACATGTCGGTCACACGCTCGGCGGTGGAGAACCCCGGACGCGAGATGATGCGAATCAGCTCGTCATCGCTCAGCTCATTGCGCGCTGCGTCGACGAGCCCGAGCTTGCGGGCCTTTCTCAGGACGCGGTCGCGGTCGATGCCGCGTCCGTCGTCGGTCACCCGCACGGTGATGGATGACCGCTCGCGCGCCGCCGAGAGCACGAGACGGCCAACGGCCGGCTTCCCCGCTGCAACACGTTCCCCCGTGGATTCGAATCCGTGGTCGATGGCGTTGCGGAGGAGGTGAACGACCGGCTCGCCGATCTCGTCGAGCATCGAGCGATCGAGCTCGATGTCCTTTCCCTCGATGCTGAATTCGATCTGCTTCCCGAGCGCGCGGGAGGAATCGCGAACGAGACGCGGGAAGCGGTCGAAGACCTGCCAGACCGGGACCATGCGGCTGGCCATGATCTCGTCCTGAAGATCCGAGACGAGGCGCGACGCCTCGGTCACCGCGTCGGTGAGCTGCGGGTCGTCCCGAAGCGTGGCCAGCTGCACGAGGCGGCCGCGCGTGATCACCAGCTCGCCGATGAGGTTCATGAGCGCATCGAGCCGGCGAAGATCGATGCGGACGTTGCGCGATCCGCGGGTCCGCCCGCTCTCGTTCGCGGGCTCGGCGGCGGCGCGGGCGGCGGCCAGCGCCTTCGGATCCTCGACGTCGACGCGATCCACGTCACCGGCCGAACGCAGCGCAGCCACGATGTCGGGCGCCGGCGTATCGGTCTCGAGCCGGACCGCGAATTCACGGTCGAACTGCTCGGCCTGAAGCGCCTCGACCGGTGGCACCACCTCGAGCACCCGGCCTAACGACTCCGCGCGCTTGACGATGACGAACGCGCGGACTCCGCGCAACGGGACGTTGGCGGCGAGGCGCACGCGGACGAAGAGCTCGCGAGCGACAAGCAGCGCGGCGGGCGCTGCGTCCGGTCCCGGAATCGCGGGGAATTCGCCCGTCATGCGGCCGAGCGCGCGCAGCCGTTCGATGACGGGGCCTGTCTCCGCGGTCATGTCCTTGCCTCGCACCGCCTGCTCGACTGACGCCTCGAGGATGTCGGCGGCCTCGAACAGCGCGTCCATGACGGGAGGCGTGATCGTCCGATCGCCACGCCGCACGGCGTCGAGCACCGTCTCCATCTCGTGACTGAGCGCAGCGACGGCCTCGTACCCCATCGTCGCGCTCATCCCCTTCACCGTGTGGACCGCGCGAAAGATCGCGCTCAGCGTCTCGGCGGCGGTGGGGTCGCGCTCCAGCTCGAGCAGCAGATGGTTGATCGCCGAGACGTGTTCGCGGCTCTCGGTGAGAAAGAGGTCGGCATAGCGGGCGAGGTCCATTCGACGGCGGCGTCAGGGGCCATGAGCCGGGAGCCAGGGAGCAGAGCGGCCCTCGACCCGCCCGGTCATCCCAGAACCCGCTGCACCGCCTCCAGCACGCGACTTGGCTGGAACGGCTTCACCACGAAGTCCTTGGCGCCGGCCTGGATCGCCTCGACCACGAGCGCTTGCTGCCCCATGGCGCTGCACATCAGGACCTTCGCGTTCGGATCGAGCTTCGTGATCTCGCGCACCGCATCGATCCCGCCCATATCCGGCATCACGATGTCCATCGTCACGAGATCGGGACGGAGCTGCTTGTACTTCTCGACGGCCTGGACGCCCGTCTCCGCTTCCCCGACGATCTCGAAGCCGGACTGCTGCAGGATGTCGCCGATCATCGTGCGCATGAAGATGGCGTCATCGCAGATCAGCACCGTGTGGCTCACCGTTTCCTCCGCTAGAGCAGGACCTGCTTGATGATGGAGTGGATGTCGAGGATGATGACGACTTTGTCGTCCATTCGTCCCAAGCCGACGATCGATGCATCCGCACCGTCGCCCTCGGCGGCGTGCTCGATGGATTCCGCCGGCAGCATCATGACATCTCGGACCTCGGCGACGGCGATCCCGACGACCTTCTGTCGGTGCTCGACGAGGATGACGGACCCCTCGGTGGCGAGGGAGGTGTTGCCGTCGAGGCGCGCGCCAAGGTCGATGACCGTGACGATCGTGCCCCGGACGTTGATCAGCCCGGCGACGTAGGCGGGGGCGCCGGGAAGGCGCGTAGCACGCCGCACCGGGAGGATCTCGCGGACAGCGTCGAGATCGATCCCGTACAGGCGCTCGCCCAGCCGGAACAGCACGAGGCGGCGAACCGGAACATCAAGCGTCGGTGCGGTAGAAGCCAAAGTGGTCGAGCGGGTCGGGGTACTCCAGCGGCGCGCCGGCCACCGCGTCCAACGCGCGGCGGAGGTCGGCGGGGAGCGGAGACCGCAACTCGACCGTTTCGCCCGTTTCCGGGTGTGGGAAGATGAGCCAGGCGGCGTGCAGGAAATGACGCTTCGGCGGGAGTGCCACCAACCGCCGACCGCCTCCGCCCCCGTAGGTGTCGTCCCCCAGCACGGGATGCCCGATCGACGCGAGGTGCACGCGAATCTGGTGCGTGCGACCGGTGTGCAGGTGCGCTCGCAGGAGATCCGCCGAGTCGAATCGGGCCAGCCGGACGAAATCGGTCTTTGCGGCCTTCCCCGTATTGACGATCGCCATGCGCTTTCGGTCTCGCGGATCACGCGCGAGCGGCTTGTCCACCGTCACGCGGTCCGCGTTCAGATGCCCCCACGAGAGCGCCGCATAGCGCCGCCTGATCCGGCGGGCGGCGAGGGCGGCCCCGAGCCACCGGTGAGCCCGGTCGGTCTTGGCGACGAGCAGCAGCCCCGACGTCTCCTTGTCGAGCCGGTGGAGGATTCCTTCCCGGCCGGCTCCGGCTTCGGCCGACAGCGCTTGCCCGCGGCCCTTGAGCGCATTGACGAGCGTTCCGGTCCAGTTGCCCGGCGCAGGGTGCACGACCATTCCCGCCGGCTTGTCGACGACAAGCGCGTGCTCGTCCTCCCAGGCCACTTCGAGCGGTATGTCCTCCGCCAGGACCGGGCGATCCGGCGGCGGTGGGATGTCCACGGCGACGCGCTCGCCGGCCGCAGGACGATACGACGCCTTCTCGCGGCGACCGTCGACAGTGACGAGGCCGCTCGCGATGAGCGTCGCGGCCGCGGTGCGCGAGAGATCGAGCTGAGTGGAGATGAGCAGATCGAGTCGGAGCCCAATGCCAGGCTCGACGACGAATTGGTGCAGCCCGGGTGCGGGGCCGCTCGGGGCGCCGCCGGTCATCCGGGCGAGGTCGTCAGGCCCGTTCGGCCGAGCTCGACACGCTCGCCGCGGCCGTCCGTGCCCGCGCGCGATCTTCGGCCCACAGTGACCAGGCGAGCATGAAGGCGCCGATGCTCACCGCCATGTCGGCGACGTTGAACGTCGGCCACCGGTGCACCCCGACGCCGATGTCGATGAAATCGACGACGCCCATCGGGTGCCGAATACGGTCGATGACGTTCCCAACGGCGCCGGCGCACACGAGCCCGATGGACGCGATGCGGAATCGATCCGTGTCCGGCGTTTGCCGGTACAGCCGGCCGAGGATAACCAGTGCGATGATCGCGAGCCCGAGGAAGAGCCACCGCGAATAGACGCCTAACGAAATGCCGAAGGCTGCGCCGGTGTTGTAGACAAGCGTCAGCCTCAGCCAATCCCCCATGACCTCATGCGGGATGCCTCGCGGAGCGAGGGCGCGCTCGGCGACCGCTTTCGTCACGACATCGAGGACGAGGACGACCGCGATGAGTCCCCAGAAGCGGACACGGCGACCGCGCGCGCTCATCAGGACGCGCCCGCGGAGTCGGTGACGGCCGGTGCCAGTGCGGGCCGGTGATCCTCACGCCACAGGATCCACCCGAGCATGATGGCGCCCGTCGTGATGGCCGCGTCGGCAATGTTGAACGTGTAGAAGCGCGCGCCGCCGAAGCCGATGTCGATGAAGTCCACGACGCCGCGCTCCGAGCGAACGCGATCGAGCACGTTGCCGAGCGCACCCCCACAGATGAGCGCCAGCGCGGCCGCGCGCACGCGATCGGTCGGCGCCGCGGCTCGAAACAGCCGCCCGAGAATGACGAGGGCGATGAGCGCCAGCCCGATGAAGACGACGCGCGAGTATGGCCCCACCTCGATGCCGAAGGAGGCACCGCGATTATACGCGAGCGTCAGCTGCACGGCGTTCCCGAAGACCTCGTGCGGCAGGTATTGCGGCGTGAGGTAGAGGACGGCGAGCGACTTGGTGGTGACGTCGAGCAGGAGCACGCCCGCGAGGACGGGCCAGAAGACCGCCGCCTTACGAGTGCTTCTTGCCATCTTCCTCGCGCTGCTTGTCCTTGATGCAGAGCCTGGCGTGGGGGAGCGCATCGAGCCGATCGAAGTCGATGTCTTCCCCGCACTGCTGGCACTTGCCGAACGTCTCGGGCGAGCGGTACAGGCGGCGCAGCGCCTCGTCGATGTGCCAGAGGAAACGGCCCTCCTGGCTGGCAAAGAGAAACGCCTTTTCGCGCTCCATCGCATCGGTGCCCTGGTCCGCCATGTGGAACGAGTACGAGCTGAGATCGCCGTCCGCGGACTGCGGGGTCGCGTTGAAGGCCTCGCTGTAGTTGCCCAGCTCCTTCAGCACGCGCTTGCGCTCTTCGAGCAGCCGCTTCTCGAAGTGCGTCAGCATCTTCTTGCTCATCGGCTTCGATTTCTTCGCGCTCGCTGAAGACGGCATCTAACTCACTCTCGTCAGGGCAACGCGCGCCTGGAGCCCATCGAGCTCCAGCGACTGCGTCACGTTTGAATTGTTTGGGAGGGTCCCGCCTACAATCAATTCTCGGGCCAGCACCTCGCCGCAAATATACTCACGGAACGCCTGCACGGTGGTCTCGGTTTCGGCGTCACCCGTGACGTGCACGACGATCCGATCGCTCACCGCGAAACCAGCCTCCTTCCGCATCCGCTGAATTCGGCTTACCAGCTCCCGCGCCACTCCCTCCTGTCGAAGCTCCATCGTGATGGCCGGGTCGATCGCCGCGAAGAAGCCGGCTTCCTCCTTGACCACGAGCCCACCCGTCGCCCGCCGCACCACCGTGAGATCGTCAGCCGTCAGCACGTGCGACTCACCGTTGAGCGAGACCGCGACGGGCTCTCCCCGCTCGAACGCGGCCAGCGCATCGCTCGTGAGCGCGGTGACCGCTTGCGCCGCCAACGGCGTCGCCTTCCCGAATCGCCTGCCCAGCGACCGGAAGTTCGCCTTGGCTTCCAGACGCACGAGCGCATCCCCCGTTTCGGCGAACTCCACCCGCTTCACGTTGAGCTCGGCCGCGAGCAGGGGCACCATGTCGCGAAGCGCGGGGGATGCGCCACTGGGGACGACGCAGACCAGATGCGCGAGCGGCTGCCGAACCTTCACGTCCGCTTCCTCGCGCGCGGCACGCGCGAGCGTCGCAAGCGTTCGAAGCTGGCTCATCGCCCGCTCGAGCTCCTGGTCCACGTAGACGTTTGCGTCACCCTCGTCGCTCCGCGTGTACGGCGCCAGGTGCACGGTGGCTCCCGTGAGCTCGCGGTGCATCCAGTCGGTCACGAACGGCGCAAATGGCGCGAGCAGACGGCACGTCACCACCAGAACCTCATGCAGCGTCGCGAAGGCTGCGCGGCTGTCGTCCGTGTCCACCTCGTAGAAACGCGCGCGATTGAGACGCACGTACCAGTTCGAGACGTCGTCGACGAGAAAATCCATGACCGCGCGGGCGGCGAGCGTCGCGTCGTACTCCTCCATGAAGGCGTCGGCGCGGCGCTCGAGACTCGTGAGGCGCGACAGCACCCAGCGGTCGATCGGCGGCCGGCTCGCGGGAGCCGGATCCGATTCCGCGGGAGCCCAACCGAAGTTCGCGTACTGAGCGAAGATCCCGCTGTACACGTTCCTGAGCGTGAGCAGGAAACGGCCGGCGAGCTCGCGAATGCCGGCGTCGTCGAACCGACGTGGAAGCCAGACCTGGCTCGATGCCACGAGGAAGAGCCGCACCGCATCGGCGCCGTGGCGCGGAATCACGTCCCAGGGATCGACGATGTTCCCGCGGCTCTTGGACATCTTGAGTCCCTCGGCGTCGAGCACCATGTCGTTGACCACCACCGCGCGATACGGCGCGGTGTCGAACGACGTCACGCTCGTGCGGCCTCCGCCACCACCGCCGATATCGTCGTTGTTCGGAAGCTCCGGACCGAGTCCCGTCGCGATCGCCAGCAACGAGTAGAACCAGCCACGCGTCTGGTCCACGCCTTCCGCGATGAAGTCCGCTGGATACTGCGACGCGAGGATGTCGTGGCTCTCGAACGGGTAGTGCCACTGCGCGAACGACATCGACCCCGAATCGAACCAGGTATCGATGACCTCCGGAACACGACGCATTGTGCCGTCGCACTGGCTGCACCGCCATTCGTGGCGATCGATGAACGGCTTGTGGGGGTCGAAATCCGCAGGAAGCGCTGTGCCCAACCGGTCCGACAGCCTGGCGTACGAGCCGATCGCCTCGACGTGGTCGCGGTTCTGGTCGCACACCCACAGGGGGAGGGGCGTTCCCCAGTATCGATCGCGCGAGAGCGCCCAGTCGATATTGTTCGTGAGCCACTCGCCGAAGCGGCGCTCTCCCATCTCCGGCGGATTCCAGTCGACGCGCGCGTTCCGCGCGAGCATGCGGTCACGGTACGCGGTCGTGCGCACGAACCACGATTCGCGCGCGTAGTAGAGCAGCGGCGTGCCGCACCGCCAGCAGTGCGGGTACGAGTGCTCGATGGTTCCCGCCTTCCACAGCGACCCACGACGCCGCAGCTCCTCGATGATGAGCGCGTCCGCATCCTTGACAAACTTGCCGCCAACGACGGGCATTTCCGCCGCGAACTCGCCGCGCGCGTCGACTGGCTGAAGGAACGCCAGCCCATGCCGGCGCCCAGCGACGTAGTCATCCGCCCCGAACGCCGGCGCCATGTGCACGATCCCGCTGCCGTCCTCGGCCGTCACGAACGACTCGGCGACGATGACCTCGCGCGTGCCGCTCTCGAACGACACCCAGTCGAGCGGGCGCTGGTACTGAAGCCCGGCAAGGTCCCGCCCCGTCAAGCTCGCAGCGACGTCCCAGCGATCCGGCCAGTCCTCGCCGAGCACCGCGGCCGCGCGCGCCTCGGCGAGAATGACCGATCCCTCGCCCTCACGCCCGCGCCTGACGAGCTCGAGATACGAGAGCTCGGGATGAACGGCGAGCGCAACGTTGGAGACGAGCGTCCACGGAGTCGTGGTCCAAACGAGGATGCGGCGACGACCGAGGACCGGGGGTCGAGGAAGCGCGGCCGCCCCCGGATGTCCTCGGTCCTCGGTCCTCGGTCCTCCTGCCAACTCGAGAGCGACATAAACACTCGGATCACGCACATCCTCGTAGCCCTGCGCGACCTCGTGCGACGACAGCGCCGTCCCGCACCGCGGGCAGTAGGGCAGAATCTTGTGGCCGCGATACAGGAGCTCCTTCGAGTGCAGCGTCGCGAGTGCCCACCACACGCTCTCGACATAGTCGTTCGTGTACGTGACGTACGGATTCTCGTAATCGAGCCAATAGCCGATGCGCGCGCTCAGCCGCTCCCAATCGGCGCGGTACTTCCACACGCTTTCACGACAGAGCTGGTTGAAGCGCTCGACGCCGATCTCCTCGATCTGCTGCTTGCCGCTGATCCCGAGCTGCTTTTCGACTTCGATCTCCACCGGAAGCCCGTGCGTGTCCCACCCCGCCTTGCGTAGCACCCGGAAACCCTTCATCACGCGATAGCGGCAGAAGAGATCCTTGATCGTCCGCGCGAACACGTGGTGGATGCCCGGCTTGCCGTTGGCCGTCGGCGGTCCCTCGAAGAACACGAAGTCCTTCCGGCCTTCGCGCGCCTCGAGCGTGCGCGTGAGGATGTCCTCGTCAACCCAGCGCGCGAGCATCTCCTCCTCGAGCACGCCTGGCTGCTGGTCGGGCGGCAGCAGCCGATAGTTCGTGGCCGCTGGATCGATAGCGGTCACATGCGCTCCAGGACGCCCCGCACGAGCGTGGTGAGCTGAGGCTCGGCGCGCGATGCGACGGCGATGATCTCCTCGACGCTCGCCGGCTTCAGCGCGTCGGGCAGGCACCGGTCGGTGAGGATGGAAACGCCGACCACCCGCATGCCGGAGTGAATCGCGACGATCACTTCCGGCACCGTGGACATGCCGACGACGTCGGCACCGGCGCTGCGGAGAAAGCGGTACTCGGCTCGCGTCTCGAGGTTGGGACCGGTAACGGCGACGTAGACACCTTCGCGGAGCACGATCTTCGCCTCTGTCGCCACCTCGCGCGCCAAAGCGCGGAGCGCCGGATCGTAGGGCTCGGACATGTCGGGAAAGCGCGGCCCGAGCATGTCGTCGTTCGGCCCGATCAGCGGATTGTCGCCGAGCAGGTTGATGTGATCCGCGATCACCATGAGCTCGCCCGGGTTCCAGAGCGGATGCATCACGCCGCACGCGTTCGACACGATGAGCGTGTGCGCACCCAGCGCCCGCATGACGCGCACGGGAAACGTCACCTGCTGGAGGGAATAGCCCTCGTACCGGTGGAAGCGACCCTCCATGGCGATGACGCGCTTGCCGCCGAGGGTGCCGCAGAGCAGGCGTCCCGTGTGGGACTCGACCGTGGAGAGTGGAAAGCCCGGGATGTCGGCGTACTCGATGGACGTTTCGACGTCGATCGCTCCACCGAGCGCTCCGAGTCCTGTCCCGAGAATGATCGCCGCGTCGGGCGATCCGGTGTACCGCGTGCGCACGGCGGTGACGGCCGCGCTCATGCGCGCGAGCGTGTGCAGCACGTCGGGGTCCGGTCGCTCCACCCCCGGAACGGGGTGCAAGGGCGATGCGGGCGTTGCGACTGGAGCGCGCGACCCGCTGGCGGGGTCCCGCGAAACGGTCATTCCTTGATCAGCGAATCGAGCCAGGCTGGCGTCTTTTTCGTGGCACGAGGATCGCCGAACTCTTCGGCCCGCGTGGGCTCCGGCGGCCGCATGGGCGCCGATTCGGTGGCGTCGAGCTCCGCCATCTGCCGCTCGATCATCGCGCGCAGCTGGCCGAGATACGCGCGGCGGGATTTCTCCAGCTGCGACAGCTCGAGCTCGAGCTTGCGGATCTCCCCGCGCGTCGCATCGAGGAGACGCTCGCCCTCGGCGCGCGCTTCACGCAGGATCAGCTGCGCCTCGCGCTCCGCCTGCTCGCGAATCTCCGCGCGGAGCTGCTGGGCCGAGATCAGCGCATCGTTCAGCGCCTTGTCACGCTCACGAAAGGCGCGGAGCTGCTCGTGGAATCCCTTGGCCTTCGCATCGAGCTCCTGGTTGGCTCTCGTCAGGCGCTCGAGCTCCTCCGCGACGCGATCGCGGAACTCCTCCACGCTACTCCGCTCGTAGCCGCCCAGACGTGCTGGCCTGAAGTCGTAATGCTTGACGTCGACGGACGTCAGCCGAAACGAGTCGTCGATCATCGTGGTCTCGCTCCAAACAGGACGGTACCCAGGCGGATCATGGTGGCGCCCTCCTCCACCGCAATCTCGAAGTCGTTCGACATTCCCATCGACAGCTCGAACGCGGGATGTCCCGCGCCCACCAGCAACTCCCGTGCGGCTCTCGCAGCGGCGAACACGCGACGCAGCGCAGGCTCCTCGGCGTCGAACGGAGCCATGACCATCACGCCGCACACCCGCACGCCGGAGAGTCGCGACAGCTGCTCAGCCTCCGCGGGAAGGTCGTACGCCGCGTAGCCGCCCTTCGTTCCCTCCCCCGCCACGTTCACCTGCACGAGTGCATCCACGGCGCGTCCGCGCGTCATCCCATGCTCGCACACGGCATCAGCGAGACGCATGCTGTCCAGCGAATGCAACACCGCAAACCGATCCAGCCACTTCACCTTGTTGCGCTGGAGGTGGCCAATCAGGTGCCAGGCGACCGGGACGGCGACGTCCGCCATCTTGGCCACCGCCTCCTGGACCTTGTTCTCTCCGATGTCGCGAAGCCCGGCATGCCAGGCCGCCGTCACGGCGTCCGGCCCGTGCGTCTTCGTCACCGCGATGATGGTGACCCGTTGCCCGCGGCCCCCGCGCTCCGTCGCCCGCGCTACCCTCTCCCGCACCTCCGCGACGCGATCCGGGAGATGGGTGCCCGCGAGCGGAGCGAGCGGGCGGTTGAGGCTCATAACGCACTAAGCTATCGGAAGTTACACGTCGAATCAAGCGACGCGATCGGGACCTCTCCCGCAGCCGCACGCACCACCAGCGACGGGCAGCCGAGGACCCGGGCGATGAAACGCGGCGCCCGGTCCGGTGTGTCGAGCGGATCGCGCTCGAGAACCACGCCCGGAATGAGCTGAGCGACCCTCGCGGCCGCAGCGGGGTCCAGCTGCATGCCGCTCGAGTCGGGGCGAAAGACGAGACCATCGAACCGTAACTCGGAGCCGATCGCCGCCCGGCGCTCAGGGTCGACCGTCAGCGAAATCGCGACCGGCCGCCCCAGACGCTCGGCCGCCGCAACCAGGCGGCGCAGCCGATCGCCCTGGCCGCCAGCGGACGCGCGCGGGAGGAGATCGGTGCGACGCGCGATCTCCTGCCGGTACCAGGCTGCGCCGAGAAGCGGCGCCGTCACGATGGTGACATCCGGGCGAACGCCTTCCACGAGCTGAAGGTACCAGAGCGGAAACGAGTCGTTGTCGCCGCCGGTGACGAGGACAGTCCGCGGCGCGAGCGGCAGGAGCCACGCTTGCGCCGCCGCGCGCGCGAGCAACGCTTCGGGCTCGCGTCGCCGGTTCGTGATGCGCCAGTTGAGCACAATCGGCGCGCACGCGACGGCCAGGCCTAACCACTTCAGTCGTCTCGGCGAGAGCCATCGCACGGCGCCGTACCCGGCCCACGCACCCCAGATGAAGAATCCCAGCGCGAAAAAGTAGTCACGCTCGCGCACCTCGTGCGCCGTGCTCTCGGGAATGAAGGACCAAGCGTACGACGCCCCGGCCTTGAAGTTCATGTAGACCACGAGGCCCACGGTTGCGGACACGAAGACTGTCGCGAGAGCGAGCCAGCTTCGCCGGTCATCCCGCGCGTGACCGATACATCCGACAACCCCGAGAAGGGCGAACAGCAGTGTGATCGGCGTGCGGCGCCACGAGGGGGCGACGTCCGCATCGAGCCCCATCGCGAACTGCCAATCGAGATACTCGACGACGTTACCGGCCTGAATCCAGAGTGGCGCCTGGCGGGGCCATAACCCGGCGGGCGCGTACTGCCGCCGGCCGACAACCTCGAGGAGCGCGCCCCACGTTTCAGGATTGCCCGAGTCGAGGGCTGGATCGTGCGCTGAGCGCACCACCATGACGACGGTCGCGGAAAGTCCCAGCGCGACGACAATCACAAGCGCGGCGAGTGACCGCGTACTCACCGCTGTACGATCGCTCCGCTCCAGGAATGCTGAGCCAGCGATCATTGCCAAGCCAAAACCCATCACCGGGAGCGAGACGGTGCCAGCACCCGCAGCCGTGATCCCGGCTCCGGCAACGCCGAGCGCTGCGCGTTTACTGAACCGGCCGCTCGCGTCGCTCGAGGCGAAGAGGACCGCTCCCGGGATGGCCACGAGCGCGCTCATGTGCAGCGCGACCGCGAGCGCGAAGAGATAGCCGAGGAGCACATGCCACCGCGCATCCGTTGCACGGCCGGCGCGCTCCGCGACGAGCAGCAGCGCCAGCGACAACGCGAGCGACGCCGCGTAGACCTCGGTCTCCGTCGCGTTCGACCAGACGGTGGCCGTTGCGCCCGCACAGATCGCCGCCGCGCATGCCGCGAGAGTGCGACGCTCCCGATCGCCGGACCCCGGACGCACAAGCAGCGCGGCGAGCATCGCCACCGCAGCGGCGGTCGCCGCCGCGGAGAAGAGGTTGGTCGCGAATGCGCGCGGGAGGAATCCGAGCGCATCGCTCCAGACGCGGGCGAGCAGAACGTAGAGCGGAGTTCCGGGCGGATGCGGGATGCCGAGAGTCTCCACCGCGGCGATGAACTCACCCGCATCCCACAACGTTACCGTGGGCGCGGCCGTCGCCACGTAAACGGCGAGCAGGAGTGCGCCCGCGGCGAGCGGCGCAGACCGTCCGGGCGCGAGCACGCGCGTTAGGCGCGCAGCTCCAGCACCGGATGCTCGCCCGTTGGGCGCGGCGCGCGCCCCGATAACACGTCGCGCAGCTGCGGCGCCGACAGATTCCGGATGAGACGTCCCTGCTCCGCCACCGAGATGATCGACGTCTCCTCCGAGACGACGACCACGAGCGCGTCGGTCTCCTCGGAGAGCCCGAGGGCGGCGCGGTGGCGCGTACCGAGCGTCCGGTCGGTCATCTGCCGCTGCGAGAGCGGCAGGATGCACCCGGCGCCGATGATCGTGTCGCCACGAATGATCACGGCGCCGTCGTGCAGCGGCGAATAGGGCGTGAAGATCGTCGCCAGCAGATCGGCCGACACTTTCGCCTGCATCTCCGATCCCGACGCGGTGTAGTCGCCGAGCCCCATCTCGCGCTCGACCGCAATGATGGCCCCGATTCCCGACCGGCACAGGCGCTCCACGGCATCGACGATCTCATCGGCGACCTCGGCCGCCTCCATTCGTCGAAATATTCGCGTGAATCGCGAGTGGCCGAGATGTGCGAGGGCGGCACGAAGCTCGGGCTGAAATACGACCAGCGCAGCGAAGACTCCGTACGTAAAGACGAGCCCGAGCAGGTAGGTGATCATCGTCAGCTTGAGCACCCACGCCAGCGCATACACGAGCACGAGCATGATGATGCCGAGCAGCATCTGGAGTGCGCGCGTGCCGTGGATGAGCAGCAGCAGGCGATAGACGACGTACGCGACGACGATGATGCCGATCGCGTCGCGCCACCCCAACTCCAGAAACCGGAACTGGTCGAGTATCCTCACGCCTCGATCTCGGATTGAAGAATGGCCCAGGCGACATCGAGCGCCTGCCGCGCCGCCGTCACGTCGTGCACGCGGAAGATACGCGCCCCCGCGGCCAGCGCCATCACGTTGGCGCCGGTCGTCCCGTGTACCCGTTGGGAGGCGCCACTCACGCCGGTGATTTCTCCGACGAACCGTTTGCGCGACACGCCGACCATCACCGGGTAGCCGCACTCGACCAGACGCGGAAGGCCCGAGAGCACCGACAGCGAATGCTCGCTGCGCTTCGAAAAGCCGATCCCCGGATCGAGCACGATCGCCTCCCTCCGAATACCCGCTGCCTCCGCCATCTGTGCCGCCGGGAGCAGCTCTCCGATGACGTCGCCCATCACGTCGCCGCCATAGCTCGCGTGCTCGAACGTCGCCATGTCACTCACACCGCCGCGTGAGTGCATGAGCACCACTCCGGCACGCGCTTCGGCACAAATCTCCGCCATGCGTGCGTCGAGGCGGAACGCCGATACGTCATTCACGATCGCCGCTCCTCCACGCAACGCTCGCTCCGCCACCTCCGCCTTGACCGTATCGATCGAGACGACCACGTCGGGAAACGTCTCCCGGACGGCGGCGATCACGGGGAGGACGCGTCGACCCTCCTCGGCTGCGTCCACCGGCGTCGCGCCCTGCGGCCTCGTCGATTCGCCGCCGACATCGATGATGTCAGCGCCCTGGGCGATCATGGCCTCCGCGTGGCGCAGCGCATCGTCCGCCGAAAAAAAGGCACCCCCGTCGCTGAACGAATCGGGGGTGACATTCAGGATGCCCATCACGATGGGCCGGTGCAGCGCAATGACGCCGCCGGCGTGAACCCATTGGCGGGTGCTCAAGGTGCTCAGGGTGCTCAGCGGAACTGCCGTCGCACCCTGACAACCCTGAGCACCCTGACAACTCTGAGCACCCTTCTCACGCAGGCGCCGGCTCGGGCCCTCCCAGCAGCCCTGGCGTCGCGCGCCGCGGCTCCGTCACGGCTGCGGGCGCGGTCGGACCGGTCGGCGGCAGCGTACCCTCCGACGGACGCGGCGGCAATTCCTCGCCCCGCGCGAGCGAGAGCACTTCCTCGCCTGTGAGCGTCTCGCGCTCGAGCAGCGCACGCGCGACGCGGTGCAAGAGGTCCATGTGCTCGGTGAGCACCCCCTTCGCGCGGTCGTACGCCTCGGTAATGATGCGCTTGACCTCACTGTCCACGAGCTGGGCGGTCTTCTCCGACACCTCGCGCCGATGCTGAATCTCGCGGCCCAGGAAGAGCTCCTGCTCGTTGTCACCCACGAGCACCGGGCCGATTGCCTCGGACAGTCCCCACTGCGACACGTAGCGACGCGCGATCGCCGTCGCCTGCTGAATATCGCTCGAGGCCCCCGTCGTCACGCGCTCGCGGCCGAACACCAGCTCCTCGGCGACGCGTCCACCATACGCCTTCACGAGCATCGCCTCGAGCTCCTGGCGCGTGATCGAGACACGATCGTCCTCGGGAAGCGTGAACGCGAGACCTAACGCGCGACCGCGCGGGACGATGGTCACCTTGTGCAGCGGGTCGTTGCCCTTGACCTTGATCGTGCAGATCGCGTGTCCACCCTCGTGGTACGCGGTGAGACGGCGCTCCTCCTCCCTCATCACGAGCGACTTGCGCTCGGCGCCAAGCATCACCTTGTCCTTCGCGTCCTCGAGATCATGCATGTAGATCTTGTCGTGGCCGCGGCGCGCGGCGAGCAGCGCACCCTCGTTCACGAGGTTCGCGAGATCGGCGCCCGCCATGCCGGGCGTGCCGCGCCCGAGCGCCGTGATGTCCACATCGTCCGCGATCGGCTTGTTGCGCAGGTGCACCTTGAGGATGCCCTCGCGACCACGGAGGTCCGGGGCGTCGACGACGATCTGCCGGTCGAAGCGGCCAGGACGAAGCAGCGCCGGATCGAGGACGTCCGGCCGGTTCGTCGCGGCGATCAGAATGACGCCATCGTTCGACTCGAAGCCGTCCATCTCGACGAGCAGCTGATTGAGCGTCTGCTCGCGCTCGTCGTGACCGCCACCGAGTCCCGCGCCACGGTGACGCCCAACCGCGTCAATCTCGTCGATGAAGATGATGCAGGGTGCGTGAGCCTTGCCTTGCTCGAACAAATCGCGGACGCGCGAGGCGCCCACGCCGACGAACATCTCGACGAAGTCCGATCCGGACATCGAGAAGAACGGGCGGCCGGCTTCGCCGGCGACAGCACGCGCGAGCAGTGTCTTGCCCGTTCCCGGAGGACCGACCAGCAGCGCACCCTTCGGCAGGCGTCCGCCAAGCTTGGTGAACTTCTGCGGGTCCTTGAGGAACTCGATGATCTCCTCGAGCTCGACCTTGGCTTCGTCCGCACCGGCGACGTCGGCGAAGGTCACCTTCGGCGTGTCGCCCGTGAGGAGCTTCGCCTTCGACTTGCCGAACGAGAACGCCTTCGAGCCGCCCGCCTGCATCTGCTTGAAGATGAACAGCCAGATGCCAATGAAAAGGATGTAGGGAAGGAAGTAGCCGAGTGTGCCGAGGATCGACGGACGTGCATCCTGCGCCTCGATCGTGACGTTGGCGGCGCGCAGGCGGTCGACCTCCTTTTCCGAGTCGGCGACCGGGAGCCGCACGTTGAAGCGCGACACCGCGCGCTTGTCGACGACGACCTTGTCGCGGAATTCGCCGGTGATCTGCTTGCCGGCCTGGATGGTCACCTTGGAGATGTTGCCGCGCTCGAGCTGCGCGTCGTACTCCGAGTAGGTGATCGTCGGCGCCGGCTCGGCGCGTGCGCCCGAGAACTTGATGAACGCGAAGGGGATGAGGATGATGAGAATCCAGAACGAGAGCGTCTTCGACACCCTCGCCCAATTCATGTCACCCTTCGGCGGTGGATTGCGTTCGGCCATTACTGCAAGCTCGCGATGTAAGGCAAATGACGGAAGTTCTCGGCGTGATCGAGTCCGTATCCGACCAAAAACTCGTTCGGCGCATCGAAACCTATCAACTTCACCGGATATCTGAGATGCGTGTCGACGTGCTTGTGCAACAAGGCGCAAATATCGAGCGAACGGGGTCGACGCACCGTCAGAAGGTCCATGAGGCGGCTGAGCGTACGCCCGGAGTCGACGATGTCCTCTACGAGAAGAATGTGCTTCCCCTCCAGTTTCGTTTCCGGATCGTACACCAGCCGCACGTTGCCGCTCGATTCCATCTGGTCGCCGTAGCTGGCCGCGACGAGAAAGTCCACCTGGAGCGGTCGTGTGACCGCCCGCACCAGATCGCTCAAAAAGATGAAGCTTCCCTTGAGCAGTCCCAGTACGAGCAGATCCCCGTCGGGATACGCCCGCGTAATCTCGCTCCCCAACTGCCGCACCCGCTCGGCGATCTGCTCCGCGTCGTATACGATACGGCGTACAGGGCGACCGTCGAGCCGTGGGTCAACGATCGATGTGCTCACAGCGAAACGTGACGTTCGGTCGGCCGGACCGCGCGGCTGCCGCGAGAGCGCGGCGTACCCCCGGGACCCACACGATCTCTGAGCCGGCCTCGACGACCGGCCACTGACGACGGCGCACTGCGTCGACGCCCGCATCACGAAACAATCCCTTCAGCCGACGCGGTGTGGTCGATCCCTCGGGGATCATTCGATCACCGGGCCGCCACGTGCGCACTCGCCACGGGCGGTCCACGGGCAAGCTTGCACTCCATGAATCGGCGACGGACGTGCCCTGCACGAATCGCCACCTGCCCCACGTCGTTCCCGGTTCGAGCGTCAGCGGCTCGAGCGGCCCCGCGTGAATTGGGACGCGTCGCAGAAGTAGCCGGTCACGATGGCGCAGTGCCTCCGCGCCGCCGCTGAGCTGAATTCGTGCGCCTGTCCCTGCGTTAATAGTAAACGATGTGAGGCGTTCCGTTCCACGCCGATCGAGCGTAACTCCATGACGCGCAGCGAGTGCGGGCCACAGAAGCGCGAGCCCGGCCGGTTCGAACGGCGCGAGATCATCGCGGGACACCACCACCGTGTCACCTTCGGCGGCGATGTCGATGTTGGCATCGATGAACGCCTCCAGCTCGCGTCTGAGGTCCGCCGCGCGGCGGCCGAGCGCCAGTAGCTCTCGCGAGAGGCTCGATCGCGCACGGCCGAGCGCGGGCAGCAGGTCGAGACGCACGCGGTTTCGCAGATGCGCCCGCGACGCGTTCGATGGGTCGTCGATGAAGGGGACGCGCCATGACGCAGCGCACGCCGCGATCGTGGCTCTCGGGAGGCCGAGGAATGGCCGCACGATCGCGGACGGCGCGAGAAGCCCGGCGAGGCCGCGAGCCCCTGCGTGCCGGAGTGCGCGCATGAGCACCGTCTCGAGCTGATCATCGAGAGTGTGCGCGGTGACGATACGAGCATTGAGATCCGCAGCGACGCCGAGCAGGAATTCGAACCGTTGCGCACGCCAGGCGGCCTCCGTCGTCACCGGGACGACGCTACGGCCGACGCGCTCCTGAAAGCCGGCGTCGTGCGCTCGCTCGACGACGAGCTGAGCTGCGCGCGCGGCTGCTCCGCCCGTCCCGTGATCGAACGTGGCGACGCTGGCAACACGCGCCGGCGCGACGCGCGCCATTGCCTCGAGCAGCACCATCGAGTCGCGACCGCCTGACACGGCGATCAGCGCGCGAGGAACGCCCTCGAGCGCCTGTCGTACCGCATCGATGACCTGAGCCGCAGCGTCGCGACGTCGCGGCCCCACACGTGCTCGCGTCGAAGCTGGCCTCCCCCTTGCTAGCGGCGATCTATACATTTCCTGCCCACTCTCGCCGTGAGGAACACTGTGGAGACGCAAGGACCGCTGGCAGTGATCTGGGTCGCCGCCGGGCTCATCGCGTTCTATCTCGCGCTGATCTGGATCAACTCGTTGCTCGGTCTCTTCCTCACGCCGCTGTTCATCATCCCGCTGACATGGTTTCAGGACAAGATGAAGGAGCGTCGCCGTCGAAAGGCGGAGAAGGCCCGCGTCGCCGCGGTCCCTCGACACCGATAACTGCCCACACGCTAGCGAGTAGTGACTGCCCCCGACAGGCCCGCGCCTCGGGGGCTTTTTCGCGTCCAGAGACGCAAATCGTGTCACCACCGAGGCTTCGCTACATGACCTGCGTGGCGGTCTATTCGTCCTCATTGCGTACGCCTATGCCGGGCGACGACGTCCGGTCCCCCTTCGGTACTTCAGGAGCACACGATGGGACTGCTCGTCCTGTTGCTGATTACGGCCGCGGTCGCGATTTGGGTCGTCGGCGCATACAACGGGCTGATCGCGCTCAAGAACCAGGTCGCGAACGGCTGGAAGCAGATCGACGTGCAGCTCAAGCGGCGCCACGACCTGATCCCGAACCTCGTCGAAACCGTCAAGGGCGCGATGCAGTTCGAGCGCGAGACGCTGGAAGCGGTCGTCGAGGCGCGTAACCAGGCCATCGCGATCGAGCGCGGCGGCGCCGGCGTCGCCGCCACGGCGCACGCCGAGTCGCAGCTGTCGGCCGCCTTGGGCCGCCTCTTCGCGGTGGTTGAGGCGTACCCGGAGCTCAAGGCAACGGGCAATGTCAGCCAGCTCCAGGAAGAGCTGACATCGACGGAGAATCGGATCGCATTTGCGCGTCAGCACTACAATGACGTGACCACGCAGTACAACACGACACAGCAGCAGTTCCCGACGAACCTCGTGGCCGGACTGGCTCGCGCCACCCCGGCGGAGCTGTGGGAGATCACGGATGCGGCCGAGCGAGCCCTTCCGCGCGTCGATCTGTCGGCTCCATCGAGGCCACGCGCCTGAGTGCCGGCATCGCGAGAACGGCACAGACGTCAGACATCAGAATGCAGACCGGCACTGACCTGTTCTCCCAGCAGCAGGCGAATCGCAGCCGGTCGCACTGGCTGCTCGTTGGGTTCGTGCTGTTCTTCGCCTGGCTCGGCTTCGGCGGTGATCTCATCCTGCTCGAGATGACGCAGGGGAAGCCGGCGAGCTCGCGGTGGGACTTCCCGATTTTCGGCGTCGCGCTGACGAGTTACGCCGCGATCACGGCCTTCTGGGCGTGGCGCGCCGGCTCGCAGGCGATTCTCGGCTCCGCCGGGAGCGTCGAGCTCAAGGACCCTGTAACAGATCAGGAGCGGCTACTCGTGAACGTCGTCGAGGAGATGGCGATCGCCGCGGGACTTCCCCGCCCGTCGATCTGGATCATCCCCGACGCCGACCCGAATACGTTCGCCACGGGCCGCGATGAGCGAACCGCAGCGATCGCCGTGACGCGCGGATTGCTCGACACGTGCACTCGCGACGAGCTCCAGGGCGTCATCGGCCACGAGCTGGCCCACATCAAGAACTACGACGCGCGGCTCATGACACTGCTCGCGGCGATGGTCGGCGCGATCACCGTGGTCTCCGACTACGCGCACCGCGTTCTGTTTCAGCGCGGCAGCGGGCGCGCGCTCGGCGCCATCGTTCCCCGCGGGAAAAAGCGCAGTGGCGGGCCGCTGCTCGTTATTCTGTTGGTGCTCTGGCTCCTCAGCTGGCTGCTCGCGCCGCTCATCTCGCGGATGCTCGCACTCGGCGTGAGCCGCAAGCGCGAGTTCCTCGCCGACGCGATGAGCGCTCAGTTCACGCGCAACCCGATGGGACTTGCCAGTGCGCTCGAGAAGATCGAGCGCTCGCACGAGCCGACGCGCGCGATCACCCGCGGTGCGGCCCACCTCTGCATCGCCGACCCGTTAGGCCGCCGCGTCAACCTCCGCGAGGGCTGGCTCGCTGACTTGTGGGGAACGCACCCGCCGATGGCGATGCGCGTGTCGCGCCTCCGCGCAATGGCGTTCCGCGAGCAGAAGCGTGCCCTGCACGACCTCGGCGCCGGCGCGGCGCGAGCTGCCGTGTAAGTCGTCGGGCGCGCGGACTCCGGCATCAAGAGCGGAGGGGGCAATCACGGGTCACACCTCGACCGCGCCGGTCTCAGCGGGCTCTGCCGTCGGCTCCTGGCCCATCCGCCGCGGCACGCGGACGGAGAACGTGCTCCCGTCTCCCGGCCGGCTCACGACCGTAACGTCGCCGCCTAACAGGCGGGCAAGCCGGCGCGCCACACTCAGGCCGATACCCGTTCCCGCCACGCGACGCGAGGCGACGTTCTCGATCTGCCAGAAGGGATCGAAGATCCGCTCGTGATGTTGCGGCGGGATGCCGACGCCGGTGTCGCGGACATCGAACCGAACATCGTCGTTGTCGACGCGCGTCGTGAGCACGACCTCGCCGCGCTCGGTGAACTTCACCGCGTTCGAGAGCAGGTTGAGCAGGATGTGTCGCACCTTGGCCACATCCGTCTCGAGCGTCACTGGCTCCTCGGGCGCGTCGACGCGCAGCGCGAGCCCTCGCTCCCCTGCCAGCGGTGCGATGACCGACGCCGCATCGGTGACGAGCGCAGAAAGGAGCGCCGACCCCGGACGCAGCTCTTCGCGCCCCGTCTCCAGACGAGAGAAGGCGAGTATCTCGTCGATCAGGTGCAGGAGGTGATGCGACGCGTTTCGCACACGCTCCACCTGCTGCTGGCTCGCGTCGGGGATGGGGGCCGGGACACCCATCAACAGCAGCTCCGCATAGCCAATGATCGCGTTGAGCGGCGTACGAAGCTCGTGCGACATCACGCCGAGGAAGTCCGACTTGGCGCGGTTCGCCGCCTGCGCAGCGAGGTACAGCCGCGCGTTGTCCACCGCGAGGCCTGCGCGACGCGCGAACTCCTCGGCGAGCGCGAGATCCCTTGTCCCGTAGCGGCGCTCCTCATCCTCGATGATCAAGGTGATCGCGCCACGCGTGTGGCCGCGCGCGAAGAGCGGCACGACGATGAGCGACTTCGGACGCAACTCGCCGAGGAAATCGTATGGATCGGCGCGCAGGTGCTCGCCAGAGATTCGTGGATACTCCGCCGAGCTTCTGGGAGTGCCGCCGGGGCCCGCCGGACGCACCGGCGGAGGATACTCTGGAAACAGGTCCGACATTCCCGTGCGGAGTGCACGCACCACGGGGTGATGCAGCGCCGTTGGATCGGGGGGCGCTCGAAGCGCGGCGTCGGCCGCCGGGGCGCGCGCCGCCTCGCGGTGCACGGCGGCGACGCGGCGAACGTTGCCTTCCGCATCGATGATGTCGATGACGCACGCGTCCGCCAGAAACGGAACGGCGAGCCGCGCGATCGTCGGCAGCGTGTCCTCGTAGTCGAGCGTGGCCGCCAGCAGGCTGCTCGCCTCGGCGAGAAAGCGCAGCGACTCCTCGGATCGCCGCTGCTCGGTGACGTCGTATACCGTCGCGACGGCGGCGACGATGCGACCACCCCTGTCGAGAATCGGCGTCGAGCTGACGGTGATGAACGCCTTCGTCCCATCCCCTCGCGTGACGCGCAGCGGCTCGGCGATGACGCGCTCACCGTGGAGAATCGATCGCGCGAGCGGAAACTCCTCGGGAAGAAGCGCGACGCCGCTCAGCGACGCGAACTGCCAGTCGCCGTAGCTCGCGATGTCCGGCGATGCCAGGAAGGGTCGACGAACGATCTGCTCGAGTTGTTCATTGCCGCGAAGCAGCTTCCCCGACGGCGTCTCGGCGATGAGGAGACCGGCTGGCATCTGCTCGACGATCGTGTCCAGTCGGGCCCGTTCCTCACCGAGCGCCTCGACCGCGGATTGCGCCTGACGACGCGCGCTCACGCTCTCGTCGAACAGCCGCGCCCGCTCGAGCGCGTGCGCACAGGTGGCGGCGAGGGCGAGCATGAAGGCCCGATCGTCGCCGCTGAACGACTGCTCCGAGCGGAAGCTCAGCCCGATCGCGCCCAGGCGACGACCGTCCACGATGAGTGGAATCGCCGCGATGGCTCGCGTCCCCGATTGCTTCCGCTGTGCGTCGAGCTGCGGATATCGCTCCGACACTCCGTGGTCCGTGCCGAGGAGTATCGGCGATGCCTCGCGAACGGCTTCACTCAGCGGGACCGACGCGTCGAGTGGGACGCGCTCCCACCCGGCCAGCATCTCGTCCGGATAGCCGATCGCGCGAACTCGCACGAGCGATTGGCCGTCCTCGGACAGGATCACCATCGATCCCGCGTAGGCGCCGAGCGCGCTCACGCCACGATCGACGATCACCGTCGCCACTTCTGCCGCTGTTGCGGCGCCCGAAAGCGCGGCGGTCATCTCCTGAAGGGATTCGAGGCGCTGCGCGACGCGTTCCGAGCTCGCGGCCCTTGCATCGAGCGAGCGCGCGCGCGACTCGAGCTCGTCCGCGCGATGCTCCATCTCCTCGGCGCGGGCCGCAGTGGAGGCGGCGCGCATCGCGCTTTCGCTCGCGCGATGCTCGGCGTCATTCACCCGTTCGAGCTGTCGCTCGATCACGTGTGCTGCATCTTCGCGTAGCTTCACGCTCGTGAGGATCCACGCCACCTGCCGCGCGTACAGCGCGGCGACGCGCTCCTGGCGTGAGGAGAGTTGAAGCGGCCGGCGGAAAAGCGCCGCGATGACTCCCAGGGGTGTTCCGTCCGGGGCCAGTATCGGCACCGCGTGCAGGCCACGTACACCGGCCGCGCGCGCCAGCGCCTGCGGGGTGACGGCGGCCTCGATTTCCACGTCCGCGACCGCGATCGGCGCGCGAAGGGCGTCGGCCCACGGGTGTGCGCTCGCCGGGATCTTCTCGAGCAGCCGGGCGTGTTCGGGGGCGAGGCCGGCGGACGCCGCGATCGCGAGCGTGTCCACGCCATCGAAGCGCATGAGAAGCGCCTTATCTGCGTCTTCGAGAGCGGCCAGCGCGGCGAGCAGCTCGCCGAGCAGCCCCGGGACGTCGCCGGCGGAACGCAGGCGGTGCAACAGCGAGTCGTCGGCGTGCCCCGAAGGGACGCCGTCCGTCTTGCCAATCGTCGCTAACTCGTCCCGTGCCTCTGGGGTCATGGCCGTCGGTTGGGTGGCGCGGCGGCTTCCTCGGTGCACGCCTTCTCACGACGATACGCCGGCGCGTTCGGCAACCTCGCGCCAGGGAACTTCGGCGCCCCCGGCGTCTCGAAAACGTACGCGCCGCGCTCGCGTGAGTAAACGGTTCCGGAGCGACGCGCCTCGCAACGCCCGCCTGCCCCGATCGTCTCTCCCGAGATATGACGCATCTTTTCTCGCTCGCGCTGACGCTCGTGTGCATTGCCGCGCCGCTCGCGGGGCAGGAAGCAACGGCGGACGTCTATCGCGACATCGGGAACACGTTGCTCGCGCGAGGGCGGGCCGCCGAAGCTGTCGCGAGCTATCAGGACGCGCTTCGGCTCCGCCCGAGGTTTCCGGAGGCTCAACGCGGCCTTGGCCTTGCCTACATGAGGCTCGGCCGGCACGAGGATGCCGAGCGTGCATTCCGCGACCTCTCGAAAGCGAGCCCACGCGACGCGGGCGCACACTACGAGCTCGGCCGTGCACTCTCCGCACGCGGTCGTCACGAGGATGCACTCGTTGCGTACCGCGAGGCGCTGCGATTGCAGGCGGGTCATGCCGCTGCACGGCTCGCCGTCGTCACGACGCTCACCGAGCTGGGACGCGGCGGTGAAGCGATCGCGGCGCTTCAGGACTCCCCGCGCGGGGACGAGCCGCCGGCGGTGACGCTGGGGCGGCGTGCCCGCGCCGCGCATGCCGTCGGCCGGCACGCGGAGGCAGTGCTCTTCTGGACGCAGGCGCTCGACACCGATCCGGGCTACTTCGACAGTCGTGAGGCGGAGCGCGTGCTGTGGGACGCGAGCGTTGCCGCGCTCACGCAGGGTCGTTCGGGAGCGACGGCGCGACGCGCGCCCTGATTCGGCAGTCATGCAGCAGATCAAGGGAAGCGTCATCAAGAGTCGCCTCGCATTCGTCGAGGAGCATTTCGGGAAACCCGGGCTCGAGCGCCTGCTCGAAAGCCTTCCTCCAGCCGATCGCGATGCCCTGGCCATTGTGCTGGCCGTCAAATGGTATCCGTTCGCGCTTGGCGAGCGGCTCGATGATGCGATCGTCCGCGTGCTCGCGGCAGGCGACCGGCAGTTCTTCGAGCGACTCGGCGAGGCGTCCGCCGAGAAGAACCTGACGACGGTACACAAGGGCTTCCTCACGGATCGTGATCCGCATGCCTTCCTCGGGAAGGCGCCGACGATCTACCGCATGTACTATGAAACCGGCCGCCGCGAGTATCAGCGCGGCGACGAGCGGTCGGGGACCCTGACGACCTTCGACGCCGAAACGTTCAGCGCGCCCGACTGCCTAACGGTCGTCGGATGGCATCGCCGGGCGCTCGCCATGATCGGCGTCGCCGACCCCGTCGTCGTCGAAGAGGAGTGCCGGGCGAAGGGCGGCGCCGTCTGCCGCTACCGGCTCTCCTGGGCCTGATCGCGCGACTTCGACTTCACATCGCTCGCGTGCACGCGCTCCCCGACGCGGTCCGCGAGCTCCGCTGGAACCGGCGCGAGATCCATGAGCGCCGGCCCGTTGAGCACTCGTCCCTCGGCATCGAACCTCGAGCCGTGACAGGGACAGTCCCAGCTCTTTTCGGTGGAGTTCCAGTCCACGATGCACTTGAGGTGCGTGCACGTCGCATCGCGCAGATGCAGAAGGCCCTGCTCGTCGCGGTACGCGGCTACTTTGTGCGTCCCCGTGCGCACCGTGCGCCCCTCGCCGCGCGGGATCTCATCGAAGGATGATTCGCCCGGCGTAATCCAGTCCGCATACTGCACGGCGACGTTGAGTTTTTCCGTCATGACCTCCTTGATCGACCCGAGCGCCTTTCGCTTCGGATCGTAGAGGTCGGCCCATGGGTTGTCCTTGCCGAGCGCGAGGTCGGCGAGGAGCATCCCGGCGATGGTCCCGTGCGTGATCCCCTGCCCCGAATCGGCCGTCGCCAGATACACGTTCTCGGCGCCGTCCGGATTGGGGCCGATCATCGCGAATCCATCCGCTGGCTCCATGATCTGGCCGGACCAGCGATAGTCGACTGACGCAATCATCGGATAGCGTCGGCGCGCCCATTCCTCGAGCCGGCGGAATCGATCGGGCGCATCGTCCTTCTGCCCGGTCTTGTGATCCTCTCCGCCGACGATGAGCAGATCGTTCGTGTCGTCGAGCGGCGTCGTGCGCACGTAGATGTACGGATCATCGGTGTCCCACACGAGGGCGCGCGGCACAGAGCCCTTCGAGATGCGTGCACCGATCACGAAGGTGCGATAGGGCGCCATCTTGACGTGGGTGACGACGTAGTCACTCACCGGCGAGTTCGTGGCGACGATCACCGCGTTCGCAGTCACGGTCTTCTTGTCACTGGTCGTCACGCGCGGCTTGCGCGGGCGTCCTTCTACGGATTCGACATGGGTCCCGGTGAAGATCCGCCCGCCATCGCGCACGATGGCACGCGTCACGGCGGCCAGATACTTCAGCGGATGGAACTGCGCCTGCCGCTCGAATCGAAGACACGGGCCGCTGTCCCATGAGAGATCGGGAACGCGGTCGAGGTGCTGCGCATCGGCGAGGCCCGCACGCTGCGCGGCGCGCAGCTCGCGATCGAGGAAGTCGGGAGCGTGCATCGTCCCGAGAAAGAGATAGCCGGGCACGCGCTCGAAGTCGCACGCAATGTTCTCGTCGCGCACGATCGCCTCGATGCGATCGATCGCCGCCATGTGGCTTGCGGTCGACTCGCGCACCGGCTCCTTGCCGTGCACCTGCTCGAGCCATTGAAAGCGATCGTCGAGGACGCAGGTGAGGTGCGCCGTCGTGCGGGACGTCTCCCCGCCGCACACCGGACCGTCATCCAGAATGACTACGTCGGCGCCCGCCCGCACCAGGTGGTATGCACTGGTGAGACCCACGATGCCGGCGCCCACGATGCACACGTCGCAGGTGAGATCTTCCACCAGCGGCGTGAACGTGGGCATGTTGGTGGTGTCCATCCAGACCGAGACCGTGTTTCCCGAATCGCTCCGCATGGCTGCTTCCCCCGGCTGGAGTTCGCGCGAGGCAGACGTGAGCGCGCCTCGCCGCCGTCAAATGGGCATGGCGTGTGCCACGCAGCATCGGTCCTAATGCCCCAGCCTCGAGACGCCGTACACGATCCGGGACCGTCGCGCGCCGCGCTGCGGCTCCGTGACGTCGAGCCGCCGCCGGGCGCGCAAGTGCGCCGCAACGGGGCGCGCATTCGCGTCGGCATCTCGGCGTGGACGGAACCGACGCTGGTCAAGCCCGGCGTGTTCTATCCGCCGGGAGTGAGCAGCGCGGAGGCCCGTCTCCGGTACTACGCCTCGCGGTTCACCCTCGCCGAGGTCGATTCGACGTACTACGCGATTCCAGCCCGCCAGATGGCGGAATTGTGGGTCGAGCGCACGCCCGACGATTTCGTCTTCGACGTCAAGGCGCACGCGCTGATGACAGATCACCCCACGGAAACCAGGCGGCTCCCGAAGGCGATCCGCGAAGCGCTGCCTCCCGAACAGGCGCAAAAAGCGCGGCTCTACGCCAAGGACATTCCTCAGGAAACACTGGACGAGGTCTGGCGACTCTTCCGCGATGCGCTCGAGCCGCTCCGTTCGAGCGGCAAGCTCGGCGTCGTGCTGTTCCAGTACCCGCCCTGGTTCGTGCCCTCACGCGAGAACGCCGAGACGCTCGTGAACACGCGCGAGCGACTACGCGGTCTACCGATGGCGGTCGAGTTTCGGCACCGATCGTGGCTGAGCGGTCGCATGACGTCGCGCACGCCCCAGTTTCTTCGCGAGCACGACATCCCGATCGTCGTCGTGGACGCGCCGCCTGGGATGAAGACCAGTCTTCCAGCGACGCCACTCGTGACGTCGAACGATCTCGCGGTCGTTCGGCTCCACGGACGCCGCGAGGAAACGTGGGAAGAACGGAACGAGATCGTGTCCGAGCGATATCGCTACCTGTACGACGAATCGGAGCTCGACGAATGGGTCGAGCCCGTGCTCGGTGTGGCGTCGCAGGTGCCGGAGACACACGTGATCTTCAACAATTGCTACGGCAATTACGCGCCGACGAACGCCATCGAGTTCTCCGCGCTGCTACATGCCGCGACAACGGTGAGGGCAACGGATGAGTGAGCTGCTCGAACGACGTAACGTCTCCCGCAAGACCCCGCGCGACGGGAAGCACGAGATCACTCCGGAGACCGCGGCGCGCCTTCGCGCCGTGTCGCCGAAGCTCGACCTCGTGGTCGACGGCGTGGCCGACACGGCTGCGGTCGCGTCGATGCCGTGCACATGTCAGGGACCGACCGCGCACGAGCACTGGTTCCTCGAGTCGAACGCGCTGCGCTCCCTCGAAGTCGGGCGGGAAGTGGCGCTCTGGCTGGCCGGCGACGGACGCACCCTCGAGGTGCGCACGCCGTAAAGCGCCTTCACGTTTCAAGCGACTGGCGTGTTTCGGCCTCAGCGTGAAATGCAGAGCTCAGTGAGGTGACGGGTCCACGGTCGGCCATCCCCCGCTGGTGCGCGAGAAGCAGCTCGGCCTCTCGCGGCGGCACCGGCCGCGCACATACGTATCCCTGGAGCAGCCGGCAGCCGATCTCACGCAAGCGCTCGCCTTGTGTGTCGGATTCCGCGCCCTCCGCGATCGTGTCCATCCCGAGTCGGCGTGAGAGCTCTACCACCGATCGGATGATCTCCGAGCACTCGGCGGAGTCGAGGCGGCTCGTGAAGTAGCGATCGATCTTGACCGCGGAGATCGGAAAGCGATGCAGGTAGCTGAGCGACGAGTATCCGGTGCCGAAGTCGTCGAGGTGCAGACGCACGCCCATCGACGCGAGATCGCGAAGCGTCGAGAGCGCCGCATCGCCCGTGTCGATGAACAGGCTTTCCGTGATCTCGAGGGCGAGTGACTGCGCCGGAACGTCGGCTTCACGAAGCGCGTCGGCGACGTTCGCGGGAAGGCGCGGCTGGAGCACCTCGCGAGGCGACAGGTTCACGCTCACGGCCAGCGGCGGATCGGCCGGGAACTCGCGCTGCCACGTGCGCAGCTGAGAGAGCGCCTCGCGAAGCACCCACCGCCCCAGCGCGGAGATCGCGCCCGTCTCCTCGGCCAGAGGAATGAACGCCGCCGCGTTGAGCATGCCCCGCTGCGGATGCGCCCAGCGCGCGAGCGCCTCGAAGGCGACGATACGGCCGTCGTCCGCCTTCACGATCGGCTGGTAGTGTACGCGAAGCTCGCCGCGCTCGAGCGCCCGACGCAGGTCGCTCTCGAGCTCTACGCGCGCGCGCTCGGTGTCTCGCGATCCGGTGTCGAAGACTTCGTACCGCGCCTTGCCGCCCGCCTTCGCGCGATACATCGCGAGGTCCGCCTCGCGGAGCAGCTCCTCGGCCGCCTCGAGGCTCGCCGATCCGAATGCAATGCCAATGCTCGCGGTCACGACGATCTCCGTCGCACCGACCGCAAGCGGGACGTGCAGGCACTCCTGCATGCGGACCGCAATGCGCTGCGCGTCTTCCGGCTCCGGCAGGTCGTCGAGCAGGACGGCGAACTCATCGCCGCCGAGCCGCGCCAGCACGTCGCCGGGGCGCACGCACCCCAGCAACCGACGCGCGATCGTCGTGAGCACGCGGTCGCCAGCGAGGTGCCCGAGGCTGTCGTTGACCTGCTTGAAGCGGTCGAGGTCCAGAAAGAGAAGCGCGATCGTCTTGTCGGGACGCCGCTGCACGCGCGCCACCGCGCGCTCGAGTGATTCGAGGAAGTACGCGCGGTTGACGAGGCCGGTGAGCGCATCGTGCATCGCCGCGCGCCGCAGCTCTTGTTCCGCGTGCTTCCGCGCACTGATGTCGGTCATGGAGCCGGCGAGACGCGAGGCGCGCGCGCCTCCCTCGCGGAGCGCGAGCGCGCGCACGAGCACCCATCGCCAGCTCCCGTCGGCGTGTCGAATGCGATGCTCGCTCTCGAGCCTCGGGGACCGGCCAGCGAGGTGGGCCTCGATCTCCTCGCGGAGTCGCGCCGCATCATCAGGGTGAACGCGGTCGAGCCACTCGCGCGCGCGCGGCAACAGCGGCGTGTTCTCGAGCCCGAGCATCCCACGCCAGCGGGGCGAGAAATCGCAGCGATCGCGGACCAGGTCCCAATCCCAGAGGCCGTCGTTCGCGGCGAGTGCCGCGAGGGCGTACCGCTCCTCGCTCGCGCGCAGTGCGTCGCGCGCGCGCTGGAGCTTGAGATCGAGCCGTGCCAATTCGAGCGAGCGGCGCGCTCGCAGGTGGCGCTGCCTGACGAGCCACCACCCAATCGGTGCACCGAGCACGACGGCCAGCGGGAGGATCCCGAACCACATCATCCTCCACCTCCCGACGAAAGAGCTTCGGCCGCGGATGCGACGTCGTCGTCGCTTCCCCCGCACCGGCCTTTCGGTTCGCTACTTCGCGAGAATCATACCCTTCTCGTGCGCCGAAGTGCACACGCGGACTCGTCGCACGTTATGCGCGTGACGCGAGTCACCGGCGTTAGGTTGTGCGCGGCGAATGTTCGGGCCGAGCCCCCGAAACGCCCGACATTGTACGAAAACCCGAGACATCAGACGTCCGGTGTCAGGCGTCGGAACTCAGAAAACGACGAACGGGAAGCCACTACTGGCTCCCCGTTGGTTTTCTCACGTCTGACACGCGACGTCTGGTGTCTGATGTCTCCGCCGCTACGGTGTCGTGTCGCGCGTAGTATCCCGAGTCGTGTCACGCACCGTATCGCGCAACGTGTCACGAACCGTGTCCGTGAGGGTGTCCCTGACCGTATCGACGCCTCCCGCCGCGCTCCCGCCCTGCTCTCGGCATGCACCCGCTGCTGCCAGGAGCGCAAAGGCCAGCGCGCTTGCCGCAATCCCACGACGCATGGTGGTCTCTCCCGTGAACTGGAATGCTCTGCCGCCACGCGGCGGCCCGGTCTCGTCGTGCAACTGCCGCGCCCCTGCGCCGAGTGCACGTCGGACGCTCAGCCCCGCGCCGCCCCGGCGGGCGCGAGATGTGATGCCACAATCTCGATGGAGTCAGGGGCAAGAAGCGGTCTGCGATGCCCCAGCCGCTCCACCGCGTGCAGCGTCGCGCCGTGCCATGCGCTGGCGAGCGATTCGGCGTGCGCAAATGGCACCTGGCGGTCGGCCGGATCGTGAATGATCACCGCACGAGCCGACAGCGTTCGCGCCGCGGCCGCACCATCCACGGCATCCAGACTGATGCCGGCGCGCTCGCTGATGCGCTCGACCAATCCCGCGTAGCGCTCCTCCGAGAACGCCAGGAGCTCGGCGAGGCGTCGCACGAACAGCCATGGCTCGGCCACCGGCGCGAGAAGGGCGGCGTCTGTCGCGGCGAGCCCGTCGCGTAGCGCGAGGATCACGGCGGCGGCACCTAACGAATGGCCGACGACTGCATCGGGCGGGCCCGTGACACCCGCAACCGCCCCGATCGCGCGCGCCATCTCCGGGAGTGTCGTCGTCCGGCCGTCGGACAGCCCATGGGCCGGCATGTCGAATACCGTTACGCTCCGCCCACGCGCGGCAAGAGCATTCGCGATCGGTACCATGTCCCGAGCCGTGCCCTCCCAACCGTGCGCGAGAAGGACACGCGGGCCATCCCCCCACGTCCACGCAGCAAGCCTCCTCGTGCCGAGTGGTACTGCGTGAGCGTGCGCCTCCTGTGGAATCGCCGGCACGTCGTCGTGACGAAGGCGCCGAGGGAGGCAGAAGAGGAAGGCTGCCTGCCGCTCCGCCGCACGGGGGGACAGTCTCGCAAGCGCGGTGAAATAGCCACGCACGAGTGCGACGTGGGCACTCGAAAGGCGAACGACCGTGCTTTTTTGTGGGCGGGCGCGACGCGCCGCGACGGCAGCCATGGGATTTACCGTGCCTTACGAGGGTGGGCCGAGAGCACCAGGGCCTCGAACGCCTCACGTGCCCGGCGACCGGCGCCGGGATCGTGAAGTAGCCGGCGGGCGTAGTGGTAGCCGAGGACGATCGAGTGCATCTGGAAGGCGAAGAGCTCGGGGTCGACGGTCGAGCGAAAGTGACGCTCCTCGATCGCGATCCGAACCGCGCGCGCCAAGGCCTGCGCCCACTGCTGCTGCGCCTCGACGAGCGCATCGCGGGCGGCACCGGGTTGATCGTCGAGCTCGATGGCGGCTGCTGTAAGGAGACAGCCGCCGGTGAACGACTGGTGGTCCACCCACTCGAGCCAGCGATCGAACAGGGCTCGCAGTCGCGGCTCACCGCGGGGCTCGCGAAAGGCCGGAGTCATCACGGCGTCTCTGAAACGCGTGGTCGCGCGGCCGAGCACGTCGAGCTGCAATCCTTCCTTCGAGCCGAAGTGCGCGAAGAGCCCACTCTTCGACATCCCGCTCCGCTCGGCCAGGCGGCCGATCGAGAGGCCGGTCAGCCCCTCGGTGCTCGCGAGCTCGAGGGCCGAGTCGAGGATGCGTTCGCGGGTCGCTTCGCCTTTGCGCATGCGCGAAGGTACGAACGATCGTGCTTTTTTGTCAAGCTGCCTCACCCGCTGACGGGCGCTCCGAGGCTACGCGTTCGGATTCTTGCGGATCTCGGCGAGCACGGCGTCATCGTCCCTCGCATGAGACGACGGCAGCTCGATGTAGACGCGAGTGCCCGACGCCGGCGTGCACCCGAGGCGCATACGGCCACGAAGGTCGGGATAAAAGGGATCCGGACTGGGCCGCCAGCTCAGGAAGCCCACCTCCCACGTCTGGCCCGTCTCGACGTCGCGCACGACCCGATCGATCTCCTTCATGAGCCCCTCACCGATGCTGGTGAAACAGGATTGCCCCGTCGTCCGAAACAACGCGAGCCAACCAGTCAGGCGACGTGGTTGGCTCATCGATAGCAGGGGCGGGACTCGAACCCGCGACCCCGGCATTATGAGTGCCGTGCTCTAACCGGCTGAGCTACCCTGCCAGGAATCCAAAACGGCCGGCCCTCGTGGGACCGGCCGTCTTCATAGCGGGGGCGGGATTTGAACCCGCGACCTTCGGGTTATGAGCCCGACGAGCTACCAGGCTGCTCCACCCCGCGATAGGTGGTTTAACCTAGTCCCATTCGAGGGACGGGTCAAGGTGAGGAGACGAGAACGAGGACTGAGGACGAAGGACATGATCCGAGAAGACCGTCGCGCTTCCTCGGTCCTCGTTCCTCGTTCCCCTTCACGGCTCCGCGAACCGATACAATAGCTCTTTCTCCCCCTTCACCATTCCGAACTCCTCACGCGCGATCCGCTCCTGCACCGCGGGATCGCTTCGGATGGCGCGCTTGCGACGCTCCAGCGAATCCACGAGGCGTGTCAACGAATCGATTCGCGCGTGCAGCCGCTCGCGCTTCGTCCGCTGACGGACGAGATCCCACGTGCCGTACTCGCCACCCTGGATCGCGAAGACCACGATGCCGAGGGCGATGGCGCCGAGGAGCAGCCGCTTCGCGCGTGTCTTCCCTGCACTCTTCGCCATCAGAGGCCGTAGATGGCGCCTCCAGGATACTCCGCGGCGTCGCCGAGCTGCTCCTCGATGCGCAACAGCTGATTGTACTTCGCCACGCGATCACTTCGTGACGCGGAGCCGGTCTTGATCTGGCCCGCCGATGTCCCCACCGCGAGGTCGGCGATGAACGTGTCCTCCGTCTCCCCTGACCGGTGCGAGATGATCGAGAGATATCCGGCCGAGCGACCGAGCTCGATGGCCTCGAGCGTCTCCGTGAGCGTTCCGATCTGGTTCACCTTGATGAGAATGGCGTTCGCGACGCCGCCTTCGATGCCGCGCGCGATCCGATCCGTGTTCGTGGCGAAGAGATCATCGCCCACGAGCTGCACGCGGTCGCCTAACGCCTTCGTCAGCGATTCCCAGCCGCTCCAGTCATCCTCGGCCAGCCCATCCTCGATCGAGACGATCGGGTAGTGCTCGAGCCAGCGTTGATAGAGCTCGATCATTCCCTGAGCGTTGCGGGTCTTGGCGCCGCTCTTCTTGAAGACGTAGTCGCCGCCGCCGTGCAGCTCGGACGCCGCCACGTCGAGCGCGAGCGCGATCTGCTTTCCCGGAGCGTAGTTCGCCTTCTCGATGGCCTCGATGATCGCCTTGATCGCTTCCTCATCGTCGGCGAGGTTCGGGGCAAAGCCACCTTCGTCGCCGACGCCGGTGGCCAGCTTTCGCTTGACGAGCACCTTCTTCAGCGAATGGAACACCTCGGCGCCCATGCGAAGCGCGTCCGTGAATGTCTGCGCTCCCACGGGGACGATCATGAACTCCTGGAAGTCCACCGTGTTGGTCGCGTGCGCGCCGCCGTTGATGATGTTCATCAACGGCACTGGCATCGTGCGCGACAGGGGATGGCCCAGGTATCGCCAGAGCGGCATGCCGACATCCTCGGCAGCGGCGCGAGCGGTCGCCATCGACACCGCGAGGATCGCGTTGGCGCCGAGCTTCCCCTTGTTCGGCGTGCCGTCGAGATCGAGCAGCGCCCGGTCGATACCGACCTGATCGCTGGCGTCCATGCCTTGAATGGCCGGCGCGATGGTCTCCTCGATGTTGCGCACCGCCTTGAGCACGCCCTTTCCGCCGTAGCGGGTGTTGTCGCCATCGCGAAGCTCGATCGCTTCGTGCTCGCCCGTCGATGCACCGCTGGGCACGGCGGCGCGGCCGCGGGCGCCGCTCGCGAGGGTGACGTCGCACTCGACGGTCGGATTACCACGGGAATCGAGAATCTCGCGGGCAGCGAGATCGAGAATGGTCGACATTCGGCTCGGTGATGAGCGTGCGCGTGAGTGAGGACTTTAGTTATCCACTGCGGGCATCGGCGTCAATCTCTTCGACCACGCTGCCTGCGCTGTGCACGCCATGGCGCTCGAGCGCATCGGCCATCCGGCGCCAGACGGTTTGCATGAGCTGGTCGCGGTCCGCATACGTCAGGCCGGCCGTCGGAACGGGGTCCAGAAACTCGATGTCGATGACGCCGGGGCGGATGCGAAACGAGCCCTTCGGTTGAATCTCGATCGTTCCGTGGATGATCGTCGGCACGATGGGGACGTGGGCGGCGATGGCGAGCACGAAGGGTCCCTTCTTGAACGGCCGCAGTCGATAGTCGTATCCGCGCGTTCCCTCGGGATACACGACGACCGACAGCCCCTCCTTGACGTCACGCGCGGCCATTTCGTAGGCCTGGAACGCGGCCTTGCGATTCGTGCGGTCGATCTCGATCCCGGCGGTCGCGCGCGCGGCCGCACCGAAGATGGGAATCTTGAACAGCTCCTTCTTCGCGATGAAGCGGTAGCGCGGCAGGTACGACGCGAGCGCGAAGACGTCGAACCAGCTCACGTGATTCACGACGTAGACCCGCGCCTCGTTCCGCGGGACGTTCTGCTCGCCGTGCAGACGCATCCGCACGCCGGCGGCGCGAAGAATCGCCTTGCACCAGAGTCGCGGCATGCCCTCGTAAATCCATCGCGCGTTCCTGATGCGCAACGCAGCGGCGACGATCACGGTCGTCCCCATCCAGATCGTGTTGACGAGCATCACCGCAAGAACGAAGAGAGCGCGCATTACTGCGAAAAGTGATCGTAGCCCGCCGGTGGGGCAACGCGCTCACCGCCGATGATGAGGTCGACACCCGCATCGCCATCTTCGACCTGGCCGATACGTGTCAGGGAAAGTCCGAACTCCTGAAGGAAAGCCGTCGTGTCGAACGGGGCCCGGGTGGTGACGAGGATCTCGTACTCTTCCCCGCTTCGCTGCGCGGCGGAGACGTGGGCGCCGGGAGCGCACGGCACCAGGTCGGCGTCGATCGCGATGTGGACGCCGCTCGCGGCGGCGAGATGCGCCGCATCGCCGCTCAGGCCATCGGAGATGTCGATCGCGGCGGTGGCGCCCGCCCGCGCGAGCCACTGCGCCTCGCGAATCCGTGGCGTGGGCCGCGCGAATCGAGCTCGCGCTTCCGGCGATGGCTGTCTTCCTTCCCGCCACGCGGCAAGCGCCATCGCTGGCGCACCGAGCTGTCCGGTCACCCACAGGGTGTCGCCAGGGCCCGCCCCCGACCGCAGCAGCGGCGCTTTCGCGCTTCCGACGACCGTCGCGGTAATCGCGAGGCGCTCTCCACTCGTGAGGTCTCCACCCACGATCGGAGCGTCCTGTGCAGCGGCGGACTCCCCGATGCCGTCGGCAAGCGCGCCGAGGTCCTCGAGCCACTGAGGAGGCAGCACGATGGCAATGAGGATGCCCAACGGTGCAGCCGCCATCGCCGCCAAGTCACTCAGGGCCCCGGCGACCGAGCGCCACCCGATCTCCTCGGGAGTGAGCCACTCGCGCCGGAAGTGAACGGTATCGACGGCGGTGTCGGTGCTGATGACAATGCGCTCGCCCGGGGGTGGCGAAAGGACGGTTGCGTCGTCACCGATTCCGCGCGCGCGATCTCCCCACCGCTCGGCGAGCGCGCGCACGAGATCGAACTCGCGTCCAGGACCGAGCGGCGTGAAGTCGCTCACGGCGGCATCCCGTCGGAACGCCTGCGGACGCGAACCAGTCCGTCGCGCGTCGCCACCCACGCGAGCTCTGGCGTGAGGACCACGTCGGTCGCCTGCGCCGGAAGCACGGTCCCGGCGGCGAGAAACGTCGACCGACCGGTGACCCGATGAATGACGACGACACCCCCTTCCCCGCTCACCCAGATCGTGTGCGCATCCGCTGCGACGCGAGTGATTTCGCGCAGCGCCGAGATGCTCGCTGCACGAGGAGGGAGTACGCGTCGCGCGCCGACATCGATCTCCAGCACGTCGTCTTCGCTCGCCGCGACAAGGACGGAATCGGTGCGCGTGACGGCGACGATCGGACGCGACAGGCGGCCATCGTCGAGGTCGAGCCGGCGCGGCGAGCTATCGGCCGGCGCCATGGCCAGCAGCCCGATGTTCGACGCAATCCACAGTGTGTCGCCCCACATCGCGAGCCCGTGCACGTGCATGCGGGGACCAGCTGGTCGCACGCCGCGGTCCACGTGCGCAAGTCCTGCGGGCGTCCCCACCCACACGCCGCTGGGCCAGGCGACGACGCTCGTGACCACATCACTCGGCAACCCGTCGCCGGCGTCCCACTGCTCGAACCGCGAGTCATCGTGCAGGTCCATTCGGAGAAGCCCGCGATTCGTGCCGATCCACGCCTGCCCGCCCTGCGTGGCGATCGCGGTCACACGCGTTCCGACGAGAGGGCGCGAGCGCGGTCCGTCGAGCCACCGCCACCGCTGGAGGTCCGAAGACGCGAACACCAGCGCGCCGCGATGGCCGGGCGCGCCGCGGCCGCCAGCCCACACGCCGTCCGCCGCCGGCGCCAATGCCCCTACGCCAGGCTCCACGAGTCCGAACGGCAGCTGCTCCGCCCGATTGAACGTGGGATCGACCTTGAGCAGACCGTTCCCGTAGGTGCCTAACCAGACCTCGCTTCTTGCGGGGGCGGCGGCGGCGGCGGTCACGCGCCACTGTTCGAGATCGTCGTCGCGGGCGAGCAGTGGGAAAAACGTCTCGAGCGTCGGATAGGCGCGCAGCACCTCTCGCGTCGACGGTGCTTCCAGGCGCTCGCCTGCGCCTGGCGCTCCCCCCGGGGGAACGAACGTGGTTCCCCCCGCGCGGCTGATGCGCATGATCGATGTGCCGGTGCGAACGTATGCGCCGGCCCCGAGATCGCGGCGATCGAAGAAGATCTCCTGCGGAATACCGGCGACCGTCACGGTCACGGCGTATTCGAGTCGCGGACGGTAGTACACGACGCGGCCAACAGACCCGATCCACACTGCGTCTTCGGTCGGGTCGGCGGCGAGGATCGCCGGATCGCGACGGGATCCGTCCTCGAGCGGCATTGGACGGAGCCAACCGCGAAAGAGCGCGTCGTAGGTGATGACACCACTCTGCGTCGCGGCGAACACCATTCGCTCACCGACGGCGATGTGCGCGACTTGGTTGTGCGCCCTGATCGTGACGAGATCATCGCGGCGCGCCGACGGGAGCGCCGATGGGCCGCCTTCGCTCGCACCACTGCCCGCGCATGCCCCCGCAGCCGCGATGGCGACCACGATGGCGAGCGCCTCGCGCCCGCTCATGTCTCGGCGACCGATGGAAGCTCGACCAGCGCGGGGTACGATGGGGGCGGCGGCGCGAAATTCCAGGCGAGCTCGAGTGAATCGAGTACGCGCGCGAGTGGAACGCCGCGCGGAGCACGACCGCGCGTCGCGATCTCGGCGGCGCGTCCGTGCACCCACGCGGCGCACGCCCCCGCGACGAGGGGATCCTCGACATGCGCGAGCAGCGTGGCGGCGATCCCGGCGAGAATGTCGCCACTTCCCCCGGTCGCCAGGGCAGGTCCGCCGGTCGCACTCACCATGGTGCGTCCGTCGCGCGAGGCGAGAATCGTCGGCACGCCCTTGAGCAGGACCGTGGCGTTCGTGAGCTTCGCCAGCCGTGAGGCCGCTTCATAACGATCGCCGGCGATCGTCTCGTACTCCGCCCCGAGCAGCCGCGCCGCTTCGCCGCCGTGCGGCGTGATCAGCGCCGGACGACCAGCGCAGAGCCTGCTCAGCGCTCTGGCGTCTTCAGCAAAAACGTTGAGTCCGTCCGCATCGATCACGACCGGTCCGCGCCACGCGCCGAGCACTTCCCGAGCGAGCGCGCCCGTGACCTCGGTATCTCCGAGGCCCGGGCCAAGGACGAGAACATTCGCCCACGACGCGAGCGTCGCTCGCATCGCCTCCCGCCCTTCGTCGTCCACGGGCCACGCGTGCGCCAGCGCGTACGGCTCGGCGCTCTGAACGACGGCAAGCGATTCGCGCGGCACCACGAGCCTGACGAGCCCGATGCCGCTCCGCATCGCGGCACGCGACACGAGCATCGCCGCGCCGGTCATCCCGCCTCCGCCGCCGACGATGACCAGCCGCTTCCGCGCGCCCTTGTGCGCCTCCGCGCGGAGCGGAGGAACCCGATCGCGTACCCACGCCTCGCGAACGAGCTCGGGCGCGGTCGCCTCACCTTCGCCCAGGCCGATGTCGAGTACGACGATCGTGCCGGTGTGCGAGCGCGCAGCGAGCAGTCCCCGCTTGATCGCCGCGAAGGTGAGCGTGAGATCCGCGTGCACGGCGATCTCCGCGCTTCCGGTGTCGGAGTCGATGCCGCTCGGAACGTCGAGGGCGACGACCGTGGCCCCGCGTGCTCGAGCCGCAGCGATCGCATCGATCGCGGCAGAGGCGTTTCCGCGCGGAGCCCCACGCGCGCCGGTCCCCAGCAGCGCATCGACGACAATGCGTTCGTTGCCGGACGGACCAGACGCAACGGAGACGCGCGCGAGCTCACGCTCGGCGCGCGCGTCCTCGGTGTTCGACGGCGCCGACTCTGTCACTGCGACTCGCACACCGGCGGTCGCGAGCGCGCGGGCGAGGACCCATCCGTCGCCGCCGTTGTTGCCCGCGCCCGTGTAGATGTGCACGCCGTCGGGGAGCAGGTGGGGAAGGCGTCGCACGATCTCGGTCGCCGAGGCCGCCCCGGCACGCTGCATCAGCGCCCTCGAGGGGATTCCAGCGTGTGCGGCCTCGGCATCGAGCGCGGCAGCCTGTGCCGCGCGCAACACGCGGAGCGTCCTGATCGCACTGCCGCGCGTCACGAGCCGATGAGCGCCGCCGCGTAGCTGACGACGCGGTCGTTGTTCCCGTTCACGACGCCCGAGTGCGAGTAGGCCACGACCTCCGCACGGGTATGCCCGGCCCGGCGCGCGACCTCGAGCGCGCACGCGACGGCCGCGCGCCCGCACATGGCGATGTGACGGGACTGCGTCACCTCGAGCAGTCCCTCGGGGTCGACCGCGACGACGCGCTCGAGCGCCGCGGTATCCTTGTCCGTCGACGTGGACGCTGCCTCGTAATGACTCATATCGCTGCTCGCGACGATCAGCACGTCGGAGCGCTCGACGATCACATCGTGGATCGCGTGCGCCAGGCGCCGCGTGCGTTCCCAGTCGTTCCAGCCAATCACCAGCGGCACGACGCGAACCGTCGGGTTTCGCATCTGGAGAAACGGGAGCAGCACCTCGACTCCATGCTCCTCGGCGTGGGCTACGGGATCCTCGACGAGGAGCGGGTGTGCGCGCTCGCGAAGCGCGGCGCCGAGTGCTGCATCGGGCTCGACATCACCAAGCGGCGTGCGATACGAGGTGTCGATGAGAAGGCTCCCGCCTTCCCGCGCGATGCCACGACCCGTGTGGTTCGGCGCGAGCACGACGCACGTGGCAGGAACCTCGACCGCACCGAACGCCGCGCCAGCGGTTGCACCGGAGTACGTGTAGCTGGCATGGGGGACGAGCACGCCGTGGACGCGCCTCGGAGGCGTGGGCGCTCGCTCGAGGAATGCACGAACGTCGGCGCGCAGCCGTCCCGGGAGCGACGGATAAAACGTGCCCGACCCCGCGGGCGTTCGCGACGGGAGCACGATCATCGCGTCGACCCAGGTGATGTTGCACGATGCGGCGACCCGAGAGGGCCGCCGCTCATACTCGTTGTCCGGCGCGTCTTACTTGTGCGAGTGCGCGATGATCCGACCGAAGCTGATCTCACCGTTGTCGATGCGGAGATTGAAGCCGCACTCGGGGTTGCTGCACGCCCACGCCTTGTACGTGATCGGCGCGCCGTCGCGACCATAGTCGCTGAGAGGAAGCAGGACCCCGTCCCCGCACTTGCGGCATTGCGGCAACTCCTTCACGTCCATCGCCCCTCCTCACCCGATGTACGCCTGCCTGCTCACACGGCCCGGACGCTGCCCCACGGATGATGCTGCTCGAAGGCCTCCTCGAACTGGAAGATGTCGACGAAATCTTCGCGTGTGTCGGTTGGCAGGGAAATAAGGAGGCCGAGATCCACGAGGGTGAACACGATGTCGCCGAGATCGGACGTCGCGCGCACGCCCCAGTGATCGAGCACGGTGGGCGCCAGAACGCCGTACCGCTCGAGGGCGAGATCGCGACACGCTTCCGCGAGCTCGCGACCGGAAATGTGGCGCCGTTCGGGAAGGCGGAGCTGCGAGTACTCGAGCGCCGCGAGCACAAAGAGATACGCGCGCTCGTGGAAGCGCGCGTCGCGCGCTCGAATGCGTTCCATGATTCCGTCCCGAAAGGCCAGCTCTGCCACGATGGTACTCCTCGAGTGAAACGATCACACGATTTCGTCCCCGCGGTCGCGTTCCGGGCTAAGATGACGAGCAGTCACGGTTCGCACAAGGAAGGTCAGAGGCGAAGCACATCGCCGGTCGTGACGGAAGCCTTGCGCAGGGTAATCCGGAGAATGCCGCGCTCGTAGCGGGCTCGCGGGTCGTCCGCCACGACCGGCCCGGGGAGCTTCACCGTCCGCTTGAACGGTCCAATGCGGATCTCCCCGGTATGGTATCGGCGCTTGCCTTGCGAGTGCTCGGGACGCGACCCGGTGATGATCACGGTAGTGCCCTCGACCGCCACTTCGAACGCCCGATCGTCGGCACCCGCGATCTCGACGATGATGATGTACTCGTCATGGGTCTCCATCACGTCGGCGAGCGGCGTGAACGGCGCAGCCGGCAGGAACCCGATCTGCATGTCCGACGCGCGAGCACCACCGGAGTCGGAGGTCGAGCGCCGACGAGGCGTCACCGCGCCAGGCTCCCTACGCTCGCGCGATACAGCGGGAAGGCGCCGGCAAGCTCCCGTACGCGTCGCCGCACGCGCTCTGCACTGGGGACATCGTCGGGCGCGCGCAGCGTCTCGTCGATGAGCGTTGCAATCGTTCGCATCTCTCCCTCGCCCATCCCCCGCGTCGTCACGGCGGCCGTTCCGATGCGGACGCCGCTCGTCACGAACGGTGACTGCGTCTCGCCAGGCACGGTATTCTTGTTCACCGTGATGTCCGCAAGCCCCAGCGCGCGCTCCGCGTCCTTCCCCGTGAGTCCGCGGTTGCGGAGATCGATCAGCATGAGATGATTGTCCGTTCCGTCCGAGACGAGCTTGAAGCCTCGCTCCATGAGGCCACCGGCGAGCGCACGCGCGTTGGCAACGACACGCCGCGCGTACTCGACGAACGACGGCTCCATGGCCTCACGAAGTGCCACCGCCTTCGCGGCGATGACGTGCATGAGCGGACCGCCCTGGATTCCCGGGAAGATCTGCTTGTCGATGGCCTTGGCGTGCGGTGCACGACAGAGAATGAGCCCGCCGCGCGGACCTCGAAGCGTCTTGTGCGTCGTCGTGGTCACAGCGTCCGCGTGCGGCACGGGCGACGGATGTACGCCGGTCGCGACGAGCCCGGCGATGTGCGCCATGTCGACCATGAGCTTCGCGCCCACGCCGCGCGCGACTTCCGCGAACGCGGAAAAGTCGATCGTCCGCGCATACGCGCTCGCGCCGGCCACGATCATCGCCGGCCGGTGCGTGCGCGCCAGATCGGCCAGAGCATCGTAGTCGATGCGCCCGGTGTCCTCACGCACACCGTACGGAACCACGCGGAAGAAGCGGCCGGAGAAGTTCACCGGCGAGCCGTGGGTCAGGTGCCCACCGTGCGAGAGGTTCATCCCGAGGATCGTCGCGCCCGGCTCGAGCAGCGCGAAGTACACCGCCATGTTCGCTTGCGCGCCCGAATGCGCCTGCACGTTCGCGTGGTCTGCGCCAAATAGCCGCTTCGCCCGATCGATGGCCAACTGCTCGGCCACGTCGACGTACTCGCACCCGCCGTAATACCTCTTCCCCGGATAGCCTTCCGCGTACTTGTTCGTGAGCGGCGTTCCCATCGCCGCGAGGACCGCTGGCGACACGAAGTTCTCGCTCGCGATCAGCTCGAGGCCGTCCTCCTGGCGTCGCGTTTCCGCGAGCACCGCGTCGGCGATCTCCGGATCGGTCGCACGCAGATCGTCGAGATCGGGATCCCACGTCCAGTCGGTGCCGCTCATCGCGCCTCTCCGCGCACTTCGATCTTGTCGACGCGCCGCGTATGACGCCCGCCCTCGAACGAGGTATCGAGAAAGCGCTTCACGATCTCCACCGCCTCATCCTCCGCTAGGAAGCGCGCCGGCAGCACGAGCACGTTCGCGTCGTTATGCTTGCGCGAGAGCTCGGCGATCTCCGGCGACCAGACGACGGGCGCGCGCACGTTGGGATAGCGGTTCGCCACGTACGACATGCCCAACCCCGTGCCACACAGAAGAATGCCCCGCTCGGCCTCGCCGCGCGAGACGCGCTGCGCGAGAGGGTGCGCAAAATCCGGGTAATCCGACGAGGCAGCGGTGTCGGTCCCGAGATCCTCCACGTCGTACCCCAAGGAGCGAAGCACGGGAATGAGCCGCTGCTTCATCTCGAAGCCGGCATGATCGCTCGCGATCGGGATCGTCCTGGAGGCAGCCATTACTTGTTCGGCCACTGCGGCCACGTTTTCACCAGCGTGCCGACCGCGTTCACGCGGCGCTCGGCCACGCGGTCCGCGGCGCTGTACGAGGGGATCTTGTCCTGCTTCGCGATTTCGAACACGGAGAGAATCGTCTCGTAGATCTCATCGGCCTTGCGGAGCGACCGCGCCGAGTCCCACCCGGCGATCTCGCTGTACACGTTGATGACGCCGCCGGCGTTGGCGACGTAATCGGGTGCATAGAGAATTCCACGCTCTTCGAGCGCGTCCCCATGCCGGTCCTCCAGCAGCTGGTTGTTGGCGGCCCCGGCGACGATCTCCACGCGCAGCTGCGGGATCGTCTTGTCATTGATAATGCCCCCAAGCGCGCACGGTGCAAAGATGTCTGCCTCCGCGCGGTAAATCTCGTCCGCCGCTACGGCCTTCGCGCCGAAATCCTTGACGACGCGCTTGATGCGCTCGGCATCGATGTCGGTCACGATGAGGTTGGCGTCCGCCTCGTGCAGCTCCTGCGCGAGGTAGTACCCGACGTGGCCGCACCCCTGAACCGCGATCGTGCGCGTGCTGAGGTCGTCGCTCCCCCAGCGCCACCTCGCCGAGGCCTGGATGGCTCGGAAGACGCCGCGCGCCGTCACCGGAGAGGGATCGCCCGAGCGATCGGTGAGTCCGGTAACGTAGTCCGTCTCCATGTGCACGAAGTCCATGTCGGCCGTCGACGTCCCGACGTCCTCGGCTGTGACGTACCGCCCGCCGAGGCTCTCGACGAAGCGGCCGTGTGCGCGAAAGAGCATCTCGCGACTGAGCGTCTTGTTGTCGCCAATGATGACCGCTTTCCCACCGCCGAGGTTGAGTCCAGCCACGGCGTTCTTGTACGTCATTCCGCGGGCGAGCCTCAGCGCGTCGACGACGGCTTCCTCATCGCTCGCATACTTCCAGAAGCGGGTACCGCCGAGCGCCGGGCCGAGGGTCGTGCTGTGGATCGCGATGATCCCACGATAGCCAGCCGAGTCATCGTGACAGAGCACGACCTGCTCGTGGCCCATGGAAGCGATGGTGTCGAAGAGTTTCACTCGCCTAATCCGCAATCACGGTTCAACTCGCATATAGCTCCCTTGCGATCACGATGCGCTGAATCTCGGACGTCCCTTCATAGATCTCGGTGACCTTCGCGTCGCGAAAGAGGCGCTCGACAGGGTACTCCGTCATGTACCCGTAGCCGCCGAAGATCTGGATCGCTTCGGTGGTGACCCACATCGCGGTCTCGCTCGCGAAGAGCTTGCTCATGGAGCTGAACTGCGTAATCGGCTCTCCGCGGTCCTTCGCCGACGCGGCGGAGTAGAGCAACGCCCGGGCCGCGGTGATGCGCGTCGCCATGTTCGCCAGCTTGAACTGGATTGCCTGGAATTCCTTGATCGGCTTCCCGAATTGCCGCCGCTCGGCGGCGTAGCGGGTCGCGTGCTCGAGAGCCGCACGCGCAATTCCCACGGCCTGCGCGGCGATGCCCAGTCGCCCATTGTCGAGCGATTGCATCGCGTACACGAATCCCATTCCTTCTCGCCCGAGCAGCCGATCGGCCGGGACGCGCATCCCGTCGAAAGCGATCTGCACCGTTGGAGAAGCGCGCAGACCGAGCTTCTCCTCCTTCTTGCCGACTCGAAAGCCGGGTAGATCGGGAGTAATGATGAATGCGCTGATGCCGCGCGCCCCGCGACGCTCGTTCGGGCGGTCGGTGCGAACCATGGCGAGGATGACGTCCGCTTCGTTCCCGCTCGTCACCCACGCCTTCGTGCCGTTCAGAATCCAGCCGCCGCCATCGCGGACGGCCTGAGTGGTCATCGCGGCAGCATCCGAGCCGGCCTCAGGCTCCGAGAGTGCAAAGGCGCCGAGCGACTCACCGCGCGCCATCGGTCCGAGATAGCGCTCGCGCTGCGCGTCCGATCCGTAGCGCAGAATCATCTGCGTCGGGAGCGAGTTGTGAACGCTCATGGAGACGGCCACCGACGCGTCGACTGCGGCGATCTCCTCGAGCGCGACCAGATAGGTCACTGAGTCGAGCCCAAGGCCGCCGTACTGCTCCGGCACCATCATGCCGAGGAAGCCGAGATCACCGAGGCGCGTGAGTATCGAGCGATCGAGCGTCGCCTCTCGGTCCCACTTGTCGCTGTGGGGCGCGATCTCCGCCCGCGCGAACTCCCGAGCGAGGCGTTGAATCTCCTTCTGTTCTTCGGTGAGGGGAATCAACGCCCAGGACATGACGCGCCCTCAGTAGGTGTAGAAGCCGCGACCGCTTTTTCGGCCGAGCCACCCTGCCGCAACATACCTTCGAAGGAGGGGACAGGGGCGGTATTTCGGATCGCCGAGCCCGCGCTGCAACACCTCGAGGATCGAGACGCACGTATCGAGTCCGATCAGATCCGCGAGCGCGAGGGGGCCCATGGGGTGGTTCATCCCGAGCTTCATGACCGTGTCGATCGCCTCAGGACTGCCGACGCCCTCCATCACGCAGAAGGCGGCCTCGTTGATCATGGGCATGAGCACACGATTCGACACGAATCCGGGCGAATCGTTGACCTCGACGGGTGTCTTCCCCAGGCGCGTCGTCCACGCGATGACACGCGTCGTAGTGTCGTCGCTCGTGGCGAGCCCGCGGATCACCTCGACGAGCTGCATCACCGGCACGGGATTCATGAAGTGCATTCCGATGACACGCTCCGGCCGCTTCGTGCGTCCGGCGATCTCGGTGATCGAGATCGAGCTCGTATTCGATGCGAGAATGGCGCTCGGCGGAGCTGTCGCGTCGAGCTCGGAGAACAGCCGAAACTTGAGATCCGCATCCTCGCTCGCTGCCTCGATCACGAGCGAGGCGTCGCGCGCAGCGCTGGTCTCCGCTTCGAGGCTGATTCGGCCGAGAACGGCGTCTCGGGTCCCGGTGTCGATCGTTCCCTTCTGCACCTGCCGCCCGAGATTCTTCTCGATCGTCGCGCGACCGCGCTCGAGTGCGGCGCGCGAGACATCGACCATGGTGACCGGCATCTCCGCCTGCGCGAAGACGTGCGCGATGCCGTTCCCCATCTGCCCGGCGCCGGTGACGACGACGCGTTCGCTCATGGCACGCTGGCCGGCGTACGGCGGTAGCGTCGAAGCAGGAGCGCCGTGGCGACGAGCATCCCGGCGACGGCGCCGGCGCCGCCCTCCGGGCCCCATCCTCCGCCCGTCGCCCAATCCGGTCCGTCATCGACCACCCGGTAGTCACCACCGGGAAGGTCTTCTCCGCTCACCGCGCTATGAAGAACGACCGCGAGCACGGCGTTCCAGGCGAAATGCGCCGCCGTGGCGGCAAACAGGCTCCGCTTCTCGAGAACGATCACGCCGAGGAAAATGCCCGCGATCGTCACGAGTGCGAGCGCACGCACGGTCACATTCGCGTTGAACGCGTGCAGCAGCCCGAAGGTCACGCTCGTGATCAGCAGCGCCCAGCCCGCGCCTAACGTCTCGCGAAGCACGGCCAGCGGATAGCCGCGGACCATCAGCTCCTCGACGAAGGCCGCCGGCAGCAGAAACATGCTCACGGCCAGCGCGTCGGCCGCCCACGTCCCCGGTGCGTCGGTGACATCGAGCCAGCCGAGGGCGAGGAGGAGCGCCGAGGGGACGCCGACCGCGAGCGCCCCGATCAGGAGTCCCGTGCCCAGCGGCCGTGGTCCACCGGCCTCGCGGTTCATCCACACGAAGTCCCAGGGACGATGCTCGACGTAGCGCAGCACGATCGCGTGCGCGCCGAGGAACGCGAGCACCACTGACCAATAGAACGCGATCGCGCGGCCGCTCACGAGTTCCTCGGCGGCAAGGACCTCGGGCTCCTCGCCCGGGATTGCGACCGAGACGACCGCTTGTGCGATGACGATGAAGATGAATGAGACGACGGCGAAGATGAGGAGCCGCCACGGCGCGCGCAGCTTGCCGTCGGTCGAACGCAGGACCGCGCGCGCCGTCAAGCGGTCGCGCGCGGTGTCTTCGGGGAGAGCGCGGCGGCGGCGAGCACCTTCAGCACATCGAGCGGGAGGAATGGCGTCGCGCCCAGGGCGATCGCGCGCGCGGCGCTGTCGGTGAGCACCAGCAGCTGGAGAAATCCGCCGATATGAATGACCGCGATCGCCGCCGCAGCCGCGAGGGCTCGAACGAAGAACGTGCGGCGGCGGCTCGCAACGATCCCGGCGACGAACGCAGCCACAGGATACGCCCAGAGATATCCCCCAGTGGGGCCGAGCATCCGTGCGAACCCCGGAGCGCCCATGGGTGCGAACACGGGAAGCCCCGCGGCGCCCGCGCCGAGGTAGAGCGCCATGCTCGTCGCGCCCGCGATGGGCCCGAGCCAGAGTCCGGCGAGCGCGACCACGAGCGGCTGGAGCGTCATCGGCACCGGCGTTCCGGGAAGCGGAATCGCGACCTGCGATGCCGCGGCCAGCGCCACAGCGAATCCCACGATGCCAAGCGCGGTCGTACGCGAGTCGCGCACGAGAAGAGTCGAGCTCGTTGCCATCAGTTCGCGCGCTCCACGCTGAGGGCCACCGCGTCGCCGCCACCGAGGCAGAGCGTCGCCAGCCCGGTTTCCTCGTCTCGATCGCGCATCGCATACAGCAGCGTCGTCAGCACTCGCGCCCCGCTCGCTCCGATCGGATGACCGAGCGCGATCGCGCCGCCGTGCACGTTCACGCGATCCCAATCCCACCCCAGCGCCGTGCCGTCGGCGATCGCCTGCACCGCGAACGCCTCGTTGGCCTCGATGAGGTCGTAGTCACCAATGCGTGTGCCCGCGCGCGACATGAGCCGCTTCACGGCCTCGATCGGCGCGAAGAAGAGATCGCGAGGCTCGACCGCGCCGGTGGCGTAGGCGTTGATGCGCGCCAACATCTCGAGTCCGTGCGCACGCGCATACTCCTCGGACGTTACGACGAGCGCGGACGCGCCATCGTTCATCGGAGAAGCATTGCCGGCCGTCACCGTGAGCTCGTCAGGACGCGCGCCGTTGCTCGCGAACGCGGGCTTGAGCTTCGCGAGCGACTCGAGCGAGGTGTCGCGACGCGGCCCCTCGTCCGTGTCGACGACCGTCGTTCCCTTCTTCGCGCTGATCTGCACCGGGACGATCTCGTCGCGGAACTTCCCTGAGTCGATCGCCGCCACGGCTTTCGCGTGGGAGCGTACCGCGAACTCATCCTGCATCCGCCGCGAAACGCTCGCCTTCTTCGCGGTATACTCAGCGTGCCCGCCCATGTGCACGTCGCAGAACGAGCACCAGAGCCCGTCGCGAACGACGCCATCGACCAGCGTCTGATCGCCGAATTTCACGCCGGAGCGCAGCCCGTAGAGGTAATGCGGCGCGTTCGACATTGACTCCTGGCCGCCCGCGACGATGACCTGCGCGTCGCCGGCCTTGATCGCCTGCGCGGCTAGCATCACCGCCTTGAGTCCCGAGCCGCACACCTTGTTGATCGTGAGCGCAGACACGGTGGCCGGGAGCCCGGCCCCGATTGCCGCCTGTCGCGCGGGTGCTTGCCCAACTCCGCCCTGCACGACGTTGCCCATGATGACTTCCTGGACGTCCTCGGGGCCGACGCCGGCCCGCTTCACGGCCTCGCGAATCGCTATCGCACCGAGCTCCGGCGCGGTCACCCAGGCGAGCGCGCCTAGGTACCGCCCGACCGGGGTTCGCGTTGCCGAGAGTATGACTGGAGTGCGGGATGCGTCGACCATGATGGAAAGCTATCTGGGAACGAGCGTCGTGCAAAGGCAAAGACATCAGACGTCAGAATTCAGATGTCAGGTATCAGAAGAACCTGCGGGAAGCCAGGACTGGCTCCCCGTGGTCGTTTCCTGAAATCTGACGTCTGCATTCTGACGTCTGATGTCTTTGCCGTTGAACCGAATGCTACGGCATCGACACCGACGGCGCCGCGGTCACCCCGAGCTGGTCGATGATGAACGCGTACCGGAATGCCAGCTCACGGAGGTTGTCGTAGCGTCCCGACGAGCCGCCGTGGCCCGCGCCCATGTTCGTCTTGAGGATCAGCATGTTGCCGTCCGTCTTGTGGGCGCGAAGCTTCGCGACCCACTTCGCCGGTTCCCAGTACGCCACGCGCGGATCGTTGAGCCCTGTCGTCACGAGCATCGCGGGGTATGCGACCCGCTGCACGTTGTCGTATGGCGAGTACGACTTCATGTAGACGTAATGCTCCTTGACGTGCGGGTCGCCCCACTGCTGCCACTCGCCCGCGGTCAGCGGGATCGACGCATCCATCATCGTGTTGATCACGTCGACGAAGGGCACGTCGGCCACGACCGCCTTGAAGAGATCGGGACGCATCGTCACGACGGCGCCCATGAGCAGGCCGCCGGCGCTGCCGCCGCGAATCGCCAGCCTGTCCTTCGAGGTGTACTTCTCGCGGATCAGATGCTCGGCCGACGCGATGAAGTCGGTGAACGTGTTCTTCTTGTTCAGCATCTTCCCCTGATCGTACCACCACCGCCCCATCTCCTGACCGCCACGGATGTGCGCGATCGCGTAGATGAACCCGCGGTCGAGCAGCGAGAGGTTGTTCGATGAGAACGTCGGATCCGTGCTCGACCCGTACGAGCCGTACGAGTACAGCAGCATCGGACGCGAGCCGTCCTTCACGAGCGGCTTGCGATAGACGAGCGACACGGGAACCATGATGCCGTCAGGTGCCTTCGCCCACGTACGCTCCGTGCCGTACTGCGACGGATCGTAGCCGCCAAGCACGTCGGTGCGCTTCCTCAGCTCACGATCCTTCGTCTGCATGTCGTAGTCGTACACCGTCATCGGCGTGACCAGCGACGTGTACATGTAGCGCAGCGTCCGCGTATTGAACTCCGGATTGCCGCCCCAACGCACGGTATACACCGGCTCATCCATCGCGACATTGTGCTCCTTCCCGGTCGCGAGCTCGCGGATGCGAATGCGCGTGAGCGCATTCTCGCGCTCGAGCAGCACGAGGTGGTTACGGAAGACGTCGAAATCGGCCAGCAGCACCGAGTCCCGCTGCGGGATCACCGTCTGCCAGTTCGAGGGACGCGGGTCGCGATCCGGTGCGCGCACCAGCTTGAAGTTGGTGGCGCCATCGTTCGTGCGAATGTAGAAGTGCGTCCCGTGATGCTCCACCGAGTATTCGACATCGGGACGCCCCGCAGCAATGACCTTCACGCTGTCCCCTGGCCGGAACGCGTCGACGTAGTACCACGTCGACTGCGTGAAGCTCTCGTCGCCAATGAGGACGTAGCGCTGGTCCTTCGTCTTCGTCACGCCGAGCCCGAAGAGGACGTCCGGCTGGGAGTGCACCATGACGTCGCTCGACCCGGGCATGCCGAGCGTGTGACGGAAGATGCGATCCGGGCGCTGCGCCGAGTCGGTGCGTGTGTAGAAGATCGTGCGGTTGTCGTTCGCCCACACGAGCCCGAAGTGCACGTCAGCGATCTGATCGGGGAGCATCGCGTTGCGCGCGATGTTCTTGACGACGAGCGTGAAATGCTCGGAGCCGGCCGTGTCGACGAGGAAGGCGTAGAGTCGGTGGTCGGGGCTTATCGCCGTCCCGCCGAGGCGGAAATACCGCTTGCCAGCGGCCATCACGTTCTCGTCGAGCAGGATCTCTTCCGGCGCTTCGAGCGATCCCTTCTTGCGAGCGTGGATCTGATACTGCTTCCCCTCCTCGGTCCGCGTGTAGTAGTAGAATGAGTCGCGTCGCACGGGCACGGAGAGGTCCGTCTGCTTGATGCGTCCGAGCATCTCCTTGTAGAGCGTCTCCTGAAGCGGCTCGATGTGCTTCGTCACCGCGGCGGTGTACGCGTTCTCCGCCTCGAGGTGCGTGATGACCTCCGGATCCTGGCGATTGCGAATCCAGAAATAGTTGTCCACCATGACGTCGCCGTGAATCGTGTCGACCTTCGGGACGACGTTGGCAACGGGCGGAGCGGGTGTCTGCGCAAGCGCGGGCGCGACGGCGACCGCGATGGTGAACACGCCGGCGAGGACGCGGGCGCTCGGAAAGACCTTCATGAAGCCTCCACTAAATTGGTCGTACTGCGCGAGCTACGCGATCTCGCGAATGGCCAGAGCATGGCCAGGAGTGAGAATGAGGTGAGCGTGGCAGGACAAGAACGCTAAGGGTTTCGTGTTCACGGCTTCGTGCGCATGAGCACAATCTCTTGCTGCGTTTTGCCGTTGCTTTTTCTGCGGCCGTCTGCGGCCATCTGCGGTTCTCCCTTCACCGATTGCCGCGCCCAGCCGAAAGGTCCAGCGCCCGCGAGTCGATCTCCGCCCGCAGACGCGCAATGAACTCCGCCACCGGCACCGGCACCGGGTGCTGCTTCTCCCCCGCCCCACGCACACTGACGGCGATCGTCCCCTCTTCCGCCTCCCGTTTTCCCACCACGGCCAGGTACGGAACCTTCCACCGCATCCCCTCGGCGATCTTGTACTTCAGCGTCTCCGAGCGGTCATCGAGGTGCACGCGGATACCGGCGTCCGTCATCCGGCGAGCGGCGTCCGCGGCCGCCTCGCGCTGTGCGTCCGTGATCGAGATGACCCGAACCTGCTCCGGCGCGAGCCACGTCGGAAACGCGCCCGCGAGATGCTCGATCAGCGCGCCCATGAACCGCTCCAGCGTTCCGTAGATCGCGCGGTGAATCATCACCGGACGGTGTGGCTTGTTGTCAGCGCCCGTGTACTCGAGCTCGAAGCGCTCCGGGAGCTGGAAGTCGAGCTGAATCGTCGGTCCCTGCCAGAGGCGCCCGATCGCATCCCGAAACTTCACGTCTATCTTCGGTCCGTAGAAGGCGCCGCCGCCAGCATCGATTCGGTAAGGAATCTGTTTGCGCTCGAGCGCGCGCTCGAGCGTCTCCTCGGCACGATCCCAGGCGGCATCGTCGCCGAGCTTTTCTTCGGGGCGCGTCGATACCTCGAAGTCGAGCTCGAAGCCGAACGTCCTGCGCACCAGCCGGTCGACCTGATCGAGACAGAGGAAGATCTCGTCCTCTGCCTGATCCTGCGTCGCGAAGATGTGGGCGTCATCCATCGACAGGCCGCGCACGCGAAGAAGCCCGTGGAGCACGCCGGACTTCTCGTTGCGATAGACGTTCGCCACCTCGGAGAGCCGGAGCGGCAGATCGCGATAGCTTCGCGGCTGTGCCTTGTAGATGAGCGCGTGCATCGGGCAGTTCATCGGCTTCACGCGATAGCGCACGTCCTCCGACTCACCAGCGCCCGCGGCCATCGGCGGATACTGATTCGCCTCGAAGTACGGCAGGTGGCCGGAGATGATGAACAGCTCCTCGCGCGTAATGTTCGGCGTGGAGACGAGCTCGTACCCGTTCGCGACGTTGTCGTCCTCGACCGCGCGCGACAGGAGCCACTTCACCCTCGCCCCGCGCGGATGCCAGAACACCAGGCCCGGCCCAACGACATCCTGGATCGAGAAGAGGTCGAGCTGCTTGCCGATCACGCGGTGGTCGCGACGCTTGGCCTCCTCGAGGCAGTGCAGGTGCGCCTCGAGCTCGTCCTTCTTGAAGAACGCCGTGCCGTAGATGCGCTGGAGCGTCTGACGTTTCTCATCCCCGCGCCAGTACGCAGCTGCCGTCGACAGCAGCTTGAAGTGCTTGACGTGCGACGTGTCGGGCACGTGCGGTCCGCGGCACAGGTCGACGAAGGGCCCGTCCGTGTACACGGATATCACTTCACCGGCCCCGAGCTCCTCGAGGCGCTCGAGCTTGAGCGGGTCGTCGGCGAATCGGCGCCGCGCGTCGGCCTTGTTCACTTCCTCGCGCATGAACGGAAGCTTCTCGGAGACGACGCGACGCATCTCGTCCTCGAAAACGGCGACGTCCTCCGGCGTGAAGGGGCGCGAGACCTCGAAGTCGTAGTAGAAGCCGTCGTCGATGGCGGGACCGAAGCCGATCTTCGCATCGGGGCGGAGACGTCGCACGGCCGTCGCGAGAATATGCGCCGCGGAATGGCGGAGCACGGCGACCGATTCCGCATCGCGCTCAGTCAGGACGCGGAACGTCCCGCCTTCGCGAATGGGCGTCATGAGATCCTGCACGCGTCCGTTCACCTCGACGGCGATCGCGGCGCGCAGCAGACCCGCTCCGATCGACGCAACGACATCGCGCGCAAGCACGCCGCGCGCGACGGTGCGCATCGAGCCATCGGGAAGCGTGAGGGTCAGCGGGTCGGTCGTGCTGGCGATCACGTCAGCTGTGTGGCGACGGTGGCGGCCTCGCGGCCGAAACGGAAATACAGATATACACCGACGAGCAGGAGTAGCCCCGCGACGAGCCAAATGAGGGCGCGACCGGTGGATCCTCGCTCCGGGCGAGAGGGCTCGGGAGATGTCATTTCACGAGTTGGAATTGGGCGAACGGGAGGCGGTAGGTGGCCTTCTTCTTGCCTCTACTCGCGTGCACTCTCCCCGCAAGTTACCCTTACGATTCAACCTCCGCCACAGGGACTGCATGGTTCGATTTCGCTATCGCGATGAGGACGAATCGCTCGCCGGCGCGCTGGCGAAGGTCGGCGTCGGCGTCGCCGCCGGCTTCGTCGTCGGCGTGATCATGGCGCAAAAGCTCGGCGGCATCGCAGGCCTCTCGTCGAGGCTGCGTGACAAGATCGCGGGAATGCGTGGGGACGACATGGATCATTATCGCGTGGCACGCGGGGTGTCGGACGATGAGTTCGACAGCGCCCTCGAAGAGCGGGTGCTCGAAGCCTTCCGGAACGACCCCATCCTGAGCGAGCGCGGCATCGACATTGGCTCGGTAGGACCGGCGACGATCGAGCTCACCGGCTGGGTGGATTCCGCCGACGAGTCGGAACGCGCGACAACGATCACGCGAGGTGTGCCGGGCGTGGAAACGGTGGTGAACCGCATCATTGTCGGTGAGGAGGAACAGATGCTCGACGAGAATACGCGGCGGCTCGCCGACGGCGATCCCGCGCTCAACGAGGCGCGATGGGAAGGCCAGCGCGTCGGCACGGGCCGGCGTCGCCAGGGCAACTCCGAAGAGATCGATCGCCACGCGGATCCAAAGCCGGAGCTCGAGGACCGCTGGCTCAGCGAGCAGCGCGCGCTCGAGGAAGCTGCTGAAGACACGCCCGATCGGGGCGTCCGCCGCAGCAGCACGCGCAAGGCGCGTCGCGGTGGTCGTACCGACGGCAGCCCTGTCGCCCCGACCGGCGTTCCGAAGGGCGATCACGTCGCCGACCCGCTTGGCGCCGAGGAGCCGCCGAGAGCGGATTAGCGATTGCGAGTTGCGGATTGAACTGCGTCGGACCGTAAGCGAGGAGAGGGCTCCGAGGGATTCCTTCGGAGCCCTCTCCCTTCAGCGTCGTACGCACTTGATCCGCGATCCGCAATCGAAGTAGTCCACCCCTCCGCCCGGTAGCGGTCCCGCGAGAGCTGAAGTTTCTTGTAGCTATGCCCAGCACGTCGATCCCGCCCTTCCCCGATAAGTTCGACGCCGCCGCAACCGAGCGACCGATCTACGAGCGGTGGCTCGCAGCCGGCGTCTTCACCGCGCACGCCGATCGCTCGCGCCGCGTGGGCGGCGATCGCGAGCCGTTCACCATCGTCATCCCGCCGCCCAACGTCACCGCCGTGCTGCACATGGGGCACGGCCTCGACAACGTCGCGCAAGACGTTCTCATCCGCTGGCGGCGCATGGCCGGCGACGAGGCGCTCTGGGTTCCGGGCACCGATCACGCGGGGATCGCGACACAGAACGTCGTGGAGCGGCTGATTCTCTCGACCGAAGGAAAGACGCGCTTCGACGTGGGTCGCGAGGCGTTCGTGAGGCGCACGGAAGCGTTCGTGCGCGACACCGGAGGAACGATCCTCCGGCAGCTCGAAGCGATCGGCTCGTCATGCGATTGGTCGCGCACCGCGTACACGCTCTCGCCCGAGCTGTCACGTGCCGTTCGCGAGGCGTTCGTGCGCCTCTACGAGAAGGAATTGATCTATCGCGGACACCGCGTGATCCACTGGTGCCCGCGTTGCTTGACGTCCCTGTCCGACGAGGAGGCCGAGCCGCACGAGAACACGCCGGGTCACCTGTACCACGTCGCGTACCCGGTGGCAGGATCACCGGGCCGCTCGCTCACGATCGCCACGACGCGTGCGGAGACGATGCTCGGCGACGTCGCTGTCGCGGTGAATCCCGAGGACGATCGCTATCGCGAGCTGATCGGAAAGCGCGTCGTGCTTCCGATCGTGAACGTCGAGATTCCGGTGATCGGCGACGAGTACGCGGATCCCGCGTTCGGAACGGGCGTGGTCAAGATTACGCCGGCGCACGACGCCAACGACTTCGAGGTCGGGCTTCGCCACGGGCTGCGTACCCCCGTCGTGCTCGACGAGCACGCCGTGCTCCGCGAAGTGGCGGACGCCGAGGGACGCGTGCCTGACGAGTTGAGTGGTCTCGACCGCCTCGAAGCGCGTGAGCGCATCGTCGAGAGGCTCCGCGCATCGGGACAGCTCGTGAAGGTCGAGCCGCATCTGCACACCGTCCGCCGCTGCTATCGCTGCGACACCGTGGTCGAGCCACGACTCAGCGATCAATGGTTCGTGAAGATGAAGCCGCTGGCGGAGCCCGCGCTCCAGGCGGTTCGCGATGGCACCATTCGCATCGTCCCGGACCGCTGGGAAGGCGTCTACGTCCACTGGATGGAGAACATCCGCGACTGGAATATCTCGCGGCAGCTCTGGTGGGGACATCGCATCCCGGTGTGGTACTGCGATGAATGCGACGCCGTGACGGCGAGCCGCACCGATCTCGACACGTGTCCGAAGTGTGCCGGATCCGTGCGCCAGGACGAGGACGTGCTCGACACCTGGTTCTCGTCGTGGCTCTGGCCGCTCTCCACGCTCGGCTGGCCCGACACGAATGCGCGCGATCTGCGCGCGTTCTATCCGACGGATGTCCTGGTCACCGGCCCGGACATTCTCTTCTTCTGGGTCGCGCGGATGATCATGGCCGGCTTCTTCTTCGTCGGCCAGCAGCCGTATCACACCGTCTTCCTGCACGGCATCGTGCGCGATACGCAGCACCGGAAGATGTCGAAGTCGCTGGCCAACGGGATCGACCCCATGGACGTCGTGACGCTCTACGGCGCCGATGCCCTCCGCTACACGGTGGTGTCCGGCATGGGACTCGGCGTCGACCAGGTGCTCGATCCACACAACCTGGAGCAGTCGTTCGCTTCGGGGCGGAACTTCGCCACCAAGCTCTGGAACATGGGCCGATTCCTGCTGGGCAACCTCGGCGACGACGCCGTCGCGCCGCTCTCGGAGATCGCCACGGCACGACTGGCGCGGTCCGATCGGTGGATCCTGTCGCGACTCAATCAGGCGATCGCGCAATGCGATCGCGCGCTCGGGCCGGCGCGACCACCGGGAAACGCGCGGTGGCTGGACGATGCGCGCCGGCTCGGTATGCGCCTCGACGAATACGCGGAGGTGGCGCGCCGATTCGTGTGGGACGAGCTCGCCGACTGGTACGTCGAGGCGTCGAAGGGACGACTGAGCGGCGAGACTGACGACGCCGACGTCGTGCGCGCGGTGCTCGTCCACGTGTTCGATCGCGCCCTTCGCCTCCTGCACCCGATCGTTCCCTTTATCACCGAGGCGCTGTGGCAGCGTCTTCCAGGAAGGCAGAATGGGGAGCTCCTGGCCGCTGCGCAATGGCCGCTGGAGGACGAGCGGTTTGTTGGTCTCGAGGGAGAGTTCGAGGAGGTGCGCGCCACCGTCACGGCGGTGCGCCGCGCCCGAGCCGAGTACGGAGTGCCTCCGGGAACGCAGGTCGACGTCGTGCTCTCAGCGCCATCGCACGTCACGGGAGACCGGCGCGGGATTGAGCGCGCGCTGCACGAAGAGTCGGCGCTCATTGGCCGCCTGACGAGGAGTCGCGTGACGATCGCCGCGCGCGCGCCTGAAGGCGCAGCGGCGCACGCGGTGCTTCCGAGCCGCTGGTCGGTGACGGTGCCGCTCGAAGGCCTCATTGACGTCCGCCGCGAGTGTGAGCGACAGCGGAGCGAGCTCGCGAGTCTCGACAAGCAGCTCACGGCGCTCAGCGCACGGCTCGAGAACCAGGGCTTCCTCACGCGAGCGAAGCCGGAGGTCGTGGAGGCCGAACGAACGAAGCACCACGAGTGGACCGCACGCCGCACGATCATCGCGGAGAAAGTGAAGGCGCTGTGCGGCGACTGATCGTCCTGCTCGCGGCCATCGGATGCGCATCACAGGGCGCGCCACCGGGTGGGCCGCCCGATTCGCTCGCGCCCAACCTCGTCGGCGTCGTTCCGGACAGCGGCGCTGTCAACATGACGCCCGACCGCGTCGAGTTCCGGTTCGATGAGGTCGTGAACGAGCGCCCGGGCGGCGGAGCGCCGTCCCTCGAGCAGCTCGTGCTGATCTCACCAAGCGATGGGCTCCCGCGCGTCGATTGGCGACGCCGTTCGATCGCGGTGCGACCGCGGGATGATTGGCGTGAGAACGCGGTGTATACCGTTACCCTGCTCCCGGGCATCGCGGATCTCCGGGGGAACGTCATGCGGACGGGAGCAACCGTCGTGTTCTCGACGGGACCGACGATCCCCGACACACGCCTGGCGGGCACGCTGTACGACTGGGTGGCCGGCACGCTCCCACGAAACGCCGCCATCGAGGCGATCTCGGTACCCGACAGCACGGTGTACGTCGCTCGCACGGATACGACGGGCCAATTCACGCTCGCGCATCTCCCTCCCGGGCGATACGCCGTTCGGGGATGGCTGGACGCGAACAATAACCGCGGCCTCGACCCTCGTGAGGCGTACGATAGCGCTGGTGTCGAGCTGCGCGACACGGCGACGGTCACGCTGCTCGCGTTCGTGCACGACACGCTTCCGCCGCGGATCAACACGGTCGAGGTCGTCGACTCGATGACGCTACGTGTCGAGTTCAACCAGCCGCTCGATCCCACGCAGACGGTCGACACGACGCGCTTCCGGCTAACGCGCGCCGATTCGAGCGTCGTGCCGCTCCGAACGGCAATGACCGCCCCGGCATTCGATCGCGCGCGCCAGGACTCGATCGCCCAGGCCGACACGGCGCGTCCCCCAGCGCTGCGCGCACCCGGCGCCCCGCGTCGGGACTCGATCGTCTTGCCGCGCCCGCAGCCCGTTGCGCGCTTCGTCGTCGTGACCGCGCTCACGCTCCAGCCCGACTCGAGCTACCGGCTCATCGCGATCGAGGCGCGCAACTTGATGGCGCGCACCGGCACGAGTGCCCGCGTCTTTACGATGCCGCCGCGCCCTGCCCCGGCAGACACCGCCCCGGCAGACACCACCCCAGCCGCGCCTCCACCATGACCGACGCGCGTCGCGCGCTCCCCAGCGTCAATGCGCTGCTCGACAGCGAGTCCGTGCGGCCGCTGCTCGCCGCGGCACCGCGGGAGCTGGTCGTCAACGCAGTGCGTGATGCGGTGGAAGCCGCCCGCCAGACAGCGGACGTCCCGAGAAATGACGGCGAGTGGGCGGAGGCGATCCGGGACGCTCTCGCCTCGCGACAGCGCCGCTCTCTCCGCCCCGTTGTCAACGCCACCGGTGTGATTCTTCACACGAACCTCGGCCGCGCACCGCTCGCAGCCGCCGCGCTCGACGCCATGCGCGAGGTGGCGCGCGACTACTCGAACCTCGAGTATGATCTGGAGCGCGGCGAGCGGGGCACCCGCTACGCGCACTGTACGGGACTGCTGCGCGAGCTGACGGGAGCGGAAGACGCGCTGGTCGTCAACAACGGTGCCGCGGCCCTCGTGCTCGCCCTGAACACGCTCGCCGAAGGGCAGTCCGCGATCGTCTCGAGAGGCGAGCTCATCGAAATCGGCGGAAGCTTTCGCATCCCCGATATCATGGCGAAGAGCAGCGCACGTCTCGTCGAGGTCGGGACGACCAACCGGACTCATCTCGGCGACTACGAGCGCTCGCTGGTCGATGGCGCAGTCATCGTGAAAGTGCACCGCAGCAACTTCGCGCTTGCCGGCTTCGTCGCGGAAGTGACGCTCCGCGATCTCGTGCGCATCGCGACGCCTCGCGGACTCCCCGTCGTGCACGACCTCGGCAGCGGGCTGCTGGTGTCGCTCGAGGGCCATGGGCTGACGGGTGAGCCGATCGCCTCCGACGCGGTGCGCGACGGCGCAACCGTAGTGACCATGAGCGGCGACAAGCTGCTCGGCGGTCCGCAGGCCGGGATCGTGCTCGGCCACGCAGCCGCGATCGCTCGCATGCGCGCCAATCCGCTCACGCGCGCCTTTCGTGTCGACAAGCTCACGCTCGCGGCGCTCGAGGCGACGCTCGCCATCTACCGCGACCCCGAGCGCGCCGTGAGGGAGGTTCCGACGCTCGCCATGATCGCCGCGGGCGCGGAGGAGATCCGGACGCGCGCGCATTCGCTCGCCGATCGCCTCGCCTCACGCGGCGTGCGATGCGACGTCGTCCCGACCGAGGCGCAGGTCGGCGGCGGCGCCTTTCCGACGGCGCGAATCGCGTCGGCGGGCATTGTACTGACCGGTGACCCGGAGGCCCTCGACGTTCGCCTGCGCACCGGCGATCCTCCGGTCGTCGGACGCATCGGCGACGGCCGACTTCTCCTCGACCTTCGCACGGTGCGCCCGGAGATGGACGGCGAGCTGCCGGCGGTAATCGAGCGCGCGCTGTCATGAGGGAACGCCGTCGCGGCGCGGCGTTTCTGGACCGCGACGGGACCATCATCGAGGACGTCGACTACATCTCACGTCCCGAGGACGTTCGGCTGATCGTTGGAGCGGCAAGGGCCATCGCCTCGTTGAACGCAGCGGGAATCCCCGTCGTCGTCGTCTCGAATCAATCGGGCATCGGACGAGGCTACTTCGGCTACGATGCGTACGAGCGCGTGCAGGGACGCGTCGAAGACATGCTGCGCGAGACCGGCGCGCACCTCGACGCGACGTACATTTGTCCGCACGCTCCCAGGAACGACGCGCCATGCCCCTGCCGGAAACCTGGCACGGAGCTCTTCATTACAGCGGCGCGTGATCACGGCGTGGACCTCGCCGCCTCCTGGTACGTCGGAGATCGATGGCGCGACATCGAGCCGGCGCGCACGCTCGGCGGCACGGGTCGACTCGTTCCCACCAGCTCGACGCCTCCCGAGGAGCTCGAGCGCGCGCGCCGCGAGGGGCTCGTGCGCGACTCGCTGGCCGACGTCGCCCAGGAGATGATCGCTGCCCTTACTGGCGTGGGCGGCTCGCGATAACATCTGCCGCACCATGATGTCGCGGATTGCCGTCTTTGCCTCCGGACGCGGCTCCAACCTCGCTTCGCTGCACGCCCATCTCGAGCGGTCGGGCGGCGCCGAGATCGTTCTGGTCGCGTCCGATCGTCCCGGGAGTGGGCGGCGCGCGGGGGGGCGCGGGCGCGGGCCGCCCCCCCCCCACCATACCGGGGGCGCCGGCGCGGCGGGGGGGGCGCGGGGCC
>JBQTHJ010000027.1:0-149275 GCA_052389995.1 Gemmatimonadaceae bacterium | reverse complement strand
CCAAGAGCGGCGCCGTCCACGTGGCCGCATGGTACCCTCGCCTGCGCGGATCCGTGGCCAACACCCGCCGCAGCCGCCGATCGGTGAGCTGGCGGAGCGGTGGCCGCCCGGGACGCGCCGCATCCGCACCCCGGCACCTCGGCCGCGAGCAAACCCTGCATCCCACGCCTCGCTGCGTTCCAACCCCTCACGCGCGCAAACCCGTCGAGATCACCGCGTTACACCCACTCGAAACGTTGTGTTGCACGTGCAAACGCCGCGACCAATGCATGGAGTAACACGAAAGGGGCGCGACAACCTTCACAACCGGTCCACCGGACTCTTCACCCCCAAACCACCACGATTCAACACGTGCGTGTAAATCATCGTCGTGGCCACGTTCCGATGACCCAGAAGCTCCTGCACCGTCCGAATGTCGTGGCCATCCTCAAGCAAGTGAGTCGCGAACGAATGCCGGAACGTGTGACAGGTCGCTCGCTTCGTCAGGCGGCACGCGATCACCGCCTCGCGCACCGCACGCTGGACCACCGTCTCATGCAAATGATGCCGATAGCGGACACGGGTCTTCGCGTCGAATCCGATACGCCGGGCCGGGAACACCCACTGCCACGCTAGCTCCGCAGCCGCATTCGGGTACTTCTTGGCCTGCGCGTGCGGCAACATGGTCCTGCCCGCACCGGCCGCGAGGTCACGCGCGTGCACACGCTCCACCTTGAGCACGTGATCACGCAACGGCCCAACCGCCGCAGCCGGTAACATCGTCAGCCGATCCCGGTCGCCCTTCCCGCCGCGCACGGTAATCTGATTCGCGCCAAAGTCCACATCCTTCACGCGCAACCGGAGGGCCTCCATCAAGCGGAGTCCCGAGCCATATAGGAGTATCGCCACGAGCTTCTGCGTCCCATGCATCTTCCCGAGAACCGCACGCACTTCCTCCCGCGTCATCACCACCGGCAAGCGGTGCGGGCGGCGCGCACGGACGACGTCCGCGATCCACGGCACGCGGTCGCGCAACACCTCCGTATACAGAAAGAGCAGTGCCGCGAGCGCCTGGCTCTGCGTCGACGCCGACACGTCACGGTCCGCCGCGAGATGCGAGAGATACTCGCGCATCTCGCGCTCGCCGAGCGCACGCGGGTGACGCATGCCGTGATGCCGAACGTAGCGCACGATCCAGCGCACGTACGCCTCCTCCGTCAACCGGCTCAAATGCCGCGCACGAATCGCTCGGCGCACCGAAGGGATGAGGCGATCGCGTTCGACGGTCTCTGGCATGGCGGATCGGTGATGGTCGTTGATTATCGTGCCCCGCGCACGGAGTCGGCACTCCCGATCCAGCGCGCGACGCATCATGTCGCCGCGTAGCCGCCCGCTAGTCCACGGCCTCCGTCGCCGCCGGCAGCGACGTATGGAAATCCTCCCGGAACCGCCGCATGTAATCGCCGAGGAGCTCCTCCACACGCTCGCGTCGCGGCGACGACACAATGAGCCCCGCATGGTGCCGCTTCCTGAGCCGCCACACGATCTCGCCGTCCGCGTATGCGCCCGTGTCCGGCCACTCCTGCTTCGCCAACGAGATCACGAGGCCGGCGTAATCGCGCCGCGCGCGAGGGACTTCGTAACGCTCGCCACGCGCGTTCGCCACCTCCACGCGCGCCCACTCCCGCCACAGGTTCACCCCCGTCGCCGCCTCGACCATCTCGACGATGAATGCGCCACCCACGCGCGCGGCCGTCTCCAGAAAATAGAAACGCCCGTCCGATGCTCCGCGAATGAACTCCGTGTGCAACACCCCGCGCACCATGCCTAACGCGGTCGCCACACGCGCGTTGAGCTCCGTCAGCTGACGCCACTCCTCCGATCGCGGGTCGAGGGTGCGCGTCGCGAACAAGCCGCCGCCATGGTACACCTCGAACGGCGGATTGAGATACCCGTGCGCCTCGGCGAACACGACGTCCCCCTCGGAGACGATCGAGTCGACGTGGAAGACGTCGCCGGGGATGAAGCGCTCCATGAGATGAAAGGACTGACGGTCCCCGAGCTCCTCCAGGATGGGCCAGAGCTCATCGCCCCGATGGAGCTTCCGGATCCCGATCGCCGACGCCGACAGACGCGGCTTGAGCACCCATGGCGGCGGCACCGTCTCCAGATAGGTGCGAATGCGATCGTGATTGATCACCGGAACGAACTCCGGCACCGGGACTCCGCGCTCCTCGGCGCGCATTCGCATCGCCAGCTTGTCGCGAAAGTACCGAACCGTGGTCTCGCCCATGCCGGGGATGCGGAGATGCTCGCGCAGCGCGGATGCCATCTCGAGGTCGAACTCATCGAGGGGCACGATGCGGTCGATCGGCTCCGTGCGCGCGAGGTAGCTCACCGCGTTGATAGCCTCGTCCCGCTTCAGCGCCTGCGGCATGAGGAACCGCTCGTCGATGCTCTCGCTCGGCCACTCCGCATCGCGATGCTTGTCCAGCGTCAGCAGCAGCACGCGGCAGCCGAGCCGCTTGCATTCGCGGAGGAACTCGTGGCCTTTGACGTAGGTAGCCAGGCAGAGGATGGTCGTGGATCGTGAGGTCACGAGTCGCCGGTTCGGGGGAGTCGAGGCAGCGGATACATAGGTCGAAAACCACCTTTCGGCGAGGCGGTGGGGACACTCGCAAGGCGGGGGGTGTTGAGCACCAGTGATAATGTCCGCTTGAGACGCCAATAGAAGTGTCCCTCTGAACTCCGGCCTTGACGAGGAGGCCGGTTTGGAGCGGACAGCCATGAGCGATCGAGAATTCCTGCGGGCGGCGGTGCTGCGTCGCTTCGTCGCTGGGGAATTGACTCTTCGGGATGCCACGCCGTTGCTCGGAGTGAGCGATCGGCAGGCTGTGGTTCATTGGCCGGTCGCGCGACTGGTACATCCCTAACGAGCCGGGGCGCCTCGCGAGGCACGATGCGGCGAAGCAGCTGCTCGCGTATGCCGGTCTCCAGGTGGCCGAGGGAGTTTCCGGAGCGCCGATCGTCTCCCGGAAGGGCATCGTCGCGATGCACGTGGAAAGCGTCGGCGAGGGAGGCGAGACACGCGGCGTCGACATCGACGCGATCCGGAGCCGCGTCGTCGACGGTCTGCGCGCGCAGTCCTCGGCTCCGTCGGCCGGCTCGACACGCGACTCGGGATGCGGGGGGTGGACTCGAGCTCTGGGTGCGCTGATCGCTTGACACGACCGTGGTCTCGCCGCCCCTTTGCACAATGCCCTCGAACGCCCGGATCGGCACGCAAGGCTGGAACTACGACGCCTGGGTAGGCCCCTTCTACGCGGAAGGCTCGCGGGCCGCCGACTTCCTTTCGTTGTATTCGCGCGCGTTCAACACCGTCGAGGTCGATTCCACGTTCTACGCAATTCCGGCGGAGAAAGTCGTGATGGGGTGGGCTGAGCGCACCCCTGATGATTTCATGTTCGCGCTCAAGCTTCCGCAGGAGATCACGCACGAGCGACGGCTTCGCGATAGCAAGGATCTTCTCGCGCAGTTCCTCGAGCGAGCGCGCCTGCTCGGTCCCAAGCTCGGACCCATACTCGTGCAGCTCGGCCCCGACTTCGGACCGGCGGAGCTGCCGGCATTGGCGGCGTTTCTCCCGCTGCTTCCGGCCGACGTTCGCGTCGCCATCGAGTTTCGGGAGCGCGGCTGGATTCACGAGGGCATCATCGCCCTACTCGCCGAGCATGAGGTCGCGCTGACGTTGACCGACGCGCGCTGGATTCCGCGCCGAACGATGCTGTCGCTGGCCGAGCGACCGACCGCGCGCTTCTCGTACATTCGGTGGATGGGACCGAACCGTGACATCGTCGACTACTCACGCATCCAGGTCGATCGCTCGCGCGAGCTCGAGCAGTGGGCGGAGATCATCGTGCAGCTCGCGCGGAAGGCGACCGAAGTGTTCGGATACCTGAACAACCACTTCGCGGGACACAGCCCACAGTCCGCTCGCGAGCTTCAACGCCTGCTGGGTCAGAAGCCCGTCGAGCCGTCGGAACTGGGCGAGCAGCTGTCGCTGTTCTGAGACGTGGCCGCTCGCACCTGGATACCGCTCGTTCTCGCGGTCGTCATCGCGGCCGGATGCGTTAGGCTCGGCCTCTGGCAGCTCGACCGGCTCGAGCAGCGTAGAGACCGCAACGCGGTGATCGAACGCGGTTTCCGCGCGGCACCGATCGAGGCCGAAGCGGCAGCCCGCGCATCCGAACAGGGTCAGCGCTTCCGCCGCGTCGTCGCGAGCGGCCGATGGAGTTACGGAAAGGAGTTCGCCATCCCGGGACGCACACGAAGCGGCTCGCCCGGAGTGCACATCGTCACCCCAATGGCGCTCGACGGCGGCGACGCGGAGATACTCGTCAACCGCGGGTGGGTGTACTCGCCGGATGCTCGCAGGGTGGATCTCGGGCAGTGGCGTGAGGGAGAGCGTGCCGAGCTCATTGGGTACGTCGACGAGCTTCCGCAATCTGTTCGGGGGGACACTGCGGCGCTGTACATCGTCGCGCTCGCGGATTCGGCGACCGCCACGCAACCCATCGCGAGCCACCCCGCGCGGCTGTCGCCGCCTCCCTTCGGGGACGAAGGCCCGCACCTCAACTACGCGGTGCAGTGGTTTTCCTTCGCCGCGATCGCGCTCGTTGGCACGCCGTTGGTCGTGCGGCGGGCACGGCGGCGACGGGATTAGCGCTCGATCGTCTCATCAGAGAGCCCTGATGAGACGGTCATGACCTACCGAAACGCCCTCCGCGCCCTCCTCGCCAGCGCGATCTGCGCTCCCGGCGCCATCGCGCAATCCGGCGTTCTCATCGGCACGTCGAGTCCAGCCGGATACGAGACCCTCTGGATCGTCGGCGATGCTTCGCGTCCCGTTCAGGCGACCATTCCTGACCTGCTCGTTCCGCGTGCGGACGGCTGGTGGCGCATTGGGACGGCGCGCATTTGCTCGACGGGCGGACCGGAGAGTCAGTCGATGACCGTGCTCTGGCGCACGCCGGCTGATTCCGCTTCCGCCATCTCCGAGATCTGTCACGAGCTCCCGCGCGGCGAGCTGCCGCTTCCCATCTACGCTGACGACAGCGCTGCCAGGGATTCGCTCGCCAAGGAGCTCGTGCGATGCAGCTGGAGTGACATCCACATCAAGTTCGTCTCACCCGAGTATCTGGCCGTGGGCGAGCGGAGCGGGCAGACGGAGGAATGCGAGCCACGGGGCGGGCGGTGGTATCAGTCCTTCTACGTATCACTGTTCAACGGCGATTCGTCGCTCGCACTCGCACAGTTCGCAGGAACGCGGGTCGACTCGATCGGACGACAGGCACTGGCAAGCGCGGCGAAGGACCTGGCGAAGGATGAAGTGTGTACCAGCCTCGCCCAGGGCTTCGATTCGCGGGAACTCCTCGAGGTTGGTGCCGCGTGGTACCCGACCCGCGCCCGAGGACGCTGGATGCCGGTTCTGATGGAAGAGCTCGGGACGGGTGAGTGTCAGCTCCTCCCAATCATCGATGTGGCGCTCACCGAAGCACTCACGGGTCACGATTCGCCCAGACCATCGTGGCAGGCGATCTCGAAGCAGGTGAGAGGGCTCGAAGACGTGCTTACCTCACCGGTTGGTGACGTGGTGATCCTGCGGACGTCAGATTCCCTCTACGTTCACCTGGGTGCGGGTGAGAAGCTCGGGCGGCGAGTCGGCGCGATGCCCTTTGGCGATCACGAAATTGTCATGATTCAGTGGACGACGGGCCGCAATGTTGCGCGATGGACGAAGGAGATCGCCGCGCTGATGAAGCGCGGTTTGGCTGGCCCCTTGATAGTGCCGCCGCTCAGAGACCCGTGACCGCGCGCACGGCCCGGCATCAAGCATACTTACACGTTGATCGACGCAGGTCAGCAGTCAATACTATAGGTAAGCCCGCGCGGTCTCCGCGCGCTCACGTCCGCGCCTTGCGCGGACCCGACGATAGGAACGGTCATGGCTGATTCGACGCAAGCGCTCGCGACCGAAAAGGAAGCCCGCGATGTCGCCGAGGCGGCGCGCGAGAGTGAATGGCGCGAGCCGAGCTTCGTGCGCGAGCTCTTTCTCGGGAGTTATCGTCCCGAGCTGATCCATCCACATCCGGAGGATGATGCGGCCGAGGTCGCACGCGCCAAACCGTTCATGGACAGGCTACGGTCGTTCATGGAGCGTGTGGACTCCGATGAGATCGACCGCACCGGACACATCCCCGAGCCGCTCGTGCAGGAGCTGCGCGAGATGGGCGCCTTCGGTATCAAGATCCCGAAGGAGTACGGGGGGCTCGGTCTCTCGCAGATGAGCTACATCCGCGCGATCGAGCTCGTCACGTCGAAGGACGGATCGCTCACGGCGCTCCTCTCGGCGCATCAGTCGATCGGCGTTCCCAACCCGCTCAAGCTCTTCGGCACCGAGGCGCAGAAGAAGAAGTTCTTCCCGCGTCTCGCGAAGGGGGCCATCTCGGCGTTCGCGCTCACCGAGGTCGATGCCGGCAGCGATCCGGCGAACATGCGGACGACGGCGACGCCTACCGCGGACGGAAAGCACTTCATCCTCGACGGCGAGAAGCTGTGGTGCACGAACGGTACGCGCGCGGAGCTGCTGGTAGTGATGGCGCGAACGCCCGACGCGATCGTGAACGGCAAGCCGCGCAAGCAGATCACGGCGTTCATCGTCGAGGCGAATGCGCCCGGTGTCGAGATCGTGGAGAAGCTGAGCTTCATGGGACTCAAGGCGCTGGAGAACGGGCTCCTGCGCTTCACGAACGTGAAGGTCCCGCGCGAGAACATCCTCTGGGGTGAAGGGAAGGGGCTCAAGCTCGCGCTCATCACGCTGAACACGGGGCGTCTCACGCTTCCGGCCAGCGCGGCCGGCGGCGCCAAGGCGATGCTCGAGGTGGCGCGAAAGTGGGCGGCCGAGCGCGTGCAATGGGGACAGCCGATCGGGAAGCACGAAGCGATCGCGCAAAAGGTGGCGAAGATGGCTGCCAATACCTTCGCCATGGAGGCGGTGGCCGAGCTGTGCAGCGCGATGGCCGATCGTGGGGGCTACGACATCCGTCTCGAGGCGGCGATCGCGAAGATGTGGAACACGGAAGCCGGCTGGCGCATCATCGACGACACGCTCCAGATCCGCGGCGGTCGCGGTTATGAGACGGCGGAGTCGCTCGCACGGCGCGGGGAGGCTCCGATTCCGGTGGAGCGCGCCATGCGGGACTACCGGATCAACCTGATCTTCGAGGGCTCGTCGGAGATCATGCGTCTCTTCATCGCTCGTGAGGCGGTGGACACGCACCTCAAGGTGGCGGGCGACATTATCGACACGGAAGCCCCGATGTCGAAGAAGCTCGCCGCGTTTGCACGCGCCGCCGGCTTCTACGGAACCTGGTACCCCACGCGCTGGCTTGGGTGGGGACGCTGGCCGCGATTCGCCGAGTTCGGCCGTCTGGCGAAGCACATGCGGTACGCCGAGCGAACGTCGCGGCGTCTCGCGCGCGCGATCTTCCACGCGATGGTGCGCCTGGGCCCCAAGCTGGAGCGTCGGCAGATGGTACTCTTCCGCGCGGTGGACGTTGGCGCCGAGCTGTTCGCGATGTCCGCGGCGTGCTCGCGAGCGCAGATGCTCGCGAAGAAGCAGGGTCGCAAGGAAGCGCTCGAGCTTGCGGATCTCTTCTGCCGCGAGGCGCGCCACCGGATCGCGCAGCACTTCCGCGACTTCTTCGGCCCGAACGACGCGCAGCTCTACAAGGTCTCGCAGCGCGTGCTAAAGGGCGAGCACGCGTGGCTGGAGGCGGGAATCGTGGGGATACTCCCGGAAGAGGGAATCGAAGGGGGCGACGGGGTCACCGGGGCCGAAGGAGGAGCGGAGCGGCCGCCTGAGGCTGCGGCGCTGGTTGGACAATAAGAAAAAGGCTCAGGAATGGCGGTGTGGTTTGCCCGGAGCCACGGACGATCGGGGGATCTCGGCGCCCTGGGCCGAGATCCCCCTCCACCAAATCGATCCCCGTCGGATCACCATCCCGGCGCAAAATTGAAGCCCCAGTGCCATCCTCTGTTCCGGTGCGTGGGCATCGCGTAGTACGCCTCGATCACCGCGTAGCCTAACAAGTTGACGCGGGTGCTCACGCCGTAGCTGACCACCGGCACCCGGTCGAGCGCGTCCTTGTCGAACGCGAACCGGACGTCGGCGTCCTTCGTCCAGGCTACGCCCGCATCGACGAACGGAGCGATCTCGAGCGGCAGGAAGTTGAAGGGGATCACGCCAAAGCCCTCGGGGCCCAGCAGCGGCAGCCGAAGCTCGAAACTGGCGACGCCAATACGGCTTCCGATGAGACGATCGAACTCCGGGCAATCGCCGATGCTCGCCCCCCGCGAGCATTCGCCGCCTTCGAACGACCCTGCCGCATAGCCGCGCACGAGCTGCTCGTTGCCGAGGAACAGCGGTGAGATGCGCCCGCTCTCCGCATCCTTGCCATACCGGCCGAAATGCAGCGCTCGGAATGCGATCGTGAATGGTCGCGCGTAGAAGTAGCGGCGCCAGTCGGCGAGGACATTCTGGAAGGTGAGACCGCCAAAAACGGGCGCCACCTCGAAGCGCCAGCGTCCCCCAGCGACGGGCGACGTCAGCCCGAAGATCGAATAGTCGCCTACGAGCGCCGCCATCCCCTGCGCGTACGTAACGCCTGGAGGCGCCTCCTCGCTCCCTCGCTCGAACCCGATCTGATTGAAGAAGCTGTCGAAGAAGTAGCGCTCGACTTCTATGTCGTACGACACGCGATTCACCGACGCGCCCAGCTCGAAACGCCGGGTTTGCGAGAAGGGGTACTGCACGAGCCCCCCGACCTCGTCGTAATAGGAGCGTACCAGCTGCTGCTCGATGACGTCGAAGACCTGATCGTCGCGAATCGCGGTATCCTGGAACGCGAACCCGGTGAGAAACGGGATGTGCGACCCGCTCACCATCCAGTTCCAGCGATTCTTCTGGTTGAGGTAGAACACCTCGCCACCGATGTCCTTGAACGTTCCCTGCGCCTGGACGGCTCCGCCCAGCACGCGGTCACCGAGCATGTCGCCGAAGTACAGCGCGATGGCGCCGGAGAGTCCGGTTCCGAACGGGCTCGTCGCCAACCCCACCGACGGCGCGCCGATGTAGTCGAGCTGGAGCCTGGGGCGATAGTCGGTGACGCTGAAGTTCTCGACCGAGCTGGGGAGACCGGGCAGCGGCGCGTCGAGGTAGCCGGCGACGATCGTGCTCGCCACCGCTGGCGGCAGAACTCCTGCCGCGATCTGCACGTCACTCTCGACGAGCGGACTGCCGATCGTCTGATCCGCCTCGAGACGCATGAGCGTGTTCCCCTGATTCGTGAACACGGAGAACATGAGCCGTCCCGTCTGCCGCGCGACGGTGATCGCGGGAGCGGACGACGTGATGCCGCTCACGCCGGTGGCGAGCCGCGTCACCTGGCGAACCGAACCGTCGAGCGACCAGCGGTAGATGTCGCTGACGCCGCCGCGGTCGGAGATGAAAAAGATCGACTGCCCGTCCGGTGCCCAGTGCGGGTTGATGTGCTTGGCTCGCTCTTCCAGGGCGGGCACGAGCCGGATGGCACGCGTTGCCACATCCATGAGCGCGATGCGCATCGGCGCGTACGTGAGACGGTCGAAATCCGTCGCCGGGTCGCGGTCGGTCGTGAAGGCGATGGTGCGACCGTCGGGCGACCAGGCCGGGTGGAGCTCGGCATAGCGATCGTTCGTGAGCCGCTGCACTTCACCGTCCTGCGGATTCAGCACGAAGAGATCGCTGATGCCGCCGGTGAAGCCGATGAACGCGATGCGCCCATCGGGCCCCCATGAAGGGGTCGTGATCGCTTCGGCCTCGGGTGGGCGGAACGTCTGGACGATGCGATCCTGCTGCATGTCGTACACCGACAGCTCGTGATCTCCTTCCACCTGCGTCACGAACACCAGCCGTTGTCCATCGGGAGACCACGAGCCGGCGGCATCGAGGAAGGCCAGCGCGTCGAAGTGGTTGTCGGTGTTGGGACTCGTCAGGCGCTCGATGATCTCGCCCGTCTCGGCGTTGGCGATGTAGAGGTCGATGCCGAAGATGCCGCGACCGGAGAAGAACGCGACGTGCCGGCCATCCGGTGACAGCGAGGGCGAGATGTCCGTGTCGCCACGCCGGCGGCTCGTTGGCTCGAGGAGTCGCGTCCCGAGTTGATCCGGAGCCGTCCGTCCCGTCGTCACCGGCGCGTACGCTTCGCGGACGGCGGCGTGCCACTCCTTCGACACGGAATCGGTCGACCGGTCGAGCACGCGCTGGAACGCGGCCTCGAATCCCTCACGGAGGGCGACGCGGTAGATGCGCGTGATCGCCTCGTCACCGTAGCGACCACCCACGAACGCCCACAGTCCCTGTCCGTAGCGATACGGGAAGTAGCGTGTGTCGCGCGTGAGCTGGTTGATGGTCGGGAGATCGTTTCTCAGCGCCGCATCGCGGAGCCACATCGCGGTATGAGAATCCTCGCGTCCCACCGAGAAGTACTCCGCCATTCCCTCGATGACCCAGAGTGGCAGCACGCCGAGATTCTGGAGGCCGCCCGTCTGCGTCAGGGCGATGTCGTACTGGAATCCGTGCACGATCTCGTGGCCGAGCACGTGATCGTTCTCCGCGTAGATGCCGGTGAAGGGCATGATGATCCGCGTGCGGAGCCCCTCCGTGATACCCCCGGTGCTCTGATCGATGAACCCGCCGACGACGTTCGTCTGCTGGAAGTCGGGGTGGTTCGCGTAGAAGATGATCGGCTTCTTCGTGAACGCGTGCGTGAGCCCCTGCGACAGTCGCGTGTACCACCGCTCCGCCATGCGCGCCGCGTCCGCCGTCGCGAGCGATTCCGCGGGGTAGTAGTGAATGTCGAAGTGATCGGTGTGGATCACGCGAAAGTCGAACGACTCGTACTGGACCTTGTTGCGTCCGAAGTACTGAGCCGCGAGCGGATCCGGGGCGAGCGCGAACAGCGTCGCGACGAACGCCAGGGGTCCGCCGGAGCGCGCGAGTGCGCTGTATGGACGGGTCACGAGAATGTCCTCTGTGTAGTGCGCGCGTGAGCGAGTCAACGGCCGGCGCAAGTCACGCAAGGGCAATGCGCGTACCACATCGTACCAGATGATCCCCGCATTTCGTGCCAGGATCGCGTGTGGTGTCCGCTGCGAGGTGTGACCCTGGAGGGGCGGGGAGGCGTCACCCGCCGGTGACGGGGACGGTCGATGTCCGTGGCGTTACGGTGGAGTGAGCCGCGTCATAAGACCGTAAGCGAAAGCGGGCTCCGAGAGTGACCTCGGAGCCCGCTTTCGCTTGCGGGCTTACTTCCTGCCCCCAATCGGCATTCCGTCTGTCACGCCGCGACCACCACCCGCTCCCGCGCCGTGAAGCCGACGCCGGCCAGGATGAGGCCGAACACCACGTGCAGCCAGATGTCATTGCCGCCGAGGGGGACGAAGCCGAAGCCGTTAGGCGACACGAATCCGACGATCGCGAGGACGATGTAGATCACGCCTGCGATCTGCGCGTAACTCTTTGCACCCCCGAACGAGCGCGACGCCGCGAGCCCCCAGATGCCGAAGATGAGGTGGACGACGTTGTGGAGGACGTTCACCGGGAAGAGCCCGCCGGCGCGCGGCGCGGTGGCCGGGTCAGCCTCCATGTTGCTCATCCCGGTGGCCAGAAAGCCGCCAACGGCCGCAAGGATGAACACCACTCCGAATATCTGCGCGACTCGCTGAACCGTCGTCATGCGTCTGACCTCCTGATAAGGGTGGTCGTAGCAACCGACTGTGTGATGCGGGAGTCGATCTCAAACTGCGAGGGAGGTTTCGTTCGCGCCAGGGGAGACGCCCGTGACAGCTCCCATACCGCCCGGGTCACATACTGCTGTTTACGAATGACTCGAATGAAACCGAACAGGTTCGTCGCTCACCCCAGCGATTCGGCCCCATTCGAATCATTCGCAAAGGGCTGTACGTGGCCTCGGCAAAACGATCTCGAACAGCTCACGCGAGTAACCATGTCGCGACCGAGAAGTAGATCACGATCCCCGCGACGTCCACGAACGACGCCACGAAGGGCGACGACGCGATCGCCGGATCGAAGCCAAAACGCGTGAACACCAGGGGGAGCGTTGCGCCCACCAACGTGCCCGTCACCACGACCGCGAGAAGGGTCGCCCCGACCACGAGCGCGAACGACGTCGGCTCGCCCCCGAGCATCACGCGCCCGAACCCCAGGAGGCCGAGGAACGCGCCGAGCGCGACGCCCTGAAGAGTTTCGCGCCACACCACGCGAAACGCATCGCGCAGCTCGACGTCGCCCACCGCGAGCGCGCGCGTGATCAGCGTCGCCGACTGCGATCCGGAGTTCCCGCCGGAGCTAATAATGAGCGGCACGAAGAAGACGAGCGCCAGCGCGCTGGCCAGCGTCGCCTCGTAGCGCGCCATCGCGGTCGCGGTGAGCAGCTCCGCGAAGAAGAGGAGCACCAGCCACCCCGCACGCTTCCGCGTGATGCTCCAGAAGCCCGTCTGGAAGTACGGCGCTTCCAGCGGCTCGACGGCGCCGAGGCGCTGCACGTCCTCCGTCTGCTCCTCGACGATCGCGTCGATGACGTCATCCACCGTCACGACGCCGAGCAGCCGTCCCTCGGCGTCGACGACCGGAACCGCCACGAGGTCGTACTTCGACGTCAGCCGCGCGACTTCCTCGCGATCGCTGGTCGCGGGAACGGTGACCACATCCTCCCACGCGATGTCGGCGACCCGAGTGCCCGGCGGAGCCGCGAGGAGCTCACGCAGCGAGAACACGCCTCGCAGACGGCCCGCCGCATCGATCGCGTAGATCGCATACATCGCCTCCTTCCGTCCCGCACGGGCCGACGCGCGCACGATCACGAGCGCGCCGTCGACGGTCGATTCCTCGGCGACGGCGACGAACTCCGTGGTCATGAGGCCGCCGGCGGTGTCCGGCTCGTATGCAAGGAGTCGTTCGGTCTCGCCACGCGCCTCGCCCGCGATCTCGGCGAGAATCTCGTCGGCGCGCTCCTCTTCGAGATCCTCGAGTGCGTCGGCGCGATCGTCCGGCGTCATGCGGGCCATGAGGTCGGCCGCCTGACGAGCCGTCAGCGCCTCGAGCAGCTCCGCGCGCAGCTCCTCATCCAGATACTCGAGCACGTCGGCGGCGCGGTCGGCGGGGAGCGCGCGCATGAGCTGCACCAGCCGGTCGCGCGGCAACGCCTCGGCCACGTCGGCCAGATTCGCGGGGTGCAGCTCCTCCGTCTCCGCCGCGACATCCCCCGGCGACTCATCCAGGAGCGCGAGGATGTCAGGGGCGAGGAGGGCGGCGACGGGTCGCTCTTCCTTCGGGGATGCCATCGCGACGGACCTCGTCGTTCGGCTGATTTCGGTTTCACTCGCACGCAGGGTGACGTCCATGCGGGCAAGCGCTGCGGGGGCGTCAAGATATCCGCGTCCCGAAGGTCGAACAAGCGTTCGCGCACGGCGTGATGACACGTGCGGAAAACGTGACGCACACAGTCGCTACCGCGTCCCTCCCATAGGTTGGGAGGTGTTATGCGAGCGTTCGTGACCGGGGCGGCGAGCCCCCTTGGACGTGCTCTTGTGAGCGCGCTCACTCGCCGCGGGCACCGGGTGGTTGGGCTGGTCCGTCGCCGCAATGGCGTGACCTTGATGGAGAATCTCAAGGCGCAGCCGGTGGTCGGCGACCTCAACAATCCCGAGGTGCTCGTCAAAGCCATGAAGGGCTGCGACGTTGTCTTTCACGTCGCGAACTTCTTCGATCTCTGGGCCCGCAAGCCGGACGTGTTCGATGCCGTGAACGTCGAAGGCACGAAGAACACGCTCGCGGCCGCCGTGGTCGCCAAGGTGCCCCGCGCCGTCTACGTCTCCTCGTGCGTGACGATCGGTGAGTTCCCCGGCCAGCTCGGGAATGAGTGGACGCACCATCGCGGCTGGACACTCTCGCACTTCGAGCGCACGAAAGTCGCGGCCGAGAAGACGGCCTTGAAGCTGCGCGCGAAAGGGATCGAGGTCATCGTCGTCAACCCGGGCATCATCGTCGGCCCTGCGGATCCGGGGTGGTGCGGCCGGATGATCAGCGAGACGCTGACCGGTCAGCGCCGGTTCGCCGGCAACGCGCCGGTCGGCTGGATCTGGGCCTACGATGCCGCGGAGGCGATCATCCTCGCCTTCGAGCGCGGCAAGGACGGCGAGCGCTACATCCTCTCCGGTGAGACGATGTCGCCGCGCCAGTTCCTCACGAAAGTCGCGCGCCTCGCCGGCAAGCGCCCGCCGCTCCCGCTGCCGCGCAAGCTCGCGATCCCGAGCGCCTACGTCGCCACGGCGGTCGCCGCCGCGTTAGGCAGGCGTCCGATGCTCTCGCTCGACGAGGCGCGCTTCACGTCCATCGGCTTCCGCGCCGACGGCACCCACGCGGTCCACGAGCTCGGCGTCCAGTACACGCCGGTCTCGAAGTACCTGCCGCTGGTCGTGGATAGCTATAAGAAGGGGCTGACGAGATTTGCGAGTTAGTGGGGACCGAGGACCGAGGACCGAGGGAGAGGCATTGAGAGACGAGGAGTGAGGACGAGCGGATTCCACACTCCTCGTTCCTCCTCGCCTTACAAGGCCTCTTCCTCGGTCCTCGGTCCTCCGTCCTCCTCGGCTCTCACCGTCAGCCTTCTGCGGTCCTCGAGTATCTCCCCCGGCTCGAACCCCGCGCTCTCGACCGCACCCCTCAGCAGCTCGACCGTCGCACGGCCGTCGTGCTCGATCGTGGCGCCCACGCGCGTGACCACGGCGCGCGCAATGCCCTCTACGCCCTGAAGCGCGGTCTCGATCGCGCGGACTGCATGGATCGAGGGGAGGTCGAGTCGGATCGTCGTTCGCATCGCGGCGCGGCTCGCGTGAGTCGAGGCCCCCTGGCCCCGGGCCCGCATCATAACCAACATAGGCCCGGCCATGACTACCTCCGTCGCTTTCCTCGGACTCGGCGCCATCGGCGCGCCGATGGCGAAGCACCTTCCCGCGCGCGGCTTCGATCTCACCGTGTGGAATCGGACGCGGGCGCGCGCCGAAGAATTTGCGGACGGCGTGCGGGCGACGATTGCGGAGACGCCGGCCGACGCCGTGCGCGAGGCGAGAATCGTGATCACCTGCCTGCCGACATCGCGCGAGGTCGAAGCGCTGCTCGAGGGAGAAGACGGCATGCTCGCCGGATTGCGGATCGGAGCCGTCCTCGTCGACTGCACCTCCGGCGATCCGGCCACCTCGCGGCGCATCGCCGCTCGGCTTCGCGTGCGCGACATCGCGTTCGTCGATGCGCCGGTCAGCGGCGGCCGCAGCGGTGCGGAGCAGGGAACGCTTACGATCATGTGCGGTGGAGACGCGGCCGTCGTCGAGCGCGTGCGCCCCGTGCTCGCCGCGTTCGGCAAGAACATCGTGCACTGTGGCGACGTCGGCGCAGGAGACATGGTGAAGGCGGTCAATCAGGCGCTCCTCGCGATCCACATCTGGGCCACCGGGGAAGGGCTGGCGACCCTCGCGAAGAGCGGTGTCGACACACGGATCGCGCTCGATGTCATCAACGCATCGAGTGGCCGGTCGAACGCGAGCATGAACCTTTTCCCCGAGCGCGTCATGACGCGTGCGTTCCCGCGGACGTTCCGGCTCGCCTTGCTCGACAAGGACCTGCGCATCGCGGCCGACATTGCGCGCGAAGCGGGCGTCCCAACGCCGCTGACCCAGCTCGCCTCGGAGCTCCTTCGCGGAGCGCGTGTCGAGCTGGGCGAGGACGCCGACCACGTCGAGGCGGTCCGCGTCATCGAGCGCACGGCGGGAGTCGAGATCGGGACGTGAGCAAAGTTGCTTCGGTGGAGGAGATCCGCGCGCGCTTCCCGGCGCTCGCGCGCATGCACGCGGGAGAGCGGGTCGCCTACTTCGACGGGCCTGGCGGGACGCAGGTGCCCCTCGATGTCGTCGATGCGATGAGCGAGTACCTGTTCGAGCACAACGCCAACACGTACTGGAACTATCCGTCGAGTCAGGAGACAGACTCGATCATCGCCGCGTCGCGTGCGGCGGTGGCCGATCTTGTCGGGGGTGCGCCGGATGAGATCGCCTTCGGCGCGAACATGACGACGCTCACGTTCCACGTCGCGCGTGCCATCGGGCGCACCCTCACTGCGGGCGACGAGATCGTCGTCACCGAGCTCGATCACCAGGCCAACGTCGGACCGTGGGTCGAGATCGCGCGCGAGCGCACGCTCGCAGTTCGTGTGGCGCCGTTGCGCCCCGAGGACGGAACGCTCGACATGGAAGCGCTCGAGGCGCTCATCGGTCCGCGCACGCGCGTCGTCGCGATCGGTGCCGCGTCGAATGCCCTCGGGACCATCAACGACGTCGCACGCATCGCGTCGCGCGCTCGCGATGCAGGGGCCATCACGTTCTGCGACGCCGTCCACTTCGCACCCCACGCGCTGATCGACGTCAACGCGCTGGGCTGCGATCTACTCTCCTGCTCCGCCTACAAGTTCTACGGCCCGCACATCGGCTTCCTCTGGGGACGCCGCGATCGGCTCGCATCACTCGACGTTCCGAAAGTGATTCCGGCGTCGAACACACCCCCCGAGCGCATGGAGACCGGAACGCTCAACCACGAGGGGATCGCCGGCGCGCGGGCCGCCGTCGAGTTCCTGGCGTCGCTCTCGGGTGCGGGCGCTTCGCGCCGCGAGCGACTGCGCGCCTCATTCGAAGCGCTCGACGCGCGCGGACGCGCGCTGTGCGCGAAAATGCGGACGGGGCTGTCTGGGCTTCGGGGCGTCCGCGTCTTCGGTCCGTCCGCGAACGGTGCGCGGACGCCCACGATCGCTTTCGCGGTCGAAGGCAAACCATCCGCGACGGTCGCGGGGCAGCTCGCCGACCGCGCCGTGTTCGTCTCGCACGGCGACTTCTACGCGACGACGGTGATCGAGCGACTCGGCTTTGGGCACGACGGGCTCGTGCGCGCCGGCTGCGCCTGCTACACGACTGACAACGAGGTGGACCGTCTCGTCGAGGGAGTGCGCGCCATCACGAAGGCGCGCTGAGGCTCAGGGCGCGCGGGCTTCCGCTGCGGGCGCCGCGACCGGCGTCGCCGCGGGCTCGGAACGTTTCCGCCGGGAGACCGTCTCCTTCTCGAACGCGGGAATGAACGGCTCGTATCGCGAGCCGGGATTCCAGAGGATCCAGGAATCGTATCCCGCGTCGTAGATCGCTCGCTTCTGCTCCTCGAGCTCGCGCGCTCCGTACTTCGGGACCATTCGCGGCAGCGAGAATGCCTGTAGCCACGCGCGAACGTGTCCCGGATCATCGATACCGAGCTTCTCGTCACGCTCGCGGGCGCGCTTGATCGCGAGGAAGTTCACCCGGTACGGGTCGGCGTTCGGGCGCTGAATGCCGAACGCGCCTCGCGGGTAGTGCGACGGATACGTCATCGGCAGCATGACGTCGACGAGCGGCGAGAGCGATTCCCAATGCTGGCCGATCTCGAGCGCGCCCGGAACGGTCGTCGTCAGCCCGAACACATCGATCGTGCACCTGGCGCCGAGCGCGCGCACACGCGGGCACGCCGCGCGGAGGAATTCCGCGAGCGCTTGCTGCTTGGTCCGGCCGCCCGCCTTCGGAAAGACCTGCGTCGGCAGACTGCGGTAGGGCTCGGGAAAGCGGATGTAATCGAACTGCACCTCCGCGAACCCCGCGCGCGCCATCTCCTCGGCGACGCGAATGTTGTACTCCCAGATCGTCGGATCGTACGCGCTTACCCAGGTGAGCCCTTCCTTGTCGCGCCACGCACCGCCGTCGGGCTTGCGAATCGTGTGCTGCGGGTTGAGACGTGCGGCGACCGAGTCCTTGAACACGACGATGCGGGCGATCGGGATGATACCGTGCGCCTTCATCGTGTCGACCATCGCTTTCAAGTTCGGGATCGTCCCCGCATTCCCCGCATTGCGCGCGACGAGCGTGTCCGAGGAGCGGTAGTTCAGACCGAACTCATCCTTGACATCGATCACGAGCGCGTTGATCTCGGTCGAATCCGCGATCGCGATCAGCCTCTTCATCTTCGCCGGGCTCTGCGCCGCCCATCGGAGCACGTAGATGCCGCGGACGATCGACGAGTCGGCGCGGCGCAGGGTGTCGGGAACCACGGGTGCAGGCGCTGCCGCCGGTTTTGCGGTGGCGACGGAAACTTGCGACGCGCGCGCGTTGGAGTCGGCCTCACAGGCGAGGGCCGCGAGCGAGACGATGAAGAGACTGCGCATGTAGAGGATCTGTGTCGGGGGACGGCGGGGTGACCCAATGTAAACGATCGACCGGGCATTCCGTATCGCTCGTCCGGGCCTCCCTCGGAGCGCTATATTTGCGGGGCATGACGCGCTTCCTTCTGGTCGTTGCGCTCGCGGTCGCCGCCTGCCGGACGGAGCGCGTGGGCGCGCCACCGGCAGAGTTCCTCCTCGCCGCCGGCGACTCGAGCATCTGGGTTCGAAGCCAGAACGGGCGCATCAGGGTGCGGGGCGCCCCTCTCCGACTCGCACGCCTCGACGGCCGATTCCACGAGATCTACGTCACAGACGACGACCGCTCGCACTTCGAGGCGCTGATCGTCGGCCAGCGTATCTTTCGGCGCGACCTCCTCGCCGGCGACTCGGTCGCGATCTTCGAGGACACGACCGCCGCCTCGCTCGAGCGATGGTATCGCGGCGAGTATCCGAACGATCGCCGCGTGATGGCCGAGGAGGAGGTCAGCGAGCATCCGATCGTTGAGGCGACGACCGAGATCGAGCTGCTGGACGCGTTCGGCCCGTACCAGTCGTTCGAGTATCACGCCGACGGTCTGATTCAAGGCGGCGCGGAGTGGCACCTCACGCGGCGCGGCGTGATCGATCTTCGAAGCGGTGACATCGTGACGGTGAGCGATCTGTTCGACCGGAAGACGGCCGCCCAGGTCGTCGCGGAAGGGCAGCGTCGCTTCTCGCTCGCGCTGGATTCGGTGCTCGCATCTCCCGATGCGCGCGCGCGCGCCGCCGCCGATGCGATCGCCGACTTCGACTTCGACTCGTCGTCGTTCTCCATCGTGCGCGACGGACGTCGTCCGGCGCTCCAGTTCTACGTTCCGGGACAGGGGGCCCGCGCGGGCGGGATGATGATCAGTCTGCCGCCCATCCCCGCCGACTCGAGCCTGTCGTGGTGGGCGGACGTCCTCCCGACGTTGTCGTTGGCGCCGCTCGATTCCTCGCTCGATCGGTGGGAGCGTGCAGGCCTCGCGATCGTTGCGCGCTACGGTGACGGAGGCGATCGCGCTGCGCTCGCCGTGGTCGACTCCGCGGCTCGCGAGTGGCCGGTCGCGCGAATCTCCGCGCCGGTGTACTCGCTCCTCTGGCTCGACATGCCGCCTCTCGATCCTGCGACGCGGCGCGCGCTGACGCGAGCGTTCGACGAAGCCGCACTCTACTCCGAACAGTCGCGCACCGCCGTTCGTGAATCGCGCCGGCGCGCCCCGTCCGTGGCCTCCGCCCCCAACGCCGCACCTGTTCGCCCGCTGTGAGCCAACCACGAAAGAAGCTTCCACCCCGCTTCGTGCGCGAGTCTCAGCACGAAAGCTCGGAGATGATGATGCCGCAACACGCCAACAACCTCGGGCACGTGTTCGGCGGAGTGATCCTCTCGATGCTCGATCGGGTCGCGGCGGTGGCCGCTATTCGTCATGCGCGCCAGAACTGCGTCACCGTGTCGGTGGACCGCGTCGACTTTCGCGAGCCGATCCATCTCGGCGATCTCGTGGTGATGCGCGCGTCAGTGAACTACGTCGGGCGAACATCGATGGAGGTTGGCGTTCGCGTCGAGGCGGAGAACCTCGCGACCGGAGCGCGAAGGCACACGAACTCCTGCTACCTCACGTTCGTGGCGATCGACGAGAACCATCGCCCCGTCCAGATCCCGCCGGTCGAGCCGGAGACCGACGATGAAAAACGCCGCTATGCAGCGGCGCAGGAGAGACGCCGGCGGCGACTCGAGGAGCGAACGGCCGAGCGAAGATAGGGGCTGCGTCAGCGCCGCTCGAGGTCGCGCTCTCCCGGAACCTGGCGTGCCGACCGTCCTTCGCCCTTCTGCGATTGCGCCTCGTGGAAACGCTCGCCCTTGAGCTGGAGCTCGGCCACAAAGCCCTCGAACTCACGCGGGCTGAGCTGATTGGCGATCGAGGGGATGAGTCCCTTCACCAGCGTAATGCGCTCCGCCAACGTGAGCCGGTTCGCCTCATCCACCAGCCTGCGGATGACGGGATGATTCATCCAATCGGTTTCGCGGCTCGTCGTCATCGGTATGTCCTCGGTGAGGTGGCTCGGTGATCATCATTCATGCTCCATGCCGTCTCAACGTCGGCGAAACCAGAGCTGCCCGATGATCGCCCCCACCACTGCGCCGGCGAGCGCGACGACGCCGGCATCGTTGGGCGTGGCGAACGCCGGGTGCCCGGTGAGAAGCTGCATCGAGATGAAGTGCACCAACATTACGGCCCACACGCACATCATGCCGGCGAGGTAGTCGCCCGCCGCCCCCAGCCGTCGCAACGGATCGCGGGAGATCGTGTAGGTGAGGCCGGCCGCTGCGCCGAGGACGGCGCCCCGCACGATCTCTCTGATGATGAGGAGCAACGCCCCGCCGGCCGACGGCGCTTCGCCGTTCACGGCCATCCCACCGACGCGCAGCACGGTAAACACGCCAAGAGCGACGGCACCGACCGCCGCCGCGCCGAGCCAGGGTGGCCGCTTCTCGAGCCAGTTCGCGGCGGTTCTCGCCGCTTTTACGACCGCCGGCACCGGGAGGTCGGGCATCGGCGGGAAGTTGTGCTCGATGAAGCGCGCGCGCGCCGTGCAGTCGGGACATGTGGCAGCGTGACGCCGAAGGGCCTCGAAGTGCTGACGCTCTCCCGGACCTTGCGGCGCTCCATGCATCCAGCGCGCGACCCAGCCGCACTCCGGCAGCCCGCTCGTCGCGAGCGCCGCCTGCCGCTCGGCGATAGCGGCGCGAAACGCGATCTGGAGGGCGTACTGACGTGGGATGCGCAGCGAGCCCTCCTCCCACGCGCGTACGACGTGCTCGGTGAGCCCGATCTCCGCCGCCAGTTCTCCGGGCGAGAGCCCGAGCAAGGAGCGCGCGCGCGCGAGATCCTCGGCGGTCATGCGATCGGTTGGTGCAGTCATGACGGAATATCGCGCGACGTCGGCGCGTCGCACACCCCTTGGCGTACTTGACCCGGGGCATGTCCCGTGCACACCCTGTGCACGCCATGAAAAGCTTCACGATCGATCAGGCGAACAGGATGCTCCCACTCATCCGCAAGATCGTTCAGGACATCGTGGACGAGTATGCGCGATGGCAGCGGCTGGTGAAGGAGCTCGACGTCGCGGCCGCGACTGCCTCGCGAGATGCGGCGGATCTTGATCGGCTCCAGCGCGACATCCAGGGCGCCGCTACGGCGATCGATCGCTACGTGGGTGAGCTCAAGGGCCTGGGGGTCGAGATGAAAGGGTTCGACATTGGGCTGGTCGATTTCCCCGGCGAGATGGGGGGACGTCCGGTGTATCTCTGCTGGCGCCTGGGGGAGCCGGCGGTGGCCCACTGGCACGAGCGCGACGCCGGATTCGACGGCCGACAGCCGCTCGCGCCGAACGTCGTGGCCTAACGATGAAAACCCATCAGGCGTCGGACGGCACGACGTGGGGCGTCGAGGTGATGCTCACGAGTGCCAGCCACGCGATGATCGTCTTCCGGCATCCGAATAGGCGGACGTCCCGACTCGACCGATATGCGTGGCGCACCATCGATTCACCCGAGGCGAAGAACGTCACGGCCCGGCTCGATCCCGACCGCATTCTCGACGGGCTCACCGAGGATGACGTCGCGCTCCACTTTCGGCGCTCGATGCGCATCTCGGCGGCGGATGACCCGTTAGGTACGCCGGTGACGCACGCGGGCTGACGACGAGCGGGTCAAAGGGGCGAGACAAAACAGGCCGCGCATGCGCGGCCTGTTTTGGCTTCGGGAGTGCGCGCGCTTCCTAAAGCCCGAGGGCCCGCGGCACGTTGATTCTGCCATTCCCGTAAAAGTCATCCTTCCCGGGTTTACCGAACTCGACGATGTCGTCCGACATTTCCGTCAGGATGGACTTGATCGTCTCCGGGCTTCGGCCGACCTGCTCCACGAGCAGGGCGACCAGGCCCGCCACGTGGGGGGACGCCATGCTCGTGCCGATGAAGCCCGACGCGAACGTCAAGTTTGGGTTCAGCGAGCAGATGTTCTTGCGATAGAACGGAGGGGCGGGAAGGGTCCCCTCGGGCGACCCCGGCGGAACCCTCGGGACGACGAACTGGAGACGCGTCTTCGAGCACGCGGCCCACACGCCAATGGCGGACACGATCTGCCCCTGTGCGTTCTCGGCCCAGTTCCCGCCGGGGGCGGCGACGTCGATGAACTGGATCCCGTAGTTCGTGTAGATCGCCCGGAAATCCACTCCTGGCGTGTACGGCCCGTTCACCGGTCCCGCGTTCGGCCCCGTCGCCGAAACGCAGATGACGTTCTTCGTCGAGCAGAACGCGCCATAGAGACCGCCGTTGCTCGGGTGGAGCCGCGCGGCGTCGTTCCCGGCGGCGACGACGATCGTCACGCCGGCCTTGCGCGCGTACATCGTGACCTCATCGAGCACGCGATTGAACGCGCGGTTACCGGCGCGGGGATAGAGAGCTCCGAGGCTCATGTTGATGACCTCGGCGCCTGCATCCGTCGCGTAGAGAATCCCGTTCAGAATACCGGTGAACGACCCGGACCCACGGGCGGCCAGCACCTTCACAGGAATGATCGTCACTCTGGACGTCACGCCGGCGCTGACGATGGCGAGGCTGCTCACCGTGGAGGCGACGTGCGAACCGTGGCCGTTCAGGTCGCTCCAGATGGGGCGACCAGAGCCCGGGAACCAGATCTCGAGGAGCTGGTTGTCCCTCAACAGTCTCTGATCCGTTGGGAACGGCGGCGTCAGGCTCCCCTCGGGAACGAAAGAGCGGGCGCGTCCCTGGTCGACGAGGCCAACCAGATCCGGGTACAGGTGGTCGACACCGGTGTCGAGGATCGCGACGTCGACGTTAGGCGAGCCGAGCCGGCCGGCGGCCCAGGCGACGTTCGCTCCGATGGCGCGATGGTGCCACTGGCGCGGAAAGAAGAACGCCGTGGCTGGATTCGCCTGGCTCTGCGTGCTGACCTCCGTCGATGCCAGATCGGCTTGCTCGATCATTGGCTCGACCCTGTGGAAGACACCCTGATACTCGAAGTCTTCGACCATCGCCTCGACGCCGCCGCTCCGCTCGAGCGCCAGTGCGTTGTCGACCGAAAGGCCGCCCACGATCGCGATGCCAGCACCTGCATGGAGCAGCTCGAGCGTTCCACCGGCTGCCGCAACGGTGGCCGCAAAGTCGGCAGGTGGGCTTCCGCGGAACAACAGCACATACCGAGAGGCGGACGATGACGCGGCGCTCAGTCGGGGCGTGGGCGCGCGAGTGATCTCGACGGGCGAGTCGTAGCACGCAGCAAGTATTACAGCACCTAACACCAGAACGAGGAGACGACGCATGGACGCTAACCTCGGGGCAGGAGAGAGGTGCCAAACTGAAGCCTCCCGCAGCCCGGTGCAAGAGTGGCGCATCTGCCGCAGATGCAAATCGGGGTGCGGCGCGACGCGCACCGCGACGAAAGGACCGAATGAGCCCTGGGCGCCTTACAAGCCGAGCGCGCGCGGGACGTTGATTCCAATCCTAGTGGGGCAAGAAACAATCGTCACTCCCTCCGTGCACCTTCCTTGCCGACACCCCCGGGGACGCTCTCATCCTCGTATGGGACCTCCACTTCCATCCCATCGCGAGCGAGCGATGTAAGCTCGAACTCCTCGCGGGCTTCCTTGAGGAGCACCGAGGCATCCCGGGAGTACCGCGCCGAGAAATGCGTGAGAACGAGCTGCCGTACTCCGGCTCGGGCGGCGACGGCGGCCGCCTCTCTCGCGGTGGAATGGCCCGTCTCGCGCGCGCGATCCGCTTCCTCATCGGCGAAGGTCGCCTCGTGCACGAGGACATCAGCGGCGCGCGATGCCTCGATAACGCTCTCCGCAGGGCGCGTATCTCCCGAAATGGCCACCTTCCGCCCTGAGCGCCTTGGCCCGACCAACACGACGGGATCCACGACACGACCATCCGGCAGCGTGACCGCCTCGCCACGGTGAAGCCGGCCCCACAGCGGCCCTTCGGGAACGCCGAGCTCTCGGGCCAGGTCGGGGTTGAACCGGCCGCGTCGTTCCTCTTCGACGAGCGCGAAGCCCAGCGACGGTCCACCACCGTGGTCGGCCGCGAACGGCTCGATCACGTAGCCATTGCGCTTGATCGTCTCGCCGGGCTGCACCTCCATTACATCGACGCGAAACCCAACGCGCTCGACCCCGAACTCCGATGCGCGGCGCAGGTGGCGGCTCGAGCCGCGCGGTCCCCAGAGTCGCAACGCTTCAATTCGTCCCTGCAAGGCCATGGTGCGCATGAGCCCAATGACGCCGATGACATGGTCGGCGTGCAGGTGCGTAAAGAAGATGTCCTCCAGCACGAACGAGATCCCGTAGCGCATCATCTGGCGCTGCGTCCCTTCGCCGCAATCGAACAGCATCGTCTCTCCCTCGCGGATGAGTGCGAGCGAGCTGACGTTGCGCTCGACCGTTGGCCGAGCGGCTGACGTTCCAAGGAAACGCAGAGCCAGCGACATGGCCGAAATATAGGACGACACGCCGAGGTCGGGCTGAGCTGCCGTTCTTCCCTCAATCTCCGCCCGCAACGACGCGCTCGAGTACGTCGGGATCGATGTTCCCGCCGCTGATCACGGCGACGAGGGGACCCGAAAGGTCACCGATGCGGCCGGACAGCAGCACAGCGATGGGGACCGCGCCAGCTCCCTCCGCCACGACATTCTCATGTCGATGGAGCTCAGCGATCGCGCGCGCGATCTCCGCTTCCTCCACGGCCACCATCGCATCGAGCGCATGTCGACCCACGTCGAAGGCATCCTCATCGATCGCTCCGGCGAGCCCATCGGCCAGCGTCTCGAGCACGGGAATGTCGACGATGCGGCCCGCCTCGAGTGAGAGCGCCATTGCATTCGTCTTCGTGCTCTGTGCGCCGACGATTCGAACGTGTGGCGCGCTCTCCCGGAGGAATGCGCCCATGCCGCCGAGCAGTCCCGCCCCTCCGACGGGAACGATGACGGTTTGCACGTCCGGAAGCTGCTCGAGAATCTCGAGCGCGACCGTTCCCTGGCCGGCGACGAGCGGCTCACCGACGCACGGATCGAGGTAGACGGCATGTCTCTCGGCAGCGAATGCCTTGGCGCGCGCGTGCGCTTCGTCGTAATGCGCAGACTCCGCATCGACGTGTGCACCGCACGCCCGGATTCCCTCCACCTTGACGCGAGGTGCCGTGCGCGGAACGAAGATCGTCGCCGGCACGCCGAATCGCTGCGCAGCGAACGCCACACCGCGGCCGTGATTTCCAGCGCTCGCGGCGACGACACCGCGCGATTGATCCGCGGGCGAGAGTGACGCGATGGCGTTGTACGCGCCACGCAGCTTGAAGGAGCCTGTGATCTGCTCGTTCTCGAGCTTGATCCACACCTCGATGCCGGCGCGCTCCGAGAGGCGCGGCACGAGACGCAGCTCGGTGCGTCGCGCGACTCCATTGAGTCGCGCGGCGGCGCGGCGCACGCCATCGGCGGTGACGTCGGCAAACATGGCGGTGAGGCTACGGTCGGGCTTCGGTGGTGGCAAGACGCGCGCGCGTTCGGTGCAGGCACCGGATGTTGCCCGGAACGTCGCTGATCGGTCTAGTGCGTAGCAGGGCCGCCGGACGGGCCCTCGTGCGCCGTTGCAGGCGTGCGGCAAAGTGAAGCGATGGGGGGACAACTCCGGGGGGAGTGTGGGCAGTTTGGGAAACGACGAAAGTCGTGGGATCGCCCCCCATCGCCCTCTTGGCAGGTATTGAGAATTGTCGGAACCACCACGCGTTATGCAGACGTTGAATGCGTGAGGGTGTGATGGCCCGGGCACCGAGATGACTCGGCCGTTCGCTTGACGCGGACCACCAAAGCTGTTATCATCCAACAGCTTGACGCGGCCCCGCGAGCATGGCGGGGCTGTTGTCGTCAGGTGGACCGGGTGCGAGGGATCCGCCGTGTTCTCCCGTACCCGCTTCGTGCGGGGCTGTAGCTCAGTTGGGAGAGCGCCTGGATCGCACCCAGGAGGTCAGGGGTTCGACTCCCCTCAGCTCCACTCTGGCATGCAACCTGAAAGTCTGGTTGCGCCGACACTCGACTCGGTTGCCGGTCTCTTTCGGTAGGACGTAGAGTTCCAATGGAGAGATTCGGTCAACCATCAACCATCTTCGCAGGGTCGTTGCCCGCCGCCGGTCGGTAGGACGTAGAGTTCCAATGACGGCGTGCGAGGCACAACCCTCGCAGCACAATCGTAGTGAGGCAACCGCCGCGGATTTCTGTCCGCGGCGTTTTTTTTTTCCGGGAAGCGCGACAATGCGAGGTCGAGACCATTGCGCACTGCGGGTTACGGATCGTTACTCGTCGCATCGGGGTGCGGCGTCGCCGGTATTCCGCCCCGCCCGGAGGGCGCCCGCGCAACCCGTGATCTTCGCTACATCTTCCGCCATCCCCCTGAGCGTTTCTCCCCACAGCCGCTCTGCCTCCCGCTCGGCCCCCTCTCGAAAGTCCCCGAGTGCGGTGCCGCCGAGCCGGCCGAAAAAACGGAGGATGGCGCTCTCGCGCACCGTAACGTCGATGTCACGCCAAACCGTCGACGTGGTGTCACCGGCCGTTCGAACATCGGTTCGAACACCATAGCGCATGAGCGCGCCAGCTCCCTCGAAGGGCCGACGGAGTGCCTCACGCAGGAGCCGCCCGACGAGCGGGGGCAGCTGCCAGTCCGGCTCCTCGAGGAAGTGAAACGTCATCGCCATGCTGCCCGGCGCGCTGGATCTCACGACGACCATATCGAGGCCGCGCACCCCGACGCGAAACGGACCCACCTTGGCGGAAGCGTCCACCGTTAGGCGTGTAGACGTTCCCAGACGACGGGGCCCAGCGCCGATCGGCGCGAGCGAGCCGTTCTTGACCCGGAATCGCAGCACGAGTGATGAGTCGCGTTTCGTCCAATCGCCCCACAGTACGCCTGACGAGTCGCGGACGGTCACGTGCCACCGCAGGGGAACCCAATACTTGCGCGAGTACGGTCCCAGCGCGTCGAACCAGCGCTCGGTGCGCCCGGGACGGAGCCCAACGCCCAGCACGACCGACGTCGCCCCATCGGAATCGCGCGTCGTCCGCAGTGAGTCGATCGCGAAGAGGCGGGCGATCGAGGCGGACGTTCGAGGAAACGCCGCGCGCGCGGCGGCACGGACGGCGTCACCGTGACCATGCTCTGCGGCTTCGAAGACCGCGGTCAGCGCGCGATCGAGGTCCGCGGCGGTGACGGTGCCGATGGCAACCTCATCGAGAGACGTCCATCGGAACTCGTCGTCTCCAAGCACCTGGAGGTGCATGAGGTGGCGCGCGTCGCCCGCCTGGACCGGCTCAGCAGCCCGCGCGTGCTGAAAAAGGACGTACCGTCCTCCGCGCCGGGTCCCCTGGATCTCGAGCGTGCGATGCTCCGGCCCGCGCCCAGTCCATAGGTCCTCCTCGTCGAGGAGCCGCGAAGGGGTGGTGCTGTATCTGGCGAGGCGCGGGCGCGTCCGCGCAATCTCGGGTGCGAGCTCGACCGGACCGAAGCGGTCGGCGAGCGCGGTGAGCATCGTACTGCCCTTGGCGGCGGCGCGCGCCGGTGTGCCGCCGAGCGCCGTGGCTGCCTCGTGGCACGCGGCGACGGTGAGCAGTGCGAGCGCGGCGCAGGGGCGTAAGGCCAGTGTCAACGTCACCCCGCAAATGTCTCAGCGGGACCGAGGGCGCAACAGGGCGGGGTTGATCGAACGGCTTGCGGCGGCTAGGTTTAGGGTCCGAAAAAGCAGCTTCTGCCCCTTGGTGTAACTGGCAACACGCCTGACTCTGGGCCGTGCGAGCCTGAAATTGTAAGTCTTTGGGGCAGGGGTTTGTGGGACTCTGCAAGACGGCTGTGGGGGTGCTGTGGGGGAAAGTCTGTAGGATAGAGTTGTAGTGACCCGATGCCCCGTGGTGTAACTGGCAACACGCTGCGCTCTGGACGCAGAGACTTCAGGTTCGATTCCTGACGGGGCAACTGAAGCTAAAATCGATCTGGTTGTGAATGAGGGACGCCACTCCGGGCGTCCCTCGATTGCATCTGGTGTGGGCGAGGCAGCAATAGGTAGGACGGTTCTTTTTCTTGGAGCGCATCAATGTCACGCGAGAACGTTGTGTCAGGTCCTGATATCGCGCTGGACTCTGACATCGGTGGTGGTCCGTTCATGTGCGCTCGGTGCGAAAGCGACCGGGACCTCAAGCAATTCATCCGCGACAATCTCGTTTCACCCTATTGCGACTTCTGCTATCGCGAGTCCCGACGCAAGCTCATCGCGGCGGAGGCGGAGTTGGTCGGTGATCGAGTGTACGAGTGCGTCAGGCAAGACTTCGAGGACGCGGCGATGATGGTGCCCTACGAGTCGAGGGAGGGCGGATATCAAGGACCAGTCACTGATTCATACGATCTTCTGTGCGAGGAAGCGGAGCTCGATCCCGCAGCCAATGAGAAGGCGTTTCAATACCTCGTGGACCACATTCCCGACCATCCGTGGGCACAAAAGCACTTTTTCAGTCTAACGCCCGATCAGGTGTGGCGCTTCGGTTGGGAGGGGTTTGTCAATGCCGTCAAGCACCATAACCGGTACCTGTTTTTCCCACGACGGAAGAAATCCCAATGGCCTGACGAGGAGGGTATTCGTCCCGAGCGAATGCTTGCAGAGCTGGGTGGCGCCATCCGCAATGCTGGACTCGTGCGGAAACTACGAGCGGGGACGCTTCTTTTTCGAGTGCGTACGCACAAGGCTCACGAGTCGCCCACAACGTTGGCTGAATTTGGGGCCACCGCCGACTGAAAAGGCGATATATCCGAACCGCATGAGCCCGGCTGGCATTTCAATGCTGTACGCAGCGGAGGATGAGGAGACAGCAATCGCGGCGTATCGGCTCAAGTATTCGCGGTGGATCCACGTGGTGCTGGTGCCCAATGAGCGGGTGGAGGCGCTCGTCCGGAGGCTGCTCGACAGCTTCGCGGCCAGTGGCGGCGTGCCGCTCCGTGTTGTGTGCGATAATCCCGAGATGGTCATCGTGCGGCACGAGGAGGGCCGGCCCGTCTGGAATCCGGTGCTCGGGCCCGTCGCCATCGACTACGGCTTCACGATCGAGCTCTGCACGCCGCGCCAGCGGCAGCAGAAAGGAGCCGTCGAAAATCTCGTGGGGTTTGTGAAGCGAGCCTTCTTCCGTGCCCGGCGCTTTACCGATCTGACCGCCGATCCGCCGCAGCAGCTGGCGGAGTGGCTCGTCGAGGTGAACACGACGCGACTCCATCGCGCCACGAAGGAAATCCCCGCGGTGCGGCTCTATCCGGATCGCGTGAAGATCATCACGGCCGGCAGCAAACACGACGCGGTGCATCCGCGCTTCCCCACGCACGGCACGGTGAGCTATCTGCCCGGCCAGCGCGCCGCGCCGCTCGCGGCGGTCGCTGGCGCGCGGAAGCGACTCTACTTCATGGGCGAGCGGATTCTCGAGCTCGGGCCGGTGGGGGAAGGCTATCTCACGGAGCTCATTCATCAGCGCCCGCACACGTGGAAAGGCGACGTCGAGCGGCTCTTCGCCTTACTCGAAGAACTGGGCGACACGCATTTCCGGCTCGTGCTGCAGCGGGCGCTCTTCCAGCGGCTCCTTGGCGCGGAGTACGTGGTGCGGCTCGTCGCGCGCCTGGCGTCGACGGAGGTGTCGACGGAGGCGGTGTCATGAGCCGCCGCGCCGCCCCGCCGAAACGCCGGCGTCGTCAGGCATCGGCCGGCCCGCCCGCGCCGGTCCACGATCTCGACGGCATGCTGCGCCGCTTGCATCTCCCCACGGTGCGCCGGCTCTACCCCGATCTCGCGACCCGCGCCGAGGCGGAGGGCATGAGCTACCGCACCTATCTCGAGACCCTCGTCGCCGAAGAGATCGCGCACCGCAGCGAGACGCGGCTGACGCGCGCCGTGCGCAAGGCGCAGTTTCCCTTCCTGCGCACCATCGACGATTTCAACTTCACCTTCCAGACCGCGCTCAAGCTGCAGATGCTGGGCAGCTATCTCGGTCCCGAGCTCGTGAGCGAGGGGAAGAACGCCATCTTCAGTGGCCCGAGCGGCACCGGGAAATCGCATCTCTGCATCGCGATCGCCTACCGCGCGATTCAGCACGGCTACGAAGCGCGCTTCGTCGGGGCCGACGCCTTGATCGGCGAGCTCTCGCGCGCGGCGAGCAAAGGGCGGCTCGATGCGGCGCTCGCCCCATCCGGCAATCCCAGCGATCCGAATGACGTAGCGGAAGGCTTTAGGGGCGCACCTTCGGCCCAGGCCCGAAGCGAGTCCAGATGTAAATCGCCGCACATGCGTTGCCGACCGATTCCGGGGGTAGTTCCGATACACCGCGGTAGACCTCCAAGGCTTCAATCTCGCCAAGGTAGAATTCAGCGAGTACCTGTTTTACCGACGCGGTATCGATTCGGACACCATCAACGTAGAGCGCGACCCACGGTGATTGCGCTCCCGCGCTGCCGGTGGCGACGGCTGACAAACTTCCGGAGCGTCTCAGCCGAACTGGCCCTGAGCACCGCGCAAACGCGACCTCCACAAGGTTGCCAGGGTAGGTCTTGACCCGCGCACCGGGAACGAGCCGCAATAAGTCGGTGAGCTTTGAGCGACCAGACTCCTCTAGCTCCTCGCGCGTGTAGAACCGGCCCCGTCCTCGCGCACGGCGGCGGTAGAATTCTTCCATGCGGGAACTGGGCCCGTATCGCGCCGGTGTCACGCCGTCTCGCAGGACGGTAACGGTGTCAAGGGATTGGGGGAGCGGCTTCAGACTGACCAGGACGCGTTGAGATGTTCCGACCTGGAGCAGAAGTGACTCTGCGTGGGGAAGGTAGCCGATCCGCCGCGCGCTAAGTCTCCATGATCCGGCGCTCACGTCCCGGAAAACGAACTCTCCGCCCTCCTCGCTTGTCGTGCTTATAGCAGCACCAGTGTTGTCATCGACTAAGCGGACCTCGGCACCTACGACTGGCGCAGACCCATCCACGACACGCCCGTAGACATCCGACACGCCGCGAGCAGATGCTTGGGCTTGGACTGGTGGGTTCGCCAGCGTGAGCAGAACGAGTAAGCTCGCGAGTAACCGCATCATGGCCGCACCGTCGCGTCATACAGCGCCAGCTTCACACCGTCTCCTACGCCCACAAGCGCCCACGCGCGTCTCGAGGTCACAGCTCGCACATCTACATCGGCAGGAAATGCAACCTCCCCTCGAGGCAGTCCGTCATCGGCCAAGATCATCCAAGACGAGACGGTTGCCGTACCGTAGCGCCTGAGCCAAAGACTACTGTCCGCGCCGACCAGCACCTTCGCGACAGCCGGCAGAAACCGAGGGCGGTAGAGCGCTTGGCGTACATGATGCCGTACCGCTGCTTGATCCGCAAACCGCTGCAAAGTCCCTTCGGAGTTGAGCCGACTGATAAGATCTTCGGCTATCTCCTCGCGAAAAGGCTGCGGTGAATACCGGACAACGTAGGATTTCGTACGGCCCATCTCAAGACGCCTAATCGTTATGTTGATCGATCCGCCACTGGAGTCCGGAGCTTGGGGCTGTTGCACCACGACGAGGCGATCACCTGTGGCAGAGACTGCGAAGAAATCCGGGGCCGCCCAGGGTTGGCGGACGGCAAGAGCTCCACCATCGCTGGTTTCAAAGAGGAGCGCGACGTTCGCGGTCGCCAGCCGCCATAACGTATCCGCAACTGTGCCCGCCCGATCTAGGCGCAGCACGAGCCGACCACGAGTCATTTGTTCTGAAAGCGCGATCAAGCCACCGCTTTCTTCGACAATAGTCTCCCCGCTAGCCAGGCGAGCTTTGGGTCTATAGTCCGCTCCTGGTAGGATGGCAGGCCAGGCCGGCACGGTATCCACCCTCAGTGAGCGCATCCCCGAATCCAATAGCATCATGCGCCTCGTCGACGGTAGCCAAATCCATAACGTATCTCCGACGAAGCCCATGGTCTCCGCGCCCGAAAGTCCGTTGGGACCGGCCTCAAAAATGGCTGTCTTCCTCCACGAGCCGTCGTCCCTGACAGCGTACAGGCGGCCTGACGAGTCTAGCGCGAACAAGACGCCGGAGGAGTGTGCAGCCATCGCGGCGCGTGCCGAGATAACGACGTCTGGATAAGCACGAACCAGTTCCGCCATCGCGTTCTGTGGCTGCGCTTGTGCTGAATCTCGGGCGAGCAGAACGACGACGCCTAACCAGCGAAGCAGAGTTGTCATCCATCTTCCCTCCACCTTGACGCGAGCTCGGGGCCGGCGCTGGGAGCCATGGCCGCTAGCGCGCAGCTGCTTGCGCTGCTACAGCGTCAGCATCCTTGCTCTTTGCTTGAGTACCGCGTCCATCGACAACGAATACGTTCGGGTGACGACAACCCCGTTGCATGCACGCCTGAACGTCGCTCCGTTGAGACCTCGGGCCCCGTCTGTACGCGCGGCGTACCGCGCCTCGTCGAGCACGAGTATGGTCCTCTGCACGTTGGCGGTCTTGCGAAGACTGAACGCACCATCAGCCTGCATATCACCGGGCGGCGGCATAGTCGGTTCGCACCCGCCACCGGTTGTGCAAGAGGTCGCGCCGACGCGACAATTCTCGAACCCCGGGTGTGCTTGAGCACACACCCAGGCACCGTCGTCGAATCGACACTCGTGGCAACCCACTTGGGCCATCGCGCTGCTTGCCGCGCTAACGCACGCAAACAGTGCGACGGCGACGATGTGCCATGTTCGCATCCTGCGCCTCCTTAATGAATAGACGGCTCCCAACGCCAGTGATAAAGAACCAGCTCGAGGTCGCGGGTTCTCCTTAACGCCGCCAGCCAATGGTGCTCAGGCAGGACTTGAAGAATCCCCATGGAAACCGCAACGGGTTTCATCCGCACCCGTCGACCGCTATCGTCATACAAAACAAAAAGTCGAATGTCGCTCTTGGGATCAGCCACGATTTGGACATAACCTCTATCGAGCCGATGTGAAGCGAGTCCGACCATGGAAGAGGCTCTTGCCGTATCGGTTCCGACGACAATTGTCGTATCACCAGTAAACGGCTGGCCCTCCGCTAGGACCCCGCCTGCCGTACTGATCACGCGCCACTGAAACGGCCAAACCGCGAGACTTAGGAGCAACCCTTGAGGGTGTGGGGAGAAAAAGCTCTGTGGAAGGTGAAGAGCTGAACCGAGGCGACTCGACGATTCCACGACGTGCCTAACGCCACCCGACCTGCCTCGCAAGAGTAGAACACCACGCCCCTGTCCGTCTTCCGCAGCAATGATCCAGCCGCCCTCGTGATACACAGCACCCATGAGCTCGCCGGTCACCACAATGCTGTCGACGGGCGTGCATCGAGCGTCGCTCTCGTTCCACCTGATGAGTCGTCCCTCTGCGTCGATCACTTCGACAGTGGCGTCCCCGTTAGTAAACGCGGCACTAATCGGGGCGAGCGCCATTCCGTCGCAAATGCTACGTACTTCGTCGGCCCGCACATACTGGACTTTTCGCTGGGTGCGCGACCACACCACGTAGGAGCCCTGAAGGGTCACGGTCGCACCAGAGACAGCAAAGCTCGTCGTAAGCGGCATGACCCGGCGCTCCTCCAGCTTTAGTAGAGAACGCTCTATGGTTTGAGAGCCGGTGACTTCGGCCGCGAGGCAGAGTGCGAGCACGACTTCGATCGGCACTCTCAACAAGCGGGCGAGAGAAACGGGATGGCGGGGGCGGGCCCATCGTTCGAGAAGAATGGTTGGAATGACCACGGTCGCGCCCGGTAACCGAAAAGCCGCACGTCGCCCGTGAAGGCCACGATGCCAGACCTGAGTTGCTGCCGTGGGCGACCGAGACAGGTAGCGCACAAGGCTCGCAGAAACGCCGGTGCGACGGGGGCGGCTACGTCGCCGCAGGTCTCGACCCGTTACTTTATAATGTGGAGGCCGGTACCTACAAACGCAAGCGTACCAGTTCGAGACGTATCTGTCCTAATTGCCGGGCAGGCACAGCCGCGTTTCGCAAGCTGGCTCCTTGCGCGGAGCCCAGTCAGAGGGTCCAGGGAGGGGCGACGCGTGAGGGCAAGCGCTCTCTACGGGGACATAGCTCCATGTGGCGGCAGACTTCCACAGGACGCATGGCGATACGCGGCGCTAGCCTGCGCGCTGCGAGCGCCGATCGACGCCTGCCAACGGCCATTCGTGCGCTCGGCGACGAGTCCCCCGCGCACGTCCGCGCCGGACTATTATTTCGCGTATCACGTCCAGCGCGCGACGTATACTGAGCCTTCGCCGCATCAACCACCGCGATCATCAAGGACCGTCGCTGGCCAGTGACTCGTTGTATTCCGTTAGGACTCATTCGTGGCGGATCGCCTCGCGGATCGATCGCCGCCGTCCGCCGCCGCCGGCAGCCACCAGGCGAACAGCGCCACGATGAGCAGGCAGTAGCGTCGCGACGGCCAGCGCGCCGGGATCGCCGGGACTCTACGTCGAAGTGGACGCTCTCCAGCGCTCGCGTTCCAAGAAGCGCGGCGCCAAGCCCATGGCGCGGGGTCCGCGTGTGCGCCCGCCGTCGCGCCGCCTCCCGCCACCGGGCACCTGACACCGAGCGGCGAGTCGGGATTGTCCTCTGTAGAGGTGCATCCGGCGCAAAGCTAATCAGACCACGTACTGACTCGCCGGGGCGACGGCATCGGCGGGTCCTTCACCAGACCTAGCTCCGCATACGCCTCGATCACCGGATCGGGGCGAGGCGCGCCGACTGCGTGATGAAGCAGCCATCCGAGCATCGCCGACGCCCCATTCATCGCGTAGTACAGGAAGTGGAGGGGTACAGCCGCGAGCGCGAAACGCCAGCCGCGAGCGCGCCCGAAGAAGGCGTACAGATCGGCGCTCCCCGCGACGACCGCCGTCAGTAACGCCGCCGCCGTGGCGCTCCACGCCCGTCCGCCGCCGAGCGTCGCGATCGCGAGGCACACCAGCGCACCGCACGCGACTAGCGTCTTCACCTTCTCGCTCGTCCGCAGATTGAGCGTCGCGGGACGTGCCAGCCGATCCTGTTGCACGAGCAGCCGCGTCCATGGAACGCCGCGGTCGAGCAGATCGGTGCGGATGACCTCCGCGAGCGTCCATCGCTTGAGGTGCGTCGCCTGGATCTCCGGTCGCAGCGCGATGCGATGCCCCCTCGCGCGGATGCGCGCGCCGAGCTCGATGTCCTCGATCTGCGGGCGAGGGAAGTGCCACTCGTCGAACATGCCCGCATCGATGAAGACGTCTCGCCGCACCGCGCCGCACCCGGCCCAGAACGTTTGGGCATCGCCGCCGTTCGTCTGATGAGCGTAGTGGTGAAGGAGGTTGCGGTACTGCGACACGAGTCCGGGCGCGGTGGGTGTCGCGTCATACGAACCGAACGCGGCGCTGAGCGCGGGATCATCCGCGAAGAGCTGCGCAAACCGCCTGAGCGTGTCGGCGTGCACGCAGACGTCGGCGTCCACAAACACGATGATCTCGCCCCGAGCCGCATCGCAGCCGCGGTTGCGCGCGTATGCGGGGCCGAGGGGTCGCTCCGGGGGGAGCTCGACCACGCGATCCGCATAACGACGCGCGACGTGCGCCGTCGTGTCGGAGCTCGCGTCATCGACGACGATGAGCTCCCACGCACTCCGCGGCAGATCGCTCGCCAGAAGCGCGCCGAGCGACTGAGGGAGAACTGCCTCCGCGTTCCGGGCGGGAACGATGACCGAGAGAGAGACCTCCTGATTCATGACGTGACGTCGGCGTGGGGCGCCGGCCACCGACGTGCGCCCACGTGCGCGCGGTGCGTACGCCTCGCGCGTGGGGCAGCGGGCGCCGGCACGCGCTGCGTCTCGTGGTACTCGAAGTCGGTGTTCACCGACCACAGGTCGTGCGCGGCCCCACGCATGTTGTCGAGCGCGAGCATCGCCGTCAGCATCGAGTGATCCTGGTTGTTGTATTTGTGCATTCCGTTCCGGCCGATCGTGTGCAAGTTCGGAATGCCGTCCAGCCAGCTGCGGATCACGTCGAGATAGGCGCGATAGGTCGAGTCGTACACCGGGTACGCTTTGGGCATGCGGACGACCTTGCCCTCGACGACGAGCGATGGATCGGCGAGGCCGAGCTCACCGAGCTCGCGACGCGCCAGCGCGATGAGATCCCCATCCTCACTCGACCAGAGGTCGTCCCACTCGAAGCAGAAGTACTCCATCTCGATGCAGCTCGTCGCCGGATCGGGGACCATCGCCCGACTCCAGTTGTTGACGTTCTGGATGCGGCCGACGCGGACGCCCGGCGTGTGGATGTACACCCAGTTGTCGGGGAAGACATCGCGCTGACGGAGGATCAGGGCGACGACGAGCATGTCGCGATAGTTGAGCCTGAGCCCCGCGCGCCGCACCGCCGCCGGCGCTCTCGGTGTGCACGCGCGCACGAGCTCGCCGACCGGGATCGTGCTGATGAAGTGATCGGCCGCAATGCGCACTTCCCCATGATCGATGCGCGCACGTACCGCGACGACGCGACCGTCGCGACGTTCGACGCCCAGGACGCGGTGCCGCAGGCGCACCTCACCGCCCAGCTCGACGAGGCGATCGCGTGCGCGCTCCCACATCTGGCCGGGGCCAAGTCGCGGATAGTCGAACTCGTGGATCAGCGTCTTGATGCCGTCGTCACGGCGCTGAAGCGACGTCGCCGACCAGATCGCCTTCGCCAGCGAGAGACCGTGGATGCGCTGGGCCGCCCACTCGGCGCGGATCTCGGTGCACGGGATTCCCCACACTTTTTCCGTGTAGGTCTTGAAGAAGATCTCGTACAGTCGGCGACCGAACCGGTTGCACACCCACTGCTCGAAGTTCTCCTCGACCTTGCTCGGCCACAGATGCGCACGCGCGTAGCTCGCGAGCACGAGCAGCGTGTTGATCAGTCCGAGCCCACGCAGCGCATTGAATGCTTTCAGCGGGTAGTCGAAGTAGCGCCCGCGATAGTGGATCCGCGAGAGCCGGGGAACCTTGATGAGCTCGTCGCCGAGGAGCTCGCGCCAGAGTGCCTGGACGGGGGCGATCTTGGTGAAGAAGCGGTGCCCGCCGATGTCGAACCGATATCCCTGGTGCTCGACCGTTCGCGCGAGTCCGCCCACCACATCGTCCGCCTCGAGGACAGTGACGCGCGTTCCCTCCTTCGCGAGAAGGTAGGCGGCGGTGAGGCCTGCGGGTCCCGCACCGGCAATGACGACGTGGTCACCGGAGCGGAGCTGATCGACTCTACGACCGACGAAGCGTTCGGCGTCGAATTCGCTCGCCTCGGCCGACTCGGGGAGCGGCCGGATTCCCTGTGTCAAGAAAACTCCCGTCAACGGGTGGGCCGCGCCCGTGAATGCACGGCGGAGGGGTTTAGCCGCAGCCCGAGAGCATTTTCCCGGCCCTGCTTCCCCCTGTCTCCGCGCGTACCGGATGATCGCGGATCATCGCCTTAAGCTTTTCTGTGCTCGCGACTTAGTGGTCGGTCAGCTCCGGAGGCGAGAGCCGCGCCTGGCGGGCTTCGTGACAATCGACGTCGCGCGGCAAACACGTGATGATGCTTGCTCGCAACACCTCGAGGGCCGAGCGAGCTCGCTACTGAGCTAGAAGACCTGCGGGCGGAAGCGACCCGCGTTCCGCGCGTATGCACGGAGGATCGCGCACGCTTGCCCATCGGCAACCGTTGTGCGCGCAACCCGGAATACGGTCGTTCGCGTAGGGAAGTGGCGCTCGACGTCGAGGTGACGGCAGGCGGCGATGAGGCGCCGCGCAAAGACTACGTCGTCTGCCGAGAGGTGGCTGAGCAGGATGTGGGACACGCCCGAGCGTCGCAGGAACTGGGCAGCGTGCTCCGGCGGGAGCGCGTTCGCCGAGTCGAGCGGGACGATGCGACGGTGCGTCAGATAGTGGAACGTGGCCTCCTTCGAGCTCATCACGATCGCCGACGGTGTCGTTCGCTCACCGACGTAGCGTGACGCCTCGAAGAAGCTCAACTGATCGCGGTTGAAGCAGGCGGGCGATCGCAGCGGCTCGTCGCGATTGCACTGCGCACGCGTCGAAACCTCATCGCGACCGCGAAGCAGCCCGGTCGTTACGAGCACCGCGGCGAGGACCGCAACGATACCGTTCGCCATTCCGGCCCAGCGTCTCGCCGTCATCGCGTGCACACCGATGAGGAACGCGAGCGCGGCAAGAGGTACGACGGGGAGGAGGAAGCGCCCGATCGGCCAGGCCCACGCGAGAAGCAATGCGCCGTAGAGGAGGATGAACAGCACGGCCACTCGCCAGCGGCGGTAGAGCGCCACGAGGCCGACCGAAAGCGCGACCACGACGATCGCGAGCCAGGCAAAATTGTCGGCGGGGGTCCCCTCGATCGTAGGGAAGGAGAGCGACCAGAGCAGATCCTGCGCGTACTGCGTGGCATTCGTCATCACGCGATGCGCGAGTATCACGATCGGGTTTGCGCTCCCACCGGCCGGTACCTCCATCGCGTCCGAGAGATACTCCGCCGCCGGCGCGGGCATTCTGCTCGCACGACGCCACAGAGCGGTGCCGAGTGCGGCGACCGCTGCGCGTCCGGAGAGCGCGGCGGCGGCGCGCCAGCGTCGCTCCCGCACGAGCCACACCGCGACGGCGACGACCACGGTCGCGCCGGCGGTGCGAGTGAGCGCCGCAAGCGCCGCGCATGCGCAGGCCAGCGCGACATGGCTCGTTCGTCGCGCGGGATCCGCGAGCAGCCAGAGTGTCAGCGCGGTGAAGAACAGAAAAGTCGGCTCGCTCATGACAGTGCCGGCGATGCCCTGGAGGGGGCCGCTCGCGACGGCGATCGCGAGGGCGCCGAGCGCGACAACGGGCGGCCAATGCCGCTTGGCCACTGCGAACACGAGCGCGAGCGCCGCAACGGTGAGTGCGATGTTGAGCGCGACGAACGCACCGATCGACTCGCCGCCGACCGAGGACACCGCGGCCAGCAGCGCTGGAAACACAGGCGGGTACATCGTGTGGACAGGCGCGCCTACGATGTGGACCGAATGGTAGCCTCCGTCGCGCAGCGAGCGCGAGAGGAGGATGTACCACGCGTCGTCGTTCGCGGTGGTGATGGAGGGAACGCGCTGGATCCACGCGAGGACGGCGAACAGGAGCAGGAGCAACCCGGCGGCGATCCATTGTCCGCGCTCGCTGCGGAACGAGATCATCGCTGGCGCAGAATACGGTCGTACACCTCGGCGCGCTTCTCCCAGGTGTGGTGCTCGAGGATGTAGCGAATCGCCCGGTCCCGGTCCCACGTGGCGTGAGCCGCTTCGAGCGCCCGGTCGGCGATCGTCTGGAGCGCGCCGGTGTCGACGACGTGGCCGTGGCCCGACTCCACCACGATGTGGTCGTTAGGAAAGCCGGCCTCGCTCACGACCGGGAGGCCGGCGCGGAGGTAATGGTAGATCTTCGTGCTCTCGTTGTTGTGCATGCGACCACCGGCGGTCAGCACCACCCCGACGGCGGCGAAGTGGATGTAGTCCCACGACTTCTCGTAAGGCACTTCGTCGTGGTAGGTGATGTAGCGCGCGTCGAGACTCCGCGCGTCACCGGTGCCGACGACGTGAAGTCGGGCGCCCTTCGCCTGAAGGAGCGCTCCCAGCTGGTTGAGCTTGCTCGCCAGCGTCTCGTGGCCTTCGGGCTGGCTGGCAGGATGTCGTGAGTAGAAGGTGCCGGCGAAGACGCACGCCGGCCGTCCGTCGCCCCGATAGGGATTCCGCCGCGGCTCGGGGATGACGGCGCTGGCCGCCCCTGGGACGAGCAGGATGTCCGCGGGCCCCAACGACTGCCGCCACAGCGTTTCGGCCGGCTTGCTGAGGACCGTGACGTAACGCGCGGCGTCGTGAATGCGCTCCTGCACGGCGTGCATCTCCTCGCGCTGCCGGCCGTAGAAGTAGACGCCCTCCATGTCCGTGCGGCCGACGACGGACCCGAGCTTGGCGATGAGGAACGGATGGGCGGCGCCGCCGTACCGCTCGAGCGTCGTGAAGCCCGCATGGAAGAGGGTCTTCACAGCGTCGTAGTCGTGCCACCGCACGCGGGCGATCGGGACGACGCGAAGGTTGGGAGCGAGGCGTTTGGGTGTTCCGAGAATGCGGCGATGGAGCTCCGAGCTCGCGATGTCGACCGCATGGCCTAACGACGCGAGCGCCGCCGACATGCGGTACCAGCGGATGAAGCCCATCTCCACCTCACGCGCCGGGCGGAGCGCGCTGCTGTAGACGGTGACGATGCGGCTCACGGGCGCGCTGCGTCGGCGATGACGGACTCGTACCGCTCGACGACGCTCTCGATGTCGAACGCTGCCGCTCGCTGCGCGCCCGCATGCGCGAGGCGGCGGCGCAGGTCATCGTCGCGGAGAAGGCGCTCGAGGCCCTCGGCGAAGGCGGTGACGTCGTCCGGAGGAACGAGGAGTCCCGAGCGCCCACCGTCCAGGTACTCGACGACACCGTCCGAGCAGCGCGTCGCAATCACCGGCACCGCGAGCGCGAGCGCTTCACCGATCACGTTCGGAGCCGCCTCGATGCGCGAGGGCAACGCGACGACATCGGCGCGCGCCATGAACTTCCACGGGTTGAGCTGCGTGCCGACGAACGCCACGCGGCTCGCAATGCCGAGCTCGTTCGCGAGCGCTTGCAGCGCGACCCGCTCTTCACCGTTGCCCACGATCACCAGTCGAGGCTCGAGCGGGGATCGCAGGGCGGCGACGGCACGGATGAGGATGTCGAATCCCTTGAGCTTCACGAGCCGCCCGACGGCCACGATCAGCGGGGCGCCATTCTGTCGGAGATCGCCGTCGATGGCCTCTGCGGCCGCTCGTCGCACGCGCCCGCCGTCTATGGGATTGGGAACGATCGCGATCCGGTCCGCCGGCACCGAAAAGTGCCGCACGAGATCCTCCTTGGCCGCCTCGGAGACGGCGATGATCCGGTCTGCCCGAGGAAACCCCTGGCTGATGAACGCACGCATGACGCGGCGCTCGACCGGAGAGAAGAAGCGCTCGAGATGGTCGGACAACATCTCGTGGACGTTGATCACGACGCGCAGGCGCGGTGCGAAGAGGAGCTTGGCGAGCAGCGCGATCGTATGCGCCCGGTTGAGGAAGGTGGACACGACGGGCGAGCCCGTGGCGCGCGCGAGCCTCACGAGCCTGTGTGCTTTCCGGAGGAGGGTGGGAAGCTCCAGGAGCATGCGACCGGGTGGTTGGGCTCCGCGCGGACGGATCGCGGCGGCGCGCGCCCCCTCGAGCGCCCTCGTCGACAGCGGACGACCGTCATCCGACTCGAGCGAGAAGATCGCTACTTCTCGCACGAGCTCGTCGAGGAGATCCGCCGCGGGCTCGATGAGGACGATCCCCGCGTGCACGCGCCCGAGATGGTTGACGAGGCTCACCATCGAGCGCTCGGCGCCCCCCATGCGCAGATCGTTGATGACCAGAAGCGCTCGGGCGGACGTCGATGACGGCGGGGCCGGTGCGGGCGTAACTGTCGGTTCGGGCCGGGGTGGCATCGTGCAGGAAACGGCGGGATGCGAACTAACCTACGTCGGATCATTACGAAGAGGCATACCTCGTCGTATGATGTCGAGCGCCCTTCAGCGTCGTCACGACCCTCCCCTGATTGTCTCCGCGCCGAATGCTTTCCCGCCTGCGGGCTGATCTCGTCGAGATGGTAAGCGAGCAAAGGCACTACGCCGAGCTCATGCGGGCCCTCGTCCAGCGGGATCTTTCTCTCCGTTATCGGAATGCCGTCATGGGGTTCGGGTGGGCGGTGTTCATGCCGCTGCTCCAGATGGTCATCTTCACCGCGATCTTCACCCGTGTCGCTCCCCTCGAGACCGGCGTCCCGTATCCCGTGTACGTCTACGTGGGCCTCGTCGCGTGGACGTTCCTCGCCACGGCCCTGCGAGCGGCGGCGACCTCACTCACGTCGAATCCGAACCTCGTCACCAAGGTGTACTTCCCGCGCGAGGTACTCCCATTCTCGGCGGTGCTGGTCGCGCTGTTCGATTTTCTCGTCGCCTCGGTGATCGTCGCGTTGTTGATGCTGTACTACGACATCACCGCTGGTTGGACGCTTCTGTTTCTTCCGGTTGTCGTGCTGGTGCAGGTCGCCTTCGTCGGGGGGCTCGCGCTGCTCTTGTCGATGGCGCACCTCTTCTACGCCGACGTGAAGTACGTCTTCGAGCTCGTGCTGATCGTGTGGATGTTCGCGAGCTCGGTGCTCTATCCGGTCGATCGGGTTGGTGGCGTCCTCGGCACCGTGATGCAGCTCAATCCGATGACGCCGATCATCGACGCGTACCGGGACGTCGTGCTGAGGAACACGTTTCCTGATCCAGTGGCCTTCTCGGTCGTGGCCGCCGTCTCGCTGCTCACGTTCGCGCTCGGGTGGCTGGCATTCCACCGCGCGGAGTTCCGTTTCGCGGAAGAGATCTGAGGGATGGAGATTCGCGACGTCCGCATCGAGGACTCAGGCGTCGGAAAGGACCGCGTACGACTCCGCGCGGACGTGAAGTACGAGAGTGGGCCCGGCGAGGAGTACTGGTTCGACGTCCCCGCCGCGCATGCGGGCGAGCTGTCCACCTCGGGGAATCCGTGGCTCGCGTGTCTGCTTCCGCTCGCGACGCACGTTGGCGAGCCGCTTCGACTTCCGCTTCCTGTCGACTGGTGTCTGCTCGAGAACGCCAGTCAGCTCGTGAGAATCTGGCGGGCGTGGTATCCGCGGCTGCGCGATGTGCGCATCGAGGCGGAGGGAACCGATCCTGGCGGTGATGCGCCGCCTGTACGTGTTGCGGCGTTCTTCTCGGGCGGAGTGGATTCGTTCTTCACGACACTCCGATGCCGCGAGGTCGCGGCGCCGGCCGAGCGTGCGGACATCGACGAGCTGATCACAGTGTGGGGACTCGATGTCCCGCTCACTCGGCGCGATGCCTTCGGGCGACTCAGCGCGCGCAATGCGAAAGCGGCCAGTGAGCTCGGGAAAGCCTACATCGACGTCGCCACGAACTTGCGGACGACGCGGTGGGGCTCGACGCCGTGGGCGTACCTTTCGCATGGTGCCGCGCTCGCGAGCGTGGCGCTTTCGCTGGAGCGGCGATACCGAACGGTGTACATCGCGGGGAGCGGGAGCTATCGCGACCTGCACCCCTGGGGATCGCACTGGGTGACCGATCCGCTCTTTTCCACGTCGCTAACGCACTTCGTGTTCGACGCCGGCGCGTATCTTCGTACCGAGAAGATCGAACAGCTCGCCAGCCACCCGGCCGCGCTCCGCACGCTGCACATCTGCTTCGAGACGGAATCCGACGAAAATTGCGGTACGTGCGGGAAATGCCAGCGCACGATGCTCGTGCTGCACCTCTGTGGAGCGCTCGAGCAGTGCGAGGCGTTTCCCAGCCGCTCGATCGACCTTCGACGCATCGCGAGGATGGACTGCTCGCACCCCTTCGCGTTTCGTGAGGCCGAGGACATCCGCACGCTGGCGGAGTCGAAGGGTCGCTCGGACGTCGTGAAAGCCCTCGACCGCGCGATGGCGCGTGGCCTGCGAGCCCGTCGCGTCGCCGCTGGCGTCGGCGCCATCCGACGTCCCCTTGGCTCCCTCCTTCGGCGAATGCGCGGGACGCAATGAGCGCGGGCCGGTTGCCCATCGTCGCCTTCGAGAACGTCTCCAAGCAGTTCTTTCGCGGGCGTCGCCACACGACGCTGAGCGGTCTCATTCCCGCGGCGCTGGGGAGCATGCTGAATGGGAAACGCGCGCTGCGCGAGCCGTTCTGGGCGCTCCGCGATGTCTCGTTCTCCCTCGATGCCGGCCAGGCGTTCGCGATCATCGGGCCGAACGGGTCCGGGAAATCGACAGCGCTGAAGCTCATCACGGGGATTCTTCGTCCCGACCGCGGGCACGTGACGGTGCGAGGCTCCAACGGCGCTCGTGCGCGGATCGGGGCGCTCATCGAGCTGTCAGCGGGTTTTCATTTCGAGCTGACTGGCCGCGACAACGTTCACCTGCAAGGCGCGGTGCTCGGAATGCGGCGGGCCGAGGTCGCGCGAAAGTTCGACGAGATCGTCGAGTTCGCGGAGCTCGCCGAGTTCATCGACACGCCCGTCAAGCATTACTCGAACGGCATGATCGCGCGCCTCGGCTTCTCGATCGCCGCGCATCTCGAGCCCGACGTCCTGCTGATCGACGAAGTCCTGTCGGTGGGCGACTTGAGCTTTCAGCACAGGGCGTTCGCGCGCATCAAGGATGTGGTGCGGCGTGGCGTTCCCGCGATCGTCGTCTCGCACCAGCTGCACCAGGTGATGGAACTGTGCGACCGAGGCCTGGTGTTGACGCGTGGCGAAGTGACCTGCGCTGGCACCGCTGCCGAGTGCGTTGCCGCCTATGTGTCGCAGGGTGTGCCTGCGGATCGCTCGAGCTCCTCGGCAATCGACCTCACCGCGATCGACGGGCCGTTTCCGCCTAACGTCGGGCCCGGCGAGCGGGTGCGCCTGCATCTCCGCGGTGCGGTGCGGGAGCCCGGCATCGGGGAGCGGACCACAGTAGGCGTGCGCGTGCGTGCCCTGCCGCGAGAGGACATCGTGTTCTTCGCGCACACCGCGGGCTGTGGCCTCCAGCTTCCGGAGTCAGGCGGATTCGACCTCGAGGTCGCGCTCCAGATGAACGTCGGGCCGGGGCTGTACCGTGCGCAGGCCGCGGCGTGGGACCTTCGTGGCATGCACGAGATCGCGCGGGGCCCGTCGACGCTCATCGGGGTGGGACCGAGTGCCTCCGCATCGGGCCCGGTGTTCGCTGCGCCCCAGATGCGATTCGTGCGGGAGTGATGGACGCTCGCGCGAAAGTCGAATCCCTTTGCCGGCAGGTCGAAGACACGATTCGTCCGCTGCTCTCGTCCGTCGAACGCGTCGCGCTCGTGGACTTTCCGAACACGGCGAACGTCGGCGACAGCGCGATCTACCTCGGCGAGCTGGCATGCCTCGCGGCGATCGGCGTCCCGCGACCGCGTTTCATCTGCGACTTGCGCACGTACGATCGAGCCGAGCTCGCGCGGAGTATTGGCGATTCCGGCGTGATACTCCTGGCAGGCGGCGGAAGCTTCGGTGACGTGTGGCCGGCGACGCAGGAGCTGCGGGAGGAGATTCTTCGGTCATTTCCGCGGAATCGAATCATCCAGCTTCCCCAGACGATTCACTTCGCTTCGATCGACGCGCTGCGGCGCGCGCGAGCCGCCGCGGATTCCCACCCGAAGCTCACGATTCTGGCGCGTGATAGTCGAAGCCTCGAGGTCGCGCGCAACGAGTTTCGCGCGAGGAGCGTGCTCTGTCCCGACATCGCCTTCGCGGTCGGTCCGGTGCCGCGGCCGCGTGCGCCGGATCGCGCGGTGCTCTGGCTCCTTCGAACGGACAAGGAATCGCGGGCTGTAGTGCGACACGGAGAGGCCGGTGAGGAAGTCGACTGGCTCGACGAGCTGCCGATGATACTGCGCGACATCAGCTACCTGTTGATGGGTGCGACGCGGCGCAAGCCGTTCGGCCGCTACGTTCGTCCTCTCCTCATGTCAGTCTACCGGCTGCTCGCGCGCCAGCGTGTACGTCGCGGCCTCGACATGCTCGCGGCGGGCAAGGTCGTCATCACGGACCGCATCCACGGTCACATCCTCTGTCTGCTGATGGGCGTGCCCCACGTGTTGCTCGACAATTCGTATGGAAAGCTGTCGACCTTCCATCGCACCTGGACAGCGGATACCGACCTTGTGCGTTGGGCTGAATCTCCGGAGGAGGCGCGAGAGTGGGCCACTCGGTTCGCGCTGGAGCCGGCGCGTCATGGATAAGGAAGGCGGCACGCCGGAGCGTATCACCTATCTGATCGCGAGCCATAACCAGGCGCGGTACGTCGGCGAATGTCTCGCGTCGCTGCGTACGCAGACCGATTCGAGATGGCTTGCGGTCGTTGTCGACGATGCGAGCACGGACGGCTCGCGAGAGGTGATCGCGCCGTTCCTCGGCGAGCGGGTTCGCCTGCTCGTGAGCGTTCGCAACGCCGGCTACATCGCGACGCTGCGGCGGCTCATCGCCGAGGCGACCACGGACATCGTCGCGATTCTGGATGCGGACGATACCGTGACGACCGACGCGACGGAGACACTGCTGCGAGCCTACGAAGCGGACGCGCAAACAGCGTTCGTGCATTCGCGGTTCGCCGTGTACGACGATGCGCTTGCGACGCGGCGTGCGATCCACGGCCGCGCAGTACCCCCGAACACCTCGGTGTTGCGCGACGGCGAGGTTGGTCACATCCGCAGCTTTCGCCGCAGCGCGTACGCACGCACGGCGGGACTGGACGACGCGATGCTGTTCGCCGAGGACCGCGATCTGGTCTACAAGCTCGAGGAGGTGGCGCGTCCAGTGTTCGTCGACGCCGTCCTCTACAACTACCGCGAGGTCGCGGGCTCGCAGAGCCGTGATCCGGCGAAGCGGGAGATCGGCGCGCGCAACACGTGGATGGCCCGGCGAGCGGCCCTCGCGCGGCGCGGGATCGCCGGCAGGCAGCGGGTGTGTTACGAGGCCTTCTTCGCCGCCGACTACGTGGCCTATAGCGAGCGTCCACCTGCGCCGGTCCGCGTCCTCGCGCGCTGGGTCGCGCAAGCGGCGAGATTGCTCTGTCGCGCGCATGATCCTCGCTTGCGACGAGCACGTTCTGGCATCAAGAACCCAGGGTTCTCACGCGAATGACGCGGATGATCCGAAAACGGCAGAATCGTTCCGGGTGGCGCTGACTCTCCTCGTGCGACCACGAAAAGAGGTTGCTTTGTTCCGCGCATGGAAGGCTCCATGCGCAGATCACAAAGAACAATTCTCTGTCGATTGAGAGGAGAGTTGATGCCTCACGGAGCAGATGCTGCCTATTCAGGAGCATTCGCGTCGTCCGCGTCAGAACCCTCTGATCTTGATGTCAGTCAACACGGTGGATGTTTAGCGCGCGAGGAACTTGCCGACCGCCGCGCGAAGACGCTTTCGCCACTCATGCCGCCGATAGGCGTCGATCTTCCTGCGCAGCGGACGAATGAGGTCGTCGCGCCCACGCGGGGCGAGTGCCTCGATGCACTGCTCGCAATAGCGCACGCCCATCTCGTGCTCGATGCGCACTGACTCGAGCATGGCGGGCGTCACGTCGTTGGCGAGGAAGGTGGGAGCGCGGTCCAGCCTGCCTAACGCCAGCAGTACCAGCATCGTCCGCACGCACTTCTCGCACTCGCCACAGTTCACGAGTCCCTCGGAGGGAAGGCGCTCGTAGAAGCAGGAGCGGAGGACGGAGAGTCCGTCGTCCCAATCCGCGACCACGCGCGTCTTCTCGAAGCGCGTCAGCGCGGCCTGCGCGTGCCGGATCGAGACGGCCTCGGTGGAGAAGTGGTGGTCGAGCGAGGGGTGCGTCGCGTGCGGCGGATGGCGCATTCCCAGGCCCGATGACCCGATCTCGGCGCGGTCGATGCGCGCGGGCATGCAGAGCGCGGTACTCGCGATGCCGGCGCCGAATCCAACCGCCCGCCAGCTCTCGAAATCCGGATAGAGCGCACGAATGTTCGTCCGCATGGGAATCAGCGTCGCGTTCGCGCGCTCCGAGAATTGGGTCATGCGCCGCGTGTGCGCGTCGAACGCCGCAAGGCGCTCGGGGCGCGGGCCGCGCTCATCGGCGTCGAAGCTGTTGAGACCGAAGAGAAGGATGCAGTCTCGGATGAAGCCCGGATGGCCATCCGCGTAGTCGAGTCGGTTGGAGCGGAGAAGCGAGAGCGCGTCGACTCCCCCGGAGAGAAAGGAGGCCGCGCGCGGCATCGCTCGCGCCATCGTCGGCGCGAAGCCGCGCTCGGCCTCAATGCTCAGGGGTCGGCAGCGGTCGTACCACACCGAAAAGAGCTCGGTCGCTGCACGGAGGCCTTCTCGCAGGCGGCAGCAGATCGCGCCGTCGATCGCGAGGCGGCGCTCGCCCGTCCACTGCGCCAGCGGGGTGACCGCAACGAGAAAGGAATCCGCGGATGGTTGCAGATCCCCCGAGAAAGGCTCGCGCGCCTCAATGAACAGCGTCTGCGGGGGCGCATCGCGGTCCTCCCACATCACGTCGGCCGCGATGCGGTGCCACTCACCCGCCCGCTCCTCGCGAATTCGCTCGATGCGCACGCGAATCGCCGCTCAGATGGGGTGATGCGCCGACCAGAGCATCAATCCGATCAGCAGCTTCGTGTCGAAGTGCTCGCTGATCGTGCTCTGCACCGGAATGTATGCGTCGGGAGGCGGAACGAGCTCGTGGAGCACATCCATGTCGAGCGCGCCCGCCAGACGCTCGCGATGCGGCTCCGCGAGGTGCCGGATTCCGCGCCATCCTCGACCATTGATGTCGTACACGCGGTGATAGTACCGCCGCTCCACCTGCCGCGGGACGCGGCGCCGAAGAGGCTCCGCGCGCTCGCCGATCGCGTGCCGGATGCGCTGCGTAAACGAAGGGATGAGCGGGAGGGTGCTGTGCGTATTCCGGTCGAGCGGAAGACGCGCGAGGTCGGGAAACCGCCGGCGGAGAATCTCGTCCTGCGCGCGGCGGTTGGCGAGGGTGGACGCAGGAAGCGTCAGGATCGTCTCGAGGAGGGCTCGATCCAGAATCGGCAGGACGGGCCACGAGCCGAAGGACAGCTTCCACGGCACGCCCCCGGCGTGCGCTCGGTAGTAATGCGCGGTGAAGAACCGTGCGGCGCGCTCGGCCTCGCTGTTCGCCGCGGCCTCGAACACCGCGCGCCGCCGGCTATCGACGTCCGTGATGACATCGCCGGCTCCATCGGAGCGCATCAGGCGACGGAGGACCGCAGACGGAATACCGCGATTCTTCGAGCTGCTGACGAGTGCATCGAACCCGGACGGGAACGGCTCGCCACTTCGGATCTCGAGGTGGTGCCCGGTGAAGACGCGCGGCGGTAGGTCGCGCAGCGGTTCGACGGTGCCCCACATGTGCACGTTCGCGAAGCCCGAATTCAGATGCTCCCAGCGCGTCTGCATCTCGGCTGCGACCGGAAATTTTGCGTCGTCCATGCGCATCGCTCGGTGCGTGCACCCCAGGGCGCGGGCAACCGCCGCCGCGCACCGCATCTCATGGTCGGAGGGCGCGCCGAGCGTGAGCGCATGGATCGGGCGGCCGTGCTCGCGGAGGTATCCGGCGACGAGTCGGGAGTCGCGTCCGCCGGACAGCAGCATGCCAGCCGAGCGGTCGTTCGCCGCGAAGCGACCGATTGCGGTCGCGAGACTTGCGTCGAGCTCGGCGACCGCCTCCTCGAAGGCCATCGCGTCGTTCGCACGCGCACGCGGTATCGTGTATTGGCTCACTTCGTTAGGTGCGCTGGCCTGCCGCCAGGTCAGCACGTGCCCCGGCGACAAGCGGCGGACGCCATCCAGCAGTGTGCGTCCATCGAACGGCGCGTGCGTGAGGAGAGTGCCCGCGAGCCCGGTGGGATCGAGTCGCGCTGGAAAGCTCGGATGGTGCGCGAACAGCTCGGGCGATGTGCCGGCCACGAGGGCCCCGTCACGCACCGCATAGTAGATCGGAAGGAACCCGAGCAGGTCGGCGCCGAGCGTGAGCCCGTCGTGCGCGTCGAACCGCAGCGCCGCGTAGAACCCGTCGAATGCGGGAGGCGCAGTCTGCGTCGGTTTCCACGTCTCCATGACTTGCGAGGCATCGAGAGCGTCCGGCGAACGCGGAGGAAACGCCTCTCCCCAGACCATAGCGACCGCCGTCGCGCTCTCAATCTGGCTCAGCGGAGCACGGTCTTGCGCGGCCCATACCGCCGCAAAATCACCCTGCTCGATCGTGTCGATGCGCAGACCATCGAAGGGCGCGATGGCCGTCCGAATCTGTCGCACGAATCGTCGTCTACGTTCCGCGTCGGCGTCGACGATCGCGACGAAGTTGGCCATCCGGGCTAGCGAGTCGTGCCGACGAGGCGCTGGAAGTCGGGGTGGTCGCGCAGCGGGGCCAGCAACGGTTCCAGCCGCAACGAGTGGGGAGAGATCCACGAAGGGATCGCGAGGACCTGAGCATAGTACTCGACCGCCTTCTCCTCGTTGCCGATGAGCGCGTGCACGAGGCCCAGCGTCGACAACCGCTCCGGCCCATCGAGCGCGTCTTCGGACACCGGCTGGAGCTGCACCGCCCGCTCGGCGGAACGAACAGCCACGTCAGGGCGGTTGAGCGCCGCGTAGACGACGCCGAGCTGAGCATGCAGCCACGCTTGATCGGGCAGATTCTCGCGGAGCTGCTCCAGCCGGACGCGCGCAGAGTCGAACTGCGCCCTCGCTTCGCTGTCGCGGTCGAGCTGAAGCAGCATCGCCGCCTTGAAATGGTGATAGCTGGCGCTGTCCAGACCGTACACGCCCGGACGGATGCGCGCGAGGAGCACATCCAGCCGCGGATGGTGCACGATGCGTGAGAAGTCGAGCATCGTCGTGCGCCATTGCGCCGGAGGAATCCGCTCTTCCGCCTGAAGCAGAATGCGCTGCGCGGCGGCGAGGTCTCCACGCGCGTTCATCTGAAGACGCGCGCGCTGGATGTAGCCTTCGAGAAACTGTGGGGCGAGGCCGGTCACGCGGTCGAGATAGACACCGGCTTCGTCATACCGGTGTGTGTACAGCAGGGTCTCGCCGAGGTTGAACCATGCCTGGTGGGATCGCGGATCGAGCTCCGCGGACTGGCGATAGTTCTCGATCGCATCGTCGAAACGCCCCTGACGCCGCCGCACGTTGCCGATCTGTCGGAAGGCGTCGGCATTGCTCGGCTCGAGGTCCTTCGCCTTCGTGAACTCCACAATGGCCGGCTCGTAGTTCCGGCGGCCCCAGTAGTAGTAGAGACCGAGAGCGACATGCGCCGCCGGGAGATCGGGATCGAGAGCGACGGCGCGATCGGCCGCGCGCTTGGCAGCGACCAGGCGGTCCTCGCTGAGGTCGTACTCGAGTCGATACATCCACGCGTGAGCCTGCGCGAGCGCGGCGTACGCGGGTGCGTATGCCGGGTCCAGCTCCACGGCACGCTCGTACGCTGTGAGCGCCGCCTCCACATCGGGCCGCGACCAGCTGCGCCCGTAGTGCTCGTTGCCACGGAGATACGAGTCGTACGCCTGCGCGTTCCTCGTGGCCGGCCGCTCGAGTCGCCGCCGCTCATCGTCGAGCAGCACCACATTGAGGCGGGCCGTCACCCGCTCGGCAATGGTCGACTGGACCTGAGTCACGTTGCTCGTCTCGACGCTGTAATCGTCGGTCCAGATCTGCGTGTCATCCCGCGCGCGCACGAGCCGCGCATTGACGTACACGGTTCCTTCGTCCCCGTTAGGCTGCTCGCGCCGAACGCTGCCCTCGATGAGATACTGGACCTCGAGCTCGCGACCAATCTCGCGCGCCGTCTTGCCGCTGTTCCGGTATTGCATGGCGCTCGTGCGTGCAATGACGCCCAGGCTGGCGATACCGGACAGCTTGTTCGTGAGCTCCCCGGTGATGCCGTCGACCAGATAGGCGTCGTCGGCGTCGCCCCGATTCTCGAAGGGAAGCACCACGAGCCGCGTGGGTCCGGACTCGGCGCCGAATTGGCGGTACGCGGCGTACCCGAATGCCACCAGCAGGAGCAGCACTCCGACCACACCGATGAGCTTTAGCGGCCGGCGCCGCCGCTCCGAGGTCGCTATGCGGGCGGCTGAAACCCTGACCGGATCTTCTGCCGTCGTTCGAACCACCGGCGCCGCGTTGGCGAGCGCCTCGGCGAAGAGGGTGACCGTCGCAAACCGATCGGCGGGGACCTTCTCCATCGCGCGCGCGATCGCCGCGTCCACTCCCTCCGGGACATTGGGGCGGACCAGCCTGACAGATGGCACGGGCGACATGCTGTGCCGCGCCATGAGCGCGTTCGGATTCTGCCCCGAGAATGGAGGCTCGCCAACCAGCATCTCGTACAGCACGCACCCGAGGCTGTACTGGTCGGCGCGGCCGTCAACGCGGTCGGTTGCCGTCCACTGCTCCGGGCTCATGTACGCCGGGGAGCCCGTCGCCATGCCGGTGTACGTCAGACGATCCGCCCCCGACTGGTCGATCGCGCGTCCAATACCGAAGTCGGTGATGACCGCGTGACCGCTGGAAAGCAGTATGTTCTCTGGCTTGATGTCGCGGTGAACGAGCCCCCGCGCGTGGGCGTACGAGAGGCCGTCCGCGATCTCCGCCGTTATGCGCAGCGCCTCCGTCACCGAGAGTTGGCGCTCGCGCTCGAGGAAATCGCGGAGCGTCTCGCCTTCGACGTACGGCATGACGAAGAACAGGAGACCGTCCGCCTCGCCCGAGTCCAGCAGCGGGAGGATGTGCGGATGGTTCAGCGTGGCGACGACGCGAATCTCGCGGAGGAAACGCTCGGATTGGAGCGTTCCGATCAGCTCGGGATGCAGCACCTTGATCGCCACCATGCGCCCGTGGCGGACGTCGGCGGCGAGATAGACGGTCGCGAACCCGCCGCGGCCGAGCTCCTTACGAACCTCGTAGCGTCCGGCGAGCGATGCACTGAGGCGATCGACGATGTCCGTCGTGCTCACATCCAGGCTGGCGGGGGTTTCCCTATTGGTGCGTGGCCGGCTTGGCCTTGAGGTGCCCGTCGTCGGTGCACCGCGCCAGGCAGCCGGTCCATGGACACTGACTGGCAGCGAACGACGGCTCTCACTGTAGGTGAAGGCGATGCGGACCGCAACGACCCCGCGCGCTCTTACGCATCGCATCCCGTCCGAATTCCGCCCTCCCACGCTCCGAGGGCATGCCGGGAGAGCCGGCAGGCTTCGACATGTTCCTGAATGAAGAGGATGAGTGCCCGAAGGTGGTGTTGACGGCCTGATCGCAGGGTTTAGTGGAGGTCGCGGCCGCGAGCACTCGCGGCGCGATCCCTGCGAAATCAGCGGGCATGACGGCGATAGGGCCTCGAGTCGGCGCGCGGCGGCTGCCCGTGGGCGCCGAGGTGCTCGGACCGGATGAAGTACACTTCCGCGTGTGGGCGCCTCGGCGGCGCCAGGTAGAGGTGGCCATCGAAAACCCCACCGGAGACGTGCTGCGGACGGTAGCCCTCGAGCGTGAGGGGGATGGGTATTTCGCGGGCATCGTTCATGAAGCTGGAGCGGGGACCCTGTACCGCTACCGCCTCGATGGCGAGGCGCGGTTCCCCGACCCCGCCTCACGTTTCCAGCCGCAGGGCCCGCACGGACCATCCATGGTGGTCGAGCCGGGGAGCTTCGAGTGGACCGATGAGGATTGGGGCGGTCCCAGGCTCGCCGGCGCCGTGCTTTACGAGATACACGTGGGAACGTTCACGCGCGAAGGAACCTGGGCGGCGGCGGAGCGTGAGCTGGGAGCGCTCGCGGACGTCGGAATCAGCGTGATCGAGCTCATGCCGGTGGCGGACTGGCCGGGCCGGTTCGGATGGGGGTACGACGGCGTCGATCTCTTCGCCCCGACGCGACTCTACGGGACGCCCGATGGGTTTCGGCGATTCGTCGATCGCGCGCATTCTCATGGCCTCGGCGTCATTGTCGACGTCGTGTACAATCACCTCGGTCCGGACGGGAACTATCTGACGCAGTTCTCGCCGTTCTACGTCAGCGAGCGTCACAAGACCGACTGGGGGCCGGGGATCAACTTCGACGGGCCGAATTGCGAGCCGGTGCGGGAGCTCGTCGTGGCCAACGCGGCGTACTGGATCGAGGAGTTCCATCTCGATGGACTGCGGCTCGACGCGACACAAAGCGTGTTCGACGACAGCCGAACGCACATCATCACCGTTGTGACGGCCCGCGTTCGCGAGGCTGCTGGCAAGCGGAGAACGATCATCGTCGGCGAGAACGAGCCGCAGGACGTGCAGCTGCTGCGCACGCCGCGCGAGAGGGGGATGGGGCTCGACGCACTCTGGAACGACGACTGGCACCACGCCGCGACGGTGGCGTTGACCGGGCGGCACGAGGCGTACTACACGGACTATCGCGGTGCGCCGCAGGAGTTCGTCTCCGCGGCGAAGCACGGTTTTCTCTATCAGGGCCAGTACTACAGCTGGCAGAAGAAACGGCGCGGGACGCCGACGCGGGGCATCGCCCCCGCGCGCTTCGTGCATTTCCTCGAGAACCATGATCAGGTAGCGAACTCGGCGTCGGGAGCACGGGGCCATGAGCTCACCGCGCCGGGACGGTGGCGCGCACTGACCACCCTCCTCCTGCTCGGCCCGCAGACGCCGATGCTCTTTCAGGGGCAGGAGTTTGGCAGCTCGTCGCCGTTCCTCTATTTCGCGGATCATGTGCCGGAGCTCGCGCGCAAGGTGCGCGAGGGACGCACGAAGTTCCTGCTTCAGTTTCCGAGCATCGCTCAGCCCGATATCCGGGATCGCCTCGCGGATCCGGATGATTCGGAGACGTTCGAGAGCTGCAAGCTCGACCATAACGAGCGTGAGGAGCACGCGCACATGCTGGCGCTGCATCGCGATCTCATTGCGCTGCGCCGGGAGGACCCAGCGGTCGCCGCACAAGGCAAGCATGGTCTCGACGGCGCGGTGCTGTCGGCGACTGCGCTCGTGCTTCGGTTCTTCGCGCCTGATGGTGCGGATCGCCTCCTGCTCGTGAACATCGGCACGGCCCTCGACTTCGATCCCGCTCCGGAGCCGCTGCTCGCACCGCCACCATCCATGCGTTGGGACATGCGCTGGTCCTCCGAGGATCCGATCTACGGAGGGAATGGGCTTCCGCCGGTCGAGAGCGCGGACAACTGGAGGCTGCCGGGCGAGTCTGCTGCCCTGCTCCTCGCGAAACCCGGATCGGCCTCATGACGACAACTGTCGCACGGCGCATTCGGGTTGCCCCCGTCGAGACCGAAGCGTTAGGCTCGTTCCTCGCGCGCGAATGGCTCGTCACGAACGGGCTCGGAGGATACGCCTCGAGCACGGTGGCCGGGGTCAACACGCGGCGGTATCACGGCGTGCTCGTCGCGGCGCTGCCGAACCCGTACGGTCGTATGGTGATGCTGAGTCACGTCGTCGAACGAGTGGTCACGGCCGGCGGAGACGCGATCGTGCTGAGCGGGGAAGAACGTGTCGGAGGCCGGCTCGAGGTTCCGAGCGTACGGTGGCTCGCGGAGTTCCGGCTCGATCGTGGCTTGCCGGTGTGGGAGTATCGGCTTCCCGGCGTGACGATCGAGAAGCGATGCCTCCTCCCGCACCGCCAGAACACGGTCCACCTCACGTATCGCGTTCTCGAGGCGGACGGCTACGTGCAGCTCGAGCTGTCCCCGCTCGTGCACTTCCGCAGCTACGAAGCGCCGGTCAGCACTCCGCATCTCGAGCCGTACAGGCTGACGGTCGCCGACGCACATCACGAGATCACGGCCGGCGAGCTCCCGCCGCTCCGACTCAGTATTCAGGGCGGTGATGCTCAGTTCGTGGCCGAGCCGCGTCGCGCGGACGATTTCATCTTTCGCGTGGAAGAGGCGCGGGGCTACGAATACTCGGGCGCGTTGTGGAGTCCCGGCCACTTTCACATGACGCTTGCGGCCGACGAGAGCGCGGCCCTCGTCGCCTCCACCGAATCGCCGGAGGTGATGAACGCGCTGACTCCGAAGCACGCACTCCTGTCGGAGCACGAGCGGCGACGCCGCCTGCTGGTGACGGCGCCCGGAATTCTCCACGAGGGGGTGGGCGCGGAGCTCGTGCTCGCCGCCGAGCAGTTCATCATCATCCCGGCAGGCCGCCGCGCGGATACGGCGCGAGCCTGGGCGACGGGCGACGAGATTCACACCATCATCGCCGGCTACCACTGGTTCACCGACTGGGGCCGCGACACGATGATCTCGCTCGAGGGACTCACGCTTGCGACCGGCCGTCATCGCGAAGCGGGCGCGATCCTTCGAGCGTTCGCGCATTACGTGCGCGATGGTCTGATTCCGAACCTTTTCCCCGACGGTAGCGACGAAGGGCTGTATCACACCGCCGACGCGACGCTCTGGTTTTTCCACGCCGTTCACCGCTACCTGGAACGCACCGGAGACCGCGAGATCCTGCCGCTTCTCCTCCCGACGCTGGTCGAGATCTACGAGCGGCATCGCGCGGGCACCCGGTTCGGCATCGGCATGGATCCAGAGGACGGATTGCTCCGCCAGGGCGCCGAGGGGTATCAGCTGACGTGGATGGATGCGAAGGTGGAGGACTGGGTCGTCACTCCGCGGCGCGGAAAAGCGGTGGAGATCAACGCGCTGTGGCACAACGCCTTGTGTCTCCTCGCCTCATGGCTCCGCGAAGAGGGAGGCGAAACGCTCGCCTCGCGAGTCGCCGAAACGGCCGCGCTCGTGAGGCGCTCGTTCAATCATCGATTCTGGTACGACACCGGCGGGTATCTGTACGACGTCGTCGACGGACCGCATGGCGACAGCGCCGAGTGCCGCCCGAATCAGCTATTCGCGATCTCACTCGATCACCCGGTGCTCGAGCGCGCGCGGTGGGAGCCGGTGGTTCGCACGGTCAAGGAGCGGCTCCTCACGCCGGTGGGGCTCCGGTCGCTCGCGCCTGGAAGCGAGGAGTACAAGCCTCAATACTGCGGTGACCTGCGCGCGCGGGACGCCGCGTACCATCAGGGCACCGTGTGGGGATGGCTCATTGGCCCCTGGATCGACGCCTGGCTCAAGGTGCACCCCGAGCAGCGTCGGGAGGCGCGGCGCTACCTCGATGGTCTCATCGACCACCTCGACGAGTTCGGCGTTGGATCGCTCGCCGAGATCTTCGACGCTGAACACCCGTACACGCCGCGCGGATGCATCGCGCAAGCGTGGAGCGTCGCCGAGGTACTGCGGTGTTTCGTTCGGACCGAGGCGTGAGGCGGCCGCTCCGGAACAACGCAGGATGTCAGTTGAACGCGAGGCCAAAGACGTTAGATGGCAGAGTTCAGAGTTGCCTCTCGTTCAACTGACATCTGCCATCTTCGCTCGTGAGACACCATCTTCTGAGCGCGGCTGAGGACTGGAACTTGCCTGAACGAGAACGACCACGCCGTCCTCCAATAACTGCCAACGTGTCTGCTCCTACCCGAACACCGCGCCGCGCGTCGCGAGCGGCCGGGTCGCGCGCTCTCGCGCCCATCGTGATCGAGCGCGTGCGTCCCGAAATCGATGCCGGACGCTTTCCTGCGAAGCGGGTCGTCGGTGAGGCGTGTATCGTGTCCGCGGACATTTTCAAGGAAGGACACGACCAGCTCGCGGCGCGAGTTCGTTATCGCGGGCCCGGCGAAGGAGACTGGTCGTACGTCGCGATGCCGTACGACTTCAATGCCGACCGGTGGGCCGGCGCATTTCCGCTCGATCGCATCGGTGAGTGGCGCTTCACCGTCGAGGCGTGGACGGATGTGTTCGCGACCTGGCGCTCGGGCCTCGAGAAAAAGGTCGCCGCCGGGCAGGATGTCTCCATTGAGCTGCTCGAAGGAGCGGAAATCCTCGAGAAGGCAGCTCGCGCCTGCAAGGATCGCGGTGCGCGCGCCTCGCTCACGGAGGCCGCGACCGCCCTGCGCGACACGTACGGCACCGTCGCGGACCGCGCGCGCGCCGCGCTCGATCCGGCGCTGTATGCGCTCGCGAGCCAGCACCCGGCGCGCGAGGATCTCACGGAGTACTCGCGGCAGCTGCTCGTCACCGTCGATCCCGTGCGCGCGGCATTCGCGGCGTGGTACGAGATGTTTCCGCGGTCGCAGACGACGGATCCCTCGCGACACGGGACGTTCGCGGACGCGGAGCAGCAGCTTCCGCGCATCGCGCAGCTGGGATTCGACGTCGTATATCTCCCGCCGATCCACCCCATCGGCAAGACATTCCGCAAGGGAAAGAACAACACGCTCGAGCCTTTACCTGATGACGTCGGAAGTCCGTGGGCCATCGGGGGCGCAGAAGGTGGTCACACGGCGGTGCACCCGCAGCTCGGCACGCTCGCCGACTTCGAGCACTTCGTGCAGCGCGCGAACGAGCTGGGGCTCGAGGTCGCGCTCGACTACGCCCTGCAAACCTCACCCGATCACCCGTGGGTGCGCGAGCACCCGGACTGGTTCCGCATTCGTCCGGACGGAACGATCCAATACGCGGAGAATCCGCCGAAGAAGTATCAGGACATCTATCCGCTGAACTTCTGGACCGAGGATCGTGAGGCGCTCTGGAATGCCTGCCTCGAGATCTTCCGGTTCTGGATGACGCGCGGCGTCCGTACGTTCCGCGTCGACAACCCGCACACGAAGCCGTTCGCGTTCTGGGAGTGGGTGATCGCGGAGATCAAGCGCACCGACCCCGACATCGTCTTCCTGTCCGAGGCGTTCACGCGGCCGAAGAAGCTGCTGTATCTCGCGAAGCTCGGGTTCACCCAGTCGTATACGTACTTCACGTGGAAGAACACCTCGAACGAGATCCGCGACTGGATTCAGGAGTTCAGCGATCCCGAGGCTCTGGAGTATCACCGCGGGAATCTGTTCGCGAACACCCCGGACATTCTCCACGAGTATCTCCAGCAGGGCGGCCGACCGGCATTCCGCATTCGCCTGCTGCTCGCGGGCACGCTGTCTCCGCTCTACGGCATCTATGGTGGTTTCGAGCTCGGGGAGAACGTTCCTGTGCGCGCCGGCAGCGAGGAGTACATGAACTCGGAGAAGTATGAGCTCCGCCCGCGCGACTTCGCCGCCGCCGGCAACCTCGATGCGGACATCCGGCGCCTCAATCGCATCCGCCAGGAGAACCCCGCGCTCCAGCGCGCGGACAACCTGACCTTCTACCGCAGCGAGAACGACCAGATCCTGTTCTACCGGAAGTCGACGCCGGACGCCTCGAACGACCTCCTCATCATCGTCAACCTGGATCCTCGACGCGCCCACGACACCATGGTTCACGTTCCTCTCGACGCGCTCGGCCTAACGGCCGACGTCGTCTACTCGGTTACCGATCTGCTCACGGGGGCGCGGTTCCGCTGGCGCGGCTCACGGAACTACGTCCGACTCGATCCCACGCAGGAGCCCGGTCACATCCTTCGGGTCGATCGTGGAGGAGCCGCGTGAAGCGTGAGAAGATGCCCCCGGAGCCCCTCATCGAGGATCCGCTCTGGTACAAGGACGCGATCATCTATCAGACGCACGTCAAGGCGTTCTTCGACAGCAACGCCGACGGCTACGGCGACTTCGCCGGCATCACGTCGCGACTGGACTACATCCAGACGCTGGGCGTCAACACGCTCTGGCTGCTCCCCTTCTATCCGTCCCCACTCAAGGATGACGGATACGACATCTCCTCGTACGAGGAGATCCACGAGACGTACGGCATCGTCGAGCAGTTCAAGACGTTCCTGAACGCAGCGCACGAGCGTGGCATTCGCGTCATCACCGAGCTCGTGATCAATCACACGTCGGACCAGCACCCGTGGTTTCAGCGGGCCCGCAACGCTCCCAAGGGATCGCCGGAGCGCGAGTGGTACGTGTGGAGCGATGATCCGAACAAGTACAAAGAGGCGCGGATCATCTTCACCGACACCGAGAAATCGAACTGGGCGTGGGATGGCGTCGCGCAGCAGTTCTACTGGCATCGCTTCTTCAGCCACCAGCCCGACCTCAACTTCGAGAATCAGAAAGTCATCGACGCGGTGGTCAACGTCATGCGCTTCTGGCTGCGCATGGGCGTCGACGGGCTGCGGCTCGACGCCATTCCGTATCTCGTCGAGCGGGAGGGAACGACGTGCGAGAATCTTGCCGAGACGCACACGGTGCTCAAGCAGCTCCGCGCGGCGCTCGACGAGGAGTATCCGCACCGGATCTTCCTCGCCGAAGCGAACCAGTGGCCCGCCGACGTGCGGCCGTACTTCGGCGACGGCGATGAGTGCCACATGGCGTTCCACTTCCCGCTGATGCCGCGAATGTTCATGGCCATCCGCCGGGAGGATCGCACGCCGATCGTCGAGATCATGGCGCGCACGCCGCACATTCCCGAGACCTGTCAGTGGGCGGTGTTCCTCCGGAACCACGACGAGCTCACGCTCGAGATGGTGACCGATGAGGAGCGCGACTACATGTATCGGGAGTACGCCCGCGACAAGCGCATGCGCATCAACATCGGCATCCGGCGCCGGCTGGCTCCGCTCATGGAGAACGGCCGCCGCCAGATGGAGCTCATGAACGCGCTGCTCATGTCGATGCCAGGCACGCCGGTCGTGTACTACGGCGACGAGATCGGCATGGGCGACAACATCTACCTCGGCGATCGCAGTGGCGTCCGCACACCGATGCAGTGGAGCGATGACAAGAACGCGGGATTCTCCGCGGCCGATAGCGCAGCCCTGTTCGCGCCGGTCATCGTCGACCCCCCGTACGGATACCACTCGATCAACGTCGATGCGCAGGAACGAACTCCGACGTCGCTCCTGCGGTGGATGCGCCGGCTCATCGGCGTGCGGAAAGCGCAGAAGGCCTTCGGACGGGGAAGCCAGGAGTTCCTGCACCCGGCCAACAAGCGTGTGCTCGTGTTCCTGCGTCGATACCAGGATGAGATCGTGCTCTGCGTCAACAATCTCTCACGGTACGCGCAGCCCGTGGAGCTGGATCTCACTCAATTCGCCGGTCTGGTGCCGATCGAGCTCTGGAGCTGCGAATCGTTCCCGAGCATTGGCACCCTTCCATACTTCTTCACGATGGCTCCGCACGGGTTCCTGTGGTTCCGACTCGTCCCGCCGGACGATGTGGGGAAGTTCGTGAAGCGGTTGTGAGCGGCGACGTGGAGCAGCGCTCCGACGGCGGGCGCGAGCACGCGCGCGGGAACGACGTGCGCGACATCTCCTCCGAAACCCTGCTTCGCTTCATGACGTCGCGCCGCTGGTTCGGAGCCAAGGGGCGCGAGCCGGAGTCGGCGCATGTCGTCGACGCCGTCGCCGTTGGCGACACAGGGTGGATCGCCCGCGTGGACGTGGAGCTGCGCGATGGCGTCGAGCGGTATCAGCTGACGATCGCGGCGCACCGCGACGCGCTCGACTCCCTTCGCGAGGGCCTCGAGGACGACGCGTTTCGGCGCGCGCTCGGCGAGACGATCTCGCGCGGAACGTCGCTCGACGGCGCTGGCGGTGCGCGCTGGCGCCTCGATCGCACGGGAGTCGCGTCCGACGAGCTCCCGACGCCCACGGTTGCGCGCGGTGAACAGAGCAACACGTCGCTCATCTTCGGCGATCGCGCGATCATGAAGCTCTACCGCCGTCTCGAGCGCGGCGAGCACCCCGACGCCGAGATCGCACGATTTCTCACCACGCGAACGGGATTTGCGAATACGCCCGAGCTTCTCGCGACGGCGCGCTTCGAATCGCCCAGCGAGAGCGAGGTCGCGGCCATGCTCCAGCGCTTTCTCCCGGGATCGCGCGACGCCTGGCGAGTGGCGCTCGAGTGTGGACGGGAGCTGTTCGAGCCCGAGGCGCACGCAGGCATTCCGTTCAGGGTCGAGGCGCACACACTGGGAGAGGTGACGCGGGACATGCATCTGGCGTTGGCCTCCGACCAGCGCGATCCCGCGTTTCGGCCCGAGTCCACCGCCTCCGCCGACATCGAGCGGTGGGCGCGCGGCGCTCGGGGAGAAGGGGAACGCGCGCTCGACCTGCTCGAGCGGGGCGTGACGAGCGGTGCGCTCGCGAACACGTCGCTCCGCATGGCGAAGGAGGTGCTGGCGCAGCGTACCGCGGTCGCCGCACTCGTCGAGGCGTGGCTCGCAGGGCTCGCCGATGACGCGGGCGCGCGCATTCGCCACCACGGCGACTACCACCTCGGACAGGTGCTCCGGGCGGCGGACGGAACGTTCATGGTCATCGACTTCGAGGGCGAGCCGTCGCGGCCACTCGAGGCGCGGCGAGCGAAGCATTCGGCACTGCGGGATGTCGCGGGGATGGTGCGCTCGTTCGCCTACGCGGCGGCGACGCTCGCCGACGCGGCGCGCGCAACGCTCGGCGATGATGAGGCAACCGCGCGAGCCTCGCGGTGGGAGCGTGAGATGCGCGACGCATTCCTGCGGGGATATCTCCCCGAAGGCCGGGAGCACCCGGCGTTTCTTCCGGGCGGTCGTGCCCGGTTCGATGTTCTTCTGGAGCTGTTCGAGATGGAGAAGATGTTCTACGAGCTCGCGTACGAGCTCAACAACCGCCCCGGCTGGGTGTGGATTCCGCTGAGCGCCGTCGCGAAGAAGCTGGGCGCGTCGGGCGCGGCGTCATGACGGCGGTCTGGTCACTCGCGCGCGGGGCCAGCGTTGGAGCGGAGGGAGTGCACTTCTCGCTGTGGGCGCCTAACGCGACGAAGGGAGTAGCGGTTCGGCTGGAGGAAGGACAGACGTATCCCCTCGAGCCGCGAGACGGCGGGGTCTACGAAGCCACGGTGCGCGACGCGCATGGGGGGACGGACTACCGCTACGTGCTCGACGGCGGCCGCGTGGTCCCCGATCCGGTGAGCCGCTTTCAGCCGCAGGGTGTGCACGGCCCGTCGCGGGTCGTCGATCCGGCGGCGTATCGATGGCGCGACGCCGCATGGCGCGGCATCGAGATGCGTGATGCGGTCATCTACGAGCTCCACGTCGGCACGTTCTCCGATGAGGGCACCTTTGCCGGTGTCATCCCGCACCTCAGCGGCCTGCGCGATCTCGGCATTACCGCCATCGAGATCATGCCGGTCGCCGAATTTCCAGGCGCCCGCAATTGGGGCTACGACGGCGTGCTCCTGTATGCCGCGCAGAGCAGCTACGGTGGGCCCGAACGGCTCCGCCAACTGGTCGACGCCGCACACGAGATGGGCCTCGCGGTCATCCTCGATGTCGTCTACAACCACGTGGGGCCGGAGGGGAACTACCTCGAGTCGTTCGGGCCGTACTTCACGCGCAAGTACACCACTCCGTGGGGCCCCGCGCTCAACTACGATGACGCGGGCAGTGACGACGTTCGCCGGTTCATCGCGGAGAACGCACTGTTCTGGGTGACGGAGTATCACGTCGATGGGCTGAGGCTCGACGCGGTCCACGGGATCTTCGATTTCTCGCCCCGACACATTCTTCGCGACATCGCCGAGTCGGTTCACGCGCAAGCGTCCGCGCTCGGACGTCACGCGATCGTGATCGCCGAGAGCGATCTCAACGATCCGCGAATCGTCAACACGCCCGATGCGTGTGGATACGGTCTCGATTCGCAATGGGCCGACGATCTGCACCACGCCATTCACTCGGCCCTCACTGGCGAGCGGAGCGGGTACTACGCGGATTTCGGTGGCGTCACGCCGGTCGCGACTGCCTTGCGAACGCCGTTCGTCTACGACGGACGATATTCCACGCACCGCAATCGGAGACATGGCGCGCCGGCGACTGGCATTCCCACCGACCGGTTCGTCGCGTGCATCCAGAATCACGATCAGGTTGGCAATCGTGCGGCGGGCGATCGCCTCGCTGCGCTGATCGGGCTTCGCAAGAGCCGGCTCGCGGCGGCGCTACTGCTGCTCTCGCCCTACGTGCCGCTGCTGTTCATGGGCGAGGAGTACGGCGAGACGAATCCCTTCCAGTACTTCGTGAGCCACGGGGATCCGACGCTCATCGAGGCGGTGCGTGAAGGCCGCAGGAAGGAGTTCGAGGCGTTCGGCTGGGGGGACGATGTCCCTGATCCTCAGTCGGACGAGACGTTCGCACGATCGAGGCTCGATCGCAGACGCGCGTCGCAGGGCGAGCATCGCGGCATGCTTGCGCTCTATCGGGACCTGCTCCGACTGCGTAGCGCTGAGCCCGCCCTCAGGCCGGGAAGCACCGCCGCCCGCATTGCGCACGATGAGCGTAGCGCGTGGATCACGCTCGCGCTGACGGGCGAATCGGGCCGTCCGCTCGTGGCGGTGTTCAACATCAGCGATCGCGATCAGGACGTCCCCATGCCCAGCCAACCGTCGGGTGAGTGGACGCTGCTGCTGTCGACCGAAGCGACGGACTACTGCGGCTCCGGCGGCGCCGCGGAGCGAGTGGGCATGGAGACGGGAAGCGCTGGACGAGTGAAGGTTCCTGCATGGAGCGCGAGCGTGTACTCGACGGAGGACGGGCGATGAGAGTGTGGCCGGGGCAGCCGTACCCGCTTGGCGCGACGTGGGATGGCGAAGGGGTAAACTTTGCGCTTTTCTCGGAGAACGCGACTGGCGTCGAGCTCTGTCTGTTCGACAATCCCGACGACGCGAACGAGACGCACCGCATCGGACTTCCCGAGCTGACCGATCACGTGTGGCACGCGTATCTGCCCGATGTGCGCCCGGGTCAGTACTACGGCTATCGAGTGCACGGACCGTACAAGCCCGAGGAGGGACACCGGTTCAATCCGAACACACTGCTCATCGATCCGTACGCGAAGGCGATCACGGGACGCATTCAGTGGAGTAACGCGCTCTTCTCGTACAAGGTCGGGAGCCCTCGGGAAGACCTCGAGATGAGCACGGAGAACAGTGCCGGCGGGATTCCGAAGTGCGTCGTCATCGACAGCGCATTCACCTGGGGAACCGACCGCCGGCCGCGCATCCCCTGGAACCGCACCGTCATCTACGAGTGCCACGTGCGCGGGATGACCATGCGGCACCCGGAGGTGCCGGAGCAGCTTCGCGGCACCTACCTCGGGCTGTGCTCCGATGCGATGATCGACTACCTCCTCGCGTTAGGTATCACCGCCGTCGAGCTGCTGCCGATTCATCAGTTCGTCGTCGACCGGCACCTCGCCGAAAAGGGGCTGGCCAACTACTGGGGCTACAACTCCATCGGCTTCTTCGCCCCCGACGTCCGCTACGCGACGAAAGGACTCGGCAACCAGGTGTACGAGTTCAAGACGATGGTGAAGAAGCTGCACTCCGCGGGCATCGAGGTGCTGCTCGACGTCGTCTACAACCACACGGGGGAGGGGAATCACCTCGGTCCCACCCTCTCGCTGCGCGGCATCGACAATCGGGCCTACTACCGTCTCGACCAGAAGCATCCGCGCTACTACGTGGACTTCACCGGCACGGGCAACTCGCTCAACATGCAACATCCGCGGACGATCCAGCTCATCATGGACAGTCTGCGCTATTGGGTGGAGGAGATGCACGTCGACGGATTCCGTTTCGACCTCGCTCCCGTGCTCGCGCGCGAGCTGTGGGAAGTCAACAAGCTCAGCGCGTTCTTCGACATCATCCAGCAGGATCCCGTCCTGTCGACGGTGAAGCTGATCGCCGAGCCGTGGGATGTCGGGCCGGGCGGTTATCAGGTCGGCAACTTCCCCGTCCGGTGGGCCGAGTGGAACGGAAAGTACCGGGATGCGGTGCGGAGGTACTGGAAGGGTGAGGACGGCACCGTGCCGGAGCTCGCATCGCGACTCGCCGGGTCGGCCGACATCTACCAGGGAACCGGACGCGCCGTGTACGCGAGCGTCAATTTCATCACGGCGCACGACGGATACACGCTGCACGACCTCGTGAGCTACGAGCACAAGCACAACGAGGCGAATGGCGAGAACAACCAGGACGGGCACAACGACAACATCAGCCGGAACTGGGGCGTAGAAGGCGAGACGCAGGATCCCGCGATTCTCGACGTGCGCTTTCGGCTCATGCGGAACTTCCTGGCAACGCTGGCGCTGTCACAGGGAATTCCGATGATCGCCCACGGTGACGAAGTCGCGCGCACGCAAGGCGGCAACAACAACGCGTACGCGCAGGACAACGAGATCTCCTGGATGAGCTGGGAGATCGACGATCGACGCAAGGCGTTGCTCGAGTTCGCGCGAAGAGTGCTGACAATTCGTCAAGCACACCCGGCCTTTCGCAAGCGGCACTTCTTCCACGGTGGTCCGGTCACTGAAGGTGGACCGAAAGACCTCATGTGGATTCGCCCCGACGGCCAGGAGATGACGGAACAGGACTGGCAGAATGCGAGCGGGAAGGCGCTTGGCATGCTGATCAACGGCGATGCGACCGACGACAGCGACGAGCGCGGGCGGCCAATCCGGGACGAGACGATGCTCCTCCTGACGAACTCGGGCCCGGCGGAGGTGAAGTTCGTGCTTCCGAAGATCTCTTCGGAAGGCATGTGGGCGGAGCTGATCGACACGCGGCGCGACGAGCTGCGCATGATCGGGGCCGGATGGGTCGGGATGGCGCCGCACTCGCTGATTCTGCTGCGGTTCGGGCGCGATCGCCGGCTCGTCACCGAGGCGCCGTCGCGCGAGGACATCATCGCTGAGGCACCTGAGGCATTGTTCAATGAGCGCTGAACGGAGACAAGGACGGGACCGGCGTGTCGCCGATGTGGGGCCGCCGCCGGAGACAGGCGAGCGGGAGCAGCAGGATCGCCGGGGCGCTGGAGCGCCTGACGAGAGCGCACGGCAGGCGGCGGGGGCGGTGGAGCCTGTGGCGGACTCGTCGGCAACGGTGCCGCCGCGACGCCGCACGGGGGTCCCCCCCCAACAAGAAGATCGGCTGCCGCCGACCGCGACCCATCATCCCGCCGACGCCACCCGACCCACTCGAACGCGGCCGCCGGCGGCGAACCCGGACCTCGCGCGGCGTCTGCTCGCCGGCGACCACGCCGACCCCCATTCGATTCTCGGTGCTCATCCCGAAACCGTGCAGGGGACCAACGGCATCGTCGTTCGCGCGATGCACCCCGACGCCGCCGCGGTCGAGCTCGTCGTCGACGGGGGCGACGCGATTCCGATGGAACGCGAAATGGGCGCGCTCTTCTCGGTATTCGTGCCGGACGCAACGCTCCCCATGCGCTACCGCCTGCGGTTCCACTTCGCGGGTGGCGCAACGTGGGACCGCGACGATCCGTATCATTTTTTCCCCACCATCGGCGAGATCGATGCCCACCTGTTCGCCGAGGGGACCCACCGCCGCCTGTGGGAGAAGCTCGGTGCGCACATTCGCACGATGGACGGCACCTCCGGCGTCGCGTTCGCCGTCTGGGCGCCGAACGCCCGGCGCGTGAGCGTCGTCGGCGATTTCTGCGCGTGGGACGGTCGCGTCTACCCAATGCGAACGATGGGCTCCACCGGCCTCTGGGAGCTCTTCATCCCCGAGATCCACGCCGGCGCGCTCTACAAATACGAGCTGCTCACGAAGGACGGGCTCATCCGGCTCAAGACCGATCCCTTCGCCTTCAAGATGGAGCAAATGCCGGGGACGGCGTCGATCGTCGTCGACGAGCACGTGTACACCTGGGAAGATCGCGAATGGATGGATTCGCGCCCCCATCGCGACGCGCCGCGCGAGCCAATGCTCATCTACGAAGTACACCTCGGCTCCTGGGCGCGCGTTCCGGAGAACGAGAACCGCTCACTCACGTATCGCGAGCTCGCGCCACGCCTGGTCGAGCACGTCACGAAGCTTGGCTTCACTCACATCGAGCTGCTGCCCGTCTCCGAGCACCCGTTCACCGGATCGTGGGGCTACCAGGTGTCGGGCTACTATGCGCCAACGTCACGCTACGGCACGCCGGACGACTTCCGGTACCTGGTCGACATGTGCCATCGCGCGGGCATCGGCGTCATCCTGGATTGGGTGCCCGCGCATTTTCCGAAGGATGACTTCGCGCTGCGACGCTTCGATGGCACCGCCCTGTACGAGCACGAGGATCCACGACTCGGCGAGCATCCGGATTGGGGCACTCTGATCTTCAACTATGGGCGTCCGGAAGTCCGAAATTTTCTGATCGCCAACGCGCTCTTCTGGCTCGACGAGTACCACGTCGACGGCGTGCGCGTCGATGCGGTCGCGTCGATGCTCTACCTCGACTACTCGCGTCGGCCCGGCGAGTGGCTCCGCAACCGGTACGGGGGACGCGAGAATCTCGAGGCCATCGACTTTCTGCGGCAGTTCAACGACACCATCCGCACCGAGATGCCGGGATGCGTAACGATCGCCGAGGAGTCGACGGCGTGGCCCGGCGTGACGAAACCCGCCTCGGAGGGCGGGCTCGGCTTCACCTTCAAGTGGAACATGGGGTGGATGCACGACACGCTACGGTACTTCGCGCGTGATCCCATCTACCGACACTTCCATCAGGGCGAGCTCACGTTCGCGATGGTGTACGAGTACCACGAGCGGTTCATCATGCCGCTCTCGCACGACGAGGTCGTGCACCTCAAGCGGTCGCTGCTCGACAAGATGCCGGGCGATCTCTGGCAGAAGCTCGCCAACCTGCGTCTGCTTCTGGCATACCAGTACACGCGCCCGGGGAAGAAGCTGCTCTTCATGGGAACCGAGCTCGCGCCGTGGGCCGAGTGGAATCATGACTCGAGTCTCGATTGGCACTTCGCCGAGGAGCCGGAGCGTGCCGGGTTCGTCCGCTTCGTCGAGGACCTGGGCCGTCTGTATCGCGACTGGTCGCCGCTCTGGCGATACGACCACGTTCCCTCGGGCTTCGCCTGGATCGACCTCGCCGACGAAGCCAACTCGGTCATCTCGTACGCACGGCACGATGGGCACGACCACGTGATCGTCGTGATGAACTTCACGCCAATTCCTCACGAGCAGTACCGGATCGGCGTTCCGTCGCCCGGTCGCTACAAGCTGCTCATGTCCACCGACAATGGGCGGTACGGCGGCAGCGGCATAGGAATGCAGCCTGTCATCGACGTGGAAGGCACGCCGTTCCACGGATACCCGCAGTCCGTCGCGCTTCACCTTCCGCCACTCGGCGCTCTCGTGCTCGCGCCGGAAGCCTCGGTCGCGCGCATCACCGACGGCGGGCATGGCAGCTCGTAAGGGCGCACGCAGCCGGGGAACGAGCGCGATACGCGCGCTCGCGGACCACCTCGGGATCATCGCGGAGTACGTCGATCAGACTGGCAAGGAGCGCCGCGCAACGTCGGACCGAACGCGCGTGGCGCTCCTTGCCGCGATGGGCCACGACGCCTCGAACGAGGCGGCGGCGCGCGAGACGCTGAGCGAGCTGCGCGACCGCGAGCGTGCACGGCTCCTCCCCGCGGTACGTGTGACGGCGGACGCATCCGCCGCGGTATCGTGCACGCTCCCACGCGGCTGGACCTCGCGCGTCGAATGGGAGCTCGAGCTGACCGACGAAGCTGGACGCGTCACGCGACACGCTGGGCGTGCCACGCCCCGTCAACGGACGCTGTCATGCGCGGTGAAGGATGCGCCGGAGCTTGGCTATCATACGCTCCACCTAACGGTGAGCGCCAAAGGGAAGGAGGTCACCGGCGACCAGCGTCTCATCATCGTTCCGCCGAGGTGCGTCGCACCGGAAACGCTCCTCGCCGGTGAGCGCGTCGTTGGGCTCACCGCGAACCTCTACACGCTCCGAAGCGCCGGCAACTGGGGCGTCGGCGACGCCAGCGATCTCAAGCGGTTGGCCGAGTGGGCGGCATCGATCGGAGCGGTATTCGTGGGAGTGAATCCGCTCCACGCGCTGCGGAATCGCGGAAACGCGATCTCGCCCTACGGACCGGTGAGCCGTCTGTTCAGGAACGTCCTGTACATCGACGTCGATGCAATCCCCGAGCTTGCGGCCAACGACGAGGCGCGCACGCTCATCGAGCGGACGAGACCACGGCTCGAGGAGCTTCGCACCGCACCGCGTCTCAGCTACGAAGCCGTGATGGCGGCGAAGCGGCCGATCCTCGAGGCGTTGCACGAGACGTTCGTGACGACGCATCGCGGCCGTGATACCGCGCGTGGACGTGCGTACGCGGACTACGTCGCGGCTCAGGGCGAAGCGCTGGAGGATTTCGCGACGTGGGCCGTCATCGACGAGCGCGAGCGCGGCAACGCGTGGCAGGCGTGGCCGCCCGAGCTTCAGGACGCGCACGGTCCCGCCGTCCGCGCCCTCCGTGTGCGCGAGCGCGAGCGGGTCGACGTTCACCGGTGGATGCAGTTCGAGCTCGATCGACAGCTCGGTGCAGCACAGGCGCGCGCGACCGCGCTCGGCATGCCGATTGGCCTGTATCAGGACCTGGCGATCGGCGTCGCCGCGGACGGAAGCGACAGCTGGATGCGACCGCATCTGTTCGTGGACGGAGTCACGATCGGTGCCCCGCCCGACCCCTACGCGGCGGCCGGCCAGAACTGGGGACTGCCGGCCATCAATCCTCACCGGCTTGCCGCCGATGGCTATGAGTACTGGGCACGGCTCGTGCGCGCCGGGCTCCGGCACGGTGGCGCGTTGCGCATCGATCACGTCATCGGGCTCTTCCGGCAGTTCTGGATTCCGCGAGGGATGGAAGGGCGGGACGGAGCATACGTCCGGTTTCCCGCGAACGACTTGTTAGGCATCCTGGCCCTCGAGAGCGTGCGCGCGGAGGCTCTCATCGTCGGCGAGGACCTTGGCACCGTTCCGCCCGAGGTAGGCCCTGCACTCGAGCGCTGGGGCGTGCTCTCGTCCAAGGTGCTGTACTTCGAGCAGCAACGGGACGGAGCGCGCTTCACGCCGGCGTCGAGATACCCGGCGCTGGCGCTCACGACGGCGAACACGCACGACATGCCGACGCTTCCCGCGTTCTGGCGCGAGCTCGACATCGAGCTGCGCGCCCAGGTCGGGGCGCTTGGCAACGAGCGCGCGGTGGAAGCCGCGCGTCGCGAGCGCGCGGTCGCGCGTGAGGCGCTCGCGACGACGCTCCTCGAGGAAGGGCTGTGGCCGGCGGGCGACGAGCCGCGCGACGACCTCGCCTTGCGACGTGCGGTGCACGCGTTCCTGCGGCGAACGCCTTCGTGGCTGGTGGGACTCTCGCTCGACGATCTCGCCGGCGAGCTCGAGCCGGTGAACCTGCCAGGCGTTGCGCCGGACAAGTGGCCCTCGTGGACGAGGCGGATGACGATGAGCCTCGAGGAGATTCGGGATAGCGCGGACGTGCAGCGGGCGCTTGGTGTGGAGCGGCAGTGGGTCGCGCCGCGCTGACGGCGACTTATCGCGTCCAGCTCAACGAAGGCTTCCGCCTCGCGGATGCGCGCGCGATCACGTCGTATCTCGAGCGCCTCGGGATATCGCACCTTTACGCGTCGCCGATTCTCGCTGCGCGTCCGGGAAGCACCCACGGGTATGACGTCGCCGATCCGACGCGTCTCAACCCCGAGCTCGGTACGGAGGAGGAGCTGCGGGCCCTCGCTACGGATCTTCAGGCACGCGCGATGGGAATCGTCCTCGATATCGTGCCGAACCACATGGGGACAGGTCCCGCGAATCCGTTCTGGGAGGACCTGCTCGCTCGGGGACGGCGATCGCCGACTGCCCGTTGGTTCGACGTCGACTGGGACTCCGAACGCGCGTCGCTCCACGGCCGCGTTCTCGTTCCGATCCTCGGTGACACGCTCGAAGATGTGCTCGATCGCGGTGAGCTCTCCCTCGTGAGGCAAGGCGAGCACATCCGTCTCGCCTATTTCGATCAGACCTTCCCGCTCTCGCCCGAGACGGAGAGCTCCCTTGAAAGTGAATCGCTCGAGGCGTGGCACAAGGGAAAGGACGGACGCAAGCGGATGCGCGAGCTCGTCGACTCACAGCGGTACCGGCTCGCGTTCTGGAAGCGGGCCTCGATCGCCATCAACTACCGCCGCTTCTTCGACGTCAACGAGCTGATCGCCCTGCGCGCGCACGATCCCGCCGTTTTTCTTGAGACGCACGCGCCCGTGCTGCGCTGGGTCGAAGACGGCGTGATCGACGCGCTTCGGATCGATCACATCGATGGTCTGCTCGACCCGCAGGGCTATCTCGACTCCCTTCGCGTAGAGGTGACGGAGCGTCGCCCTGCGATCGGCGAGCCCTTTCCGATCTTCGTCGAGAAGATCCTCTCGCCTGGCGAGCGTTTGCGCCAGGGCTGGCCGGTTCAGGGGACGACCGGCTACGAAGCGCTGAACGATGTCGAGGCCGCGTTCATCGACGCCGATGGCGCGTCGGCGCTGGAGAAGGCGTACCGTCGTATGGTCGGCACGCGTGCGCGTGGAGGCTTCGGCGAAGCGGCCGTGCGCGGCAAAGAGCTCGTGCTGCGCGCGGCGCTCTCGGCCGACGTCTCGAGGCTCGTGCTGCTACTCAAGGAGGCCCTCGAGGGACGGCGAGTGGGTGAGTCGCGGGGACTGGCAGCCGCGATTCGCCACTTCATCGCCACGTTGCCGGTGTATCGCACGTACCTCGACCATCGAGGGACGGTCCACGCGGATGACGCGGCAGTCATCGATCGCGCGGTGGAGCGCGCGCGCGAGCGGTGGGGCAAGAGCACCGATCTTGATCGGATCGCCGAGCTATTGTGCGACGCCGCGGACGAGCCCGCGCAGCGGTTCATCGGGCGGCTACAGCAGACAAGCGGTCCCGCCACCGCGAAAGGCGTCGAGGACACCGCGTTGTACCGGTATGTACCGCTCGCGTCGCTCAACGAGGTTGGAGGCGACCCGGTGCGCGATCTCACCCGGGCAGTCGAGGACCTGCACCGCGCGAACGCCGAGCGCGCGCGTCATTGGCCGATGTCACTCGTCACGACGTCGACGCACGACACGAAGCGCGGCGCCGATGTCCGGTCGCGACTCGATGTGCTGAGCGAGATGCCCGACGAGTGGATCGCTGCCGCTCGGCGGTGGCGACGCATGCTGGCGCGTCACCGTCAGCGCGTCCGCCGCGGTCCTGCGCCCGACGCCGCCACCGAGTGGCTGATCTATCAGACCATGCTCGGGATCTGGCCGGCGGATGTACAGGCACAGGATGCGCTCCGGGACGTCCGTGACCGCGTCGTGGAGTACATGACCAAGGCGAATCGCGAGGCCAAGGTGCGGACGAGCTGGACGTCACCTGACGAGGCTTACGAGCGGGCCGTGGAGCGCTACGTCGATGCCGCTCTCGCGAGTCACACGTTCGTCGGCGAGATGGCGGAGATCGCGAACCGCGTCGCCCCTGCCGGCTACTGTAACGCGCTCTCGCGACTGCTCGTGCACCTCACCGCGCCGGGCACACCGGACATTTACCAGGGCGACGAGACCTGGAACTTCACCCTGGTCGATCCCGATAACCGCCGCCCGGTCGACTACGATGCGCGGAGCGCGGTGCTCGACCGCGTCGAAGCGACGCTCGCGCCCCCGAACGCTGCGATCACGTGCGCCGACATGCTGCGCGAGGTCGCAGACGGCCGGCTCAAGATGCACGTGACCCGCACGGCACTCCGGCTGCGGCGCCAGATGCCAGACCTCTTCAGCGGAGGTTCGTACCAGCCGCTGAGCGGGCGCGGCGATCAGGCGTCGCACCTCCTGGGATTCATGCGGCGGTCGAAGGAGGCCACCGCGCTCACGGCGGTCACCCGGCGCCCGTTCGTTCTCGGGGCCGGCGAGATCCCGGCGGGCTTGGCGTGGGGCGATGCGGCGATCATCCTTCAGGGAGGCGATGTCTCGCGTCGCTGGCGGTGCGTCCTCACCGACCGCACCGTCGAGGGGCACGTAGCGGGCGGTGACGTCTCGCTCGCCCTGCGTGAAGTATTTCTCACACTGCCGGTCGCGCTCCTCGTCGCTGTGTAACCCCGCATGCAGTCGGTCGTTTGACTACGCGTGGCCGGAGCATCCATTCGTCCGGCGCCACGAACAGACCAACGTGCAGTAGCCCGGAGACCTAATGCCCGCCGTTACACCCCGGATCGCTTATTTCTCGATGGAGATCGCGCTCGAACAGGCGCTCCCCACTTACAGCGGAGGCCTCGGCGTTCTCGCCGGCGATACGCTCCGCTCGGCCGCGGATCTCAGCTTACCCGTCGTCGGTGTCACGCTCGCGCACCGCCGCGGCTACTTCCGCCAACACCTCGACGCCCACGGGAACCAGTCGGAAAGTCCGGCGGAGTGGTTTCCCGAGAACTCACTGCCAGAGGCCCTCGCGCGAGTCACGGTAGAGGTCGAAGGGCGCCAGGTTCACGTGCGTGCATGGCGGTACACGATACGCGGCGCCTCGCACCATGAGGTGCCCGTCTACCTGCTCGACACGAACCTCCCCGAGAACGACGAGCAGGATCGCGCACTCACCGACACGCTCTACGGCGGCGATCCGCGCTATCGCCTGAGCCAGGAAGTCGTTCTCGGGATGGGAGGCGCGGCGCTCCTCGCGCAGCTTTATCCCGGCACGGTGCTTCAGCATCACATCAACGAAGGACACGCATCGCTGCTCATCCTCTGCCTGCTCGAGCGGCGGCTCGCCGGCGAGAATCGCGAGCCGTCGGTGGGGGACATCGAGGCCGTCGCGCGCCAATGTCTCTTCACGACGCACACGCCGGTTCCCGCGGGCCACGACGCCTTCCCGGCCGAGCTCGCCCGGCAGATTCTCGGCCCGCGCCTCAGCGGTCTGCTCGACGCGGCCCGGCTCTGGTCGGACGGGAAACTGAACATGACGTACCTTGCGCTGCGGTGCTCGCGCTTCATCAACGCCGTGGCGCACCGGCACAAGGAAGTCTCGCAGGAGATGTTTCCAGGATTCCCGATCGGCGCCGTCACGAACGGCGTGCACGCGGTGACCTGGACGGCGGATCCGATGCGTGAGCTGTTCGACCGGTACATCCCCGATTGGCGGCGTGACAACTTCTACCTCCGTCACGCATGCACGATTCCGCTCGACGACATTCGTGAGGCGCACGCGCGCGCAAAGAACGCGTTCCTCAACGAGGTCGTGCAGCGCACCGGGGTGCAGCTCGACTCGCGCGCCTTCACGATCGGATTCGCACGACGCGCGACGCCCTACAAGCGCGCCGACCTGCTCTTCACGGATCTCGACCGCCTGCGCGCCATCGCGAAGCACGTCGGCCCGCTCCAGATCGTGTACGGCGGCAAGGCGCACCCTCGCGACGGCAACGGGCGCGAGATCATCCGCCGCATCTTCGACGCGTCGCATCAACTGGGCGCCGAGGTGCGCGTCGTCTACCTCGAGAACTACGACATGACGTTGGGGCGCGCGATCACGTCCGGGTGCGACGCGTGGCTCAACAACCCCATTCCGCCCCTCGAGGCCTCCGGGACGAGCGGCATGAAGGCGGCGCTCAACGGCGTGCCGAGCTTCAGCGTGCTGGACGGCTGGTGGATCGAGGGGTGTCACGAGGGGACGACGGGGTGGGGAATCGGTGGTGACCGCGACCGCCCGCGCGATCCCTCGGGCGACGCGGACGACCTCTACGACAAGCTCGAGCGCGTGATTCTCCCGATGTTCTACGGCCTCCCATATCGTTATGCCGAAGTGCGGCGCAACGCGATCGCGATTAACGGCTCGTACTTCAACACGCAGCGGATGGTGCTCCAGTATGCGTACAACGCGTACTTCGTGGAGAATGCGGGGGCTGTCGAACGAGAGCCGGCTGGAAGGTAGGTCAGGAAGAACGAGGACCGAGGAAGTGTCTTGGAGAGGCCCGATGCGCCGGACGCAGACGCCACTTCCTCGATCCTCGGTCCTCGGTCCTCCCTCGTGTCTCCGAGCAAGGCCTGGGGCCCACCGAACCCCGCCCGTTACTTCGGGTTTCGGTCGCGCGTCTCCATCACGCTCGACCCCTTCGGAGCGTATATGGGGACCACACGTGTACATCAGAGGCTGGACATCGAGGCGGTGCTGCGGCCCAGTCGCTGGGCCAGCGGCATGCAGGTCATCGGCGCCATACCCGCGCACGTCGCCGTACAGCTCGGGTTGCCGCCGACGGCGCGCAGCGTCTGGCTGCATGAGCAGACGGTCGCGCACATCACCGATCAGCGGAACCTGACGACGGCGGACTCGGAGTTCGTCTTCGAGTACATGCCGGCGGCGGTACTGCACCCGATGTTCTGCGGACGCGAGTACAAAGGCGATGCACTACGGATCTCGCTCGCGGAGTACATCCGCAGCGAGCGGCGCTATCTCTATTTGAGCGCGACCGTCGTCGGCTCGGGGGATCGCGACGAGGTGTGGGTGAGCTCTGGCTATCCGATGTGTGAAGAAACCCTGCGGCGCTATCTGCGCTGCGGGCGGTTGCAAGGAGTCAATGCAGGGGGGCTCGAGGGCGGAAAGACGCGCACCGCCAGGCGGCTCCAGTTGGGAGCCGCGACACAGATGCCGTGAAAGGCGCGCCCGGCCGACTTCCCTGACGTCAGATCCCCGGTTGCTCACGCAGCCGGGGAGTTTTTCTCAGGGAGAACGAGGACCGAGGAAGTGGCTTTTCGAGTCCGGCGCGCCGGAGCTTCCAAGCCGCTTCCTCGGTCCTCGCGCCGTCAGTCTTACTGCGGCGGCGGAGTGCCTCCGCCAGTGCCCCCGCCCCCGGTTCCACCGCCCTGTCCTGCCGGGGTCTCGACCTCGATCCGCGTCTCGTCCGTCCCATCGCCCGCGCCGCCGGCGAAGACGAACCACGCGATGAGCGCAACAACCACCAGCACCACGATCGCCCAGATCCATCCGGAGCTACCGGCATTGCCGGTTCCCCCTCCGGGGCTCTGGTTCACTTGTACGTCGGCCATGGCTCTCCTCCTCGATTGGGCCGATCCCCGCGCCGGCCTCGCCGCGGGGAGGCGTGAGCGCCCATGTCCTATGCAAGGGAAACGCCAGAAAGCGTCATCCTTTCCTCCGCCAGGGCAGGCGGAGGAGCGCCAGCCCGGCGAAAATCCCGGCGTAAATGAGGGGCTCTCGAATGTCCTTCTTCACCGCCCAGAGGAAATGCACGGTGCCGAGGGCGGCGACGACCCACACGAGCCGGTGTAGGCGCTGCCATCGCCGTCCGAGCCGGCGGATCGCGTTCTTCGTCGACGTCACCGCGAGCGGAATCATCGAGAGGAACGCGAGCATCCCCACCGTGATGTACAGGTGTTCGGCCACATCCTCGACGATGTCGCTCACGTCGAAGAACATGTCGAGACCGATGTACATCGAGAGGTGAAGGCACGCGTAGCCGAAGGTGACGAGGCCCATGGTGCGGCGGTGCTTCGCCAGCCAGTTCCACTTCGTCGCGCGGCGAAGCGGGGTGACGGCGAGCGTCACCGCGAGGAACCGCAGCGTCCAGAGCCCCGTCTGGATCTCGAGCTCCTCGATGGGGTTGGCGCCGAGGTCGTCGGTGAGGGCGCGGCGCGCGAGCCACGCGACCGGGAGAAGGCAAACTGCGACCAGCGATACCGTCGCGAGGCGACGGCTCTTCGACCGGTCGCGCTCACGCGGAATCGCCGTAGCCGTCAGAAGAACTTCCTCAGATCCATCCCCGCGTACAGCCGCGCGACCTGATCGCCGTAGCCGTTGAACAGAAGCGTCGGGCGCCGGCGGAACTCGCCGATGCGCCGTTCCTTCCCCTGGCTCCAGCGCGGATGGTCGACCTCAGGATTCACGTTCGCGTAGAACCCGTACTCGTCGGGTGCCGCGTCGTTCCACGCCGTGTTCGGCTGCGTCTCGACGAACCGCATCTTCACGATCGACTTGATGCTCTTGAAGCCATACTTCCACGGAACGACGAGACGCAGCGGCGCGCCGTTCTGGTTAGGCAGCGTCTTCCCGTAGAGGCCGGCGGCGAAAATCGCCAGCGGGTGCATGGCTTCGTCGAGACGCAGCCCCTCCGTGTACGGCCAGTTGAGCACGTTGCGTCGCTGCCCGGGCATCTGCTTCGGATCGAGGAGCGTGGTGAACTCGATGTACTCCGCCTTCGACGTCGGCTGCACGCGCTTGATGACGTCGGCAAGCGGGAAGCCCAGCCACGGGATGACCATCGACCACGCTTCGACGCAGCGCAGGCGATAGACGCGCTCCTCGAGCTTGTGCGGCTTGAGAAAATCCTCGATCTGATAGACCGCCGGCTTGGCGACGTGTCCTTCGATGGCGATCGACCAGGGCCGGGGACGCAGCGTGTGCGCGTTCTTCGCCGGCTCGTCCTTGTCGGTCCCGAACTCGTAGAAGTTATTGTACGTGGTGATGTCGTCGTACGGCGTCAGCTTGTCGTCGTCCTGCGTCGCACCATCCGCACCGCGCGCCTCCAGGACCAGCGGGGCGCCGACCGCGGCCGCCCCGGCGAGACCAAGCCCCGCGCGCTTGATGAAACGCCGGCGATCGAGGTACGTCGCCTCGTCGGTGATCTCGGAGGCTCGGATGGCGGGCGGGCGGCGGATGAGCATTGGGGTCCGGGGAAGGCGTCTCCGTAGAATACATACGGGGGTTCAGGGAGTTCCAGGGCACGGCAGAGATGACGGAATACAGATGTCAGAATTCAGACAAACCGACCTGCGGTCTCGTTCCGAATTCTGACATCTGTATTCTGTCATCTGTCATCTCTGCCGTTATATGATGAGATCTTCGACATCCACCAAAACCGCCAGTATCCTGCATCGCCCTCTCCAACATCCCATGAACACGACTCTACGCACCGCGATCGCTCTCGCCTTCGCTGCCTCGCCCCTGGCCGCGCAAGCTCGGCCTGCCTGCGACCCGGACAACGGCGGTATCACGCTCCCTCGGGGATTCTGTGCCATCGTCGTCGCCGACAGCGTCGGTCTCGCGCGCCACATCGCGGTCGCACCGAACGGCGACGTGTTCGTCGCCATGCGCAACCCGCGCGACGCGAAAGGCGGGCTCGTGGCGCTGCGCGACACGAACGGCGACGGTCGCGCGGACGTGCGCGAGCGATTCGGCGAGAACGGCGGGACGGGGATCGCGCTGCGCGGAACCGATCTCTACTTCGGGACCGACGACGCCGTGCTTCGCTACCGCATTCCGCGTGGAGGACTTCGTCCTGCTGGCGCACCGGACACCATCGTCGGCCAGCTCGCCACGGGACGGAGCCACAGCGCGAAGACGATCGCGCTCCGCGGCAGCGACCTGTTCGTCAACATCGGCTCGCCCTCGAATTCCTGTCAGGTGGAGGACCGTCAGTCGCAGTCTCCCGGTCAGGATCCCTGCCCGCAGCTCGAGACGCGCGCCGGTATCTGGCGTTTCGACGCGAATCGCGTTGGCCAGACGCAACGCGACGGCGAGCGGTGGGCCACGGGCATTCGCAACGCGGTCGCGATCACCGTCGATCCCTCCGGCACGTTGTGGGCGGCACAGCACGGCCGCGACCAGCTCGTGCAGAACTGGGCGACGCACTTCGACACGACCGAGAGCGCAGAGCTGCCCGCCGAGGAGCTCTTCCGCGTCGCGCGCGGAGACGACTTCGGGTGGCCGTATTGCTACTACGACGGCATCGCGAAGCGGAAGGTTCTCGCGCCCGAGTATGGCGGGAACGGAGCCGAGGTGGGTCGCTGCGCCACCGTGAAGGGCCCGGTCGCGGCGATGCCGGCGCACTGGGCGCCTAACGGCCTCCTCGTGTACAACGGCCGGCAGTTTCCGGCCCGCTACCGCGGTGGCATTTTCCTCGCGTTCCACGGCTCGTGGAACCGCGCTCCGCGGCCGCAGGGCGGATACAACGTGGTGTTCATCCCGCTCAGCGGCGACTCGGCGGGCCCCTCCGAGATTTTCGCGAACGGATTCGCCGGTGAGTCGATGCAGCCCAACTCGGCGTCACACCGGCCGGTCGGCCTCGCCCTGGGGCCCGACGGCTCGCTCTACGTCAGCGATGATCGCGGCGGGCGGATCTGGAGAGTGTTTTGGCGCGGAGACTGAGAGCGAGGACCGATGAAGAACGAGGACCGCGGAAACCGCCAGTGTGGTTCTCGCTTCAGCGACTTCCTCGTTCCTCAGTCCTCGTTCTTCGATTCGCCCGCGTTCAGGGTCGAATCTCCACCGACGTCGCGACCGGCCCTGCCACCACGTCTCGCATGGCTTCGAGCAGCGTCGACACCTCGCTCCGCGACATGATGATGTAGACGCGCCGCTCGCGCACGTCGTCGGTGGCGTAGAGGGCGAAGCGCGATGTGCCGTCGCGGTCGACGCGATCCAGCACGAGCGCCATTTCCGCGCCGAGCGAAAGGTAGGGCGACTTGTACTCGATCTTCGTGGAGCCGTCGGGGTAGTCGTACGTCACGGCCCGGAGGGCAATGCCGGATCGTGAGTCGACGAGCGACCAGGAGCTGTCGGCCCAGTGCGCGAGCGTTTGTGCAGGCACCTGGCCGATGATGCGGTCCATCCCGCGCCATACTTCCACGAGCACCTGGCCGTTCGTCAGCGGACCGACCGTGAGCGACGTCACGCCGACGCGCATGCGCGTCTGTCCCGGAATCAGCGACTGGGCCTCAGCCGTGGTGCCGAGCGCGAATGCGATGACGAGGGCAGTGGGAACGATGGTGCGCGACATGCTGTCTCTCCGGAAGCGCGGTTGCAGGTGCGGACGCTCACCGGCGCCCTTCTGGAGGACGGGAATGCTTCCCGAAAGGCAACAAGCCAGCGGTGCGTGCGGGCGTCAGCGGTCTGTTCGAGCCGCGGAGGCCATCATTCGAGCCTTGGCGTGCGGTGAAGGGCAGTGGCCGCGCGGTGACGGGTGGGCCCGCCCGTTGTCGCGCGCCTTCCACCCGTCCACAATGAAGGATAGGAGCAGCCATGCGGGCCGTTCAGCCCGCATAACGTTTACCGGCACAGAAGGAGGTTCCGTGCGAAAGCTCAGACACGTGGCGTTGCTCTCCATGGCACTTGCGTTCACCGTCGCGGCCTGCGACGATGACAACGAGACCGGGCCGGCGCCGGAGGTCTTCACAGCCACGCTCACCGGGGCGAGCGAGTCGCCGCCCGTAACCACTACCGCCGCCGGTAACGCGACGTTCACGATCAACGGCAACCAGGTCACCTACAACGTGAACATCACCGGCTGGCCAACGGGGAATACCGTGTCCGGCGCCCACATTCATTTCGCGCCGGTTCCTCCGGCGACGACCGGCACGGTACTTCTCGGCTTTCCGACGAGCGGCCAAGGCGCGATAGGAACGAGTGGAGGCACGGGGACGATTGCCATCAGCGATACGCAGTTGGCGACGCTGCGCGCGGGCGGCACGTACTTCAACGTGCACAGCAATCCCAACAATCCGGGCGGGGAGATACGCGGGAATCTCGTCGAGCAGTAAGTAGCGGGCGAACGCCTAACGGTGATTGGCCGCTCTGCATAGCGTCAGCCGCCGGGTGCCGGGGATTCGTCTCCAGCACCCGGCGCCATTTTGGAGATGTGCGGCCGGCGGAATGCGATGTAGGTCGTCGCGAGCCACACGAACCCCACGATGACCCCGCCGACGACATCCGTCGGCCAGTGAACGCCGAGATACAGGCGCGAGTACAGGCTGAAGACCAACAGTACCGCCGCAACTCGCATCGGCCACCGCCACCCGCGCTCGAGCCGGAGCAGCAGCGCTGCCGTCAACAGCACCGAGACGCTGGCGATGGCGTGTCCGCTCGGAAACGCCGCCCACGCATGCTGTCCGCGCGCCTCCCACAGCTCGGGGCGCGGCCGGTCGAAAATGTCCTTCAATACCGCGTTCAGCGTAAAGCTGCCGAGCTGCACCACCACCAGGTGCATGGCGAGGTCGGGGCGGTCTCGCTTCGCGACCAGCCAGATCGCCACCACGACCACGAGAGGAATGAGCGTGATGTTCGTTCCGAGCCACGGGAGCACGAGCAACAGCGAATCGAGGGGCTCGGCCCAGCGCACGTGCATGGCGAGCATGAGCTCGCGCTCCCACGAGAGGCCCTGATTCCAGTTCCCGGTGCGGCGCATGAGCTGCGCGAACAGCGCGCCGGCAATGACGGCTGCGAGGTAGCCGCCGATGACCCACGCCCACGTCCAGGTGGTGTCGCCGCGCCGGCGAAACCACAGGCGCTGCCCCGCGCGCGTCACTGCTCAAATCCTTTCGACGCGCGCTCGATCGTCGACAGGTCCTCTTCCTGCTCGAGCACGCGAGGCCGGAAACGCAGTGCGAAGACACGCACTGCCTCGAGCCCGGCAAGGCAGAATCCCGCCCATGCGAGACCGACCACCATCCCCGCGAGGACATCGGACGGATAATGCACGCCGAGGTAGAGCCGGCTCACCGAGATGAGGAGCACGAGCAGGAGCGAGATGGTGATCGTCAGCGCCCGCATCCATCTCCGCTTTTCCAGACGCGCGATCAGGTACGCCACGGTGAAGTAGGCGATGGCGGAGCTCATCGCGTGCCCCGAGGGGAACGAGCTGCTCGATGGCTCCGTCAGCCACTCGAAGAGCTGAGGTCGCGGACGATCGAAGGCCGACTTGAGAATCGCGTTCAGAACGATGCCGCCGCCGGTCGCGACGAGCAGCAGGAACGCCGAGAACCGGTGCTGCGTCGCGATGAGAAAGAGCGCCGAGATCGCGACGACGACCATCACCACGAGGCCGGTGCCGAGCGATGTGATCTCGAGGAGCGACCGCTCGATCCACTCGATGCGGTGAGCCCCCATCCAGCGCATCACCGCCTCGTCGAATGCCTGGGTGGCCCCGCTTCGGACGCGCGACGCGAGCTGAACGAACAGCAGCGTGCACGCGAGGGCGATCGCGGCGCCGCCGACGAGGTAGATGCCGAGGGCCGTGTAGAAGCTGTTCGCGTGGCGGCCGATGGCGCGAAGTGCTGTGTACAGCAGGTCGCGCACAACACTGAGACGCCCGCGCAGCGCCTCGCGGCGGTCTGACCTGGGGATCGTGTCGGGCATTAGAGGGTTCCGTTACATACTCCGGGCCAGAGCATTCGGGTAGACGACAAGACGTCGGATGTCAGAATGCGGAACTCAGGACGCAGATGAGCACACAATCTGAGCTCTGTCATCTGCATTCTGACATCTGACGTCCGTGCCTCCCTCGGGTCGTCTCGCTCTACCAGGCCGGCATGTACTCGCTCTATCGCTTCAAGCGATTCGACGACGTGCGGCTCGTGATGGCGCCCGAGGAAGACGTCGCCCTCTTCGGCGGCGACCCCGACAACTTCACCTAGCGTCCATTCTCGCGGCATCACCGAGGCGCTCCGGCGCATGTACCCGGCCCAGTGGATCGTGGAGGAGTTGGCGGGGCGGTAAAGGGGCCGAGGGCTTCTGGCCCTTTTCCTGCCCTACCTCCGGCCATGCCGGAGCGACAACTCCAATCCCGCGCACACACTCTGCTGCGGGAGCAATTTGGTCATGCCGAGTTCCAGCACGGGCAGTGGGCACCGATGCAGGCGTTGCTCGAGGGACGCGATGCCGTCGTCGTCATGCCGACGGGCAGCGGCAAATCGCTCGTCTACCAGCTTCCCGCGTTGATGCTCCCGGGGCTCACGGTCGTCGTGAGCCCTCTCATTGCGCTCATGAAAGACCAGCAGGACAAGCTCAACGCGCACGGCGTGGACGTGATCGCGATGCATTCGCATCTCACCGACACGCAGTCCCGCGACATCCACGAGCGCGTGGGGAACGGAGAAGGGAAGATCCTCTACCTCACCCCCGAGCGCTTCAAGGACCGTGAGTTCTTCGATCGTCTGCTCGAGCGGAGTGTCAGCCTCTTCGTCGTCGATGAGGCGCATTGCGTTTCGCATTGGGGTCACGACTTCCGGCCTGACTACCTGACGTTAGGCTCGGTCGCGCGAAGGCTGGGGCGGCCCCCGATATTGGCGCTTACCGCCACTGCCACCGAGGAAGTCCGGCGCGACATCGCGCGTCAGCTCGAGATGCGCGACCCGGACCTGACGATCACGGGCTTCGCGCGCCCCAACCTGCGGTTCGAGATCCGGCGCACGGTCAACGCCGCCATGAAAGACCAGGAGGTGGAGCGAGTGCTCCGGGCACGCGAAGGCTCCGGCGTCATCTACACGGCGACGATTCGCGAGGCCGAGCGTCTCTACGAGCACTTCCGTCACGATCACTCGCTCGGCCTCTACCACGGCAAGATGGCGCCGACCGATCGCAAGGAAACGCAGGACTGCTTCATGAGCGGAGACGTCGCCGTCATGATCGCGACCAACGCCTTCGGCCTCGGCATCGACAAACGCAACATTCGCTTCGTTCTGCACTACCACTTTCCAGGATCCATCGAAGCCTACTACCAGGAAGCAGGACGCGCGGGGCGCGACGGCGAGCCTGCGTACTGCGCGCTCCTCTACCGCGTGGAGGATCGCCGCGTTCAGTCCTACTTCCTCGGCGGCAAGTATCCGGAGATCGAGGAGGCGGCGCGCGTCGCGATCTGTCTCGAGCAGTATCCGCTTGCGACGCCGGTTCCGCTCGTCGACCTCGCGAACCAGGCGGGAGTGCCGGCGCGCAAGGCACGCATCGTCCTCGCGCTCCTCAAGCGACACGGGCTGGTGCGTGAGCATCGCGGCGGCAGCTGGGAGCGGCTCGGCAGCCAGCTTACCTCCGTGAATCTCAGCGAGGATCTCCACGACTACGAGGAGCGGCGCGCGATGGACCAGGCGAAGCTGCGCGCGATCATCCGCCTCTGCCAAACGACGGAGTGCCGCACGCGCTACATCCTCGAATATTTCGGCGAAGAGGTCGAGCCGGCGTGGGCGTGCGGTAACTGCGATGCGTGCGACGCGATGGACTCCTGGGTGGCGGACCAGGCCGCGAGCGTTACTGCCGAGACGTCAGACGTCAGGATTCAGATGTCAGATGTCAGATAGGGCACCGACTCGCCGGGTCGCGGTTCCCACCGCGCGGTTCGTCTGAGTTCTGACGTCTGACGTCTTTGCCGTTTGCTGTTGCAGTTGGCATCCCTTATGCCTTTTGCAAGCACACCCTTTTCGAGGTCGCAGTATGAAGGTCCTGGTCACTGGCGGGACCGGCGTCGTCGGCACGGCAGCCGTCCGCGCGCTCGTTGCTCACGATCATGAGGTGCGGATCTTCAGCCGTAACGCCGTGCGCGATGTCGAACGCTGGCCGAAAGGCGTCGAGGCGTTCACGGGGAGCGTCGGCGACGCCGCGAGCCTGCGCGGGTCGATGGAAGGATGCGACGTCGTCCTCCACATCGCCGGAATCGTCGCCGAGCAGCCGCCGGAGATCACGTTCGCGCGCGTGAACGTGGAAGGGACGCGCAACCTCGTGCGCGAGGCTGAGCGCGCCGACGTCGGACGCGTGATCTACATCTCCTCGCTCGGCGCCGATCGGGGCACGTCGGAGTACCATCGCTCCAAGCGCGCCGCCGAAGACATCACCCGACAGTTTCGGAATGCCTGGCTCATCTTGCGGCCAGGCAACGTGTACGGGCCGGGAGACGATGTCATCTCGCTGCTCCTGAAGATGGTGCGCACGCTGCCGGCGATTCCGGTCATCGAGGGTGGAGACCAGCCCTTCCAGCCGATCTGGGCCGACGACCTCGGGGAAGCCATCGCGCTCGCGGTGCAGCGTCCCGACCTCTCGCGCAGAACGCTCGAGCTGTCCGGCGCGGACCGGACGTCAATGCACGACGTGCTCGATCGCCTGGGTGTGATCACGGGCAAGACACCGGTCCGCATTCCGCTTCCTTCCTGGCTGGCGGAGGCGGGAGCGCGCGTCGCCGGAGCGCTCGGGCTCGAGCTGCCGGTCAACGTGGGCCAGATCCAGATGCTGGTCGAAGAGAACGTGATCTCGGTCGGCGAGCTGAATGCGCTCACGACGACGTTCAAGATCACGCCGACACCGCTCGAGGTCGGCCTTCGTCGCCTCGCGGATGAATTGCCGGAGCAGACGCCTGCTGAGGGAACGGGCCGGCTCCACCGTCGCCGCTTTTGGGCGGACATCGTCGGCTCACAGCTCAATGCGACATCGCTGTTCGCTCGCTTCCGCGAGAATTTCGCGCGCTACATGCCCGATGCAACGATCCAGGTGGCCGTCGAGCGGGGAACATCAACGGTGCCTGACGAGGGCGAGACCCTGACGCTCGGGCTGCCGCTCCGCGGGACGGTGCAGGTGCGTGTTCTCGAAGTCGATGAGCGGTGGATGACGCTCGTGACCGTCGAAGGGCACCCGCTCGCGGCCGCGATTCGCTTCATCACCGAGGATAAGCCCGACGGTGCAGTGCGCTTCGAGGCGCAGACGTATGATCGCGCCGCGACGCTCATCGATGCCGTCATGCTCTCCCTCGTTGGCGACTTGCTCAAGGACGCCACGTGGCGCGCGGTCGTGCAGCGTGTCGTCGACGACAGCGGCGGACGGGCGGCGAGCGGCATCAACGAGACGGACGCGGTGCTGGAAGGAAAGGAAGCGGAGCTGATCGAGCGGTGGGCCGAGGCGCTCGTGATGGCGGAACGTCGTGCGGAGGAGGCTCAGCGCGCGTCGCCGTAGTCCACGCGCTGCGGCCGGTACCGACAGTGCTCCCCGCAACCGAGGCGATAGCGGTTGCGGGCGAACCAGCGATAGAACTTGTCGGCGAGGGCTCCGACGAAGGGCAGCGTGAAGATCCAGCCGAGGAGCCAGCCCTTCGGAAGAATGCCGAGAAGGTCTTCGATCGCCTGCGCTCCCTGCGAGGTTCGGCCCCCGGGTCCAACGAGCTGCACCGCTTCGGCGTACGCCTCGGCAGGGATCCAGGGAAAGCGCGACAGAACGCACGTGTTCTGCGAGGGAAGAATCTCGATGTGATCGTGGCGGTCCCAACGCTCGAGCAAGCAGACCAGCCGGCCGCAGACCTTGCAGTTGCCGTCGTAGACGAGCGTCCACGGGCGCCCCTCTCCACCGCAATCGCGGGATTGACCGGCGAAGACGAACTGGACGATGGGATGCCAGTGCGCGATCACGGTCATGTGCCGATCTCTGTGCGCACCGACGGCGAGTAGCTGAGCGTATTATGGATGGCGCAGAGGTGTGCGGCGCGCTCCGCGGCGGTCCGGCGCTCGACGGGCAGTGACGGCCAGATGATCTTCACGCCGATGTCACCCACGCGGTGGGGCTTCTCCGCGAACTGCCACTCGACTTCGATGGCGAGACCCGACGTGTCCAGCTTCGCATGGTCGGCCCACGAGCCGAGGACCGACAGCACGCACGTGGCGAGAGCGCTACCGAGCATGTGGAACGGCGAGTACTGCGCATCGGGGCGGTCAGCTTCGACGCTCAGCGGACCGCCATTTCCCTCAATGCGAATACGCTCGTCGGACAGGATGAGAATCCTCACGATGTTCTCCTCGCGGGCGCGATCGTGGGGATGCAAAGAGCACGCCCGGCATCGTCGCGCCGGCCTCACGACGAACGTGCACGTTCTGCTCGTTCTGACATCGCTCATCGCGTGCGAACGCGCTGATGCGGCGCGGCAATACGACGACTATTCGCGGCTGCGTGGCGAGTTGGTCGCTGCCGAGACCACGACGGCGGGAGCGCGCGGTCGTTACGCACTCCAGCGGGTGCGTTTGCGCAGCTCGACAGGCATTGAGGTCACGGGACGATTACTTCGTCCGAGCAGTACGGAGAGAATGCCCGCCATTCTCCTCAACGATGGGCGAGAGCTGAACAGCCGGGCGATCGATTACTTGCCACCCGACTTCGGCGACATCGTCGTCCTCTCGGTCGATTATCCGGAGGCCATCCCGTACGAAGTCGGCGTCTCGGATCTCGTCTTCAATAGTGGAAAAATCCGCGAGGCGGCGCGCCTCATCCCAGCGTCCTTCTCGCTCGCCGGCGAGTGGCTCTCCCAACGCGATGACGTCGACCCCGCGCGCGTGGGACTGGTCGCGACCTCGTTCGCGGTTCCATTCGCGACGATCGCGGCTGCCATGGATGCGCGCTTCCGTGACGTGGGACTCATCTACGGCGCGGGCGACTTCGCCACCGTGATGGCGGCCAACATCGATCTGCGCCCGCGATGGCTTCGTCGTCCGATGGCATGGCTCGCGACGCGTGCGTTCCGCGAGTTCGAGCCCGAACGTCACATCGCGCACATCGCGCCGCGTCCAGTGCTCATGATCAACGGGGCCGACGATCCCCAGATGCCGCGTGGCGCGGTGGAATCGCTCTTCGACGCGGCGCGCGATCCGAAAACGCTCATCTGGCTGCGCACCGGCCATCTGATGCCCACGGACAGCGTGCTCATCCGCGCGCTGGTCGACACGGCCCTGGCGAGGCTCCCGATTCTGCGCGACCAGCCAACTGGCGGCTCGCCCTGACGAAGGACGGCACCTCCCTTGCGGCGCAGGCGTGGGGGAAACGTGAGGGTACGAGCATGGCGACGGTCATGAGCGGGCGCGATGTGATGGTATCGAGCGAGGCGGCCACGCTTCGCGGCTTGCTTGGCATTCCCGCGAATGCGCGCGGCGTCGTGCTGTTCGCCCATGGCAGCGGCAGCGGACGTCTCAGCTCGCGAAACAACGCCGTCGCGCGTTCGTTGCAGGACGAGGGACTCGCGACGCTGCTCATCGATCTTCTCACCGAAGAGGAAGAGCGCGCGGACGCACGCACCGGCCATCTGCGATTCGACATCGCGTTCCTCGCGCAGCGGCTGATCGCCGCGACGTTGTGGCTTGGCCAGTCTTCCGAGACGAAAGCGCTCGAGGTCGGCTACTTCGGGGCGAGCACAGGCGCCGCCGCGGCGCTCGTCGCCGCGGCTGAGCTCCGGAACCACGTCGATGCCGTCGTCTCGCGCGGTGGCCGCCCCGATCTCGCGGGCGACGCCCTCGCCGAGGTGAAGGCACCGACGCTGCTGATCGTCGGCAGCCGCGACGTGCCGGTCATCCCGCTCAATCGCGATGCGTTCGCGCAGCTGCGCTGCGAAAAGAAGCTCGAGATCGTGCCGGGAGCGTCGCACCTGTTCGAGGAGCCAGGCACGCTCGAGGAGGTATCGCGCCTCGCGGCCGCCTGGTTCACAGCGCATCTGGGCGCCAGCGATTGATGCTGTTCGTCAACCGCACCCAGGCCGGCCAGCGGTTAGGCGCCGAGCTGTCTCAGCGGCTGCCGCAGCTGCGCGAGGAGGATCCGTTGGTCCTCGCGATTCCTCGCGGCGGCGTCCCCGTGGGTTACGAAGCGGCCCGTGCTCTCGATGCGCCCCTCGACCTGTTCATCGCCCGCAAGCTCGGCGCACCGGGGCACGAGGAGCTCGGGATCGGCGCGGTGGCACCGGGTGGGACACGAATTCTCGACACCGACGCGATACGCGCGCTCGACGTGAGCGATGCGTACATCGAGGACGTCACTCGGAAAGAGCTGGCGGAGCTCGAGCGCAGACTCCGGCGCTTCCGCGGCGACCGGCCCCCGCCGCGTATTGCCGGACGCTCCGTCGTGCTCGTGGACGACGGGCTCGCGACAGGCGTGACCGCACTCGCGTCACTCGCTGCGCTCAGGATCGAGCAGCCGCGGCGTCTCCTGTTCGCCGCGCCCGTGTGCTCGATCGAAGGGGCGCAGACGGTGCGTCGTCAGGCGGATGACGTCGTCTGCATCGCGATGCCGGAGCGCTTCTTCGGTGTCGGCGCCTGGTACCACGACTTCACGCAGACCACCGACGAGGAGGTCGAGGACCTGCTCGCGCGGCGCGAAGCGGAGTGGCTCGCCACACACTCCGCTTCTTCAGCCGTCAGTTCGGGCGCTCCACCTGGGCGATCGACGGGCTTCCGCCCGTCGTAATGGCGGAGCGCGATGATGCGTGCCTGACGAGCGCACGCGTCTCCAGCACCTCGCCTCCGTGCTCGATGATCGAGATGAAGAACTGACGGCTTCGGTGGTGTGTCGAGCCGCCGTATCGGAGCATCGAGCGCACCGTGGCCATGCGCGGCGCCCGGACGTACCAGCGCCGCACGATCCATAGTCCCGACGCCAGCTGCTCGAACTCGACGCGCCCTCCGAGACGATCGCGCGGCACGTTCGACGGCAGCTTCGTGTACTGGAATTCGAGGTGTTGCAACGCCGCGGTCTCGGCGTCGAGCCAGAGAACGCCCGCTATTCCCGAGACGCGCCGCTTCTTCGCCGGCTCGAACGCGAGCCCGATGAGACCGTCGTCTCCCTCGACGACACGGAAGCAATACCTGCGGAGGAACACCTCGGAGAGCAGGACCTCGGCGTCGGGCGCGTAGTAGTACCACGTGTCCGGCGACTTGCGCTCGATGAATCCCACGCGGTCCAGATACTCGGCCGGAACGGAAGCGAACGGCGCCTGCGTCATGCCGGAGACCACCCAGGAGGAGTCGTCCTGCACGAACCTCGCGAGCGTGTCGAGCTCCCGCGTCCACCGACGCGCCGTGGTCTTGAACAGCGCTCCACGCTGCGCCAGCGAAGTCTGGTAGAGCGCGGTGCGAACCTCCTCCCAGAGGTGGAACGCCGGCACCCCGTCGCCAGGGCGCACCATACAGTGCCGGTTCGCGAGCACGGTGACCGACGGGAGCTGCACGCGCGCCGTCGGCGCGAGAATGTCGTGCCGACGCACTTCGCCCTCGGCGATGTCGAACGGGCCCGTGCGAATGGCGCGGTAGCCGATGCGCTTTGCGCGAATCGAGTACCGGCCCGGTGAGGGCGCGGTCATCGCGAAGGCCCCGCCGTCGAGCGAGAGCGATCGTGCGTACGTGATCCCGTCATCGCCCACGAGTGCCACGAGGGCGTCTCGAACCGGGATGCCGGTAAGGGAATCCGTGATGGTTCCGCGGATCGTTTGCGAAAGTGCGCTCGTCGTGCTCAGCGCCAGGAGCACCGAGAGCAAAAGAGTCGTGCGTGCCACCGTGTCCTCCCGCCGGCGCTTCCTTCGCCGGCTTCCCCTCACACTCCCGACGGGTACGTCTCGGGCAGGTCGCGGTCCACACGAACCGGCATGTGGAGCGGCGCGACCGCGCGCGTCTCATCGAGGTAGATGAAGGCATCGTAGCGCTCGGGCAACATGGTGGGAACGTAGTTCCCGCACTGCTCGAGCTCTGGGTGATAGACGACGCCGATCGCGCGATGCCCTCGTGGCTCGCGCAGCTCGTCCACCACCGGATGCGCCTCCCGCACGGCGAGCGGGAGAAGGAAGTCCGGGATTCCGGTGTGGTGGAGCACCGCTTCGTAGCTGTCCCGCCGCGCCTCGGGCACGTGCATCAGCTGCATCGCGGCGCCCCACTCCTCTGCCGCGATGACAGTACCGCGATGCGTGCCGAAGCCGACGATCAGTACATCGTCGGTGCCGTGGGCCTGGCGCACGAGCTGTCCCACGTTGACCATTCCGGCGCGCGCCATGTCCGTGAATCGCGCGTCGCCGACGTGCGTGTTGTGCTCCCACACGATCGCCTTCGCCGACGGCCCATGGAACTGCATGAGCCGGTCGAGGGTCTCGACCATGTGGTGGTCGCGGATGTTCCACGACGCCGGTCCCCCGCGCACCATCGTGCGGTAGTAGCGCTCCGCGTTGCGGGCGACCAGCGCGTTCTGTTCCGCGTTGAAGAAGCTTTCCGGGCCGTCCTCCCGGTGTTCCACGGCGCGCTCGCGGAGGAGTCGCAACGTGGCGACCGCCTCGTTCTCGCACGAGGTCGGCACGAGCGCCGTCGCGCGCGCGTAGTCTTCCGCGCTCTCGCCGTACGGCTCGAAGCAGCGGTAGGCGTGGCGCGCGTCGCGTGCGGCAGCGGGATCCACGCGCTCGAGGTACGAAACCACCTCGTTCATGGACTCCCACAGCGAATAGACATCGAGTCCGTAAAATCCGACGCGCCGGTCGCGCGGCAGCGCGTCGTTACGCTTGCGCAGCCAGCGGCAGAGCGCGATCACTTCGAGGTTTGCCCACATCCACGTGGGCCATCGCTCGAAGGCGCGGAGCACATCGTCCGCGCTGCGGCCGCTGTCGGCGTATCCCTTCACGTACCGGTTCACGCGGTAGCAATCGGGCCAATCGCCCTCGACCGCGATGAACGAGAATCCCTTCTCCCGGATGAGGCGGCGCGAGACCTCCGTGCGCCAGGTGTAGAACTCGGAGGTTCCGTGTGATGCCTCGCCGAGGAGAACGAACCGGGCGTCGCCAACGAGGTCGAGCAGCGGATCGAGGTCGGCGGCATCGCGCAGCGGGTGCGCAATGTCGCCGACGCCACGCGCCATGCGCGTCGCGATGTCACGTCCGGCAGCCGCTCGGGCCGAAGCTCCCACGTTCCACTCCGATCACGGTCTCGGCGCACCGAAAAGCAAAGGGAATGCCGCCGCGAGCCGCGAGTGGAGAAATCCGGAACGGCCGACGAAGAACGAGGACCGAGGACCGAGGACCGAGGAAATACGATCGTGATCGCCAACACACTTCCTCGTTCCTCGGTCCTCGGTCTTTCTTACCGCCGCGCCATGGGCTGCTGTTGAGTTAGGCAGTGCAGCGTCCCGAGTCCCCACACGAGATCGACGGCGTGGATGCCGATCACCTCACGATCGGGGAAACATTCGGCGATCGTGTTCAGCGCGACGCGATCGTTGCGGTCGTTGAACGTCGGCACGATCACGACGCCGTTCGCGATGTAGAAGTTCGCGTAGCTCGCCGGCAGTCGCTCGCCATCCATGATGACGGCGCGTGGATACGGGAGCTCGACGATACGGAGCCCGCCGGCGAGGCGGCGTCCTGCCTCTTCCAGCCGGCGGCGGTTGTCGACCGAGCGCTCGTGATTGTCGTCGCCGGGGTCGGGCTCGAACGCGAGCAGGACGGTGTGCTCGTTCACGAAGCGGGCGATGTCATCGACGTGACCATGTGTGTCATCGCCGACGCACCCCTCGCCCAGCCAGATCGTCGTGTGGATGCCGAGGTACTGGCGAAAGGCCGCTTCGTAGCCGGGGCGATCAAGGCCGGGATTCCGCTCCTGCACCTTGGACAGGAGACACTCTTCCGTCGTCAGGAGGACGCCGCTGCCGTTGGTGTCGATCGCGCCTCCCTCGAGCACGAGCCGCCCTTCGCCGTCGGGGCGCTGCGCCCCTGTCATCGGCAATCCGGCTCGTCGCGCGACCGCGGGCGCGATGAGCGCGTCGGCGAGGTGATTCTCGTACTTCGCCCACGCGTTGAACCGCCAGCACACGGCCTCGACGCCGCCGTCCTCGCGCCAGACCATCGTCGGTCCGGAGTCGCGCAGCCACACGCGGTCGCTCGGCACGAGATGCAGCCGGCAGCGATCGAGCCTAACGTCGTGCGAGCGGAGCGCGGCCATCGCCTCCTCGCGCACCTCCTCGGAGTGGCAAAGAATCTCGACGTGCTCGCGCGAGTGAAGCACGCGCACGATCTCCGCGTACACCCACGGGATCGGCTCGAATTTGCCCGGCCAGTCCGGCCGATGGTGCGGCCAGCCGAGCCAGGTGGCATCGTGGGGCTGCCATTCGGCGGGCCAGACAGGCATCGCTTCGATCAACGTCCGACGTCTCGGAAGTTGAGTCACCCAATGTAGCGCTGGAGTATGGGCCCGTACGCATCGATCCGCCGATCTCTGAGAAACGGCCAATTCCGTCTGGTGTACTCGATCAGCTTCGGATCGCACTCGGCGACGAGGATCGTCGGCTGCGTACCCGCTTCCGCGATCAGCCGGCCGAACGGGTCGCACACGAACGAGTGGCCAAAGAAATCGATGCCGTCGGTGCCCGGCTCAGGCTCGTGCCCCACGCGGTTCGCTGCCGCGACGAAGACGCCGTTCGCGATCGCGTGCGCGCGCTGGATCGTCCGCCACGCATCCGCCTGCGATTCGCCCCACTCGTCCCTCTCCTTCGGATGCCAGCCAATGGCCGTGGGATAGAGAAGAATCTGCGCCCCCATGAGCGCGGTGATTCGTGCCGCCTCGGGATACCACTGGTCCCAGCAGATGAGAACTCCGAGCGTGGCATAACGAGTCCGGAAGACGCGGAAGCCCGTTTGCACGTTGGGCGTCTCCCCGTGCTGGTAGATCTCCCCGGGAGTGAAGTAGTACTTCTCGTGATAGAGCGGATCGTCGGGGATGTGCATCTTGCGATACACGCCGAGCACCGCCCCGTCCGCGTCGATCACCGCGGCGGAATTGTGGTAGACGCCCGCGGCGCGCTTCTCGAAGATCGGCACGACGATGACGAGGGCGAGCTCTCGGGCCACCGCTTGCATCCGCTCGATCGTCGGCCCCGGAATGGGCTCGGCGAGATCGAAGCGCTCGGCGTCCGTCACCTTGCAGAAGTAGGGGGCGTTGAACAGCTCCTGGAGCAGGATGACGTTCGCGCCCCGGCCTGCTGCCTCACGAATCCGCTCACTGGATTCAGCGACGGTCGCATCGGCGTCGGCAGCGACGCGCTGCTGCACGACGCCGAGCGTGAACGGCGATGTCAACGCCGAGCGCGCGCCCTGGACGCGCGCGGGTCAGTGTGCAGAATCGGCGGCCTGCGCAAGCTTGTCGACGGCCACCGCGAGCTCCGTGTACGCATCGGGCGAGAGCACCTTGAACGACATCATCACGTGAGCAATCCGGCCGTCCGGGCCAATCACGAAGAGATTGCGGGTGTCGACCTTTCGTGCCGCGTCGTACGTGCCGTACGCGCGGCCCGCTTCGCCCTGCGGATCGCTCGCGAAGAGCATCGGGAAGTCTGACTCCCGGGCCCACGCAGCCAGCCTGGTGTCGGCGTCCACGCTCATGCCGATGACCACCACATCCTGCCCACCATTGAACAGCGTCGCGTACTGATCACGGTACGCTTCCATTTGGACCGTTCAGCCCTTGGTGCGCGCTCGGAAGAAAAAGGCGAGGACGACGGTCTTGCCCCGGTAATCGCTGAGGCGTACAGGGGACGCGAGGACGCCATAGCGTGTCGCGCCCGTGAGGGCGAAGTCGGGGGCGGGCTGCCCGACGGCCGGGACTGCGCTCGCCTGCGGTGCGGCCTGCGCCGAAATCGTGCCGGCGGCCGCCGCGACGGCAAGCGCGCCAGCCACGGCGCTCGCGAGGAAACTCGTGCGCGAAATCATTAGGACTCCATGAGTAAGCCGCGGGAAGATGGCCCCGTGCGAGCGCACCGGCAACGGCCGCCCGGCCGGAGGTCGTGACGGCGATCACATCGAACGCCGCTTCAGTCTCGGACACGGGACAACATCTGTCTCTCAAGGGGACGGATAACGGGGTTACGGGCCCGCAAAGCCGCTCAACCCTTGGCACCGCCGGTGCCTATAAGGAACGCCGTTGATCGCCTCGAGCTACGTGGCGGTCTGCGCGAGGAGCGCGATCCACGAGGAGGATACCATGTCGAAATTCGTGCGTTGGATGCTGGTTCCCGCGGTCGCCGTTCTGGCGGCGTGCGGCGGCCAGAGTGATGCCGATCGGATTGACGAGGCGCTGACGCGCGACCTGGCGCTCGCGGCCTCGATGCAGTACCCGCCGCAGCAGTTCATGTCCCCGATGGAGATGGGATACGGCCAGTATCCGCAGAACCCGTATGCCCAGTATCCGCACCCGGTGTACGGTCAGTACCCGCAGCCGGTGTACGGGCCGCCGCAGGCGCAGCAGGCGATCTACCGCGCGCCGGCACCGGTGCGCCGGACGAGCACCGCCTCGACCGGGACGGTTGTCCGCTCCCAGCCGAAGCGTAACACGAAGCGTGACGCGCTCATTGGCGCGACAGCAGGCGCCGTGATCGGAAGCGTGATCTCGCGCGACGTGAAGGGCGCGTTGATCGGCGCGGCGGCGGGTGGCCTGCTCGGTGGTGTCGTTGGACACACGATCGACGTACAGCACTAGGTCCGAATGCGGAAGGCGGACGCAACACGACCCCGGGGGGAGACTCCCGGGGTCGCGTGTCGTTCGCCTTCCGCCTTTCATTTCCTCCGCCCAAGCGCCGACGCGAGTAACCCGACTCCGACCGCCGCGATGACCGTGATCAGCGGCTGCTCCTTGGCCCCGCGCCGCACCCCCTCGAAAACCGCCATCGCGCCCGTCTCCACACCCTCCATCACATCGGCCATGCGGGCGTTGCCGATCTCGAGCACGCGCTCCACTCGCGCGGCGGTGCTGTCGGGAGAGACGCCGAGCTCCTGAAGCGTTCGTACCGCCCAGTCATAGTGTCGTACCTCGTCCTCCGACGCACGTGCGAGCACAGCTGCGACCTCGAGATCATCGGAGTTCTCTGCCGCGCGGCGATACTTGTCACGCCCCTGGCGCTCATTCGCCTTGAACGCGAGCAGAAGTGCCTTCTCGCCTCCGAGCGCCCCGGCCTTTTGCACCGCGAGCTTGAACACGCCGGTGGGCATGTGCGGAGACTGGATCGGCTTCCCGCCGCGATCCTGGATGAGCCGCGTGATCTCCTCGATGTGGCGCTCGTGATCGGCGCGAAATCCGCGAAGGGTTTCGCGTCGAGACTCATCCGTCAGCGCGTTGATCGCGATCGAGTACGCGCCGACCGCGTCATGATCGAGCTGGAGCAGATCGTTGAGCATCGCGATGCGCGTGACGTCGCGCGCGAGCGTCATGGTGTCGGTCATCGTTGATTCTCCTGAGGAAGACGCGCCGTGATGCACGATTCGCACGATGTGCGCCGTCCCATCCAGAGGTCGCGCAATTGGGGTACGCCGGGCGCGGATGGCACGTCGTCTGCGCCTCGTCGCGAGACTTCTTCAGGAGGACGCATGGCTGATCGAACGAATCGTGACGGCGCCGAGGAGCGCGAAGAGCTGCTGGATGAGCTGGAGGAGAATCATCAGCGCGCGCGCCGCGAAGCAGCTGGCACCCCCGAGCCCAACGAGCGTGACGCGAAGAAAGCGCGTGACGCGAAGGAGACCGACCGTGATGAAGCAAACCCGCCGCGCACGACGACGGGTTTCGTCACTGCACCAAAATTCGGTTCGGCTGGAAGTGGCGGCGCCGAGCTCGAGCCCGGGCCGAAAAAGAACTAGGGCCCGCCTGCTGGCTGCACCGCCTGCGACGCCGCCGTGATGGCCAGATCGACGTCCGCTTGCCGCGAGGTGCGGGCGTCGGTCGACGGCCCTAGCGCGCGCACTTCGATCGCGGGAGGCGTCTCGACGCGACGCTCCTTCTCGCGATGCTGCTGAACGGCGACGACCGCCGCGGTTGCCGCGACGAGCACGGCAATGGTGCTGAACTCGCTGGTCTTGATCACAATCGCGTCTCCAAGCTCGCGCCGGCCTGCCGGCGCGTTCGAGCCGTGGAGATTCGCATAATCCGTTCCGGCAGGCGCTCGAAGGGGCGACGGATTGGCACGCGGCTCGCGAACGTTCCGGGCGTCTTCACGGCCATCGCGCCACTCCTCAATGCCTGACAGACGTTCCTCACTTCGCGAGCCCGCCCCCGATCGCCGGCATCGCACGGTCGGGACGACCCGAGCGGTGCGCTCACTCAAGGCGCGCCACGCAGCCAAGCGATCGTTCCTGGAGGGCGTAGCAGACCGGCTCACGCAGATCGCGAGCTCGGGCTACTTCCTCGCGCTCCACGTCGGCTGGTTCATCCTCTGGATCGCGTGGAACACGGGCCTCCTCCGAAACCTCGGCGTGAGCCCGTTCGACCCGTTCCCATTCGGGCTCCTGACCATGGTGGTGTCGCTCGAGGCGATCTTCCTCGCGATCTTCATCATGATGGCGCAGCGGCGAGAGTCGAGCATCGCCGAGCTGCGCGAGGAGATCACGCTCCAGGTGCTCATGCGCGCCGAGGAAGAGGTCACGAAGACCCTCCAGCTCGTCGCGGGCCTCTACCCGCGCCTGGGGCAGACGCTGGCCGTGGATCAGGATCTCGAGGAGATGCTTCGCCCGCTCGACGCCGACGCGATCGAGCGCCAGCTCACCTTCCAGATCGAGGGGACGAACCACACCCGGCGGGAGCGGCAGAGCGAGGAGCCGATGGTCGTTAGGCAGGGCGAGGAGGGTCCTCCGCCGGCGTAGCGCGACCGCGCGTGGGAATCATGTGATTCCGGCGCCGGGACCGTCCGCGAGGAACAATTCCTGCAACGGCGAGCGCCGTTCGTGCCGACCTCCCTCCGCCCGCCGCTCTCACCGTCCTGGGCGGCCCCGCCACCCGGGCAGGGGGAGCATACCTAACGAGGATCCCCGTGACCGTATCACCACCAGGCGATGCCACGTCGCGCGCGCCGCTCGAAATCGAGCGCGCGGTCCGTGAGCATGCACGGCGCGCGCGCTCGCAGGGAGAGGGACCGGAGCGGATGATCGTGTCGCTGAAGGCGACCATGCGCGACGTCATCGACCCGCACGATACGATCTTCCCCAGGCTCGACGAACAGATCCTGCGCTGGGCGCTCGACGAGTACTACGCTCCCCGCCCTACCGAGCCGCGAGAGAACGTTCCCGCCTGACAGTCAAAACCGAAACGCCACCTTGACGCTCCGCTCGCTGCCCTTGTTCATCGCGGTCGCGAGCGCGGTTCGATAGTCCGCCAGAGCATACGAGTGCGTCACGAGCGGCCGCACGGGGGCATGCCCCGCGACAATCAGCTCGCCCGCCTCGCGAAAGGCGTCGCCCGAGGCAGCCCCGTGTCGGTGCTCCCCGTAGCAGAGCGAGCCGCGCAGCGTCAGCTCCTTGAGCCAGAGCGGCGTCCAGTCGATCCCGTCCATCTTCGCCGAGTTGCCGAGCAGCACCAGCGTGCCGCCGGCGCGCGTCACGCGCATCGCGTCGTCGGTCGCGCGTGCGCCACCGATGCAGATGAACGTGCGGTCAAAGCCGCCGACGCCGACCGGCTTCCCCATGATGGGCCTGAGCAGCCGCGCTTCCCCTGCATCGGCGAGCTCGCGCAGGTAGTCGCCGCGTGCGAAGACGACGCGCCCCGCCCCGAGTCGCGTCGCATGCTCGGCCTGGAACGCGTGACGCGCGAGGACGGTGACGCGCGCTCCGGGCGCGACGGCTCGCAGCGCCGCGACGGTCAGTAGTCCGATCGAGCCCGCCCCGATGACCAGCACACGCTCACCCGGTTCCGGCACGGCGAGCCGCACCGCATGCACCGAGCAGGCGAACGGCTCGACGAGAACCGCTTCTTCGTCGGACACGCCGTCGGGAACACGGATGAGCTGCGACTCGTGCGCGACGAACAGCTCTCCCCAACTGCCACCGAGGCCCCGCGTCGTCCCGATGAGCATGCCGGGAGCGAGCGCGCCATCGGTGAAGTGGGCGCAACGCGAGTGATGTCCGGAAGCGCATGCGGCGCACACCGGGGCGACACCGCGAGACTCGCAGCAGAGCAGGGGATTCGCGACGACTCGCTGACCCACGCGGACCGACCGCACGCCGGAGCCCACCTCGACGACGTCGCCCACGTTTTCGTGCCCGATCACGAACGGGAAGGACGAGAACGGCGACGTCGATGGTGACGCCTTGAGCGTGATGACGTTGAGATCGCTTCCGCAGATGCCGCCCATGCGGGTGCGCACTCGCACCCATCGATCTCCGGGAAGCGCCGGCGCATCGGCGTCGACGAAGCGCGTGCATGCGTGTGGCCCTACGTAGAGCGTATCGCTGACTTTGCCGGCAACGAGCGTGGCGAGGTACCTCGGGATCGGCGCGGCGAAGGTGATGGCTTTCACGGCGCAACGACACGCAACGCGCGGGGCACGCATTCGATCTGGAGCTCGGCGCTCGCCGCTCGATGATATTCGCCGTCGGTCTCGTACGCCGGTGGGGCACCGAACCGGAGCGTGAAGCTCGGCGCCTGCTCGACCAGTACTTCGGGTGCCAGGACGTGTGTTCCGCGGGTGGCGGCGGCGAAGAGCCGTATGCGCGCGAGCGGCGCTGCATCGTGAATCGAGATCGCGTCGAGCTTGCCGTCGGTGATCGACGCGGCCGGCGCGATCTTGAACGAGCCGCCGAAGTTCCGCGCATTGGCGACGATGAGCATGAGGTGCCGTCGTGCGTCGCGACGTCGCTTCGCGGATCCGATGCCGACCTCGACGCCGCCGTAGCTGAAGAGCTGCCGCAGCGCCGAATAGAGGTACAGCAGGTCGCCCTTGAGCCACGTAATGCGCTCGATATCCTCGAGCACGGCGATGTCGAACCCGAAGCCCGAGACGTTGAGAAAATGTCTGTTCTCGATGCGGCCGACGTCCACCGCGGTGTCGCGCCCATCGACCGCGAGGCGTGCGGTCGTCGGGAAGTCGCGCGCAGGAGCACCGACGGTCTTCGCGAAGTCGTTCCCCGTGCCGGTGCCCACGAGCGCGAGGCGCACGTCGGTACCGGCGCCCGCTGCGAGAATGGCATTCGCGATGTTGCTCCACGTCCCATCGCCACCGCAGGCGACGACGGTGTCGAACCCGTCATCGATCGCGCCCCGCGCCTGCACCTTCTCGTCGCCCTTGCCGCTCGTCAGCCGCACCTCCGAGACGCCGGCCGCCTGGAATGCGGAGCGAATGGCGGGGAGTGCGCGCGCGCCAGAGCCCCGGCCTGACGCCGGGTTCACGATCACGCAGACGTTGTGGGTCATGGGCCGAAAAAACACCCGAGACGTCAGGTGTCAGACATCAGACGTCAGGCGACAGAGGCGCATTTCAAGCGCATTCTGACTCCTGACGTCCGGCGTCCGATACCTGACGTCTCGGGTGTCGAGGAATCCTTCAGACTACCGGCGCGCGTAGGAGGCCAACTGCTGGAGCGGATGGAACGTCTGAACGCCATTCTTCATCCACAGCTCGCGGAAGGGCGTCGTCGTCAGCTCCCAGTCCTCGAGCAGCTCCGTCATCGCCTGCGTGTGGATCACGATGCCGCCCTTCTCCTCTTCATTCTCGGAGAATTGGCCTGCCATGACGATCGTGGATGAGTAGAACCCATCCTCGTCGTGCATGAAGGCCTGGTAGCGGTGCTCGACGCGCGACCACTCGAACTCGGTGACCGTCATGTCGACGATCGGCTGCCCGCGCTCGGTCGCGTGAATCGTCACGTGGCCATCGCCGCGGTCCCAGCGGAGATCGATGTCCTTCATGTAGTGCGGCAGGTGCCACCGCTCGATCGCGTGCTCGCGCGACTCACGCGTCGTCGTCGCCAGCCGGAATGGAAAGAACGCCGACCGCGGCCACGGCTGCCCGGGCTCCACGCGCGGCGCCGTCAGAATCGAGAGGATGAGCTCTCCATACGATCCCACCGGGCTGTCGTGAAAGTCGAAGGCCATGACCGACAGCACGCTCGATCCGTGGTGCGGCTCGATCGGCTGGAGGTCCTGCGGGAGCAGCGCGCGTGCGTTCTCGGTCGGGAACTCGAAGAAACCGCCGATCGCGTCGCGATAGTGATACTGAACAAACCCGTTGTCGCTCATAGGATGATGCCCTCTTCACGTAGTACGCGGGCGAGGATGGAAACGCCCTCGTCCAGTTGTTCGAAGGTGTGCGAGGCCGAGACCGACACGCGGAAGCGTGACCGGTGCTTGGCGACCGCGGGATAGATGATCGGCTGGAGGTACAACCCGGCACGCAGGAGCTTGTGCCCGATCTCGAACACGCGCCGGTCGTTGCGGATCATCACGGGAAAGATCTGCGACGTGGAATCGCCGACGTCCACGCCCTCCTCGTCCAGCCGTTTGCGAATGTGCGCGACGTTCGTCCACAACGTCTCGCGAAGCTCGGGCTCGCGCTGCGCGATCCGGAGCGACTCCAGCACCCCGGCCGCCACGACCGGTGAGAGCGAGCACGAGAAGACCCGCGAGCGGGCGAACCCCTTCAGATAATTATAGAGGTTGCGCGAGCTCGCGACGTATCCGCCCTGGCCGCCGAGCGCCTTGGAGAACGTGCCGACGTGGATGTCGATCTCGTCGTCGAGACCGAAGTGTTCCGCGACACCGCGCCCGTTCGGCCCGTACACGAAGCACGAATGTGCCTCGTCGAGGAGAATCCGCGCGCCGTACCGCTTGCACACATCGACGATGTCCGGCAGCGGGCACACGTCGCCGTCCATCGAGTAGATCCCCTCGACGGCGACGAGCTTCTTGCCGGAGGTCTGCCTCAGCTTCTTCTCGAGGTCGGCGACGTTGTTGTGGCGGAAGAAGCGCACGTTCGCCTTCGACAGAATGGCGCCGTCGACGATCGAGGCGTGCGAGTTCTGATCGGCGATGATCCAGTCACCCGGACGCATGAGGCCCGAGATCATGCCGACGTTGGTGCTATAGCCGGTGGGGAAGACCATTGCCGCTTCCTTCCCCTTGAACCTCGCGAGCGCGTCCTCGAGCTCGACATGGATGTCCATCGTCCCCGAGAGAATCGGGGAACCGGCAGCGCCGAGCCCATACAGATCGAGGGCGCGCTTGGCCGCGGCGATGACTTCGGGACGGTAGCTCAGCCCGAGGTAGTTATACGATGAGAGATTGAGGAGCGGGACACGGCGACCATTGAGCTGCTCCTCGAGCGAGATGCGCGCCGCGGGCGGCGTCGACATCGGCTGCGCGAACAGGTAGTAGCCCTGCGGCGTCGCGCGGTTGTACCATTCATTGTACGGCTCGAGAATCGCGAACGGGTCGTCGCTCGACGAGTAGAAGAAACTACTATAGTCGTAGTCCAGGACGTTCATGCTCGCCGGCGCTTCGACTCGTGTTGCCATTGGTGACCTCCAAGTGAATACCATCAGCTCCGACACCCTCGGTGCCTCGCCGGCGGACCCGCAAGCGCAGCAAGAAACCACTGTCGCTCTCGAGCCCAGGCCGGCCTCACGAGTGACACGAGCCTACCGTGCCGTTCGGAGCCTGCTCTTCCTGTTCGCCTTCTCGGTATACCTGCTCGTCGTCATCGGGGGGGGAAACCGACTCGTGATGCCCCCGCTGCTCAAGATCTTTGCTCGGCACAGCCTGCGCATCCGGCGCGCCTGGCTTCGCCTGCACGCCATTGCCACCACCGGACTCGCTCGCACCTTCGGCGGCATGCGCCTCGTCGTGCAAGGCGCCATTCCCCGGGAAAGCGTGGTGGTCGTCATGAACCACCAGTCCGTAATGGACATCCCGGTCGGCGTTCTCCTCATCCCCGGGCCTTATCCTATCATCCCCACCCGCGATCGCTACGCCCGCGCCGCTGTTCCAGGTATGCCCAGCCTTATCCGACTCCTTCGCTTTCCCGTCGTGTCGCAGACGCGCGAGAACCTGCGCGCCGAGCTTCCGGCGATCGCCGAGGCGGCTGACGCGACCGCCCGCGGCGACAACTCCATGCTCATCTTCGCCGAAGGGCATCGCACCCGCGATGGCAACATCGCCCCCTTCATGCGCACGGGTCTGCGTCTCGTCCTGGAGCGCGCCAGCCGTCCGGTGTACTGCATCGTCGCCGACGGCCTCTGGCACGCGCGAACCACGTTCGACGCCGCCACCGGCTTCGCCGGCGCCACCTGCTCCGTCCGAATCCTCGGCCCCTTCTCACCCGCGTCGAGCGACGTCGACGCCTTCATCGATCAGCTCCGCGACCGAATGGTCGCGACGCTCGATGAGATGCGCGCGGGCGGCACAGCGACGACATCCGGTGCCTCGCCGGCTCCGGCTGCCTGACGAGCCCGCGCTTCGGGCCGCGCTGCTTCGCGGCGTCGATGCGCCGCCACCCGAGGATACCGCACGGCTCGCGGCCTTCCTGGCGCGAGCGTTCGGTCCGACGACGGCCGCCGTCATCCACTACGGCTCCCGCGTCCATAGCTCCGACGCGCGTCCGGAAAGCGCTCACGATTTCTTCGTCATCGTGGACCGCTACGCCGACGCCTACGCCCGCCTGAGCGCGACCGTGCGGCCGGGCTACTCACCCAGAACAGCGACGGCGCTCGCGCACGTCCTCCCGCCCAACGTCGTGTCGCTCACGCTCTCCCAGGGCAACCGGTCGCTTCGCGCCAAGTGTGCTGTGCTCTCGCTGCGCGACCTTCGCCGACTCACGTCGCGGCGCGCGCCGGACCACTTCACGAGGGGCCGGCTCTTTCAGCACGTTCAACTCGTCTGGACGCGCGATGCGCGCTCGCGACAGGAAGCGCTCGAGGCGCTTCTCGACGCGCGGGTTGGCACCTTCGAATGGAGCCAGCCCTATCTCCCTTCAGTTTTCAATGCGGAATCGTACTGCCGTCGACTGCTCGAAACGTCGTTCGCCGCGGAAATCCGCCCGGAAGGTGGTGAGCGTATTGCCGCGCTGATCGCGGCACAGCGAGAGGTGGTCCTGCCCGTCTATGACAGCCTGCTGCAATGGCTTGAGGTCTCAAGGATAGTGACCAAAGACGGGAATGTCTACCACTTGACCGCCCGTGCGGGGCGCCTGCGGAGGGTCTTGAGCCGGCTCTGGTTTCTGAAGAGCAAAGCCCGGGCGACGGCGCGCTGGCTCAAGTATGTGGTGCTCTACGAGGGGTGGCTCGAGTACATCGTGCAGAAGATCGCGCGCCGCAGTGGCCGGACGATCGAGCTCACCGAGCGCGAGCGGCGGTGGCCGTTGATCTTTCTCTGGCCGAAGGTGATCGAGTACGTGCGAACGCGCCCGCAGGTGAAGGCGCCACGGACTGAGAAGTGAGCGTTCGACCCCTCGCGATGACGGGTCACCGGCGGCTTGGCGGTAGCGCGATTAAAACCCTCCGTTCCCGATGCCGGTAATCCAGCAATGATGCCGCTTCCTTCCATTCGCTAATGGCAAACACCATTTCGCTCGCCCTCATAGGAGTCCTCCTTCTCACGATGCCGCTTTACGCGGTCGTCTCACGCGGCCGGCCGCTCGATCCGGAGGTGGCCAAGCGGCCGAAGACCATCCTCCTCGGCACCTGGATTCGCGATTGGCTCATGTGGGTGATCGCGCCGATGGAGCGTGGATTCGTGCGAGCGGGCCTGTCACCCGACGTCTTCAACTTTCTTGGAGCACTCCTCGGGCTCGCCGCGGGCGTGGCGTTCGCGAGCAGCGAGTTCGGCATCGCGGGCTGGCTCATCCTCCTCGGCGGCGCGGCCGACATCTTCGACGGGCGCATCGCGCGGGCGCGCGGGCTGGCAAACCAGTACGGCGAGTTCCTCGACTCCACGCTCGACCGATTCTCGGAGACCTTTGCCTACACCGGCCTCGCCCTCGAGCTGGCGCACACGCCGTGGATGGCGCTGGCGACGGTCCTCGCGCTCGGCGGCTCGATGCTGGTGAGCTACACGCGGGCCAAGGGCGAGGCGTTAGGCGCGAGCTGCAAGGGAGGGATCATGCAGCGGGCGGAGCGGCTCGTTCTCCTCGCGCTGGCCGCCTTGCTCGACAGCGCGGTCACGTCGCGCGCGGGCTGGCGCCCCGGTACGCTGCTCGGCATCGCCGTCGCCGTGATCGGGGTCGGCTCGATCGGGACGGCGATGTACAGGACCTGGTTTATCGCGAGGGCCCTGAAGGCTCGGTGACGGAGCCGCGAATCGCGGCCTTCACCCTCTCGATCTGACCCGCGTGCCGCTCGGCGTGTACCACCAGCACGGCGAACGCGTGAGCGACGGCTTCCACGTCGCGGCCGGTGGCGCGGTCGCACCGTTCTTTCCGTTGACCACCGGCCGAACCAGATCGAGGTACGAGTCCGCCGACACGGTGAGATGCTCGAGCACCTCGGCCATGCCCCATCCGCCCGCCGGCGGCTGACGGTGCAGCGCTTCCTCAGGAATGCCGCCGACCGCTGCGCGAATGCGAGTGATGACCTCGCGGTTGGTGCGAAGCAGGGTGTCTCGGTATTCCGCGATCCTGACTTCTCCACTCCTCATTGTTTTACGAGCTGTCTGAGCACGTAGTGCAGAATTCCGCCGTGCCGGTAGTAGCTGAGCTCCTCGGGCGTGTCGATGCGCGAGAACACCTGGAAGGTACGCGTCGCGCCGCCCGGTACCGTGGCGCTCACGGTGAGCGTGGCGTGTGCGCGCATGGAATCGTCGAGCCCGTCGATCGTGAAAGTCTCGAAGCCCGTCAAGGCGAGGGTGTGGCGTGTCTCGCCGGGGCGGAATTCGAGCGGGATGACGCCCATGCCAACGAGGTTCGACCGGTGAATGCGCTCGAACGACTCCGCGATCACGGCGCGCACGCCCAACAACACCGTGCCCTTCGCCGCCCAATCGCGCGAGGATCCCGCGCCGTACTCCTTGCCGGCGATGACGATCAGTGGCGTTGCGCCCCTCTGGAACTCCATCGCCGCGTCATAGATCGGGATGGCATCGCCACCCGCTTGCATCGTGGTCCAGCCGCCTTCCTTGCCCGGGACCAGCTCGTTGCGGAGACGGATGTTGGCGAAGGTGCCGCGCATCATCACCTCGTGATTCCCGCGGCGCGAGCCGTACGAGTTGAAGTCCGCGACTTTGACGCCGTGCTCGATGAGCCAGCGCCCGGCCGGGCTCGCGGCGGGGATGTTTCCAGCCGGCGAGATGTGATCGGTGGTGACCGAGTCTCCGAGCATCGCGAGCACGCGAGCGTCCGCGACCGGTCGCACTCCCGGCGGCTCGGGGGGCATGTCGTCGAAGAACGGGGGATTCTTCACGTACGTCGATGCATCCGACCAGGCAAAGGTCTCGCCCGTCGGAACGGGCAGCGCCGCCCACTGCTCATCGCCCTGGAAGACGTTCGCGTACTGACTGCGGAACATCTCGCTCTTCACCGACCGAAGGATCTCCTGCTCGACCTCGGCCGGCGGTGGCCAGATGTCCCGGAGGAACACCGGCCCGCTCGATCCCACGCCTAACGGCTCGGTGTTGAGGTCGATGTCCATGCGACCGGCGAGCGCGTAGGCGACCACGAGGGGGGGCGACGCCAGGTAGTTGAAGCGCGTCAGGGGATTGATGCGCCCCTCGAAGTTCCGGTTGCCCGACAGCACGGCAGCGGCGATGAGCTTGTGCTCCTCGATGGCATCGGCGATGGGCTGCGGAAGCGGCCCCGAGTTGCCGATGCACGTCGTGCAGCCGTACCCGACGAGGTTGAAGCCGAGCGTGTCGAGGGCGTCCTGGACGCCGGCCTTCCTGTAGTACTCGGTGACGACCTTGGATCCTGGAGCGAGGCTCGTCTTCACCCAGGGCTTCGTTCGCAGCCCCTTCGCGACCGCGTTGCGCGCCAGGAGTCCCGCCGCGAGCATCACGGACGGGTTCGACGTGTTCGTACAGCTGGTGATGGCGGCGATCACGACCGAGCCGTTCCGGAGAGAGAACGTCTCGCCGTTCATCTCCACCTTCGCTGCGCCGAACGCATGCATCTGCTCCTCGGGCGTCGTCGCCACCGCCGACATCGCCAGCTCCGGCTCGGCCGACGCCCCCAGCTTCTTCGCCGCCGCCGCGACGCCCGCCGGAGTCCCGGCGCGCTCCACCTCCGCGTGCAGTGCTTCCCGAAAGCTCTGCTTCGCCATCTTGAGCGGGATGCGGTCCTGGGGGCGCTTGGGACCGGCGAGGCTCGCTTCGACGGTCGAGAGATCGAGCTCGAGCGTGTCGGAGAACGTCGGATCGGGTGTGTCGTCGGTGCGGAACAGCCCCTGCTCCTTGTAGTATGCCTCGCACAGCTGCACGCGGTGCTCGTCGCGGCCGGTGAAGCGCAGGTACTCGATGGTGCCGCTGTCGACGGGGAAGAAGCCCACCGTCGCTCCGTACTCCGGCGCCATGTTGGCGATGGTGGCCCGGTCGGCGAGCGAGAGGCTCGAGAGTCCGCCGCCGAAAAACTCGACGAACTTTCCGACGACCTTCTTCGCGCGGAGCATCTGCGTGACGGTGAGCACGAGATCGGTCGCCGTGGCACCGGGAGGCAGCTTGCCGAACAGCTTGAATCCAACGACCTCGGGGATGAGCATTGACAGCGGCTGCCCGAGCATTGCCGCCTCGGCCTCGATGCCGCCGACGCCCCAGCCGAGGACGGAGAGGCCGTTGATCATCGTGGTGTGCGAGTCGGTCCCGACGAGTGAATCAGGATACGCCCTTCGCACGCCCTCGCGCTCGTCAGTGAACACGACGCTCGCGAGATACTCGAGGTTCACCTGATGCACGATGCCCGTTCCGGGGGGAACCACGCGGAAGTTCCTGAATGCGTTCTGTCCCCATCTCAGGAACTGGTACCGCTCGCGGTTGCGCTCGAACTCCCTGTCGACGTTGATCAAAAACGCCGCATCCGACCCGTATTCGTCGACCTGCACCGAGTGATCGATCACGAGATCCACCGGCTGGAGCGGATTGATTCGCGTTGCGGTGCCGCCGAGTCGAACGATTGCGTCGCGCATGGCGGCGAGGTCGACGACGGCGGGGACGCCGGTGAAATCCTGGAGCAGCACGCGGCTCGTACGGAAGGCGATCTCCTGTTCGGTGCCGCCGCGCACGTTCCAGCTGGCAAGCGCCTCAATGTCGGAGGCCTTCACGAACGCATTGTCCTCGTTCCGAAGCAGATTCTCGAGGAGGATGCGCAGCGTGACCGGGAGGCGCTGAACCGTCGCGTTCGGGAGCTTGGCGACGGCGTCGAGACGAAGAATCGTGTACGACGTCCCGTCCACGCGCAGCGCGGCGCGGGCGCCGAAGGAGTCGAGGGAAGTCATGGATCGTAATTTAGTGGATGGCCCCGCTTTTGTTAGCGCTCCGCGCCTTGACGCTGAGCGCTGGCGCCAGCAGACTCGCGCGATGCGTTTTCTCGTCGTGGATCTCCAATGCGTCTGATCATCACCGCCATTCTCGCCGCGCTCGTCGTGGGCTGTGTGCCGCCTCCGCCGCCCACCGTGCCCGAGACGTCCGACGTCGTGCACACGCACGACGCGACGACGTGGTTCGAGGACTATTTCTCGCGCGCGACGTCGGTGTCGCCGGACGGCGATCGGCTCGTCTTCGAGAGTCGCGGACGCGCGTCGCTGGTCGATGTCGTGCACGGCGTGCTTCCGATGGAGGCGTGGGCCGGTGTCGACGAAGTGACGGGCGTCATCATCCGCCCTTCGGGCGATGTCGCCGTGCGCGGGCGGCGGGGTGCCGAGCACGTGTGGGTGGAGCGGGATCGCACGGGACGGCTTCGCACGATTGAAGTCCCCGCAGACGTGTATCCCGTCTGGTCGCCTGACGCCGCCGCCATCGCGTACGAGGAGGCCGCGGGCACGCAGTGGATGATTCACGTGGTGACGCGAGCCGGGCGACGCGTGGTGCCGATTCCGGGGCGAGCCAGCGCCATCGCGTGGTATCCCGACGCGTCGGCGCTGCTGCTCATGGTCCCCGACACGGGCGGACTCGCGACGCTCCACCGGATGGATGCGGGATCGGGTGCGATGCGGCTCGTCGCGAGCGGGCTCGACGCACCATGGCCTCCGTCGACGATTGCGGTCGCGCCGGATGGCCGGCGCGCGTACGTCGCGCTCGCGAGCGCCGGCGCGCCGCTCCCTGCGGACCGACACGATCCGCACGCCGATCGCGATCTCGACATCTACGAAGTGGATCTCACGAACGGGAGGCGGCGGCCGGTCGCAGGGACGGCGACGGGCGACGACTACAACCCGCTGCTCATTGGCGGCGATCTCTACTGGACGGCGGCGCGCATCGAAGCGTCGGTGGTTGCGTTTCCCGTCGAAGGCGGCGCCACGCACGACGTGGTCGCGGGCGGGCAGGCGCCGACGTGGCATCCTAACGGGCGGCAGATCGGCTACTTCTACGGCGATTGGCGCCTCGCGGATTGGGCGCTCAACTGGGACGGCGGCGCCGTGCAGGTCGATTCCACAGCCAGGCCGCTCGGGCTTCCGGGTCCGCTGATCGTCGGATACCACGAGGACTTTCCGCCGGTCTGGTCGCCTAACGGGCGGTGGATCGCGTACCACTCGCACCGCTCATCGCAGCCCGTCACGGCGTACGACGCTCCGGGATCGACGGATGACATCTACCTCCGGGCTGCCGGCGCGCCGGCGACGTCGGAGGTGCGGCTCACCGACTTCGGATTCGAGGCCGGATCACCCGACTGGTCGCCTGACGGGACGCGTCTCGCCTTCACTTCCTTCGACCGAGATCGTGGGACGCGGACGTCGTACCCCTTCGTGACGGCGATCGACACCGGTGCCGGGAGGGCGACGTCGAGCATTCTGCTCCCGCTCCCCAGCGAGGTGACCGGGGCGGAGATGCTTGCGTGGTCGCCCGCGGGTGACGAGCTCGCGATCGAGGAGAAGATGAACGAGCGGCGTCACGCGCTCTGGATCGTTCGCGCCGATGGGTCGTCGGCGCGCAAGCTGGTCGACTACCCGATGCGCACGTACGGCGGCGTCGACTGGACGCGCGATGGCAGGACGCTCATCTACAGTGCGCTCACCGGCAATCGGATGCAGATCTTCGCCATTCCCGCTGCCGGCGGGACGCCGCGACGTCTTTCGACCGATCCCGCGCACCTGCTGCACCCGCAGGTCTCGCCCGATGGGCGCTTCATCGCGGCGACAAGGCTCGTGCACCGCATCGAGGTTCGGCGACGGAGGGCAGGGGCGCGCGTCGAGGCGCCGGGTAGTGGCTAGCGGGGAACTCGACCCGCTGGACCTCACGATCGCCCTCGCCCGCATCGATTCGACGAGCGGTCGCGAGGGCGAGGTCGTTGGCTACACGGAGCGCCTGCTGTCCGATCGAGCCTGGACGGTGACCCGCATCCCCGTTTCATCGGGGCGCGACAACCTCTTCGCGACGGCCGCCGAAGGACCCTGCGTCACCCTCTCGACCCACCTCGACACCGTCCCACCGTTCATCGCACCGCGCGTCGAGGGCACCCGACTGTGGGGACGCGGGACCTGCGACGCCAAGGGCATCGCGGCCGCGATGATCTGCGCCGCGGACCGTCTCGTCGCGGCAGGGAAGCCGGTCGCGCTCCTGTTCGTTGTCGGAGAAGAAACCACTCACGATGGCGCGCACGCCGCCAACGCATGGCCGGCGAACAGCTTGGCGCTCATCGACGGGGAGCCGACAGAGAGCACGCTCGCGTCCGGCACCAAGGGCGCATTGCGGCTCTGGCTACGTGCTCACGGCATCGCCGCGCACTCCGCCTACCCGCACCTCGGCCGCTCGGCAATCGATGCGCTCGTCGAAGCGCTCCACGACGTGCGGGCATTGGCATTCCCGAGCGATCCTCTGCTGGGTGACACGACGCTCAACATTGGCCTGATCCAGGGTGGCGTCGCCGACAACGTCATCGCTGCCGACGCGCAGGCGCGGGTGATGATCCGGACTGTGTCGGACGCCGACGCGATTCTCGAACGCATTCGCCAGGTCGTGGGCGAGAGAGCCGTCGTGCACGAGGTGGTGCGCGTCCCGCCGGTGAAGCTCGCGACGGTCGACGGCTTTCCGACCTCCGTCGTCGCTTACGCGACCGACGTCCCCGTGCTCACTGCCTGGGGGACACCCTACCTGTTCGGGCCGGGGTCCATCCGGGTGGCCCATCGGGACGATGAGCATGTCGAAGTCGACGAGCTTCGAGCTGCCGTTGGTGCCTACGAGAGACTCGTGACCGCCGCGCTGGCACATCGGGGCGCCGAAGATGGCACATCCGTTGCGCCGGACGAAGCCCATGCCACTGGACGGCAGGGCACGGAAGCGGCGAATCCTCGTCGCCGATGACCACGAGGACACCCGCGTCATCCTGAGGCATTACTTCGAAGCCATGGGCTACGAGGTCCTCGAGGCGCACGATGGGCAGCAGACGCTGTCATCGATGACGGAGAGTCACCCGGACGCCGTCGTCCTCGACATCCAGATGCCACGACTCGATGGCATCCAGGTGTTGAAGGCGGTCCGTGGGGACGCCACACTCCGGGACATCAAGATCCTCGCCCTGAGCGCGCACGCCCTTTCGGACGAGGTCCGCCAGATCCGGGAAGCAGGGGCCGACGCCTACCTCGCGAAACCGGCCGACCCGAAGACGGTGCTCGAAGCGGTTCGCTCCCTGATCTCGGACGCCGGCGGAACCTAGTCGGCCGCCATGATGTCGCCCGGCGCGACCGCGCGCCGCGGGCGCTCCTGCTCGTCTTCCTGACCCACGGGCTCGGCGATGATGGCCGACGTCGGGCAGTGCCGGACGAATTCGCCGTCCGCCGGCGACCAGTCGAGGATCTCCTCGCGCGCGATCGCCTTACCGTGCCCATCCATCGCCATGTGAGAGGGCGCGAGCCCGACGCACGTTCGGCACCCGATGCACCGATCGCGATCGACGAGCAACCGAATGCGGCGGCGCGGGTGAACACCCCCGGCCGACTGGAGTGCGTCGGACGCGTGGTTCAGCGCGTCGACCGCTGCCTCATATCCCGTCCGGATGAGCGCCGCCGCGTTGGAGAAGGAGAACCAACCGTGGTGCGATACGCGCGGGCGGATGAGGAGCATCGGCGGCCCCTGCCATTGCGCGAGGGGCTCCTCCTGAAGCGCATGCATCATGACGCTGGCGGCACGCATGTAGATCGACGCAAAGCCCTGCGTCGCCACGTCGGTGGAATGCGTGAGGTCGGAGTTGCCGACATCCACCGCGATGACGGCGTCCATTCCCACCGCCGCGATCGCGACGGGCATGTTGTCGATCGTTCCGCCGTCGACGCAGATGCGACCATCGACGCGACCCGGTGGGAAGAATCCCGGCAGCGCGCACGAGGCGTACACGGCATCGGCGATCGACACGTGCCTGAGCCCCGGCAGCCCCCAGACCATCTGTGTTCCGCGCTCGATGTCGACGGTGTTCACGAGGAGCGTCGTCCGCAGCTCCTCGAACGTGCCGCGCGGACAGATTGCGTCGCACAGTACGCGGAGCGGCTCCTCGAGGTAGAGCGACGGGGCGCGCATGCGCTCCATGATCATGCCGAGGTGGTTGATGCGGAACAGGTCGCGCCGCCGGAGGACGCGTGCGCGCTCCGCCATCTCGGTAACGCTCATGCCGCCAGCGCGCGAGGCGGCGATCAGCGCGCCAATGCTCGTCCCGGCGTAGAGCACGGGAAGAATGCCGCGCTCATCGAGCGCGCGTAGAACCCCGATGTGTGCGAACCCCTTGAGCCCGCCGCCACCAAGGACGAGTGCGATCCGGCTAATGTGCGACTCCAGTTGGTCTCTCCCCTTCATACACGAGCGGGGGAGGGTTGGGTTTCGACGAAAGCCCGTAAGGGCCGCGAACGGCCCCGGGACGGCCGTGGGGCCCCGCGGGGCGACCCCGCTACTGGAGATACAGGTACAGCCCGTAGATCCCGACCGCAGCCCCGCCGATCATGATGATCGTCCCCGCATCGTTCCCGATGATCGCGCCGGCGAGAAAAATCGCGCCCCCGATGATCATCAGCGACTCGCTGCGAGTAATCCGCTGGCGCAGATCGAGCGAGTTGGGGACGCTGGCATCCATCCGGAGATCCGCGCGGACAGCGGCGCGCGCAGCCGCGACCGTGGGGCCGGATGCCTGATGCGACTCGCTCGCTTGTGCGCGAGCGGCGGAAACCCCGGCCATGGTCGCGAGCAGGACCGCGGCGCTGAGCAGGTGTCGAGCGTTCACGATAGGTTGGGTTGAGGGTGACGTGCGACCGAAAGGGTTGCCGCTCGTTCGATGCAAGTGTTGGCGGCGCGACGGGAAGTTGCACGGCCCATGCCCGCCGCCGCCACTCCGCTACCTGACAACCAGGGCGGGGGACCGCAGATTCTCGCCATGCAAGGATCTACGGGAATTGCCGCCGAGCGAGGTCTCGTGCGCGCGCTGGGCGTGCGTGCGCTCGCCGCGACGATTTTCAACGTCATCGTGGGCGGCGGGATCTTCGGGCTGCCGTCGGAAGTCGCACAGGGGCTCGGCGCCGCGGCGCCGCTCGCGTACGTCGTGTGCGCCATCGCGATGGGGCTCATCGTCCTCTGCTTCGCCGAAGCGGGAAGCCGAGTGTCGCTCTCCGGGGGACCGTATGCGTACGTCGAAGTCGCACTCGGCGGCTTCGTCGGATTTCTGGGCGGCGTGCTGCTTTGGCTCGTGGCGAGCTTCGCCACCGCGGCGGTCGCGAGTGTGTTCGTCGCGTCGGTTGCGGCGTTCGTTCCCGCGGTGGGAGCTCGCATCGGGAGCTCGATCGTCTTCATCGCGCTCTTCGCATTTCTTGCGGCGATCAACGTGCGCGGCGTGCGGCAGGGTACGCGGCTCATCGAGATCGTGACGGTCGCCAAGCTGCTGCCGCTCGTCGCGCTCGTCGTCGTCGGCGCGTTCTTCGTGGATTCATCGAACCTCGCGTGGGATCGCACCCCGGCGCTTGGCGAGGTCGGCAGCACGTCGATCGTTCTCTTCTTCGCCTTCGCGGGGATCGAGAGCGCACTGATGCCGAGCGGCGAGGTGAAGGATCCGGCGCGCACGGTGCCCCGGGCGCTCTTCATCGCACTCGTCGGCGTGACACTGCTGTACATCGCGGTGCAGGTCGTCGCGCAGGGCGTACTGGGCGCGGACCTCGCCTCGGAATCGGCGCCGCTGACGGCGGCGGCGCGGCGCATCTCGCCCGCGCTGGGCGTGGTGCTCGGACTCGGTGCGGCGGTCTCCACGTTCGGACACTCGAGCGGAATGATGCTCGCGACGCCGCGCGCCCTGTTCGCATTCGGGCGGGACGGGGTTCTTCCGCGCGTTTTCGCGAGCGTTCACGAACGGTTTCGCACGCCTCACGTTGCCATCATCACGCAGGCGGTGGTGTGCGCCGCTCTCGCGATCACGAGCTCGTTCCGACGTCTGGCCGTGCTGGCGACGGTCTCGACGCTGATACTCTATCTGCTCTGCTGTGTCGCTGCGTGGGTGCTTCGACGGCGCGACATCCGCGTCGAAGGCGCGACGCCATTTCGCGTTCCGGGTGGTCCGGTCATTCCGGTGCTGGCGGTGCTCGTCATCCTCTGGCTCCTCTCGAGCGCCGAGCCGCGCGAATTCATCATCGTCGGGGCGGTGGCGGCCGCGTCGGGAGTGCTCTACTTCCTCTCCGGCGCCCATCGGCGCGGTCAGACTGCATGACCGACAAGCTTCTCATCTTCCGGAGCGAGTTCCCGATTCTCGCCAGCACGACGTACCTGGTATCGAACTCCCTCGGCGCCATGCCCCGCGCCGTTCCGGAGCGACTCGCCGAGTACGTCGACGCGTGGGCGGAGCTCGGTGTGCGCGCGTGGGCGCGTGGCTGGTGGGAGATGCCCATCACGGTGGGCGACGAGATCGCTCCGCTGCTCGGGGCACAGAGCGGCGAGGTGGCGATGTTCGCGAACGTGACCACAGCGCAGGCCGCCGTGCTGTCCGCGCTCGACTACACGCCGCCGCGCGACACGATCGTGATGACGGCGCTCGACTTCCCCTCGGTGCGCTACGTTTACGACAAGCTCGCGCGTCGACTCGGCGCGCGCATTGTGGTCGTGGAAAGTGACGATGGCATCGGTGTCGACACGCAGCGCGTCATCGAGGCGATCGACGAGCGAACGCGTCTGGTCGCGATCTCGCACGTGCTCTTTCGCTCCGCGTACGTGATGGACGTGGACGCGATCTGTCGAGCCGCGCACGATGCCGGCGCACTCGTGTCGCTCGATGCCTTTCACTCGGTGGGCGTCATCCCTGTCGATGCTCGAACGAGCGGCGCCGACTTCGTGACCGGCGGTGTGCTGAAGTGGCTGTGCGGCGGACCGGGCGCGTGCTTCCTCTACGTCGCCGCAGCGGTGCGCGAGACGCTCGAGCCGGCGCTCACCGGATGGCAGGCGCACGCGCGTCCGTTCGCATTCGAGCCCGAGATGGTGTACGGCGCCGGAGCATTTCGGTGGCTCAACGGCACACCGGTGATTCCCGCATTGTATGCGGCCATCGAGGGTCCGCGCATCGTGAAGCGCGCCGGCATCGACGCCATCCGCGCCAAGAGCGTACGGCAGACGGCGCGTCTCATCCAGCTGGCCGATGACCGCGGTCTTCGCGTGCACGCGCCGCGTGACGCCGAGCGGCGCGGCGGGACGGTGGCGGTCCGCGTGCCGCACGGCTACGAGGTGTCGAAGACGCTGCTGGCGCGCGACATCCTCGTCGACTACCGCGCCGAGGCAGGCATTCGCATCGCTCCGCACTTCTACACGAGCGACGACGAGCTCGAGTTGGCGATGGGGGCAGTGGACGAGATTCTGGAGCGCGAAGAGTGGAGGGCTTTCGCGACTGAACGAGGAGTGGTGACTTAGCGGGAACAGTGGATGGCCGCAAAACGTCACGATACTTCACCTGCACCCTTACTCCGCCCGGAGGGCCTGCATTGGGTCGGAGCGCGCCCCTCGCAGCGCAGGAATCATCGTCGCTCCTGCGGCGACCGCCAGAAGGATCATGGCGACGGTGCCGAACACGACCGGATCGTCCGCCTGAACGCGGAAGAGAAGCGGCTCGAGGAATGGGCCGGCAAACAGCGCTATCGCGAGCCCGATGAGGATGCCGGCGCCGGCCGCGACAAGACCTTGCCGCAGAATGAGCCTTACGATTGCACTGCGCTGCGCGCCTAACGCAACCCGCACACCCAGCTCGTGCTGACGCTGGGTCAGGCCGTACGCAATGACGCTGTACAGCCCGAGCGCGGCCACCACGAGGGCGAATCCACCGAAGACGCTGAACAGTGACGCACCGAGCCGCCAAGGTCTCACTTGCGAGTCGAGGCCCCGTTCCAGTAGCTCGATGTCGATGAGCCCGAGGTTTGGATTCAATCGCCGCAACTCCGCCCGCAGCTCGTCGGCGAGCGGCCGGGTGCAGCCGCCCGCCTCTCCGCACCGTGGCCGAACGAGGATCACCGCGCCGCCGATGCTCGTCTCCTGACCGAGCGGAACGTAGAACTGCATCGCCTTCGGTTCGTCCAGCGCCGATCGTCGTGCATCCTCGGCGACGCCGACGACGCGCGCGCACGGCTCGCCCATGACGATGACGCACTTGCCAAGCGGCTCCTGGCCCGGCCAGAGCCGCTCGGCCATCGTCTCGTTGACGATGATGACCCGCTCACTCCCGGCGCGATCGCCCGTGGTGAAGGAGCGTCCGCGAAGAATTCTCGTGCCGACTGTCGCGAAGTGATCGCTCGTGACGGCGCTCACCCACGGTCCGCCGCCAGGCATCACGGGGATCGAATCGAGGCCCGGCACGGAGATGCCGAGTCCAAGCCCTCCGTGAAAGGGAGTTCCAATGGAAACGCTCGCGCGCTCGACACCGGGCATCCGCTGCACGCGTTCGAGCGCGTCACGGTAGAATGCTTCTTGGCGCGTTCGCGCGGTGTCCCGATCCGCGGCAGACGAGGATGCGCCGAACCGCGGCCAGTGAACGTCCACAGCGAGCACCCTATCGAGCTCGATGCCGTGGTGCACTGCATCGACATTTCGAAGCGACTGGACGAAGAGCCCCGCTCCGATGAGGAGCAGCGCGGACAGCGCCGATTGCGCGACTGTCAATGAGGCCCGAAGGCGGGACCTGCGCCCGCCACCCTCGCGTGCCCCGGTTTTGAGCCCGCCGCTCAAATCGAGGCGAGTCGCCTGTAGCGCCGGTACGAGGCCCACGAGGAGGCCGCACATCGCCGCGGCGAGCGCCGTAAACGCCAACACGCGGCCGTCGATGGGCGAGTCGCCCCACGCTACCTCGGGGAGCAGCATCGCGCGAACGAGCTGACCGCCCCAGTACGCTACGGCCAGTCCAGCCAGGCCACCTAACGAGGCCAGCAGCACGGCTTCGACCAGAAGCAGTCTGACGATCCGCGCCGCGCCGGCCCCCAGCGCCAGTCGCACCGCGATCTGGCGTCCCTGACGAAGCGCGCGTGCCAGCAGGAGGTTGGCGATGTTGGCGCATACGATGAGAAGGAGCACGACCGCCACTCCGGTCAGCCAACGCGCGACAGCCACCTCACCTGGCTCCGCGCCGCTCTCGTCATAGCCGATCGGTCTGAACGATCCTCGCAAGTGCCGCATTTCCGGATCGTCGCCAGGATAGGCATTCCGGAGAAGCGCTGTGGCCTCCTCCGCGGCTCGCTCAGGAGCAAGCGCGGGTGGAAGACGTCCGACGATCCCGAGCCAGCGCGCGTTCCAGGTCGTGGCCCACTCGGGATGGATGCGAGCGCCCCGGAGGCTCATAGGGATCCATAAATCGACTCGCTGCCGCTCGACTCCGGTGAATCGTCGGGAGCGACCCCGATGACCACATACCGCTCGCCGCCGACGGTGATCATCCGTCCCATGACGGTCGAATCGGCACCAAAACGGCTGCGCCAGAGATCGTAGTCCAGCACTGCCACGCGTTGCGCGGTGCCTGGCCGATCCTCGTCGGCGCTGAAGAAACGTCCGAGGTGGGGCTGGACGCCGAGGAGCGGAAAAAAGTCGGCGGTCGCGTGGCCTTCCTGGATCTCCACCGCGTCGGCACCTCGACCGAGCGTGGTCTTACTCGTCGAGTACGCGCCGATCCCTCCGAGCGATCCCAGTTGGTCTTTCAGCGCGCGATACGCGACATAGCCGAGTGTGCTGCCCGTAAAGACGCCGCGACCAGGTTCCTCGACCGTGTAGTAAAACCCGACGAGCCGTTCCGGCTCGCGTACGTGGGCGGGGCCGCGCAGCAGGAGGCGGTCCACGATGCCGAACATTGCAGCGTTGGCACCGATCCCGATCGCGAACGTCAGGACTACGGCCGTCGTGAAGCCGGGCGATGCTCGGAGCTGCCGGATCGCGTAGCCGACGTCGCGACGCAACTCTTCCGCTTGTTCGCGCTGGGCAAGCCGTCGAGCGCGGCGACGCGCAGACGCCTGAAGGTTCTCGTGCGCCTGGGGGAACGCTCCGAATCGCCGGAGCGTCTCAGCCCGCGCTTCCGCGGGCGACATCCCGCGCGCCACGAGGGCCTCGATGCGCATCTCGAGATGCGAGCGGATTTCCTCGTCCGTGTCCGACTCGGCGTGGTCGCTACGGTGCAAGTGCAGGTGAAAGGCTCGGCGAACGCGCGGCGGCAACATCGGCCTTGAACGCTCAGACCGAGCGTGTCCGCAACGCGAGGATGGCCTGGACTCGCTGGGCGTATAGGAGCCAGCTTGCCCGCTCCTTCTCGAGCTGAACGCGCCCAGCCGGGGTGATCTGGTAGTACCGGGCTCGTCGATTGTTGTCGGTGACGCCCCACTCTGCGGCAACGAGCCCGCGCGCCTCGAGCCGATAGAGTGCCTGGTACAGGGCGCTGTCGAGGACCTCGAGATCGCCCTCGCCTCGATCATCGATCCACTCGGAGACCTCGAGCCCGTGCATGCTGCGCAACGTGAGTGCTTTCAGCACGAGGAGGTCGAGGGTGCCTTTCAAGAGCGGGGGGCGCTCGGTCATTGTCAATCCCCGGGAGTGTTCGCTACAGACTGTGAGTACAGACTCTGTATAGAGTGACGTCGGCGGTCACGCCGGTCAAGAGCGGAATGTGGGAGACCGACACCGCATTCCGCTTTCTCGTCGACCTCGGTATCTTCGGTCGACCCTACACCCCGTTTTTATGCCTGCCGCTCCCAAAAAGCTCCGCAAGCAGTACGTGAACAGCGAGCATCCCGTCGTCGTGCTCCGCTTCGAGGACGGGCACGAGATCACGGTCAAGAAGGGCGGCGGCAAAACGTTCGACGCGTACGCCGGCGAGACGATCAAGGTCCTGGCCATCTACGACCAGACGTCCGGCGAGCGTGAGCTCGTGGAGAGCCGCAAGGCCGACGAGTTCGCCGACGCCTGACGAGGCGCGCCTGATCAGGTCGACTCGGGTCGTACCAACGCCGCGACGCCACTGGCCGCGTCTCGGGCCACTCACCCTCCTGCTGCTGCTGCCCGCGTGCGCACACGGGCAGGCTTCGACGGCTCCCGCGCCGCAACGCGCCGACACCGTTGCGCTTCGCCGCACGCTCGATTCGCTCGCTTCCGCGCATCGCGGAGTGGTCGGCTACTCGGTGCGGAATGTCGACACCGGCGAACGATTGGAGCGCCACGGCGACGAGACGTTTCCGACCGCCAGCCTCATCAAGGTCGCGATCCTCGTCACACTCTTCGATCTCGTCGAGCAGAAGAAGATCGCGCTCGACGATCCGCTGACGGTGCTCGCGATCGATCAGGTGCCCGGCTCGGGCGTACTTCAGTACTTCAAGCCGGGCGCGATCATCACGGTGGGTGACGCGGCGTGGCTGATGATCGGCCTCAGCGACAACACCGCAACCAACCTGATCCTCGACCGGATCATCATCCGCCGCGTGTGGGAGAAGATGGAAGCCCTCGGACTCCCGCACACGAAGGTTCACTCGAAGAGCTTTCTGCGCATCGCGAGTGTCGCGATGGACAGCTCGGTGAAGTATGGGTTGGGCGTGACGACGCCGAGCGAAATGGCGAGGCTGCTCGAGCTCATCGCGCTCGGAAAGGCGGTGAGCCCCGCCGCCGACTCCATGATGCTGCGGATGCTCGAGACGGGCGATAACCCCGCGCTCCTTCTGCGCTACGCCGCCGGCACACGCGCCGCACACAAGTGGGGCGGCACGGATCAGGTACGAACGGATTGCGCGTTGTTTTTCCGCCAGACGCGCGTGGTGGCCTGCGTCCTCACGAAGGACAACGAGGACCGCAGCTGGCGCGTGGACAACGAAGCGCAGGTGACGATTGCGCGGATGGGTGAAGCGATCGTAGTGGCGTGGCCGGGTAGGGGTTGAGTTTCTTCAGGGTCGTCAGGGTGCTCGAGGTGCTGGAGGTGCAACACCCCTGAGCACCCTGAGCACCCTGAGCACCCTGAGCACCCTGAGCACCCTTGGTACGCGAAATGCCCTCTTTCGCCCCCGCTGAACCCCACAAAGAGGTTATCGCCGTGCGCATTCCGACCCTGACTCTGTTGCTTGCAGCCCTTGTCGCGGCGCCGTGCGCTTTCGCCCAGTTCACCGGAGTCGTGACGCCCCCGCCGCGGCCGGAACCACCCGTGGAGATCGTCGCCGAAGCGGGGGCTGTGAGCGCCGATACGACGGCTGCTGCCCGCATGAGCGACATGCGCGCATGGGTGGATTCGGCCGCTCTCACCGTCGCAGCCCAGACTCCTGCCGACACGGCGACGCCTCCGGTCGTTCTCGAGACGCCTCAGGCAGCGCCGCCGCCAGTGGCGCAGGAAGAGGTTACCGCCTTCCGTGAAGGAGCGCCCGCGCCGAACACCGCCACTCCGCTGCCCGCGCTGATCCTGCTTGGCACCGCGCTCGTCGCCGGCGGCGCGGTACTCCGGCGGCGTTAGGTACCGTGCGCCGTCGCATCGGCGCGCTGCTCCTCATCGGAGGAGCCGCGGTCCTGCTGCACACCGGCGCGACCTACGCGGGCGGCGCGTTCGCTCGCAGCGAAGCGCGCGCGGCCTGGGAGCGCGGTGAAGCGCGTCGGGCCGTGCAGAGCGCGCGGCTCATTGACGTCGGTGGTCTCGACGGACCCGTCATGCCCGGCACGCCGGTCGCGCGCCTCATCGCCCCGACAATAGATCTCGATGAGATCGTGGTCGAGGGTGTGGGTGATGACGAGCTCAACGCCGGACCCGGCCACCTTCCCGGCTCCGCAATGCCTGGCGAGCGCGGGAACGCCGTCATCTCCGCACACCGCGACCGCCACTTCTCGTCGCTCGGTGGGCTGAGCATTGGCGACACCGTCTACACGGACGCGCGCGGCCAGCGCACCAGCTGGGTGGTGACGAAGCGCCGCGTGGTCGGCGCCGGCGTGCCAGCGCTCTTCTCCAGCGACGAGCCCGTGCTGACGCTGACGACGTGCTGGCCGCTGCGGTATTTCGGGACGGCGCCCGATCGACTCATCATCGAGGCGAAAGCGGTCCGAGGGTGATTGCGGAATGCGTTCCGCATTCGCCTCACGCCACGCTCTCCCTCAACCGCAGCGCGTCGAACGGCGCATGCACCTTCGCGTCGTTGTCGAAGTACACGTACACATCGAGGCCGGCCGCCGTCCACCGCCGAATGCGCTCGGCCCACGTAGCGAGCTCCACGTCCGTATAGCCACTCGCGTAGAGCTCGCGTGAGCCGTGCAGCCTCACGTACACGAAATCGGACGTCACCGTTTCGGCGTAGGGGAATTTTCCAGCCGTGTCGGCCACCACGAAGCCGATGCCGTGCTCGCGAAGCCGCTCGGCGAACTCCTCGGTGAAGTACGAGGGGTGGCGGCCTTCGAACGCGTGACGGTAGCGGACGCGGCCCGCGGGCTCCGTGAGCGCACCACCACGGAGCCGCTCATCGTGGTCGGCGGCAAGCGTGGCGGCTTCATACGAATCGCGCGGAAGGATCCCGAAAAACTCTTCCATGCGCCCGCGATCGTACGAGTAACCGGCGGGCAGCTGCCACAGGAAAGGCCCGGTCATTTTCCCGAGCGCGAGAACGCCACTCGCGTAGAAATTGGCGAGCGCGCCGCGCGCGTTCCGGAGCTTGAGGTTGTGCGTGATGAAGCGGCTTCCCTTCACGGCGAAGAGGAACCCGGGCGGCACCTCGGTGATCCAGCGGCGAAAGACATCCGGCGACTTGAGCGAGTAGAACGTCCCGTTCAGCTCGATGGTGTCGAACGCCGAGGCCGCATAGCGCAGCCATTTCCTCGCCGGCAGATCGTCAGGATAAAATCGTCCGCGCCAAGGCTTGTAATCGTATCCGCTGATGCCGATGCGGACACGACCGACGCGCGACTTCCGCGAGGTCGTCGCGCGTCGCCTCACCGCTGTCGCTACCCCAAAACGCCCCCAGTCGGCGGCGCCGGGACAGCACTGATCTCCTGCGGGGGCGCCGGAGGTCGCCCGCCCTCACCGCGCATGCCCGTCGTGCGCCAGTAGAAGTAGAACGCGAGGGCAAGCAACGTCACGACCAGAATTCCGATCGCGACTCCCGTTCGTCCCGTGGTGGCCGGGGCGCTTTCCATTTCCGACACGATTTTTGGCTCCGATGGCGGCTGTAATGGACTACGAGAAGGCAAGTTCTTCGCCAGCCCCTCCACGCCTTCCTTAACGCGTGTCACGTCGCCAAGCTACGAGCAGCGTCACTTCCTTTCTCAATCCGATCATGACTCGCTTCCGGACATTGCTCTCGCTGTGCCTGGCCGCAGCGCCCGCGCTCGGTCAGACGCCTGCGGTTCCGACGCCCATCACGCCCAACGAGATCGACGGGCATCTGCGGTTTCTGTCCTCGGACCTTCTCGAAGGTCGAGCGCCGGCCACGCGTGGGGGGCGTCTCGCGTCAGAGTACATCGCGGCTCAGCTCCGCATCTTCGGCGTCGAGCCGGCGGTGAACGGCTCGTACTTCCAGAAGGTCCCCATCGACGTCGTGGCGGCGAATCGAGAGACGATTCGCGCGGTGGCTACCAATCGCGCGGCGCGCACGGGGCTCAGTCCCGGGAGCGGCGTATCCCCCAATGATCTTCCTCCCGCGCCTGCCCCGCTGCGCTACCCTGAGGACGTCGTCGTCTGGGCCGGGTCGGCGACGGAGACGAGCGTTGCGCGCGGAGAATTGGTGTTCGTCGGCTATGGATCTACCGCCCCCGAATATCGGTGGAACGACTTCAAGGACGTCGACGTCCGCGAAAAGGTGCTGCTCATCCTTGTGAATGATCCGCCGGCGCCAGTGGGTGAGCCGGACCTCTTCGGCGGCAAAGCGATGACGTATTATGGCCGCTGGACCTACAAGTTCGAGGAGGCCGAGCGTCGCGGAGCCGCCGGCGCGCTCATCGTTCACACGACCGAGCGCGCAGGCTACCCCTGGCACACTGTGGTCGGATCGTGGGCGAAGGAACAGCGGATGCTGCCGCGCGATCCCAAGCTTCCGGCTCCGCTTGGGGTGCGGGGATGGATCACCGACAGCGCCGCCACGACTCTCCTCGCTCACGCGGGGCTCAACCTTGCCCGGCTTCGCACGCAGGCGGAATCACGCAGCTTTGCTCCTGTGCCGACGGGGATCATGGTCGACATCGCCTTCCGAAACAGCGTCGAGCATCTCGAGTCGGAGAACGTCGTCGGCGTTATCCGCGGGCGCGACGCGACCGTCCGCGATGAGTTCGTCGCCTTCAGCTCGCACTGGGACCATCTGGGTATAGGTCCGGCGGTGGATGGCGACTCGATCTACAACGGTGCGCTCGACAACGCCTCGGGTATCGCCGATCTCCTCGCGGTCGCACGCGTCGCGCAACAGTCCCCAAAGCCGCGGCGATCGCTGCTCTTCGTGTTCGTGACGGCTGAAGAGTCCGGGCTGCTCGGGTCGGAGTTCTTTGGGCAGAACCCGACCGCCCCGATCGAAAAGATCGTTGCCAATATCAACGTCGACGGCGGCAACCTCCTCGGCCGCGTCCGCGACGTCACGGCGCTCGGCTCCAACAAGTCGTCGCTCGGTCCCGCGCTCGCGCGGCTCCTCGCTGGCCGCGGGATGCGCATCTCCCCGGAGGAGCACCCGGAGCGCGGGTATTTCTACCGGTCGGATCACTTCTCCTTCGCCAAGGTCGGCATCCCGTCGATCTCGATCGGCGCGGGCACCGACTACGTCGGCCGTCCGAAGGGGTGGGGCGTCGAGCAGAACGAGGAATACACGGCGAAGCGGTACCATCAGCCGTCGGACGCCTACCGCCCCGACTTCGATCTCACCGGCGCAGCGCAGCTCGCCGACATCCTGCTCCGCTTCGGGACCTCGGTGGCGAACTCGCCTTCCGTCCCTGCCTGGAACAAGGACGCGGAATTCCGCGAGATCCGAGAACGCACGCTGCGCGCCTCGCTCTGACCTCGCGCGTGGCGAGCGTTCGCGTTCCATCCGCGGTCGCGGGGGCGTTGCGTGACGGGCGCCCCGTCGTCGCATTGGAAAGCTCGGTGCTGGCGCAGGGGCTCCCCGCCCCTGCGAACCGGGACGCCGCCGAGCGGATGGTTCGCGCCGTGTCCTCTCGCGGCGGGGTCCCGGCGATCACGGCGGTCGTGAAGGGTGTAGCGACCGCCGGGCTCGATGAGGCGGAGCTGGAGCGGTTTCTCAGACGCGAGGGCATAGCGAAGGTGTCCGCACGCGACCTCCCGATGGCGATTGCTCGTGGAACCGATGGAGCAACGACGGTTGCCGCCGCGATTGTGCTGGGGGCGCTCGCCGGCATCGAGGTGTTTGCGACCGGGGGCATCGGCGGTGTCCACCGCGCGTCGGATGGGATGACCTACGACGAATCCGCTGATCTCGTCGAGATGTCGAGGACTCCGGTGCTGCTCGTCAGCGCGGGCGCCAAGTCGATCCTCGATCTTCCCGCGACGCTGGAACGTCTCGAGACGCTGGGCGTTCCCCTCATAGGCTACCGAACGAGCGAGATGCCGGGCTTCTTCACCGCGGAGACCGGCCTGTCGCTGTCATCGCGCGCTGAGAGTGCCGCCGAGGTGGCGTCTGCCTGGCGCGCGCACCGCGCGCTCGGGCGGAGCAGTGCAATGCTCGTGGTGCAGCCGCCACCGCGTGATGTTGCGCTGTCGCGTCGAGACGTCGAACGTGCCGTCGATCGGGCGCTGCGCGCGGCACAGTCCGAAGACATTCATGGAGCCGCGCTTACACCATTCCTGCTCGCGGCCGTGGAGCGCGAGACGGATGGCCGGTCGCTCGGCGCGAATCTGGCATTACTGGAAGCCAACGCCATGCTGGCCGCGGAGATAGCGGCCGAGTTGGCGGATGGCCCCTGACCCGGACCCCTCGCCACGTGCACGCGGGGCGGCAACCCCGCCGGTTCCAAGTAGCTATTCGCTTCTATTGCTTGAACTTCGCGGTTTCGTCGTGGTAGTATAGGCGTGAGGCCTACCCTTCCGGTTGGAGGTGCCGCTGGACATGCCTTCCCCCTTCCTCAGTTCCGAAGAGTACGACGAGCGGGCCCATCAGCTCTATAACGAGGGGCAGTATGAGGAGGCGCTCGAGGTTCTTCGTGAGGGGCTCGCGCTCTACCCGCATGCGGTAGAGCTCCACATCGGGGTAGGGTACGCCCGGCTCGCGCGTGAGGAGTACGCGTGGGCGCGTCGTAGCTTCGAGGAAGCGCTCGTGCTCGATCCGGAGCACGAGGATGCGCTCGCGGGTCTTGGCGAGACACTCATGAAGTTCGGCCAGCAGGAAGCGGGTGTGAAGACGTTCCGCCGCATCCTGGAGCTCGGCTATCGCGACGATCTTGACCTCATGCTCCAGGCCGGACGCGCGCTCTTCCGCGAGAGTCTGTTCGAGGACGCGAAGGAGTTCTTCGAGATCTCGGTGCAGCAGGCGCCCGAGATGGCCGAAGGCGTTGCGCTCCTCGGCTACACGCATCACCGGCTCGGCGAGGAAGACTCGGCTGTGTCGCTGCTGCGCCGCGCGCTCCAGATCGACGACGACCACGCGGAAGCACGCATCTATCTCGCGAACATTCTATACGACCGCGGCGACTACGAGGCCGCGCTCTACCATCTGGATCGCACCACGCCCGAGGATCATTGGGACGAGCTCGGGATCTGGCGGCTGGTCGAGCTGAAGAAGTCCATCTACCGCTTGCAGGACGACGATCCGGAGCTCCGCCCCTGGGACGAGCGTCTCGCCGAGCTCGCGGGAGAGCCGGATGATGTCGACGAGATGCTGGCGGAGATCGAGGGGCGCTTCAACGATCAGCGGTCGGGCGAGGATCCGCAGGGACAGCTCGAGCTGTTCGGGGCCCTCCTGAGCGAGCTCGCCGAGCAGCGCGAGCCCAAGGAACCGAAGCACCGTATCATGACCCGCGAGGGTCGCGAGTACGCCGGCAGCTGGGAGCAGATCGTGCGGGAGATGCGCGACGGGAACAAGCAGTGGGCGGGCCGATCGGTGCAGGAGTTCATGCACAACGAGGCCCGGCGCGGTTACTCGCTCACCGGGATCACGATACCGACTCACAACGCCGAGAGCTTCGTCCGCGGCAGCGCGGACGCCGGACTCCTCCGCATCGTCCGGTGATCAGCGCGCACCATCGTGCCGCGATGGCGGCACTCGCCCCCGCGCGCCCACTGGTCGCGCGGGTGGACATCTCGCAAAACTCGGAAGAGATCGCCGCCGACATCCTGGACATCTGGAACGCCGTCGAGGTTGCGCTCCGTGCGCTGCTCGGCGGCTCGGCGTTAGGAGGGCAGCCTCTGGTGCAGGAGCTTCGCCAGCGGAACATGCTCTCGATCGAGCAGGCGCACGCTCTGATGGATTTCCTCGCCACCCGCGACCGGGTGAAGCGCACGGAGTATCGCCCGACGAGCCAGGACGTCGAGTCTGCGCGCGAGGCGTACACGAAGCTCGACGAAGGCCTGCGCGCTGATTCGGCGGCTGCGACGGCCGGGGCAGGCGCAGCCGCCGCGGTCGGCACGGTCGCCGCGCCCGGCACCGTCGACGTCACGCCCGTACCTCCTGCACGTCGCTCCCGCATCCCCTGGCTCCCGATCGGCGCGCTGCTGCTCGTGCTCATCGCGGGCGGTGCGGCGTGGTACTACTTCGAGGGCGGTGGGCCAAGCGCGGCGATGCGTCGCGGCATGGAGGCGTACCGCAGCGGACGGCTCGCGCAAGCGCGCATCGAGTTCCAGGACGCCGCCACCGCGCGGCCGCAGGAGGCGCTGCCGCACATCTGGCTCGGCCGCGTCGCGCGCGATCAGGGAGACTTCGCGACGGCGGGCCGCGAGATTTCGCGCGCCGTCCAGCTCGAGCCGCGCAACTACCAGGCGCACCGTGAGCTCGGCAGCTACTTCCTGACGATCCGCAACTACGATGCGGCGCGGCGCGCGTTCGTCCGCGCTCTGGAGAGTCAGCCACGCGACCGCACGTCGATGGGATACCTCGGCTGCTCGCTCATCCGGTTGGGACGGCTCGACGAGGGACAGCGCTTCCTCGCTCGCGCGGGACAGGGACCCTGGCTCTCCTGCGCACCGTCCGCCCCCGGGGCACCCGTGATGCAGCGACCGCCGCCGGCGTGATCGCGTTCGAGTCCGTCTCGAAAACCTATACGTCGCTCTTCCGACCGCCCGTTCGGGCGGTCGAGGGGTTCACGCTGCGCATCGAGCGAGGCGAGATCATGGGACTCGCCGGGCCTAACGGGGCCGGAAAGAGCACCCTTATCTCGCTCCTCCTTGGGTACGTCCCGCCCACCGAGGGTACAGTGGCGATCGACGGACGGCCACCGCGCCCGTACATCGAGCGTCACGGCATTGGGTATCTCTCGGAGTTCGTCACGCTCAACCCGCAATGGACCGCGGAGGGTGCGCTGGAACGGCTTGCGCTCCTCGCGGGCATTCCCGAGCCGCTCGCGCGCCAACGCGTGAATGCGGTGATCGACGACCTCGGGATTGGCGAGCACCGACAGAAGAAGCTCAAGGCGCTCTCGAAGGGGAATCTTCAGCGGCTCGGGCTCGCTCAGGCCCTGCTTCGCGACGAGGAAGTGCTCATTCTCGACGAACCGACGCACGGGCTCGATCCGGTGTGGACGCAGCGGTTCCGCGACCTCGTGCAGCGGCTGCGGTCGCCGGACCGTACGATGCTCGTCGCGTCGCACAACCTCGATGAGCTCGAGCGGCTATGCGATCGCGTGGCGATCATCGATCGCGGCCGGCTTCAGCGTGTCGTCGACACGCGCCGTACCGCGTCGCGAGACGTCGCCGATTCCTACCAACTGAACGTCACGACTGGTGCTGAGCACGTCCTCGCGGTGTTTCCGGCGGCGCGCCAGGTGGGGGAGGGGCAGTTCGAGGTCGAAGGCAGCGATGCCGCAATGCTGAATGAGCGGCTGGCGATCCTCATCGAGCGCGGTGCGCTCATTACCGCGCTCATCCCCGCGCATTCGGGGCTGGAGGCGCACTTTCGTCAGGCGGTACAGTCCGCGACCGACGCGGGCCGGAGCGATTCGTGAGGCGCGCGCGGCTCTGGAGCTACCTCGCGTGGCAGGCTCGCGATTTCGTATTCGAGCGCGGCGCGCCGCTGCTCATCGTGGCGACGCTGATGACGTTCCCGATCATCATGGGGCTGCGCGAGCTGGGCGAGCAGGCACCCACCCCCATGCAGGCGGGGGTGAGCGCGCGCTACGTGATCGTGCAGCTGTTCGCCGAATTCTCCCTGATCTCCGTTTTGATCGGGATCAACGGCGTCGTCTCCAACGACCGGGTGCGTGGCTACTACCGCTTCCTGTTCGCCAAGCCGGTGTCGATTCCTCGCTACTACGCGCAGGCGTATCTCGTCAACGGCGTGGGGCTGATCGCGACGTCGTTGGGCGTGTGCGCGGTGATCTACGCCCTCGGCTATCCCGTCTTCGCGGCGCGCGCGCTCCTCACCGTTGGGCTCGTGTACGTGTCGCTTGGCGGGCTGGGGTTTCTCTTTTCGACCGTGGCCCGCTTCGACTGGGTGCTGGTGGGCGGCACGTGGGGCGTGGCACAGGTGCTGCGAGCGGTGTATCCCGCGAATGAGAGCCGCGCGGGCGAGGTGCTCGACGTCATTCTCCCGCCGTTTCATCGCCTGCGGGAAGTCGGTGTGCAGCTCGCGCGCGGCGAATCGGCCGATCCGGGGGTGCTCGCCTGGCTCCTCGGATGGGGTGTCGCGGGGTTCCTGCTCGGCCTTCTCATTCTTCGTCGCCGGCCGCTCGCCAAGTGACGCTGATCTCGCTTCCTTCCCTCGCTCCCGAGACGGTCCTCCGGACACGTCTCGACAACGGGCTCACGGTCCTCGTGAGGCGCGACGACTCGGCGCCCGTCGTCGCGATCGTCACTCACGTGAAGGCCGGCTACTTCGACGAGACCGATGACATCGTCGGCATCGCTCACGTGCTCGAGCACATGTACTTCAAGGGCACGCCGACCCGAGGTGTCGGAGAGATCTCGAAGGAGACGAAAGCCGCCGGCGGTTATCTCAACGCCGGCACGATCTACGACTACACGAGCTACTACACGGTCCTGCCCTCGAGCGGATTCGTCTCCGGCCTCGAAATTCAGGCGGATGCGTACGCCAACTCCTCGATCGCCGCCGACGAGCTTCGGAAAGAGCTCGAGGTCATCATCCAGGAGGCGAAGCGCAAGGCGGACAATCCGGGCGCAGTGACGATCGAGACGCTCTACGAGCTGCTGCACGACTCGCATCGCATGCGCCGGTGGCGCATTGGCCGCGAGGAGGGTCTTCGCGCACTCACGCGCGCGGACCTCGTCGCCTTATATCGCAACTTCTACCGGCCGCGCAATACGATCCTGGTGATCGTCGGCGACATCGATCCGGACGACGCGCTGAGCCGCGTCCAGCGGCTGTACGCATCGATCGACGATGGGGAGATCGTTCGGAGTGAAGGCCCCATGGAGCCGGACCGCGAGGGCTTCCGCTTCCGCGAGCTCGCAGGCGACATCACGCAAACCCACTTCGCGTTTGGGTGGCGCACCGCGCCGACGCTGCACGCGGACACCCCGCTGCTCGATGCAGCGGCGGCCGTCCTCGGCACGGGACGCGCCTCGCGACTCTACCGCACGGTGCGCGAGCGCAAGCTTGCCGCGTCGGTCTCGGCGTACAACTACACGCCGACCGACCTCGGCGTATTCGTCGTGCAGGCCGAAGGGCCGCCGGACACCTCGCTGGAGGCCGCGCGGATGTCGTGGGCCCAGGTCCGCGACCTTCGCGAAGCAGGCATCGGCCGCGACGAGCTCTGGCGCGCACGACGGATCTTCGAGTCGCAGTGGATTCGACGACTGGAGACGATGGAAGGCCAGGCGAATCATCTGGCCGAATGGGAGGCGTTAGGCGACTGGACGCTCGGCGACGTCTATCTCGAGCGGTTGCTGACGTCGACGCCCGAGCAGGTGACCGAAGCCGTGCGCCGCTACCTCGCTCCGGATCGCGGAGCGTTGCTGCTGTACCGGCCCGCATCGGCGGCGCCGACGACCCGCGCGGCCGAGGAGATGGCCGAGCTGCTCGAGGCATCCCAGGCTGATCCTCCCGCCGCGCAGCCACCGGTGGTCGCGGTCGCATCGCCCCCGGTTTCGCGAGGGCCGTCGCTCGAGCGCGAGATCGGACGCGTGCGGATCTATCGCACACCGAGCGGTGTGCCGGTGCTGGTACGGCGAAAGGCGAGTGCCATCGTGCATCTCGGGGTGCACGCACTCGGTGGGGCGACGGAGGAGCCCGTGGACGTCGCGGGCCTAACGAGCCTCATGGCCCGCACGGCGATCAAGGGCACCACCCGCCGGAGTGCGGCCCAGCTCGCCGAGGAGGCGGAGACGCTGGGGGGCAGCATCTCGCCGTCGGCCGGGTCCGAGAGCTTCGGCTGGTCCATCTCCGTGCCCGCGGTTCACCTCGACGCCGCCATGGCGTTGCTCGCCGAGGTGGTGACCGAGGCGACCTTCGCTGACGACGCTCTCGCGACCGAGAGGACCATCGCGATCGCCGACCTCGCTCTCCTGCGCGACGACATGTACCGCTATCCGATGCGGCTGCTCACCCAGGGCGCTTTTGCGGGTCACCCGTATGGCCTTCCGGCGAGCGGGCTCGAGGACACGATTGCGCGCGTCGATGCCGCACGCGTCCGCGAATGGCATCGCACGCGAGTGCTCGAAGGCCCGCTGGTCGTTGGGATCGTCGGCGATGTCGATCCGGACGACGCGGCGGCGCTCGCCGCGAGTCGATTCGCGACGCTCCGCATGGGGGAGGCCTCGACGCTCGAGGCACCCCGATGGCCGGAGGCGCCGGTCACCGTCGTCGAGTCACGGCAGAAGGCGCAGACCGCGCTTGCCATCGCGTTCCCGTCGGCCGCGCGCGGCGACCCATCGCGTTATGCAGCGGGCCTCATCGGCGGCGTCGCGAGTGGACTCGGAGGTCGCTTCTTCGACGAGCTGCGCGACCGCCGCTCGCTCGCGTACACCGTACACGCACACGCCCTGGAGCGGCGGCTCGCGGGGATGTTCGTCGCGTACATCGCGACCTCGCCCGAGAAGGAACAGGAGGCACGCGAAGGGCTGCTCGCGGAGTTCGCGAAGCTGCGCGAGGCCGATGTCACCGAAGAAGAGCTGACGCAGGCGAAAGCGTACGCGCTCGGCACGCACGCGATTCGTCAGCAGAGCGGAGGCGCCGTCCTGGCCGAGATGATCGATGCCTGGCTCGTTGGAACGGGACTCGAGGAGCTCGATCGGTTCGATGCGTGCGTGCGCGGCGTGACGGCGCGTGAGATGCGCGAGCTCGCGCGGCGCTATTTCGACGAGGGCCGCGTCGTCGAAGGGATCGTGCGCGGGAGCCGGCCGACTACGGGCTGACTTCGCGCTCGCGCAGCGTTCTGATCGCTCGCCGCATCGCGGCGGCCGCTCGCCGAATGCGCCCACCTGGCGCGCGCAATCCCGTGGGCGACTCGTAGTCACTCGCCTGATAGACGACGAAGCCTTTTACCGATGCGCGTGACGTTGCCCACGCCAGCGCCCCCCACAGCGCGCGCTCCTGGTTGAGCTCGCCGTGCACCGCAGGGAAGCCGCGCGCCTCGAGTACCCAGACGTCTTTCTGGGAGGGTGCCGCCGCGATCCATTTGTCCGCCGCGATCATGTCGCGATCGAGCGATTCCGCGCCGTCGTACCAGGGCATGAGGGAGATCGCGACGACGTCGACCGGCACGTCCTCGCGCGCCGCCCAATCGAAGAGCAGCCGGTCGCCGCGCGTGAACCCGCCGACGTGCGCGACGACGCGCACGCGTGCGTCGGCCGACGCAACGGCGCGCGCGACGGTGTCGAGCAGGCGAATCCAGGCGCGCGGCTCGACGACACCGATGCGTCTCCTCCCGCTGCCGAACGGATCGATGACCGGCACAAGGAAATCCGGCCGCACGCGCTGCGCGATGCGTACGGCTTCACGCGCGCGCGCGCCCACGTAGGCGTCGGGCGATGCGCGCCATGTCGTCCGTGCATCCGATGGATAGCCAAGCGCGACGATCACCGAGCGTCCGGCGTTGCGCTGGCGCTCGAGCGAGCGCGCGAGTGAATCGAGCGATCGGTTCGTCGCACCTTCCGGCGTGACGTAGATGGACAGTGCGCCGACGGCGAGGGTGTCGGCGAGGTCGACGTCGGCGCGAAGCGCGAGCGGAGGAGGACCGGCGCGAAGCCCCGGGAAGATCTTCATCCCGATCGTGAAATCGCCCTCCGGCCGCTCCTGAAGCCGATCGTCCGCGTAACGGCTGTAGCTGTCGAGTGCGCGGGCCGTGCGGGGAATCTGGAGGGCGATGAGCGCCGTCCACGCGAGCGCGAGTGCGGCCAGTCCAAAGCGAACCGTCCCACCGAGGCGCCGTCTCGACGGTGTCGCCGGCGCGAGAATCGGGATGTGCAAAAACCACGGCGAGAGAATGGCGAGCCGCGACGCCGCGACGGCCTGAGCGCCGGTCTGGGCCGCCGACAACGCCAGGAGCGGGTCCGGGACCATGTCACCGCGCGCGATGATCCAGCGCGTGACGTACACGGTGGCGAGCACCGCGTCGAACACGACGATAGGCAGGCCCGCCGCGCGCGCGATGTGGCCGCGTGCCGTCGCCGCGGCCGCCTGCACGGTGACGAGTACCGCCGTCAGCGGCCACACCCACGAGATCGTGTAGAGCGCGCGACCGGAAAGGCTCGAGCTCGAAACGAGTGCGACGACGAGAGCGGGCGCGATGAGCAGCGCGGCCATGCCGGTGAGGGCTCCAATGATGGGCGGCACGCCGCGCGTCTGCGTCATGCGGCGCGCGACGTACAAGTCCCACGACAACACGATGGCGGAGAGCGCGATGTGCAGGAGGACGAGCTCCTCCCGGAGCAACCACGTCATCGCTTCGCGGCTGGAGCTCCGCCGCGGTCACGCACCTCGCTGTGCACGGCGCGCGCGGTGACGCGTCGCGCGAACACGTCGAGCGCCTTGCGCGGCTCGTGGGTCGACAGCGCGAGAATGTCGAGCAGAAGGAGCTCACGCTCCGGGAAGGTGTGCACCGTCACGTGACAGCCATCCAGCAACAGCACCGCCGCGACACCATCGCTCGGCAACCGGTGAACGACGGGCGCACCGATCGCGGTAAACCCGGCGGCCCCGGCAGATGCGATGAGGAGGCCGCTCAACATCGCCACATCGGTGAGCTGCGAATAGGGCACGCCGACGAAGTCCGCGGCCACGTGGCGAAACGCCGGCTCTCCACCCATCGACCTATTCAGAGAACCCTTCTCCTTCCTGGCGAGAACGAGGGTGGTGCCGGTCACGACAGCTTGTCCCATCCAGGCGCCAAACGCCAGCCCTTGCGGCGGCGCGTGAAGCATCGCGAATGATGCGATACGCGGGCAAGTGCACACGTCCGACGACGTGCGCTGGCATGCGCCGCCATGCCCGTCTAGCTTCGACGCGTGCCTCCCCCGCCGCTTCTCACCCTGCCGAACGCGATCACGCTCGCGCGTCTGCCGCTGGCGGTTCTGTTCCTCTTCGCCGACACCACGGCCGAGCGCGTCGTGATTCTCGTGGTCGCGGCGGTGAGCGATTTCATCGATGGGTGGGTCGCGCGACGGTACCACCGCATGACGCGCGCTGGCGCGCTGCTCGATCCAATCGCGGACAAGACGTTCGTACTCGCCGCACTCACGGCGTTCGTTCCGACGGGTGACCTGTCGACGGGTGCCTACTTCCTGATCCTCTCCCGCGATTTCGCCACGGCGATCGGTTTCATCGTCGCGTGGCGACTTCCCGGCCTCGATCCGGGAAACTTCAAGGCGCGCATGCCCGGAAAGATCGTCACGGTGCTTCAGCTCACGGCTATCCTCTCGCTCTCCGCGTTTCCGGGCGCAATGCGCTGGCTCGTCCCGCTCATCGGCGTGGCGTCGGCCGTGGCGATCGTCGACTACACGCGCGTGCTGCATCGCACGCGTCTGCGATGATCGCGCGAGCGGCCATGCTGCTCGGCGCCGCGCTGATCACGCAGACGGCGGAGGCGCAGTCATCGAATGCGCTCGAAGTGCGTGCCGATGCGATCGTTGCCAGCCGCGTCACGAACGCACACGTCGGCATCGGCGGGACGCATGTGATGTCGCGAAATCTCGAGCTGCAGCTGGTACTGGGCGGCGGCGTAGCCGTGCGGGAGGGGGTGGACGAGAATGCGCTCTCGGGACGCGGCGACCTGTTGGCGCGCTTCGCACCGATGCCCGATGATGGCCGGAGCTGGAGTGCCTACGTGGCGGGCGGCGTGAGCACGATGCTCGAGCGCGGTGCGCGGGGCCGCGCGGTCCTCGCGCTGCTCGTCGGCGTGGAAGGCGGACGAGCGGGCGCGAGACGGGGATTTTTCGAGTTGGGACTTGGCGGCGGACTCCGGGCCGGAGCGGGCGTACGGTTCTGACCTACGCTGCGTCCGCCTCGCTCTCTGCTTCGCCTGCCTGCTTGGCCTTCGGGGGCTGGCAGAAACGCTCGCCTAACGTGCGAAGCTCGACGACTTCGTCTTTGTCGAGCTCGTGGTACCGCTCCGCCAGATAATCGATCGTCTGATCGAACCACTCCGTCTGATGCTCCGGCGACGCCTGCAACACGCCGCAGCGGATGATGTGCTGGAACATTTCGTCTCGTGCCTGCTCGAACGGCGACGGCACGGTGACGTCTCGCTTCCGGTGTCTATTTCTGGCCATGAATCCGGGAAAAAGGTGAAGTGTCGTGAAATCTAACCGTGCCGGACTCGCGAACCAACCGCGAACTGTGGTGCGTATCTCATGTCAGCGCTCATGCGCTGGACGTCGATGACGGCGTAGCGTGCTGCACGATGAATTCCAGCAAGATGCGGGAGAGTGAATCACTCGCTTCTTCGGGGACCAGCCGTCCCACACCAGGAAGACGAACGAGCGTACTGCCGGGAATCGCGGCCTGCACCCGCTCGCCGAGCCCGGAATCGACCCAGTGATCCTCCTCGCCCCACACGACCAGCGTCGGCACGTGGATCTTACCCGGATCCAGCCCCTCGAGGTCCTCCCGCCGTATGGACCTCGCGAGCGTGAGCAAGTGCGAGACGCCCTCGCTGCCGACGAACGGGGCCAGATACCGCGCGATCAATCGCTGAGGCATCGAGCGCGCATCCGCCACCGAGCCCTCGAGCACCGGCGTGAGGAGCGGCGCGGCGCCGAGCACTCCCCGTCCAACGCGGAGCGCGAACCGGGCGGTTCCGCGCTGCACCGCACGGACATCCCCGCCCGGGATCTCATCGAAGGCAACGGGGTTGATCATCGCGAGCCGAGCGACGCGCGCAGGTCGCGCGAGAAGGAGGCTCATGGCGATCGCCGCACCGATGTCGATGCCCACCAGCGACACGCGCGTGAGGCGGAGCGATGAGAGCGCCCGATCGAGGTACTCCGCCTGCGCACCCAGCGTGTAATCTGCGTCGAATGGGCGGTCCGATTCGCCGTAGCCGAGCAGGTCGACGGCGTACGCCGTATGACCTTCGGTGGCGAGTGCAGGGCCAACGCCTCGCCAGAGGAAGCTCGAGGTTCCGAAGCCGTGAACCAGAACGATCTGTTCGCCGCCGTGCCCGTAGCGCTCGACGTGCAGCGAGCCGGGTCCGGCCGGAACCCGAAGAATGTCGGCTTCGATCGGAGCCTCAGTGCCTGGGAAAGGGAGCCGCGGTCGCGGCGCGCAATTCTGCGCGGGGATGCTCGTCAATTGCGAGGCGAGGGTCAAGCGGCCCGCGTCACACCCCCTCGACCCTCTCTCGTCCGGTCTCTAGCTTTCATTACATGTCGGACCAGACTTACGACGACGGTCGCGCCAGGAACCTCGAGGCGTTGTTGCGCGCCCTCGCGGAGCGCATTCGGGATCTCGACGCGCAGCGCAAGCTGCTCGAGCACGCCGGTGAGCTGACGCAGCTGATCGGCGACGTGCGCAGCGAGCTGTTCCACTACGAGGTGCGCGCGACGTACGACACTCCCGAGATCGCTGAGAGCCGTCGGATAGTCGAGGATGCGAAGAAGAAGGACGTGGCCCCGGCGTGGGAGCCCACTGATTGGAAACCGGACGACGGAGACGATTGACATGGCGAAGGCGCCCGCGAAATCGCGCGAGTCGAAGCGGTTCTTCTACCTGATCCTGGGGGTCATCGCGGTCGCGGGCATCGCCCTGATCGCCATGCAGGCGCGCGGCTCCGGTCCGTCGCCCCGTCTCGTCTCCGAGCTTCCGCCAGGGGATGCCGGGCAGGCCCAGCCGTACGTCTACGGCGACCCGAACGCTCCAGTTGTCGTGGCCGAGTTCGCGGATTTCGAGTGCCCTGCCTGCGCGCGGTTCGCGACCCTCACGGCGCCGGACGTCAAGCGCCGTCTCGCGGATCAGGGGCTGGTGAGCCTTCGGTTCTACGACTTCCCGCTCGAGCAGCACCGCAACTCGGTGCTTGCGTCGCTCGCGGCGGCCTGCGCCGCGGACCAGAACAAGTTCTGGGAGATGCACGATCGCATCTTCGCCGGGCAGGACGTCTGGGCGTCGCGTCCCGGAGAGTCCGACGGATCCGCGAGCCGGCGCGCCAGCCGCGCGTTCGCGGACTACGCGCGTGAGATCGGCCTCGATGAATCGGCGTGGTCCACCTGCGTGGAAGAGCAGCGACACCTCGACCGCATTCGCGCGAATCGCCAACTCGGCATTCAGCGCCAGGTCCGCTCCACGCCGACGTTCATCATCGGCAACCAAATGGTGCCGGGCGCGATCTCCTACGATGCGCTGAAGCGCTACGTCGATCAGGCAACAGCGGCGCGTCGTGACACGTCATCGGGAGCTGCCGCCGGCCAGTGACCGCTCGCATGGCGATCGCGATGCTGTCGCTCGTCGGCATCCTGATCGCGCTCTACCTCACGCTGTACAAGCTCGGCGTCATCGGCAGCCTGACGTGCACGATCGGATCGTGTGAGACGGTGAACACGAGCCGCTGGTCGACGTTCGTCGGTCTTCCGGTAGCGGCGTGGGGCCTCGCCGCCTACGTCTCGCTGTTTGCGCTCTCGCTCGCCGGAACGCACGAGCGCTACGTCGCATCTCGAGAGATCTCCTGGCTGCTCGTCGCGATCTCCGGCTGGGGCGTCCTGTTCTCGGGGTGGCTCACGTATCTGGAGCTGTTCGTGATCCACGCGATCTGCATCTGGTGCGTGGCGTCGGCCGTGGTGATCGTCGCGATTTTCGTGGCGAGTGTGGTCGATCTCCGCGGTGCTCGAGGTGCCCGAGAGCCGGTGACCTCCCCGTCCCCGTCGCGTCCCTCCTGAGGCGGGGCCGCCTCATCGGGTCAGAACGGCCGGTTGGGGCCGGGCGTTGAACCCTCGCGGGCCGATTTAGCGTTGTAGATGGGAGGCTGGTGCCTGGTACGGACCGTGCTTAGTTCCTGTGATGCAACACACAACCGCTGCATTCCACCGACCTGGTGATTCGCCATGATTGGCCGGCTCTTTCCTGAAACGCTCTTTCCTCGCAAGCTGACGCCGTCGGCCGAAAAGCGGCTGCGTCTCGCGCAGGCGCGCGCCGAGGAAGCGATTATCCGAGCCCACGTCGACAACGCGCTGATGTTCGTCGACATGCTCGCGGAAGATCTTTCGTTCGACCGCGCGATCGACAGCTACGTGCGCGTGATGGGGCTGCCCGAGCCAATGGCGAGCGTCGTCGCGACGCGCACGCTCGTTGTGCTCGGCGAGGACCTCGTGCCGTACCGGCGGCGCGCGCAGGAAGCGCCGCGGACCGACGACCCGAGCGGCCGCCCGCCGCTCCGGCTCAACGACGCCAGCGAGGCCAGGTTTCGCGCAGTAAGGCGCGCGTAAAGGCCCGCAGTGGTGAGAGCGAAGGCTCCCGAGATCCGTCTCGGGAGCTTCTTTTTCGCCTTCGAGTTGGGAGGGCCATGATTCGGCCGCTCGAGCAGTACGTGACCCGGCCAACGGATACCGCGCCCGCTACTCCTTCTCCTCGTATTGTTCCTTGAGCGTGGCTACGACGTTCGGGTCCGCCAGCGTCGTCGTATCGCCTAACGTGCGCCCCTCGGCGATGTCGCGCAGCAGACGCCGCATGATCTTGCCGGAGCGCGTCTTCGGCAGATCGGCCGAGAAGAGGATGTCATCGGGACGGGCGAGCGCGCCGATCTTCTGCACCACGTGCTCGCGCAGCTCGTCGCGCAGCTCCGACGACGGCTGATTGCCCTCGCGCAGCGTCACGAACGCAGCGATCGCCTGGCCCTTCAGCTCGTGCGACTTGCCCACTACCGCAGCTTCGGCGACGGCGCGATGGTCGACCAGCGCCGACTCGACTTCCATCGTGCCGATGCGGTGCCCGGCCACGTTGAGGACGTCATCGACGCGACCGAGGATCCAGAAATAGCCGTCGTCGTCACGCTTCGCGCCGTCGCCCGGAAAGTAGAGGTCGGGGCGTGCGGCCCACTTGGAGAAGTACGTGCTCACGTAGCGCTCGTCGTCGCGCCAGATGGTGCGCAGCATCGACGGCCACGGCTTCGTGATTGCGAGCAGCCCGCCGCCGACGCGGATGGACTTGCCTGACGAGTCGAGCAGGTCGGCGGCGATCCCGGGAAAGGGAACGGTCGCGCTGCCCGGCTTCGTCGACGTGACACCTGGAAGCGGGGTGATCATGATCGCGCCCGTCTCCGTCTGCCACCACGTGTCCACGATCGGACACCGCGACCGGCCGATGTGCTCGTGATACCACATCCACGCCTCCGGGTTGATCGGCTCGCCGACGGAGCCCAGCAGGCGAAGCGTCGACAGGTCGTGCTTCTTCGGAAGCGATGCCCCCCACTTCATGAACGCACGAATCGCTGTCGGGGCCGTGTAGAAGACCGTGACACCGTACCGTTCGCAGATCGCCCAAAAGCGATCCTTCTCCGGCCAGTCCGGCGCGCCCTCGAACATCACGCACGTGGCGCCATTCGCGAGCGGCCCGTAGACGAGGTACGAATGTCCGGTGACCCAGCCCACGTCGGCCGTGCACCAGAAGACGTCGTCCTCCTTGAGATCGAAAACGAACTTCGTCGTCGCCGCGCACCCGACGAGATATCCCCCGGTCGTGTGCACGATGCCTTTCGGCTTCCCGGTGGTCCCCGACGTGTAGAGGATGTAGAGGATATCCTCGGCGTCCATCGGCTCGGGCTCGACGTGCGACTCGGCGTCGGCCATCAGCCGATGCCACCAGTGGTCGCGTCCCTCCGTGATCTCGGCGAAGGTCTCGTCCACGCCACCGCCGGAACGACGCATGACGACCACGACGTTCTGGATCGACGGGCACTCCTCGACCGCCCGGTCCGCGTTTCGCTTCAGCGGAACGATCTGGCCACGGCGGTACCCGCCGTCGGCGGTGATGAGGAGCTTCGCTTCCGCGTCGTTGATGCGATCGCGAAGCGCGTCGCTGGAGAAGCCGCCGAACACCACCGAATGCACGGCGCCGATGCGCGCGCACGCGAGCATCGCGACGACGACCTCCGGGATGAGTGGGAGATAGATCGCGACGCGATCGCCCCGCCGGATCCCGAGCTTCTTGAGCACGCTCGCGAAGCGGTTGACCTCGCGGTACAGGTCCCAGTAGGTGAGCGTGCGCCGGTCGCCGGGCTCGCCCTCCCAGATGAGCGCAGCCTTGTTCCGCCGTGGGCCACGTACGTGACGGTCGACGCAGTTGACTGCGGCGTTGAGCTTTCCGCCGAGGTACCACTTTGCGCGCGGGGGCTTCCATTCGAGGACGCGGTCCCACCGTTTCGACCATTCCAGGTCCTCAGCCGCTTTTGCCCAGAAGCTTTCCGGGTCGCGCGAGGCGAAGTCGTAGATCTCCTCGCTGGCAACGCTGGCGGTGCGACGGAAGCTGTCGGGGGGTGGAAAGCGCCTCTCCTCGGTAAGGAGGACGTCGATGTCTGACATTGAATTGGAGGGGGCGAGAGGAGGGGTGAAATGTGGCGATTTTCCCGAATCGCCGCAAAGTGCACCGGGCCGGCCGGGTCCGGAGAGTGGCGGCGAACCTGTAAACGATGGATTAATAAGTACTTAAGCACCGTGCCATTTTGTGGCACTACCTTCGCTTTACTGAGCGGCGACAACAGAACGTCGTATCACCCGATAATAGCACACCCGTCGCGAGGCGGGGCCGCAAAGCCAGGAGTCTCGGGCGCCCTCTGGGCGTGAGATCGTCCGGTTGCCGAAGGTGAAGGAGGTCGGGCTCTCGAGCCCGAATTCCCGAGCGTCATCATCGCCGGCTGCGTGCCTCGTTTCACCGACCAACGTCGAGGGCACGCAGATGAACACGGTCAACGAGGAACGAGTTCTAACCGCGCCGGCGCGTCTGGTGGCAGAGACGCGCGCCGAGTTCCGCAACGCCGCGGTGAGCTTGATAGAGTCGGCGGGTCGCGAGGCGAAGGCGGTGACGCTGGATCTCGCGGCGACCCGAGAGATGGATGCGACGGGACTGGGAACGCTGGTGGCGATCCAGACTCGTGCGAAGCAGTTCGGGCTGACGGTTCGGCTCGTGAACGTCACGGACGAAGTGTATTCGCTCCTGGTGCTGACGGAGCTGGTGCATCTCTTCGTGATCGAAAGCGAGTAACCGAAGGCGAGCCTGTTCGGATGGTAGTGGGGGGATGGGTGGTGGGGGACCGCGCCGTCGGGGGGCGGCGCGGCGTAGTAGAGTGAGCTCCTGGGAGTGATACAGCCGGCTGCGGCGACGCAGTCGGCTGTGTCGTTTTTTGGTTTCGCCGGCTGGATACCGCGATGCGGGGTTCGTCCTGGGAACGGCAAAGACATCAGGCGTCGGACGTCAGATGTCAGCAATTCAGAAACGACCACTGGAGTGCCAGTATCCTCGCCGTGGGCACAATCTGACGTCTGACGTCTGAGGTCTGACGTCTGATGTCTTCGGGCGTTAGCCCAACAATTTCCCTGGCGCCCGCGCCGCCTGACTAGTTACCGTACCCGCATGCCCGATCCACTTCCGCGCGTCATGTTCATCGAGGATGAAGCGACGCTCCGAAAGTCGTACGAGCGATTCTTCAGCGAGCGGTACGCCATGGCCTTCGCCGCCAGCGGTGCAGAAGCGGTGTCCAAGGTACAGGGGTTCTCGCCCGAGGTCGTCGTCCTCGACCTGAGACTTCCCGATACCGACGGCATCGAGGTGATGCGACGGCTGCGCGAGATCGACCCGCAGGTGCCCGTCATCATCACCACCGCATACGTGAGCATGGGGCCGCTCGTCTCCATGCTCGCCCTCGGGCGCACGTCGTTCATGACGAAGCCCTTCGACCTGAACGATCTCGGGAAGAAGATCGACGAAGCATCGACGCTCCCCTGAGCGCGGACCCGCCGTGAGCGATCTGCCGGTTTCGCCGCAGCATCCGGAGGTGCACCCCGAGCCGAACTTCGATCCGGTCCACCGGTTCAGCGCCTGGCTCGAGGTTACGGGGCGCGCGCCGGCGACGATCGATGCATACCACGCCGACGTGGTGGACCTCGTTCGCGCGTACGCACCGCGACCGGTGGCCGATCTCTCGGCTCGGGACCTCCGTGAGTACCTTGCCGCGCGGACGGCGCACGAGGAGTGGTCGCAATCGACCGTTCGCCGCCACTTGCAGTCGATCAAGGCCTTTTACCGCTATCTGATCGGCGAGGAATCGCTGCGCGCACCCGGGCCGGCGGAGCGTCTCGATGAGCCGGTGCCGGAGCCGCGCCGCCCGCACGTGATCCCGGTTGCGGAGCTCGACCGGCTCTTCGATTGGCTCGTCAGGCAGGCGCGAGACGATCCCGCCGCCCGTATGGACCTCGCGCTGTACGGGCTCTGCTACCACGGCGCGCTGCTCGTCTCGGAGGCGGTGAACCTCACACGCGACGCCGTCCGCGGAGGCCCGCGCGTGATGCACCTGGACGTCGTCGGACGCCGTGGCGAGGAATCGCGGGTGACGCTCGAGGGGAAGCCTGCGGCCTGGATGGCGCGCTGGCTCGCCGAGCGTCCCGCATCCAGGCGCGCCCTTCACCAGGCGTTCGTGTTCATCCATCCACGAACGCTTCTCCACACGTCGCGCCAGCGGGCGTGGGATCGCCTGAAGCGGATCGCGCGCGCGGCTGGCCTGCCCGCTGCGACGAGCGAGACGATCGGGCCGCACTCGCTTCGCCACTCGCACGCCGCGCATCTCGCCGCGCGCGCCACGGGCGTGGCCGAAGTGCGCGAGGCACTCCGGCAGCGAAGCCCTCGTTATGCGTCAGTGTACTTCCGATGATCGACACCGAGCGACCTCGGGTGTCAACACGCGGGATCGTGTACCTCGTCGGAGCGGGCCCGGGCGATCCGGGCCTGTTGACCGTTCGGGGGCGCGACCTGCTACGTAGCTGTGATGACGTCGTCTACGACGCCCTGGTCAGCGACGAGCTGCTCGCGACGGAGCTTGGCGATCGCGATGTGGGTCGACACTTCGTCGGGAAGCGCGGCGGCGAAGACGCGTCGGCACGGCAGGCCGACATCGAGGCGTTGCTCGTGAAGCTCGCGCGCGCGGGACGACGTGTGGTCCGGCTCAAGGGCGGCGATCCGTTCGTCTTCGGGCGGGGTGGCGAGGAAGCGCAGGCGCTCGAGCGCGAAGGAATCGCGTTCGAGATCGTACCCGGCGTCACCGCAGGCATCGCCGCGCCGGCGTATGCCGGGATTCCCGTGACGCATCGCGGAAAGGCGACGTCGGTCACGTTCGTGACCGGTCACGAGGATCCGGAGAAACCCTCGACCACGATCGACTGGGGTGCACTCGCGGGGAGCGACACGCTCGTGCTGTACATGGGCGTCCGCACGCTTCCCTTGGTCGTCGAGGCGCTGATCTCCGCCGGTCGTTCTCGTGACACGCCGGTCGCCATCATCGAGCGTGGAACGTTGCCGTCGCAGCGCGTGTTGACCGCGACGCTGGCGACGATCATGACGCGCGCGCGTGAAGAGAAGGTGCACGCCCCGGCGATCACCGTCGTCGGCGACGTCGTCGCACTCCGCGCAGAGATCGAATGGTTATCGCGGCGGCCGCTGGCGGGACTTCGCGTCGTGGTCACGCGCGCCCGCGCGCAGGCGTCTGGCATCGCCACGAATCTGCGTGAGCTCGGCGCGAACGTCATCGAGATGCCGGCGATTCGCCTCGAGCCGCTCGATCCGGCTCCACTGCATCGCGCCCTCGACGCGCTGGCGAGCTACACCTGGGTGATCTTCACCAGCCAGAACACGGTGGAGCTCGTGTGGCGCGCGATGCGGGAGCGTGGGCTGGATGCGCGAGCGCTTGCGCACGCGCGCATCGCCGCCGTAGGCCGTGCGACGGCCGACGCCCTTCACGCATGCGGGCTCGCTGCCGACGTCGTGCCGCGGCAGTTCGTCGCCGAAGCGTTGGTCGAGGTGCTCGAAGCCCGCCCCGACGTGCGCGGGGCGCGCGTGCTGCTGCCTCGAGGCGAAGGAGCGCGCGACGTTCTTCCCGATGCGCTGCGCGAGATCGGTGCAGAGGTGAACGCGATTTCCCTGTACCGGTCGGTCGCCGCCGCCGGCGACGCGCGCGCCGTCCGCGCGCGGCTTCGTGCGGGGGACATCGACCTCATCACACTGACCTCGAGCTCGACCGCCCGCTTCTTCGTCGACGCCGTCGGGCGCGAGGCCGCGGGCGCCGCACCGGCGGCCTCGATCGGCCCGGTGACGACGGCAGCGGCAGAGTCGTTAGGCCTTCGCGTCGCGATCGAGGCGACGGAGGCGACGGTCGCGAGCTTGATCGAGGCTGTGGTCCGCTTCGCGGCGGCGAAAAAATGAAAGTGCCCGAGGAGAAGACTCCCCGAGCACCTCGATCCCTCCGCGCAGCTCCAGGCTTACCGATAGTAGTCCTCGATCCCCCACGCAACGACCTGCGCCACCAGCCGCGGATACTCGTCGGCGCGCATGTGCGGCTGCGCGTCGCGCTGCATGTGCGTCTTGAGCGATGCGATCACGTCCTGCGGCGGAGCCATCGTGCGCTTCGCGTCAGCGACGAAGCTCGACACGGCTCGGCGGAGCTCCGCCTGTGGTGCGCCCTGGAGCTCGGCAGTGATGGCCACCGACAACTCGTGATCGATATGCGCGCGGTGGACATCGTGACTGGAATGATTCAATTCGGTCATCATGGGAGCCTCCCCGAGCGGCAGCATCGCCCGCGCTCGACTTCTTTGCCTCTGCGAACGTAGAGCGCCGACATCGGCCAGTCAATGGGACGAAATCACACTTCGACCGGTACGGTTTATTTGTCTGAGCTGCACAGATGTCAGGCATCAGATGTCGGACTCCAGAAGTCGGAGCGGTGCATTCGGACGCCCGGGTCCCGACTTTCTCGACGTTTCCCCCGGCTCCCCTAATGCGGTGTCGCACATTAGATTAGCCTCCATGACCCACATTGCGGCCCACGAGCGCGTCCTAACTCCTGGCGTTGCGGCGGACGACGTCGATTCGCGGATCCTCAACGAGATCCAGCGAGACTTTCCGCTCCTGCGTCGCCCGTTCGCCGAGGTTGGCGCTCGCGTGGGGATCGACGAGCAGGGCGCGCTCGATCGTGTGCGGCGATTGCACGCCGGCGACGCTCCGGTAATCCGTCAGATCTCCGCCATCTTCGACACGCGCGCGCTCGGCTATGATTCGATGCTCGTCGCGTTCAAGGTCCCGCCGGATCGTCTCGAGGAAGCTGCGGCCGAGCTCAACCGGAATCCCGGCATCAGTCACAATTACGAGCGGTCGGGGCAGTTCAACATCTGGTTCACGATCGCCGTGCCGGCGGATGCGCGTGCGTCGCTCGAGGAGCAGGTGGCACGGCTGGCCTGGAAGGTCGGCGCGGAGCACTACGCGCTTCTTCCAACGCTCGCGCTGTACAAGATCGGCGTGCAGCTCGACGTGGAGCGGGGCGCGCGGGCGGACGCGCGTGCGACACCACCGACCACGCGAGGCGGAACGAAGGATGAGGTGCTCGAGGTGCGCGCCTCGCGGATGCCCACCGCACGCGATGTGGAGCTCATTCGCATCCTCCAGCGGGACGTGCCGCTCGTGGAGGAGCCGTTCGTCCACTGGGCAGAGGAAGCCGGGCTGTCGCTGGAGCAGCTGATCGCGGAGGCCCAACGCTTCGTCACCGAGGGGCGCATGCGCCGCTTCTCGGCCGTGTTACGACACCAGAAAGCGGGATTCATCTCGAATGGGATGGCCGTCTGGAAGGTGACGCCGGAACGCGCGGAGGAAGTCGGACGTACGATGGCGAGCTTCCGAGCGGTCTCGCACTGCTACCGCCGGCCGACGTATCCGCACTGGCCGTATTCCCATTTCACGATGATCCACGGCCGCAGCGAGGCTGAGGTGGAAGCGGTCGCCGACTCGATCGCCGCCGAGACGGGTGTGGAGGAACGGCTCGTGTTGTACTCGCTGCGCGAGTTCAAGAAAACGCGCGTGCCGTACTTCGTCCCGGAGCACGCGGCCTGGGAGCGCGACCTCCTCGAATCCACGCGGGATTGGCCGGGAACGCTGACGTAATTCGTATCGCCACACGCGCGTCCGAGCTGGCGCTGCGTCAGGCGCGCCAGGTGGAGGCGGCGCTGGCGGCGCGTGGCGTGAGCGCAGAGCTCGTGAAGGTGAAGACGTCGGGGGACAAGCGCATCGACGAGCCGCTCAGCGGCATCGGCGCAAAGGGACTCTTCACCAGAGAGCTCGAGAACGCGCTGCGGGCCGGCAAGGTCGACTGCTGCGTACACTCGCTCAAGGATCTGCCAACCGAGCAACCGGACAGTCTCGTGATCGCCGCGATTCTCGAGCGCGAGGATCCGCGCGACGCGCTCATCGTCAACGATTCGCTCGGTGTGAATGCGATCGACGAGCTGCCGCGAGGGAGCCGCGTCGGGACGTCGAGTCTGCGGCGCCGGGCGTTGCTGCTGGCGCGCCGCTCCGATCTCGAGGTCGTCGATCTCCGCGGCAACGTGCCGACGCGGTTGCGAAAGGTGGACGATGGGCAAGTCCACGCGACGATCCTCGCCGTCGCCGGACTCAACCGACTCGGCGTGCATCAGCGCGTCGACGAAGTGCTCGAGCCGCCCGAATGGCTTCCGGCCGCGGGGCAGGGAGCAATCGCCGTTCAGGCACGCGGGGACGATTCACGCATGCTCGAGATGCTCGCGTCGCTCGAGCACGCCCCGACGGCGCTCGCCGTCCGCGCCGAACGCGGGTGTCTCGAGGCGATGGAGGGAGGGTGTCAGGTTCCGATCGGTGTGCTCGCCATGACGGAGCCCAACGGGCTGGTGCTTCACGCCTTCATCGCCGACCCCCGTGGCACGCACGTCGTGCGCGGTCACGCCCCGGTGGATCCCGAGAACCCGGAAGGGTCGGGGCGCCGCGTCGCGTACGACATCCTGTCGCGCGGCGGGCGATACGTCCTCGAGCGTCTGCGGGGAGAATCCAAGGTGCCGGTTCCGGCACCGGAATGACGTCGGTCGATGCCACAGTTTCCGAGCTATCGTCCGCGGCGGCTCCGCCGCACGCCCGCGTTGCGTGCACTCATCCGCGAGACGCACCTGCACCCGTCACAGCTCGTGCTACCGATGTTCGTGCGATCCGGATTGCGCGTCCGGCGCGAGATCACCTCAATGCCGGGCGTGGCACAGTGCTCGGTCGATGAGTTGCTTCGCGACGCGGACCGTGCAGCACGCGCCGGCGTCGGCGGCGTCATTCTCTTCGGCATCCCCGACGCAAAGGACGCCACCGGCTCGTCCGCGTGGGATGCGAATGGCCCGGTGCAGGCAGCGCTCCGCGCGCTCGCGAAGGAGTTGCCCGACCTCGTCCGTATCGCCGACGTGTGTCTCTGCGAGTACACGGACCACGGGCACTGCGGCGTGCTGCGCAACGGCCACGTCGACAACGACGCGACGCTGCCGCTGCTCGCACGCTCGGCGGTGTCGTTCGCCGAAGCGGGTGCCGACATCGTCGCGCCGAGCGACATGATGGATGGTCGTGTGCGCGCGATCCGCGAGGCGCTCGATTCCGGCGGGCGCCACCACACGGCGATCCTTTCCTACGCGGCGAAGTTCGCGTCGGCGCTCTACGGCCCGTTCCGCGACGCCGCCGAGTCGGCGCCGCAAAGCGGTGACCGTCGAGGATATCAGATGGACGCGGCGAATTCGGATGAGGCGGTGCGCGAGGCGCGGCTCGACATCGACGAGGGCGCTGACATGGTGATGGTGAAGCCCGCCGGTCCATACCTCGACATCCTCATGCGTGTGAAGCGCGAGACCGGACATCCAACCGCCGCGTATCAAGTGAGTGGGGAGCTCGCTATGATTAAGGCGGCCTCCGAACGCGGATGGGTCGACGGGGACCGCGCGATGATGGAGTCCCTCGTCGGGATTCGCCGGGCCGGCGCCGACGTCATCGTGAGCTATTTCGCGGTGGAAGCAGCCAAGCGACTGGCCGATGGATATCTCGAGTGAGGCACCAGGAACGAGGACCGAGGACCGAGGAACGTCACATGGCGCATCTCAGGTCCAATCGACTTCCTCGGTCTTCGGTCCTTCATTCCTTCCATTATCCCTGATATCGACATGCGCTACCGCACTTTTCCCAGCACCGGAATCACCGTCAGCGAGCTCGGCTTCGGCCTCTGGACGCTCTCGACCGGCTGGTGGGGCGAGAAGTCGGATGCCGAGGCGATTGCGCTCATGCGCACGGCGCGTGATGAGCACGGCGTAACGTTCTTCGACGCCGCGGACACGTACGGCGATGGGCGCAGCGAACGGCAGCTCGCGGAGGCGTTTCGCGGCCGGCGCGCCGACGTCGTGATCGGGACCAAAGTCGGCTACGACATCTACGACGAGTCAGCCCGCGGGCAGCGGCGGGGCCAGAGCGAGCTGCCCCAGCGGTTCGAGCGCGACTACCTGCGCTTCGCGGTCGAGGAGTGCCTCACGCGTCTCGAGACGGATTACATCGATGTGCTCCAGCTGCACAACGTGAAGATGGATCACGTCCGCGACCCGGAGATCTGGGAGACGCTGCGTGCGCTGCGCCTCGAGGGGAAGATTCGCGCGTGGGGTGCCGCCTTCGGCCCCGCCATCGGGTGGTTGTACGAGGCGGTGGAGCTCGTCGAGCGCGAGCCGGACATCAACACCATCCAGATGATCTGGAACATCCTCGAGCAACACCCGGGGACGGCGATGATCGAGGCGGCGCGCGCGCATGCTCCAGACTGCGTGTTCAACATCCGCGTGACGCATGCGTCCGGCATGCTCGAAGGGAAATACACCGAGGACACGGTGTTCCCACCTAACGATCACCGCCGGCATCGGCCCCGCTCGTGGCTCCTG
>JBQTHJ010000026.1:0-12832 GCA_052389995.1 Gemmatimonadaceae bacterium | reverse complement strand
GCTCACGGACGAGTCCGTCGTCGAGCTGTCGCTGCGGCCGCGGCGACTCGCCGAGTTCATCGGCCAGAGCAAGGTGAAGGACAGCCTGCGCGTCTGGATCGACGCGGCGCTCGCGCGGCGCGAGCCGCTGGACCACTCGCTCTTCTTCGGCCCGCCCGGCCTGGGCAAGACCACGCTGGCCGAGCTCATCGCGCGCGAACTGGGCGTCAACATCCGCGCGACGTCGGGGCCGGCGCTGGAAAAACCCGGCGACCTGGTGAGCACGCTGACCAACCTGCGGCGCGGCGACATCCTGTTCATCGACGAGATCCACCGGCTGCGTCCGGTGATCGAGGAGTTCCTGTATCCGGCGATGGAGGACTACAAGATCGACATCCGCCTCTCCGAAGGGCCGAAAGCGCAGACGATCACGATGCCGATCGAGAAGTTCACGCTCATCGGCGCGACGACGCGCTTCGGCATGCTGACGCCGCCGATGCGCGCGCGGTTCGGCATCATCGAGCGGCTCAATTACTACCCCGCCGAGGATCTCGAGCACATCGTGCGTCGTTCGGCGGAGGTGATGCGCGTCGACGTCGAAGCCGCAGGTGCCACGGAGATCGCTCGCCGCTCGCGCGGAACGCCTCGCGTGGCGAACCGGCTGCTGCGACGCGTGCGCGACTTCGCCCAGGTGAAGGCCGACGGACGCATCACGCGCGACGTCGCTTCGAGCGCGCTCATCATGCTCGACGTCGACGAGTTCGGGCTCGACGACATGGACGCGCGCGTCCTCAAGACGATCATCGAGAAGTTCGAGGGCGGCCCGGTCGGCATTACGACCATTGGCGCGGCGATCGGTGAGGACGCGAGCACGATCGAGGAGGTGTACGAGCCCTACCTCGTGCAGAACGGCTTCCTTCAGCGTACGCCGCGCGGTCGCGTCGCGACGGCCCAGGCATACCGCCACTTCGGCTACACCCAGCCGCCTGCCCAAGGGGCTCCCGCGCAACCGACGCTGTTCTGACTCCGTCCTCGCCCATCTTCAGGATCATCGAGTAGCAGCCATCGCGACCGATCCGGAGCGCGGCACACGGACGAGCGATTACGACTTTACGCTCCCCGCCGACCGCATCGCGCAACAGCCGCTCGAGCGACGCGACGAGAGCCGTCTGCTCGTGGTCCGCCGCGATACGCCGAGCCTCGAGCACCGGCGGTTCCGCGATCTCGCCGAGCTCATCCGGCCCGGCGATGCGCTCGTCCTCAACACGACGAAGGTGTTTCGGGCCAGGCTACTCGGGAAACGCGCCTCTGGCGCTGGGGCCGAGATCCTCTTGCTGCGACCGCTCACCGACGGGCGGTGGGAAGCGATGGTGAGCCCTGGGGGGAAGCTGCGACCGGGCCGCGCGGTGTCGATTGCACCTGGGTTCGACGTCGAAATCCTCGAGATGACGGATCGCCGAACGCGTATCGTGCGTCCGCTCGTCGAGGGCTCGCTCGCCGACGCGATCGAGCGGCACGGTCACGTTCCGCTGCCACCGTACATCGCGCGCTCGGACGCCCCCGCGGACGCCGAGCGGTATCAGACGGTCTACGCGTCCGCGGCGGGATCGGTGGCGGCGCCGACCGCTGGCCTGCACTTCACTCCCGAGCTTCTCGCAGGGCTCGAGGCGCGCGGCGTCCGGCGCGCCGACGTCGTGCTGCACGTCGGCGCCGGGACGTTCAAACCGGTCGAGGTCGAGGACCCCGCTCAGCACCTGATGCACGAGGAATGGTTCTCGCTCCCCGCGGAAACGGCCGCGACGCTCAACGCGGTGCGCGAGTTCGGCGGCGCGATCTGGGCCGTCGGCACGACGTGTGCGCGCACTCTCGAGAGTGCAGCGCGCGATGACGGAACGTTTACAGCGCGAGAGGGCGAGACACGGCTGTTCATTCGGCCGCCATATCGCTTTCGCGCCGTGGACAGGCTGATCACGAACTTTCATCTTCCCCGCTCGACCCTCGTGATGCTCGTCGCGGCGTTCGCGGGATACGGGTTGACGATGCGGGCGTACCGGGAGGCCATCGATGAGGGATATCGGTTCTACTCGTATGGCGACGCGATGGTTGTCGTATAGCGTGTCGCTGGCGCTCGTGCTCGCCGCCTGCACGACGAGCACGCAGTACTACACTCCGTCCGAGGAGCAGCCGCGCCTGTCGTCCGATCTGCTGCGCGACCGCGGCCACAACATCGTGCGGGCCGAATGTCCGCGGCTCATCGGCGTGAACGAGACGGCGACCGGCGTCGCTCACATCAAGCTCGACGTCGAGAGCGACGGCGAAGTGCGTCGTGCGGCCATCTCGCACAGCTCGGGCGACGAGCGAATGGACGACATCTTCGGCGGCCTCGCCGCGCAGCTCAAGGTCGATCCGCCGGCGAACATGAACGGCGAGACGATTCCCGCGTCGGTGAAGATCGGCTATTCGTGCTCGCGCACCGGAGGCACGATCACCCTCGAAGGAGTGGCCTGGACCGGATGACCGATCCGGGATTTTCCTTCACGATCGATGCGACCGCCGGCGCCGCCCGCGCCGGCGTTTTCGTGACCCCCCACGGGCCGGTGCAAACCCCGACGTTCATGGCCGTTGGCACGCTCGCGACGGTGAAGACGCTCGACCCGCGCGAGCTGCGCGAGGCGAAGATGCAGATGATCCTCGCCAACGCGTATCACCTCCACCTGCGCCCGGGCGAACAGTTGGTCAAGGAGATGGGCGGTCTCCACCAGTTCATGCAGTGGGACGGCCCCATTCTCACCGACTCCGGCGGCTTTCAGGTGTTCTCTCTCGAGACGCTGCGCACCGTGAGCGAGGAAGGCGTCGAGTTTCGCAGCCACATCGACGGCTCTCGCCGCTTCTTCTCCCCCGAGGGCGTCGTCGCCATCGAGCGCGCGCTCGGCGCCGACGTCATCATGCAGTTCGATCACGTCGTCCCCGGCCAGACGGACGTCGGGCTCGCCCGGGAGGCGAGCGAGCGCAGCATCAGGTGGCTCGAGCGGTGCGTCCGCGCGTTCGACGCGACCGGGGGACGGCAGGCGCTTTTCCCGATTCTTCAGGGCGGTATTCACGCCGAGCTCAGGCGCGAGGGCGCGCGGTCGATTCGCGCGGTGCGCGACTTCAGCGGCTACGCGATCGGCGGGCTGTCAGTCGGCGAGGCCAAGCCCCAGATGTACGAGATGCTCGAGGTCGTGCACGAGGAGCTACCGCACGATCGGCCGCGGTATCTCATGGGCGTCGGATTTCCCGAGGATCTCCTCGAAGGCGTCGCACGCGGCGTCGACCTCTTCGATTGCGTGGCGCCGACGCGCGGCGGGCGCCAGGGTACGGCGTTCATCGGCGACGGCAAGCTCAATGTCCGCCGCGCAGAGCTCCGAGCCGATCCGCGCCCGCTGGACGACGCATGCGACTGCTCGACGTGCACCCGCTTCTCGCGGAGCTACATTCGACATCTCTTCGCGAGCGATGAGGTGCTTGGGCTCCGGCTTCTGTCGCTGCATAATGTACATTTCCTGACCGCGCTCATGCGCCGCGCGCGGCAGGCCATCATCGAAGGCGACTTCCAGGGCTGGAGCCGCGACTGGCTCCGGCGCTATCACTCACGACCAGCCCCCGTCTCATGACCGCGACGCTCGCCATCCTGCTCATCGGTGCGCCACAGGAAGGAGGCGCGAATCCCATCGGCCTCCTGCTGCCATGGATTCTCGTCTTCGGCATCTTCTACTTCATCTGGTTCCGCCCGCAGCAGCGCGAGCGCGCGAAGCACGATGAGGCGCTCCGCAACATCAAGAAGGGCGACGAGATCGTGACGGCGGGCGGCATCGTCGGCGAGGTGGTGCACATCAAGGAGTCGATGAAGGACGGGCAGCCGGTGAAGGCCATGGACGACCGCATCACGATCAAGACCGGCGAGTCGCGGATTGTCGTCGAGCGCGGGCGCGTCGCGCGCGTCGTCGCCCCCAAGACCGAAACCACGGCCACGTGAGCCTGCTCGACATCTACGTCCTCGGCGCCCCCATTCTTCGGGAGGAGACCCGGCTTGTCCGCGACGTCGGCCCCGAGTTCCAGACGCTCGTGGACGACATGTTCGAGACGATGTACGCCGCGAAGGGAATCGGCCTCGCGGCACCGCAGGTCGGCCGGCGCGAGCGCGTCGCGGTCATCGACGTCGACGGCGCGAAGCACGTCATCGTCAATCCCGAGGTCGTGCTCCGCGAGGGATCGCAGAAGGGTGAGGAGGGCTGTCTCTCGATCCCCGACATCTACGCCGACATCGAGCGCGCGATGCACGTGATCGTTCGCGCGCAGGACCGCGACGGGAGACCGATCGAGATCGACGCGTCGGAGCTGCTCGCGCGCTGCCTCCAGCACGAGATCGATCATCTGCACGGAAAGCTCTTCATCGATTATCTGAGCCTGCTCAAGCGACGCGCGGCGCTCAAAAAGTGGGAGAAAGCGCGCGCGGGCGACAGGTCGCTGACGCGCACCGCTGCGCCGCTCGAGGTCGCCCAGCATCACCACCGCGACGAGGAGCTGTGACGTGCGAGTCGTGTTCTGGGGGACGTCGGCGTTCGCGGGTCCCTCGCTTCGCGCGCTGGTGGGGGAAGGCTTCGACGTCTGCGCGGTCGTCACCCAGCCGGACCGTCCGCGCGGCCGCTCGCGCTCGATGCTCGTTCCGTCTCCCGTAAAGGAGATCGCTGTCACGGAGGGAATTCCTCTGCTTCAGCCGGAGAAGCCGCGCGGGGAGGCATTCGTCGACGCGCTTCGCGCGCTCGAGCCCGAGCTGTCGGTCGTCGTCTCGTACGGCCACATCCTCCGGGAGGAAGTGATCGACCTCCCCGAGCGCGGTACCGTCAACGCGCACGCGGCGCTCCTCCCGAAGTTGCGCGGTGCGGCGCCGATTCAGGCAGCCATACGCGAAGGATTCATCGAAACAGGCGTCACGATCATGCGGATGGTCCAGGCGCTCGACGCCGGGCCGATCATCCTCCAGGCACGCACGCCCATCGCCGAGGACGAGACGGCGGGCGAGCTGGAGCTTCGGCTCTCGGAGCTGGGGGCGCTCGCGCTCGTCGAGGCGCTCACGCTCATGACGCTGGGCGAGGCGAGCGAGCGGGAGCAGAACGAGGACCATGCCACGTACGCACCGAAGATCGAGCGCGGCATGGCGCGAATCCCGTGGGAAGAGGGGTGCGGCGTCGTCGCCCGTCACATCCGGGCGTACGACCCCAAACCGGGCGCCTTCAGCATGCGCCAGGGAGAGGAGCTCAAGCTGTTCGGGGCGACCGCGACGGAGGAAGCGGGCGATGAGGGGGGTCGCCGCGCCGGCCAGGTACTCGAGATCGACCCGATCGGGATGCTCGTTGCTTGCGGCGACGGGGCGGTGCGCGTCTTACAGGTGCAGGCCCCCGGAAAGCGCCGCATCGGCGCGATGGAATTCGCGCGGGGGCGCGGGATCGCAGTCGGCGATGTCCTTGGCACTTTTCCTTGAGCACCCCGAGCACCCTGAGCACCCGGCTTTTATCTTGAGACCATGACCGTTACCGGCACTGGCTCAGTCACCGAAGCGCGGCGCGCCGCGGCCGAGATCCTGGCCGATCTCCGGCACGCCGAGCTGCTCGATCCTGCGTTCGAGCTGCGCGCCATGCCGCTCGATGCGCGCGATCGCCGGTGGACGCAGGAGCTGGTGTACGGGGTGCTCCGCCGCCGCACGATGATCGACGCGATGCTCTCGGAGCGCGTGCGCGGGGGACTCGTGCGCCTGGATTCCGATCTCATCGACCTGCTTCGCCTGGGCGCGTATCAGCTGCTGCACATGCGGAGCGTTCCGGCATACGCGGCGATCGCCCAGACCGTCGAGCTCACGAAAGAGCGTCACGGTCTCGGCGCCAGCAAGCTCGCCAACGCGGTGCTTCGCCGTCTCGACCGTGAGCGTGAGACGCTCGCTCCGGCGGTGCCGACCGATCCCGTCGACGCGCTCGCGCTGCGCTACTCACATCCGCGCTGGCTCGTCGCGCGCTGGGTGGGACGCTGGGGCGCCGAAGAGACGGAGCGGTTGCTGGAGGCGAACAACGTCGAGGCGCCGCTGGTCGTGCGGCCGTACAACATCGTGCGCGAGCAGCTCGAGGCGACCCTCGAGAGTGCGGGCGTCGACGTCGCCGACGTCCCGCACGTCCGCGACTCGCTCGCCATCAGAAGCCCGGTGTCGCTCGCCGAGCTGGGGGCGTACCGGCAGGGACTCTTCTTCGTGCAGGATCCCGCCGCGACGCTGGTCGCGCAGTACGCGGCCGTCCCGTTAGGTGCGGAGGTCGCTGACCTTTGCGCTGCGCCCGGTGGCAAGGCGCTCGAGCTGGCGCGCACGGCATCGGTCGTCGTCGCCGGTGACCGCTCGTTGCAACGCATCCAGCGAATGGTGTCGAATGCGCGACGTGTGGATGCTCGGAACGTGGTGAGCGTCGTCGCCGATGCGCGAGTCCCCGCCGTTCATCCTATGGACGCGGTACTTCTCGATGTGCCGTGCACGGGCACGGGAACGTTCCGTCGACATCCGGATGCGCGGTGGCGGCTCAAGGTCTCCGATATCGCGGTGCTCGCCGCGACGCAGCGCAGCATTTTCCGCGCGGCGGCGACGGTCGTGAAGCCGGGCGGCCTCCTCGTCTACAGCACGTGCACGCTCGAGCCCGAGGAGAACGACATGCAGGTCGAGTCGTTCCTCCGCGAATGCCCCGAGTGGACGCTCGAACCGCCGCCCGAGGGCACGGTGCCCGCACCCGTTCTCGACGCGGGACGTCTGCGTGTGCTGCCACAGCGCCACGGTGTCGATGGGGCGTTCGCCGCGCGGCTCCGGAGGGCGCGAGGGTGAACTGGCGCGGAGGTGCCCGCCGCGCGGTCCCGTACGTGATCGCGGCGACGGCGGGGTTCGTGTTCGCGTATCTCATCGTCGCGTTCTTCGTGTTTCCGGCGACGATCATTCCGAGCGACCGCAAGGTGCCGAACGTCGTGGGACTCCGCTTCGAGGAAGCCTCGAGCCGCCTCACGAGTGAGGGCTTCCGTGCGTCGACCGGAGAGCAGCGCTTTCACGCGAGCGCGCCCGCCGGAACGGTGCTGGAGCAGGAGCCGCCGCCCGGTGCAATCGAAGCGAAAGGCGCGGAGGTCGTGCTCCACGTGAGCGCGGGTCAGCGCCGCGGGGAAGTGCCCAACGTCGTCGGCATGACGCGGCAGCAGGCGGAGCTCGCGATCGAGAACGCCGGGCTCGACGTCGGCGACGTCGAGGAGATTCGCGCGAACACGCCGCGCGGTACGGTGTCATCGTCGCGGCCGGTGGGGGGCACTCGCGTCGCCGTCCCCTCGGCGATAACGCTCGTCGTGAGTGTTGGACCCGCGTCGGTCGACATGCCGGACGTCGTCGGCGAGAGCTATCCGCGCGCGCGCACGGTCCTCGAGCAGCTCGGCCTTCGCATCGGCGATGTGAGGGTCGACTCCATGAGCCTTGCCGGCGGGAACATCGTCATCGCCCAGTCGCCGGCAGCGGGGCGCGCGGTCGGCGCGGGGAGCCGCGTCACGCTCACGGTCTCGGGGCGGCCGTGAGCGTCCGCATCGCGCCGTCGATCCTGAGCGCGGACTTCGCCCGGCTCGGCGACGAGATCGCGATGGTGACCGAGGCCGGCGCCGACTGGATTCACATCGATGTCATGGATGGGCGCTTCGTGCCGAACCTTACGTTCGGTGCGAAGGTAATAGAGACGGTGCGCAAGCTCACCGACCTGCCGCTCGACGTGCACCTCATGGTCGTGGAGCCGGAGCAGTACTTCGAGGACTTCGCGGCAGCGGGCGCGTCGATCCTCACGATTCACCCCGAGGTGTCACCGCATCTGCACCGGCAGATCATGCGCATCAAGGAGCTCGGCTGCCTCGCTGGCGCCTCGCTCAATCCGTCGACGTCGGTCGAGGCGGTGTACGAGGTGGCCAACGATCTCGATCTCTTGCTCATCATGTCCGTGAATCCCGGCTTCGGCGGACAGAAGTTCATCCCCGGCTCGGTCGACAAGATCCGCCGTGCGCGGGCGCTGCTCGACGAGGCGGGAAGCGACGCCGCGCTCGAGGTGGACGGTGGCATCTCGCGCGAGACGATCGCGCAGGTGTGGCACGCGGGCGCCGACACCTTCGTCGCCGGGAACGCCATCTTCAGCGCCAGGGATCCGCGCGCGGAGCTTCGGGCGTTGCGCGCCCGGTGCGCGGTGGCCGCATGACGACGAGACGTCAGTGGACACTCGTCGTCTCGATCGTGCTCCTGCTCGCGGGCGGCGCGTTCGCCGCGACGCATGCGCTCAGGGACGAGCTCTTCCCCGTCACGCTCGGCAGCGAGGCGCCGCCCTTCGCGGCGGCGACCCTCGACGTGCCCGCGACGACCCGCACGCTCGACGACTATCGCGGGAAGGTCATCCTGTTGAACGTGTGGGCAACGTGGTGCACGCCGTGCATCGTCGAGATGCCGACGCTCGAGGCACTGTACCGGGAGTTCAAGGACGCGGATTTCGAGGTGATCGCCGTCAGCATCGACCGGCCGAACACCGAGCAGGCGATCCGCGCCTTCGTGAAGGAGCTCTCCCTGACGTTCGACGTGCTCCACGATCCCGCGGGCGACATCTCACGTGCGTACCAGGTGACGGGATATCCCGAGACCTTCGTGATCGGTCGCGATGGCGTCATCCGCAAGAAGGTGGTCGGCGCCACGAACTGGAACTCCGAGGGCAACCGGGCACTCGTCAGGCAGCTGCTCGCGGAGCGCGGCACGTAGATGACCGCCTCCATCGCCTGGCAGCGGCGCATCAAGGCGGCGCTCACCGAGCATCTCCCGCTCAAGCTCGTCGCGCTTTTCTTCGCGTTCGTCGTCTGGCTCGTGGTGAGCGGGGAGCGCCCAACCGAGATGGTCGTGCCGGTGCGCGTCGAGATCGGCGTGGACACGGCCGTCACCCTGCGCGGCCCGACCCCGGAGGTGCGCGCGCTCGTCGTGGGACGTGGCCGCGACCTGATGAAGCTCTGGGACACGCCGCCGACGATCTCACAACGTCTCGGCAGCGACGTTCCCGACTCCCTCTCGATCATGCTCGAAGTGAACAACGTCGAGCTGCCGCCAGGTGTCGCGGGTATCGTGCGCGATGTGCAGCCGAGGAGCTTGCGTTTGCGCTTCGACGTGCATACGAGGCGGCTCGTGCCCGTTCGCTCGGCGCTCCGCATCCGTGCCGACAGCGGCGTCCGTGTGGCGGGGGCGGTGCAGATCGAGCCGACGCGCGTCGAGGTATCCGGGGAGCGCCGCGCCGTGAGGCGGATCGACACGCTGGAGACGGTGGCGTCGGAGCTCGTGGTGCGGGACACGATGCCAATCACCGTCGCGATCGATACGGCAGGGCTCGGCGTGCGCGTGAGCCCGGCAACGGTGCGCGTGCGCGTGCCGGTGGAGCCCGTCGAGGCGGCGCCTCCCGTGGCGGATCGCGGCACCCGTCGGCAGTGACGCGAGTTCTCGGGATCGAGACGTCGTGCGATGAGACGTCGGCCGCGGTGGTGCAGGGCGCGGGCGACGACGTCGAGCAGTCGTCGCTGGTGATCCTGTCGCAGGACGTGCATAGGGTGTTCGGCGGCGTCGTCCCCGAGATTGCTTCGCGTGCGCATCTCACGAGTATCGTCCCGGTCGTGGATCGTGCGCTCGAGGAGGCTGGCGTGGCACTCGGGGACGTCGACGCGATTGCGGTGACGTATGCCCCGGGACTCGTGGGCGCGCTGCTCGTGGGTGTGAGCTATGGGAAGGCGCTCGCGTTCGCGAGTGGGCGGGCGTTGGTGGCGGTGCATCACATGGAGGGCCATCTTTTCGCGACGCAGCTACAGCATCGCGAGGCGGTGCCGCCCTTCATGGCGCTGCTCGTGTCGGGCGGGCACACGCTGCTCGTGGATGTCGAGGCGTGGGGGCGGTATCGGCTGCTCGGTCAGACGCGTGACGATGCGGCGGGGGAGGCGTTCGACAAGGTGGCGAAGCTGCTCGGTCTTCCCTACCCTGGCGGGCCGCACATCGAGCGCATCGCTCGCGAGGGCGATCCTGGCCGCTACCGGTTCGCGAGGCCGATGCTCCGCCGCGACCAGCGGCCCGGCGACGCCGATTATTACGACGTGTCGTTCTCAGGACTCAAGACTGCCGTGCTGAATGCCACGAAGACTGCGGACATCGAGCGGGATCGCGCGCCCATCGCGCGAGGCTTTCAGGATGCGCTCATCGAGACGTTGGTGGAGAAGACCTATCGCGCCGCACGCGATCATGGCCGGATGCGTGTCGTGCTGGGCGGCGGCGTCGCGTGCAACCAGACTCTGGCGACGGCGATGCAGGACCGCGTGTCGGAGCTCGGGGCGCGCGTCTACGCGCCGGCGCCGCGGTTGGCCGCGGACAACGCCGCGATGATTGCGAGAGCGGGTTTGTTTCGGTATGAGCGTGGCGAGCGTGCGTCGCTCGACCTCAACGCGTATGCATCGCTTCCCTTGCCAGGATTGATCGCCGCATGATCGTCGACCACCAGCCGCTCGCGTACGATGTCGGTCCATTGGCCATCACCGGGTTCGGTCTCGCGGTGCTGGGCGGGTTCGTGATTGCGCAGATCGTGGCGCAGCGTGAGCTGAAGCGGCGCGGCTTCGATCCGACGCCGATCGGCGATCTCATTTTTGCGGCGGTGATCGGCAGCCTCATTGGCGCGAAGCTGTATTTCGTGATTCTGACCGGCGACATCGACACGCTGTTCAGCCGTGGGGGCTTCGTGTTCTGGGGCGGATTGATCGGCGGCATCATCGCGGTGAGCGCGGTGGTCGTGAAGCGGAGGCTCGGCTTCTGGCGCATCGCCGACATTGCCGGCCTGTCGATCATGCCGGCGTACGCCGTGGGTCGCACCGGATGCTGGGCGGTGGGTGATGACTACGGGCGTCCGTGGGACGGCCCGCTGGCGGTGCGTTTTCCGGAAGGCGCTCCTCCATCGACCGCGGCCAACATGGAGCAGATGTTCGGCGTGCCGGTGCCGGACACCGTGTCGCCGAGTACGGTGCTGGCGGTGCATCCGACGCAGCTCTACGAGGTGGTGATGGCGTTCATCCTCTTTCTGATCTTGTGGAGGCTGCGCGACCACAAGCATGCGGAGGGGTGGTTGTTGGGGGTGTACTGTGTGATGGCGGGGGTGGAGCGGTTCATCGTGGAGTTTTTCCGTGCGAAGGACGACCGCTTTTTCGGGGTGTTGACGGTGGCGCAGATCATCGCGTTGGTATTTATCGCGGCGGGTCTTGCGGTGATGGCAGCGCGTCGGCGGGTGACGGCGGAGGCGGGAGGCATTTACGCGCCGGCGTGATGGTTTTGTGGATCGCGTGGGGGGTCTTGGGCGTCGGCGTCGGTGCTTTCTTGTTATTCCGTGCGTTGGATGCAGCGTTGGCTGATGCAATGCAATGATTCGCGTGGTCGAGTGCGGTGATTTGGCAGGGTTTGCGGTGGTGAGTGTCGAAGGCTGACGAGGGTTGGGATGCAGCGTTTGCTTGGGCGGACAGCGCCGGCGTCTGTTACACAGTACGTTGAGTGCAGCGTTTGCGGATGCAATGGAATGCTTCGCGTGAGGTTAACGACGGGATTGGTTGGATTTGCGCTCGGGGGGTTACGTAATGACAGGGGCGATTTCTGCAGTGTGTTGGTGCCAACATTGGCTGTAGAATAGGCGTTATGCGGCCACTGATTCTTTCGTATGTTCTGGCATGCCTGTAATCAGTCGCTTCCTCGGGATCGCAATCTCCATCCTCTATCGGGACCACGACCCCCCGCACTTCCACGCCACCTACGGCGAGTACCGCATGACGGTCGGCATCCGCGACGGCACTGTTACCGGCAAGTTCCCGCGACGCGCCCAGGCCCACGTGCTGGAGTGGCTGGCCCTGCACCGGGCCGCGCTTCAGGAAGATTGGGACCTCGCCCGCGCCGGCCGGCCGCTCAAGCCGATTCCGCCCCTCGAGTAATCGAGTAGCTTTCGCCCAGGAGGCTCCATACCATGACGACTGATCCGATCGCCGTGACCGCCGCCCGCCATGTGCGGGACCACGTGCTCTGGCTCCGGTTTAGCGACGGCACGGAGGGAGAGGTGGACCTCGCTCGCAAGTTGGACGGCGAGGTATTTCTGCCGCTACGCGAGGTGTCCTACTTTGCGCGCGTCAGGGTCGATCCGGAACTGCACACGGTCGCGTGGCCGAACGGCGCCGATTTCGCGCCAGAGTTCCTGCACGACCTCGTGCGCTCACGTGCGGCCGCATAACTAACATTTGCACCTGTCGAGCGCGATGTTTAAGGAAGCCATCACCTTTGAACCCCTTCCAGCGCTGCGCGCTGGGTGAGCGCCCTGCCCCTTCGGGGCAGACCGCTCGCAGGTGAAATGCGGCGTTATACAGCAGCCACGCACTCGGCCGCCCGAAACACCACGAACAACTTGAGTGTTGGCTCTTCTCGCACTGGTGAGCGCTGCGCACCAAGCGCTGCTCGTGGAGCGGCTCTTCGCGCTCAGCGAGGGCGAGGCGCCATCGATTTCGACCCAGAAAGGTCCGCAGCGCTGACTGCTGGCGGCTCGAGCGGTCGGCCGTTACGGGGTCGTCTGGCAGGGTAGGAGAACTCGTAATGCGCGCTCTTGAAATGCGCTGCCCTGCCACACATCGTGGAGGCCGGATTCGGGGCACGTGGCGCCAATGTCTCGGGGTCGGCTGTATAACTAACTGTTGCACCTGTCAGGCGCGATGTCCAAGGAATCCATCGCAGTTCGTGTGC
>JBQTHJ010000025.1:0-89771 GCA_052389995.1 Gemmatimonadaceae bacterium | reverse complement strand
GCGCGTCCTCGCTCGCTACCGCCCCGTGCCCCGCGCGCCCGCCCAGCACCGCCCCGTCTTCCCCGTCTATTCCCGGTTCTGGGTTCCCGAGCACGACGATCGCGCCGTGGGCGCGCTCGGCAACGAGAAGCGGTACAGCGAGACCGTTGTAGCGTCCTGGCGTCACGCAGGCGGCCGTACGAGGCCACGAGGGGTTGGGTGCGCCGAGATCAGGTGTGCGGATGGGCGTGCCGCCCCGAAGGCACGCTCCGGCGAACGAGCCGTCGATGGGAATGATGGAGTCGAACGACGACATATCGACGCCGTGGACGCCGCAGGCGTGAAGGGCATCGCCCTCCAGGATGAGCACGCGCGCGCCGACGCCGCCCGCGAGCTCAGCCGCATACTTCGCGAGGAGCGCGAAGACGCGGTCGACCTCGAGCGACTGGTTGATGCGCTGAATGAGCTCCGTGAGCGCGCGCGCCTCACGGGCGCTCCGTTCGGCGCGCGCCTGATGCTGTCGGGCGCGAACGGCGAGTGCGGCATGGTCGGCGAGGCGCTGGAGGAGGGCCGCATCTGCCGGCAGGAATTCGCCCCGCGCGGCATTGACGGCGAGCAGCCGACCGATCGCGCCGCCCTCGACGATCATCGGAGCGACGAGTCCCTGACGGATGCCGTAGCGCGCCACCGTCTCCGGGCGCGTGCGCGCGTCATCCTCCGCGTCGTTCGATACGAGTGCGCGTTGTTGCGCGAGGGCGAGCTCGCCTAATGTGGCGCGGATCGGGGAACGCTCGCCGCGGGCCGCCGACATCGTCCCGACCGCCGCGACGGTCGCGAACACGTCCTGCTCGACGAGGGCGACGGACGCGCCCTGGCATCCGAGCAGGGTGCAGACGCGTTGCGCGAGCGCGGTCAGCGCATCGCTCAGAACGACCGAGGAGTCCGCAATCCCCTGGGCAACGCCCACAAGGATCTCCGATTCTCCGCCTGGTGTGGCGAGAACGGAGTCGATGGCGCCGACACTGAGCGCATCGAGGGCATCGGAGCCGCTACCTGGTGAGACTCCGATCCGTGCGGGAGGCATGATGGGCTACGGCGGGCTCGTGAGGGCGGGCGTGGCGAGGCCTGGTCGGGCGTTCCGACCACTGGGAGGGGACGAGCCAGCGCAAAGCGGTGTAACGATGTAGAGAGTGTATAAGAGACGTCTAATCAAGGAGTTGGAGTAACGGCAAAGACGTCTTTGCCGTCCCGAGACTACCCCGTCCCATCGCCGACGAACTCGACCTCGACGCGATGGGGGATGACGCGGGCCCGGTGTCCCTCTTCGAGCAGGCGGCGCACGGCCGCGCGGCCGCGCTCGCCGTAGTCGAGCGTCCACTCGTTGACGTACATGCCCACGAACGTATCGGCGCGGCTGGGGTCGAGGCCGCGAGCGTATTGCATCGCGTGCGCGAGCGCTGGCGCCCGATGCTCCAACCCATATGCTATACTGGCTCGTAAATGGCGCGATATAGTCTCGATGAGGTCTTCGCCCAAGTCCTTCCTGATGACGTTGCCGCCGAGTGGGAGGGGGAGCCCCGTCTGCTCGAACCACCACGCGCCCATGTCCGCCAGCAGGTGGAGTCCGCGGTCCTGGAAGGTGAGCTGTCCCTCGTGAATGAGCAGGCCCGCGTCGACGTCGCCTCGCTCGACGACGTCCTCGATCTCGTCGAACGGGGTCGGGATCGAAATGAAGTCCGGCTGCCAGAGCCGCAGAGCCAGGTAGGCGGTCGTGAGGGTTCCTGGAATCGCGATGCGTGAGCCCGCGAGCTCCTCGCGTGATCGCGGTGACCGCGCCACGAGTCGAGGGCCATAGCGATCGCCCATCGACGAGCCATGGGGCAGGAGCGCATAGCGATCGGCGATATATGCGTAGGCGTGGATCGAGACCGCTGTGACCTCGAGCTCGCCACGTATAGCGCGGCGATTCAGCGTCTCGATGTCCTGGAGCTCGTGGACGTAGCGGATGCCCCCGGTGTCGATCTTCCCCTCGGCGAGCGCGTAGAACATGAATGCGTCGTCGGAGTCGGGAGAGTGTGCGACGTGAATGACGCGCTCAGTCGCGGTCATTGCGGCACCTCCACGCGTGCGACGTCGAGGGCGGCGTCGATATCCGCGCGGTGCCGCGCGTATTCCGGGAGACCGCGGCGTCGTTCCGCGGGCTCGGCCGCGATCAGCCGGCGCTCGTATCCGCGCGCTGCGTCCTCGTCCCCAGCGAGCCGCGCGGAGCGTATGGCGAGGACGAGTCCCAGGAGGTGGGAGGGATGTGCGCGGAGGATGGTGTCCGCCTGCGCGCCGGCGAACGCGGCGAGACCCGCCACCTCGGCGATCCGTCCCATGTCGTAGCGCGCGTCGAGGTCGAGGGGCTGAAGCATCTGGTAGGCTGGAATTGCCATCTGGGCGAAGAACTGCACGCTGTCGGTGCGGCCGCGCTCGTTGAGCGCCATGATCCGGTCGTAGAGCCGGTCCGCGCGTTCGCGCGGCGTGAGTTGCGAGATGTCGGGGGCGCGTACCATGGGACGATCGGCGGGAGCGGCGCCGAATTGATTTGGCGGAACCCCGGTAGCGGTGCCCAGCTGGGTGGGTGTCGGAGAGCTGAACCGCTGCGCAGCGACGAGTGCAACGAGAGCAACGAGCGCGATGGAGGCGACGACCCAGGGAACGGCGGTGGATCCCTGGCTGGGCGCCGCAGCCTGTGCGGCGGTGACGCTCGTACCGCAGTGATGACAGAAGCGCGCGGCCGGCGTCAACGACGACGCGCAGACGCGGCACGTTGCACTGTCGAGAGGGTTGCCGCAGCTCGAGCAGAACCGGCCGTCGGCGGTTGCTCCACACGACGGGCAGGTGGTGGCTGTGTCGGACATGGCCGGAAATCTAAGGTCGCGGTGCCTACCGTGCTCGTCCTGCTTTGACGGCGGGCGGCCGAGCGTTAGGATTCGCGCATCCCCGATGTGCGTTCACCTCGAGCCTCCAGACCGCTGACGACTCTGAGCACTCCCGGCCGCATCACCGATCCGCAGCTACCGCTCTTTCCAGGCGTTAGCGCGAAGCGCATGGGCGAGCTCCGGCGTGGAGCGGCGTCGTGGGACGTGTTCCTCGAGTGCGAGAGGGACCGCGCGAATGGGGCTACGCGCGGTCGCATTCATTTTGTGTCTGGGGCGCGCACGCTCACGAGCGCGTGGATCTTTCTCGAGTGGACGCCGCGCGACGTGGAGGAGCGGTTCCACGAGTTCGCGGCGACGGAGCTGTGGGGGTTGGCGGAGGGAATCGACGGGTAGGACTGCGGAATCCGGAGGTCGCTGGTCCAGACCTCCGCATTCCGCTCCGTGATTGCGCTTCAGGTGGAGTGGCGTCCGCCCTGCTCGCTGATCCTCTCGATCGTGCGCTCGGCCTTCTTGTCATCGCGCGCTTCGCGGACGATGTCGGCCTGGGCGACGATGCCGACGAGACCCCCGCGCTCATCGATGACGGGGATGCGGCGCACCTGCTCCGTCCCCATGAGATCCATGACGTCGTCGATGTCGTCGTTCTCGCGCGCAGTGCGCACGTTCGACGTCATCGCCTCGCTCACCGGACAGCTCGAGGAATCATGCCCCTCGGCTACGTGGCGAATCGCGATGTCGCGGTCGGTCACGACGCCGACGAGACGATCGGAGCCGTCGCGGTCGACGACCGGGAGGACACCCACGTCTTCCTGTTTCATGAGCCGGGCGGCTTCACGCACCGACGTTTCCGGCGTGACGCTCTTCGGCTTTTTGGTCATGATGTCTTTCGCCTTCATGGCGCTCGACTCCTCTTTTGGGACAGCCGCGACAGACTCGCAAGCCGTGCGCCAAGGATGAAAAGAAGGGGAAACAAGCAGGTGCTCTTCCGTCCGCTCCGCCCGTGACTAGGTTGCCTCCCCGTGCCAAAACAGAGCCGTTCCACCCTTCCGAGCCTGCGTGGCGCGAGCGCCAACGACATCCTCGCGCTCGCCCGCCAGCATCACGTCCGTTTCCTGCGTCTGCAGTTCACCGACATCCTCGGCATCAACAAGAACGTCGAGGTACCTGCGTCGCAGTTCGAGAAGGCGCTCGCCGGCGACATCATGTTCGACGGCTCGTCGATCGAGGGATTCGTGCGCATCGAGGAGTCGGACATGCTGCTCGCGCCGGATCTCTCGACGTTCCGGGTCTTCCCGTGGGGCGATGCGGAGAGCCGCGTCGCGCGCGTCATCTGCGACATCAATCTTCCCGACGGCACTCCGTTCCCGGGAGATCCGCGCGCGGTGCTCCGGCGGCAGATCGAGCGCGCGGCATCGATGGGCTTCGTGATGAACGCGGGCATGGAAGCCGAGTTCTTCCTGTTCAAGCCCGGCACCGGGGGTGAGCCGGCAACGACGACGCACGATGTCGGAAGCTACTTCGACCTCGCACCCGCCGATCTCGGCGAGGATGCGCGGCGCGCGATCGTCGACGTGCTGGAGCAGATGGACTTCGAGGTCGAGGCCGCACACCACGAAGTCGCGCACGGTCAGCACGAGATCGACTTCCGGTATGCGGATGCGATGACGACGGCCGACAACATCGCGACCTTTCGGTTCGTCGTGAAGCACGTGGCACAACGTTTCGGTCTCTTCGCGTCGTTCATGCCGAAGCCGATCTTCGAGCAGAACGGTAGCGGGATGCACACACACCAGTCACTCTTCCGCGGCGACGAAAATTCGTTCTGGGATCCAAAGGCGGAGTGGGAGCTGTCGCGCATCGCGCTCCATTACATCGGCGGGCTACTGAGGCACGCACGGGGGTTCTGCGCGATCACGAATCCACTCGTCAACTCGTACAAGCGTCTCGTTCCGGGGTACGAGGCTCCGGTGAACGTCGCGTGGTCGATGCGGAACCGCTCACCGCTCATCCGTATTCCCGAGCGACGCGGCCAGGGAACGCGCGTCGAGCTGCGCATGCCCGATCCGGCCGCGAATCCGTATCTCGCGCTGGGCGTGATGCTCGCCGCAGGGCTCGATGGCATCGAGACGCAGGCCGATTGGCGTGAGCCGGTGAACGCCAACATCTGGGAGATGTCGCATCGCGAAAAGCGCCGGCTCCGCATTGACGATCTGCCGCACGACCTCAACGAGGCATGCGACGAGCTCGAGAAGGACAAGGTCATTCGCGATGCGCTCGGCGACCATGTGAGCGAGCATTTCCTCACGGCGAAACGTGAGGAGTGGCGCGACTACATTACGCAGGTGTCGTCGTGGGAGCTCGAGAGCTACCTCGCGAAGTACTGATCCCGTGATCACCGGAAGGATCCTCGCCGCATCCGTATTCGCGGCACTCGCCGTAGGCGTCCTCGTTGGGCGAACCGCTCTCGCACCGCGTGACGTCTCACGCCCGTGGGCCAACGCCGGGCCTGCCGCGGGTCACCACGGCGAGGGCACCGGGGTCGACTGGATCGGAGTATCGAGCCGCGACCTCGCCATCGCGGAGCTGTTCGTCATTGCGCAGCGCTCGGGAGTGCGTGAAGCGCTCATGCGCCTGGAAGCTCTGGCGGCAGATGACACCGTCCTTCGCGACCTGGGACACACGCTCGCGCATGGCCTCGGTCGCTTCGCGGTTGCGGAGCGCGCGGGCGATCCCGCGGTCTACGCGCAGTGCCGGGAGACGTTTCAGGCGGGGTGCAACCACGGCGTCATGGAGGCGTATTTCGCATCGGCGCGCGCCGCCGGAGACGATGCCGTAACGCCTCGAGCTCTCGACGCGTTATGTGCGACGATCACACGGCCCGGAGCCGCGCGTCTCGTCGCGCTCGAGTGTGCGCACGGCATGGGACACGGCCTCGTGGCGCGCTTTCACGGGGATGTGCGAAGCGCCCTCGGCGCTTGCGATCACCTCTCGCAGTCCGATGCTCGTCGCGAGTGCCAGGACGGCGTCTTCATGGAGAACGCCGTGCGTGGGACGACGTCGCCCGACGTTCGGGTCGGCGATGAGGTCGCGAAGCCGGGCGCGTCGGAACACGCGCACCACGTGACGCCGCTCGTGAGGCAGGCCGATCCCGCGTATCCGTGCAACACGATCGACGCGCGGTATGGCGCATCGTGCTGGACGTATCAGGCCATCATCGCGAACGCTGTGGCGAAGGGAGATCTCGAGGTGCTCGTTCGCACGTGTGAGAGCGCTTCCGAGGCCCTTCGCACCGAATGCTATCGCGGCATCGGGAAGCAGGGGTCGGGGTGGTGGGACGACCAGCAGCGTGTGGCGCGTCTGTGCGCGGACGTTCCAACCACCGGGGAACCAGCGTGCGTGGCGGGCGCCGTGGAATCCTATCTCGATGAGATGTGGACGGCGGATCGCGCGATCTCGTTCTGCGGAACCGTGTCGCCCAACGTAAAGCCTCGCTGTTACGAGGTGCTTGGCGCCCGTCTCGCGCTCATGCATGTCGACCCGGCAGCGGTTGAACGCGACTGTGCGCGCAGCGACCCTGATTACGCGGTGACCTGCTCGCGCGCGGCCGTCAACGCACGGTCGCGCGGCTAGTAAGGGATCGTCAAGAGCGCGCGCACGCCAAGCGCCGCCATTGCCACCGCGACCACTGCCCCCGCGCCGGTGAGCCACGGCGGGTGGCGATAGTCGCCGACGACGCGGCGCCGATGGGCGGCGACCAGCATCGCTCCGAGTGACACGGGAAGGATGAGCCCGTTGAGCGCACCGACCAGCACGAGGACGGTGACCGGGCGTCCGATCACGAGGAACATCGCCGTGGAGATCGCGATGAAGACGATGATCGCGCGCGATGGCGCACGGTCCACGGTCGGACTCACCGATCGCAGGAACGAGACGGACGTGTAGGCGGCGCCGACGACCGACGTGATCGACGCGGCCCACATCACGATGCCGAACAGGCGCTGCCCGATTTCTCCGGCGGCGTGGCGAAACGTCGACGCAGGTGGATTGGATGGATCGAGCGTCGCGCCGTGAGCAACGACACCGAGGGTCGCGAGGAAGAGGAGAATGCGCATGAGCGACGCCACTCCGATCCCCGCTGCCGCCGTGCGCGTGACCCGACCGACGGCATGGCGCCCATGGATACCAGCGTCGAGAAGGCGGTGTGCGCCGGCGAAGGTGATGTAGCCGCCTACCGTTCCGCCGACGATCGTCACGATCGACAGCGGATCGATCTCGAGCGGAACCACGGTGCGAAGCGCCGCTTCGCCGGCCGGTGGACGGGCGACGATGACCACATACATCACGAGCACGATCATGAGCAGGCCAAGCGCCTGAGCAAACCGATCCATCGCGCGCCCCGCCTCCCGCACGAGGAAGATCGCGATCGCGACGATAGCGCTCGCCGTCGCGCCAACCCGGACGTCGATGCCGGCGAGCGCGTCGAGCCCGAGCCCGGTTCCAGCGATGTTGCCGATGTTGAACGCAAGCCCGCCTAGCGTGACCAGCGCGGCGATGACGTGACCGAGCCCAGGCCAAACGTCATTCGCCACATCCTGCGCGCGCCGCTCGGCAACAGCGACCACGCGCCAGATGTTGATCTGAGCGCCGAGGTCGAACAGGATCGAGATGAGGATCGCGAAGCCGAAGCTTGCGCCGAGCTGTGCGGTGAAGACCGCCGTCTGCGTGAGGAAGCCTGGTCCGATGGCCGACGTCGCCATCAGGAACGCGGCACCGACCGTGGCAGTCCTGAGGGCAGCGGAGCGGGACTCGGTCATGGCGCACTATGTGACACGAAGGGCCTTCCGATCGGAAGGCCCTTCGTCGCTTACGGCTTGCCCTTCTGATCCTTCTGGTCCTGAGTGTTGGCTCCGGGCTTCCCGCCCTTCGCGTCGGGCTTGTTGTCAGGCTTCCCCTTCTGATCCTTCTCCTCGGCGGTGCCGGCGCCCTTGGGCTCGGCAGGAGGCTGCTCTGCTTCGGGCTTGGACTCCGGCTTGACCTCAGGTTTCGAGTCGGCCTTGCTGTCGGGCTTTTCAGGCTTGGCTTCCGGCTTCGCGTCCGGCTTGATGTCGGGCTTCGCCGGCTTCGGCTCGAAGCGCGGCGGCGGCTCCGGCTTGGCCTCTGCCTTCGGCTGCTCGAGCTGGCGCGCTTCCTTCTCGGCGCGCTTCTCTTCCTGCTTCACTTCGTTCTGGCTTTCCGGCTTGCCCTTCGCGGGCGCGTCCACGCGCGGCTCGCGGCGCGGATCGGGCGTCGCGTGGTGCGGCGGCGCGTCCTTCACGGCATTCAGCTCCTTGTCCTTCGCCTCCTTGTCCTTCAGCGGCGCGGGAGTCTGGAGCTTTTGCTTCTCATTCTCGATCCCACGTCCGCGAACGTTCGGATCGTCGGTATGACCGTAGGCGTTTCCGCTCCCGCGACGCGCTCTGGCCGAATCCTTGGCAACGTTCGCGTCGTTAGGATTCGCGCCGTTGCCGACGCCGTTACCACCAGCGTTGTTGTTCGCGTTGGTGCGATCACCGTCACCCACAGGACCGTCCTCGGGCGACGCAGGCTCGCGAACGCGATAGACCGGCGGGCGCGACTCCGGCAGCCGGCGACGCACCCGTTGCCCGTTGCTTGCGACGACCGAATCGGGGCGCGACGGAGTCGATCTCGCGACCGGAGTGTTGTTCGCACCGCCCGGCGTGGGGCACCACGCACGGTCGGCGAGCTCTTCGGGAACCTCGTACACGCTGCGGTTCGCGCAGTAGATCCGCACCGTTCGATACGGATCGCTCGCATACGTCGCGGGGAGCGCGTAGGCGTCCTCGGCCCACGCTTCGTCGACCACGCCCGGGACGAAGGCGCGCGAGATCGCGCGCATTGTCGCATACGGGTTCGAGCTCCGGTAGACCGACCGCCCCAGCACGCGCTGGAGGTATCCGGGGCGGAACGCGTCGTCGGGAAGACGGAGCGGCTCATCCGATGCGATCGCATAGACCCAGCGACCAGGCACCGCGCGTGATGAGGGCGGGCCGTAATACAACGTCGACTGCACGCTCCAGGACACGGGCACCCAGTTCAGTCCCGCCAGCATCCACGTGCGTTGATGCGCGTACGATGGAGCGAGCAGCGCAACGCCGCGGCCGGGCACGATCTCGAAGATCGCGACGTACGCCGGCCGGCTGGTCTGGATGAGGAGATGTCCTCGAACGGGACGCGCGAGCGCGAGCTCGAGCGGCTCGATTCGCGGCCGAGGTGGCGGTGGGGGCGGCGCGGGCTGACGGACGATGATGGTCGTGCCTGACGAGCACGCCGCGAGTGCGAGCACCGCCAGGAGGCGGCTGAAGGTTCGCATGAGAGGTCCTTGCGCAGGGGCCGTGACAGAAGTGCTCCTCGGTGGACGCCCGCCTTCCCTCGGTGGATACGGAGGCGGCTTCTGCTCGGCCGGGCCGCCATCCGTTCCGGAGCCACTGTCCACCACATTCTCTTACACGCAGCCGGGTGGTCGCAGGCGGAAGGGGCGCCTAGATTGGTCGCCCCCTGCAACCATTTCGAGCGAGGTTCTATGGCGACCAATCCACCCAAGGGCTACCACACCGTCACACCGGGCATCTGTGTCCGCGACGCGGCGAAGGCGATCGACTTCTACAAGGAAGCGTTTGGCGCGGAGGAGCTGGATCGGATGGAGGGTCCCGACGGCTCCATCATGCACGCCGAGATCCGCATCGGCGACTCCATCATCATGCTCGGAGAAGAGAATCCTGCGTGGGGCACCAGGTCACCGCAGACGCTCGGCGGCGTTCATGGCTCGCTCCACATCTACGTCGACGACGCCGACGCCGCGTTTGCGCGGGCAGTCTCCGCAGGCTGCGAGGTTCGGAATCCGCTCGAGGACGCGTTCTGGGGCGATAGATACGGCAAGGTCGCCGATCCGTTCGGCCACGAGTGGGGCATCGGCTCGCGGCAGAAGGAGTTGAGCCCTGAGGAGATGCGAAAGGCGGCGGAAGCGTGGGCGCAGCAGGCGATGGCGGGCGATTGAAAACCAGGAGCGGCGAGCTGCCACACGCCGCTCGCCGCTCTTCTCCTACCGCGCTGCCGTTGCGCGCTATTGGTATCCTAACGTGCACATTTGAACGGAAACGTCCAGAGGCGGACGGTTGCGCTGGCTGCGGATCGGTCGTCAGGCTATCGGTCCCCCGCGTCTCTTCGATGTTCCCCCCGCCTCGAGAGTCCGCCATGTCAGAACGTGCTGCGCCGCCCTGTCCCCACGACGTGGGGCCCGGCATACCTGTCTGTCTTCGCTGTCGACAAGAGCGTCGCGTGGCTTCCCGCGATCGCCGTCGCCGAGCGTTTTACGCAACTTCCGCGTTCGTACTTGGCATTGGAGTTCTTGGCGCCGCCGGCGCCGCCGGCATGCTCGACAGTGAGCTACGCGCTGCCGGCATCGTTCTTCCACTGGAGCCCACCGTCGCCGCCGCCTACATCGCACCGGTCGTCGCGACTCCGGAAATACCGACACCGGCAATCGACGTCCCCGCAGAGACCACCGTGACGAGCGTCGCGAGCGTGACCAGCGCACCTGCTCCAGAGCTCGCGCCCGTCATTGGTGAAGGTCGCACCGAGCTCCGCGATGGAATCGTCGCGGAGCGCGGCGCGGACGAGATCACGGTGTTCTTCGACAAGCCGCTCACGCGCACCCGTCGTCCGGAGAAGTTCGAGACGCTCGTGCGGGCGACGCTGCCGCAGATCTACGGCGACCGTGTCGAGGCTGCGCTGGCGGCGATCCCGGTGGGCAGCCTCGTGCCATCGCAGGGACTGACCACCGAGCTGCCGACGCAGGGACTGTGGATTCCGGTGGCCGATGGTCCGTCGCTGAGACTGTGGCCGGAGACGAGACCGGGCGAAGACGGTCCGCTGGTGGTGCGCTACCGCGTAGCGATCGCTTCGCCGAACGCCTGACGAGCGTCAGCCCCCGCGCCTGGGCACACGGACGGTAGAGCGCCGTCTCCGATGGGCCGTTCCATGAGCCCCGGAATTCGCCGCCGACCGATTCCACGGCTTCAGCGATGCGGGCCACGAGATCGTTAATGTCCGTGCGCTCGTACACTTCGTTCGGGAGACTCACTCCATCGAGGTAGATGGCGAGTCCCTCTTGCACGCCGAAGGGGAGCTCTTCGTCGACCCCGTTTCTCCGGCGCTCGCCGTGTCCGCCCGAGGCTGATATCGTTACCGGCAACCTCACCGCCGGGCTCATGAAGCTCCACGACCGTCCACGTCTGCCGCGCGGCTTCCGCACCGCCAGTCGCAACTGCGGTCTCAAGCCCGAGGCCAAGGATCTCGCCGTCTTCGTGAGTGATGTGGACGCTGCCGCCGCGGCGGTGTTCACTCGCAATCACTTTCCGGGAGCGCCGGTGATGCTGGGGCGCGAGACGATTCGGGCGGGCCGGCTGCGGGCGATCGCCGTCAACAGCAAGGTGAGCAACGTGGCGAACGGCGAGCGAGGACTGCGCGATGCGCGGCGTATGGCGGAAGCCGCCGCCGCCGCGTTAGGCACGTCGTCCGACCGCGTCCTGGTGAGCTCGACCGGCGTCATTGGGGTCCCGCTCCCGATCGAGAAGATCGAGCGGGGACTCGAGGGGATCACTGCCGATCTGGGCGACGATCCACTCGTCGGCGCCGAAGGGATCATGACGACGGATCGCCATCCGAAAGCGCTCTCGATGAGCGTCGGGCCCGCGACTCTGACCTGGATCGCCAAGGGTTCGGGGATGATCGAGCCCAACATGGCGACGATGCTGGTCTACATCTTCACCGATGCGGCGATCGCAGCGCCCGAGCTCGACCGGATGCTCCGCGACACCGTCGATGTGTCGTTCAACATGTTATCAGTGGATACCGATACCAGCACCTCGGACACGTGCGCGATTCTGGCGAACGGAATGGCGGGTGCTGTCGGCGGCGAAGCATTCACCGCTGCGCTCGCCGTCGGCTGTTTGCAGATGACGGAGATGCTCGCCCGCGACGGCGAGGGTGCGACAAAGCTCCTCCGCGCGACCGTGCGAGACGCCAAAGACAGCGGAGAGGCGCGGCGGATCGCGAAGTCGCTCGTGAACTCGCCACTCGTAAAGACCATGTCGCATGGCGCCGATCCCAACGTCGGACGGCTGCTGATGGCAGTGGGGAAGTGCTTCGAGTGTACGATTCGTCCCGCCGCGACCGATGCGTGGATCAACGGCCACATGGTGGTGGAACACGGGGTTCGCACGGCGTTCGACGAAGCGGGGCTCCGCGCCGCGCTCGCAACCGACACCACGGACATCGTCGTCTCACTCGGCGTGGGCGATGCGGCCGCCACCGCCTACGGGTGTGATCTCTCGGCTGGGTATATCTCAGAAAATGCGGCGTACTATTCCAGCTGACCGATTCGACGGCAAGGATGACGGATGCCACATTTGTATTCTGTCATCTGTCATCTTTGCCTTATCAACCAATGCCTAGCCGCTCGGCGCGTGTCCGGGACGCCCAGACGATCTCCGAGCTCATAGAGCTCTACGTCGCTGACGGCACGCTGTTGCCGCGCGCGCCGGAGTTCATCGCCGAGCGCGTTCTCGATTTCCTCGTCACCGAGGTCGACAGCAGCGTCGTCGCCTGCGTACACCTCGACGAGTATTCACCAAGTCTCGTCGAGGTGCGCTCGCTTGCCGTCGAGCCCGCACACCAGGGGCGAGGGCTCGGCCGCGAGCTCGTCGCTGCCGCCGAAGAGCTCGCGCGGCGTCGCGAGTATCAAACCGTGTTCGCCGTCAGCAGCAACGAGGAATTCTTTCGTGCCCTCGGCTACTTCCCGCGGCACATCCCGGAGCTCGATCGCGAGCGCAGTGAGGTGAGCCGGTACAAGGGCGTGTACGCGAAGGATCTGCCGCGCTAGTCCTTGTACGGATCGAATTCGTTGGCGCCCGCCATCACCACGACGAGCGGACGGAGCGTGTGCAGGATCTCCACGGTTCCCTCCTGCGCAGCGAGAACGTCCGGCAGCCGGCGATAGACGTGCGGACTCTCGTCCGGTCCGCCACCGCGGAGAATCACACCCTTTCGATCGACCCACTCCTTCATCATCTGCTGCGAGATGAGTCCCGGCTTGATGATGCGCGCCCGCGGACCCCACCCCTTCTTCTTTCCCGCGGCCTGCGAGCGCGACATCACGCGACCGGCACCGTGCACGGTGGAGAAGAGTGCCGCGCGCTGTACGTCGGCGACCTGTCCATCGGTGCGCCCTTGCACGATCACGGCATCGTCGCCCATCGACCCGCCGATGAATCCCTTCTCCCCCGGGAACGCCGGCGTCGCGCCCTTGCGGACGACGATGTACTCGTTGCCATCGTGCGACTCCTTCCACGCGAAGTTGTGGTGGTTGTGCACGAGCTCCATCTCACGTCCGCCGAGGATGTCGACGACCTTGCGCGCCACCCACTCGCGCCCGGCGTACGCGTAGCGTCCGGCCAGATTCATGAGATGCCAGTAGTCGTGCCCGATCGGCTGGTTGATGTCGAGAAGCGTCTCCGCCTCGGGCACACGCTCTCCCCACGCCTTCCCCTGGCCTAACGCGAGGAAGCCGGAGGCAACAGTGTGGCCAAAGCCGCGGCTGCCGAAGTGGACGCCGACCCAGAGCGTGCCGGTCTCGTCGGCGAACACGTCGACGTAGTGGTTTCCGCTTCCGACGGTGCCGAGCTGCGAGCGCGCCTTGTCGACGAGCGCCTTCCGCTCGCGGGGCGGGGCCGCATCCCACGCCTCATCCTGAAAGAGCGTATGGTCGACGGGAGCGTCGTCAGCCCGGTTCTTCCGACCGACGCCGAAGCTGACCGTCGCCGCGATCTCATCGGCGATGGTCTCGAGGCGCGCGCGCTGCTCGCGCTCGTCATCGCCAAGGCTGGCGAGGGTGAGGTTCGTGCGGATGGCGGCGTTGCCGCAGGCGATGTCGAAGCCGACACCGACCACGGACACCCTGTCGCGGTACGCGGCGACACCTCCGATGGGCATGACGTAACCGACGTGCCCGTCGGCCATCAGTGCGACCCGCTCCGCGGTCTGCGCCACCTTCTGGAGCTGGATGATGGTCTGCTCTTCGTGCTGTCCGAAAATCTTCATGGAAGTGTGGAACGTGGACCGAGGACTTACTTCATGAACATCGCCCGTCTCGCATCACGCACGTACCGCTCTCGCGCGAGACGTGTGCCGCGGGGCTGCTGGCTGAGGTGCGAGAGATGGACTCCCCGCCGCGTCGTTCATCCAGCGTGTGGCACGGCGGAAGGCAGAATGCCGACCCCTATCGGAGTATCGGATGCTCTGCCGCTACGCCGAGCCCTTCCCGTCTCCGCATTCTGCGCCGTTCGTCTTCAGCATCGACGCATCGCTGCGCTCGTCTTCCCTGACAACGGGAATTCGCGTGAGCGCGCACGGCCGCGCCGCCGGCCGGTCTTGCCAGCCAGTCGGTACGTGCCGAGTCGGAAGCTGGAGTGCGCAGTCGTGTGTATTCAGGTACGCAATGATGTCGCTTCTGTTTCGTGCTTAGGTCAGGGAGGCGTCGGCGTCGGTGCTCCCTGGATCTCCGCCGCACGTTTGGCAATCGCTTCCTCCAGCTCCGTCGTGTGCGCTTCGGCGACAGCCGCGCCGATCTCGGAGCCGCGCCGAGTCAGGGCGGGAAGGGTGGCCGCGAGTCGCCGTCCAATGGGTGACTTATAGAACGCGATCAGCTGCCGCAGCTCCGGCTCGCTAAAAAATTCCGCGTATGCCGCAGCCAACTGCGCCGCCATGTTCTCCATCGTGATCGTACGCTTGGCCCAGTCGAGCATCACGTCCTTGAACGGTGCCATGAGCGGCTGCGCCTCCATCTGCGCATCGAACGTCGCCGTGATCGCCACCTGCATCACGTCTTCCGTGTTCATGAGGACGAGCAGCTCCTTCGCGGCGGCCAGGCCCCCGGGGGTTGGCGTATGGCGAGCCGTGCTGTCTTGCGCGCTCACGATGGAGGGAATGAGCGAGAGCGACAGGGCGATGATCCAGCGGGCGCGGGCGAGCATGGCGACTGATTTCGCCACACTCGAGCGCATGGCATTTCTAGTGCGTGTACTCGGGAACCGGTCAAAGTGTCCCGGGCTCCTTTCCCCGATAGGAGGCTGCGTATGCCTACTGTCCGGCGCATCGCATGCGCCCTCGCGCTCGTCGCGATCCCCTCGCAGGTCGCTCTCGCACAGCTTCGGCACAGCTTCAAGGACTCGTGGTTCTGGGGCGTCAAAGGAGGTGTCATGTCGTTCTCGACCACGACGGTCGAGAACCGGACGGAGCCGGTCGGCGGCGCCGAATGGCTCCTGACGCGGTCGCAGGGAGCGCTATACATCGCGGTCGATCAAGCGCTCTTCAACGCGAGCTCCTCGTTCCTCGACACGCTCGGCCAGTCGCACACGGTCACTATTCGCGACATGCGGCGGATCACCGGCGCGGCCATGGCGTTCCCGTTCGCGTTCGATGCGTCGTTCGCGATGCTCCGTCCGTACGCGGGCGTGGGATTCGCGCTCAATTTCCTCGGGACGGCTGAGCTGGACGCGGGGCTGCCCACCGACTCTGCCGCGCGGCGAGACGTGAGCCGGCGGCTCGAGGACCAGCAGGATCGCGCGGCGCCACTCTTGATCCTCGGACTTCAGGGGCAGGTGGGGCGTATCGCGGCATTCGTTCAGGGCACGATCATGCCCGCCGAAACGCGCTTTCTGCTCAACGGGAGCCCGACGATGTTCGCGGAGGTGGGGGTCAGGTTCAACGCAGGGCGGTCGCGCGAGACCCGGTAGGCGGTGCCATGAAACGCGAGATGGCGCTGTACGAAGGCCGTACTCGGTCGTCTGCGCGGTCAGGGTCGTGCCGTTACGCTAGCGTTCTTCGCCGCCACCACCATCCGCCGTCGTGCGGGTCTCCCGAGACGATCTGCCGGTCGTGTCGGGAGACACCGCAGGCTCCTGCCTAGTTCGCGCCGCGACGACCACCTGTGGGAGACGTGGGGCAGCGAGGTCCCGGCCGCGGACCTTCCTACCAGTCAACTCCTAATTGTTACTAGAATAGTAGTTTGACCTTGACTCCAGGCTAGACCAATTACTAGATTTGGAACAACTAGTAATTCGCTAGTATTTCGGCGAGGTCATTCGTGAAGCTGCCCGTTTCGCCGCCGCGCATTGATGGCGTCATCCTGAACGTGCTGAAGCAACGGGACGGCGCGAAGCGAATACAAGAGCTAGCCGCCGGTGGGTTGGGGCCGGCGCCCGGAGGCAAGTATCGCCACTGGGACACCTTTCGACACGCTCCCCCCTTGCCCGAGATCCCGGCCGAGGAGCAGTGGGCGGCCGTGAAACTCGCCCGGACGGCACTGTATAGAGTCTTGCCGCTCACCGATGCGGGAGGGTATCCCTTTCGCTATGCGCTACCTAACGTGGCCCTGGAGATGTTGCATCAAGTGGATCGCAATGCTGCGGGCAACATCAAAGGAAGTGACCAGGTAACAAATCCCGCCACCCGCGACACGTACCTTTTCAAGTCGATTGTCGAGGAAGCAATTACATCCAGTCAGCTCGAGGGTGCTTCCACAACACGGAAAGTCGCAAAGGAGATGATTCAGGAAGGACGGGAGCCACGGACCCGAAGTGAGCGGATGATCGTGAACAATTATCAGGCAATGCGCCAGGTCCTAAGGTTCGTCGATCAACCGCTCACTCCCGAGATGGTAGCACATCTCCAGCGAATACTGACCGAGGGCACGCTGGATGAACCGGATGGGGCGGGACGGTTCCGCCGGATAGACGAGGATATCGTCGTGGAAGATGAAACGGGAACGCGTCTTCACACGCCACCACCTGCGGACCAATTGGCAGATCGCATGCGGGCGATGTGCGAGTTCGCCAATGCCACCGGTGACGGGGAATTCATTCCGCCCGCGGTTCGCGCGATCCTTCTGCATCTGTGGCTTGCGTATGACCATCCGTTTGTAGACGGAAATGGGCGAACGGCCCGAGCGCTCTTCTACTGGTCAATGGCGAGGCAAGGCTACTGGTTATGCGAGTATGTATCAATTTCCCGGATCCTGAAGAAGGCACGCGGACAATACGCGCGCTCGTATCTCTACACTGAGTCGGACGACAACGACGCAACCTACTTTATACTTCATCAGCTACGCGTCTTGTTGCGCGCGATTGACGAGCTCCATCAGTACCTCGCGCGAAAGGCTGCGGAAATACACGAGGCCGAAGAACTAATCCGTCGCGCATCGGCCATTCACGATGAGCTCAACCCGCGCCAACTTGCCCTAATCAACCACGCGCTAAAGCACCCCGACGCCCGATATACGGTCGACTCCCATCGCAGATCCCACGGCGTGAGTTATGAAACAGCGAGAAGCGATCTTCTGACACTCGCCGAGAATGAGCTCTTGAATCAGCGCAAGTCTGGACGCGCGTTCATCTTCACCCCGAGCACACGGTTGGGCGCCCGCCTTGAGAGTCGTGGTGCGCGATCAAGGCCCATGGCTCGGCCCCGAAAAAAGGTTCGGTAAGGCGTCGATGGCCTTCGATGTAGGGGAAGTAAAGACAAGAGTCCCCGCATGCTTTTGCGGGGACTCTTGTCGCAAGCTCCAACGCTTAGTTCAGACCGGGAAGAGCATCTCCCGGTACTTCGGCAACGGCCACAGCTCGTCGGCTACCACGACCTCGAGCTTGTCACACGCCGCGCGCACGCCGGCCATTGCCTCGGCGCCCTCCGACGTGAGCATCTTGCCGCACTTCTCGACCTCGGCGTGCATCCCGTCCGCCTTCTCGATGAGCGACGCGAGCTTCTCGCGCTCTTCGCGGAGCTCCTCGATGAGCGCACCGATCTCGTTCGCCGCCGCCACCTGCGGCACGACCGAGATTCCGGCCGCCTTCGCCTGCGCCGCGCTCGTCGCGAGCTGCCCCGCATAGGTGAACGCCGCCGGCAGCACCATCGTATCGACGATCTGCTGGAGCGTGTGCAGCTCGATCATCATGTCCTTGATGTAGCGCTCCATACGGACATGGTACCGCGACTCGAGCTCTTCCTTCGTCAGAATGCCGAGCTTCGTCAGCAGCGAGCGTGACTGCTTCGTGACGAGCTGCGCCAGCGCCTCGGGGGTGCGACGGTAGTTCGGCAGCCGGCGCTTTTCCGCTTCCTCGACCCACTCCTCGGAGTAGTTGTTCCCCTCGAAGCGGACCGGCGTCGACTCCTTGAACGACTCTCGCACGACCTTGAGGACCGCGTCGTCGGCCGACTTCGTCTTCTTGAGCTCGGCCTTGAGTGCCTCGGTGAGCTCGCCGAGTGCATCGGCCACGGCCGCATGCAGGAGTGTCACCGGGAACGCGATCGACTGCGACGAGCCCACGGCGCGGAACTCGAACTTGTTCCCCGTGAACGCGAACGGCGACGTGCGGTTGCGGTCGGTGTTGTCCTTCTCGATGTCGGGGAGCTTCGCCACGCCGAGCTTGATCAGCTGCTGCTCCGCGCTCCGGCTCGCTTCCTTTCCGGCGATGATGTTGTCGATGAGCTTCGTCAGCATGTCGCCCATGAACACCGAGATGATCGCCGGAGGCGCTTCGTTTGCGCCAAGGCGGTGCTCGTTGCCCGACGTCCCAATGCCTGCGCGCAGCAGCCCCGCATGCTTGTGCACGCCGCGCAGCACTGCCGCGAGGAAGACGAGGAAGCGGATGTTCTGATGCGGCGTCTTCCCCGGCTTCAGCAGGTTCAGCCCGTCGAGGTCGTTGTCGGCGGTGATCGCCATCGACCAGTTGCAGTGCTTGCCCGAGCCGTTGATCCCGGCGAAGGGCTTCTCGTGGAGCAGCGCCTGCAACCCATGGCGCAGGGCCACGCGACGCATCGTCGCCATCACCATCTGGTTGTGGTCGACGCCGAGGTCGGTCTCCTCGAACCGCGGCGCCATCTCGAACTGCGACGGCGCGACCTCGTTGTGCCGCGTGACGATCGGCACACCGAGCTTGTAGAGCTCCTGCTCGATCTCGGCGATGCACGCCTGGATGCGCTCCGGAATGCCGCCGAAGTAGTGATCCTCGAGCTGCTGGCCGCGCGGAGGCGGCGCACCGAGCAGCGTGCGACCCGCCATCACCAGATCCGGACGCGCCGCGAAATAGCGCCGGTCGATCAGGAAGTACTCCTGCTCGGGACCCAACGTCGTGTACACGCGCTGCACGCCCTTGTCGCCGAGGAGCTCGAGGAGCTCGATCGCGCGCGCCGAGAGCATGTCGGAGCTGCGGAGCAGCGGCGTCATCTCGTCGAGCGCCTCGCCGTTGTAGCCGATGAACACCGACGGGATGCACAGCGTGCGGACGCCTCCGATCTCGTGGATGAACACCGGGCTCGCCGGGTTCCACGCCGTGTAGCCGCGGGCCTCCCACGTCGCGCGGAGTCCGCCCGACGGGAAGCTCGACGCGTCCGGCTCGCTCTGAATCAGTTGCGACGCGGAGAACGACTCCATCGGATGCTCGTTCTCGTCGAACGACAGGAAAGCATCGTGCTTCTCGGCGGTGAGCCCCGTCTGCGGTTGAAACCAGTGGGTGAAATGGGTGACACCTCTGGAAATCGCCCACTCCTTGATGACCTGCGCCACGACGGGCGCAATCTCGAGGTCGAGCTTCTTTCCGAGGCGAACGGACGCGAGAAGCTTCTGATACACGTGCCCCGGCAGCTTGTCGCGCATCTGTCGGGCACCAAAGGTGTTGCAGCCGAAGTACGACGAGGTGGGCAGGTGGGCTCCGTTCGTATGCCCGTTCCCGTTAGGCGTTGTGGATGGACGTGCGGTGCGCCCCGCGATCTCGTGAAGGATAGCGCGGCGGGTGGTGGTGACGGACGCTGACATGTGGGCGAAGGCTCCTGGTCGAGGAGGGGGCTGCGAACCGCGGGGTGTGCAGATGCAGCAAATGTACACGGGCATTTCGCGAAATCCAGGCCACATTTAAGCTTCTGTGCGCCTCAGTTCGTGCACGAAATGCATGAATTGCGATGCACCACTGCGTCAGCCGATGCACGAGTGCCACATTCGGGCCGGCGCTTGATGAGAACGCGCAAATGACAGCCTGACATTCCATTAAGGCGTGACCGCCGGTTTACCCGACGCGTCTGGAGACTGTGACTCCCGGCACGCCGGCCGCCCCTCTCGATGCGGTCCTGGCGAATCATAATCCCCGATATCTCAAGGACTTACATAAATGAATCGCCTTGGCTTCTCGGCGCTCCTCGCTCTCGTCCTCATCGCCGTCCTCGAGACGGCCACCGCTGCGGCACAGGAGCACGTCGCCGCGATTGGGAAGCAGTTCACCAAGGCGGAGGTAACGGTCGCCTATCAGGACATGGTGATCTTCGCGAACCAGGATAAGGTCGTCCATCAGATCTTCTCGACCACGGACGGGCTGCGCTTCAACCTCAAGCGGCTGCCGCCCGGCGCCGCCAGCGGTGTCCGGTTCGCGAAGCGAGGGGTCGCCGAGGTACGGTGCGCGATCCATCGCAACATGCGGATGAAGGTCGTCGTCGAGTAGGGATGTCGAGCGCCGACGCCGACTCCCCGCCCGCCGACGGGGCAGGCGAGCGCCTTCGCGACCTGCCGCTGGTCGCGAAGCTGTCGCTCACCATGGCGGCCCTGTTGCTGTCGGTCGCGCTGGTGATCGGCGTGACGATGGTGAACACGCGAGCCAGCATCGCGCGACATACGCGCGAGCTGGTCGACGCGCGGCGGGTGAAGGAAATGGCGATCCTCTCGCTCGCGCTTCTGCGAGCGCAGGACGACATGTCCAAGTCCATGCTCCTCGACCCGGACCGCATGGACTCGCTCGGCGTCGCGAAGGTGGTCGCCTACGACGACGCGAGCATTCTGCTGAAGCGGATGGACTCGGTGTCGGCGTCGGCGGATCTCAAGCGGCTGACGGCCGAGCTCCGACGTGTGGATGAGGAGCTGCTGCGCGCGCTCGACACGCGCGTCCTGGAGCTCACCGCCGAGGGCAATGCGACCGCGGCGACGCGGCTCTATTTCACGGAGTACGAGCCGGTGCGCGCGCGGTACGAGCAGCTCGTCGAACAGCTCGGCGCCGTGGCAGAAGCGCAGGCCGAGCACGCAGCCAGCCGCGTGAGCCGCTCCAACGGTCGCGCACTGGCGAGCATCTCGATCGCGATGGCGATCGGGATCGCACTCGTTTCTCTGGGGCTGTACGCCGTCGCGCGCCAGGTGGGACGCAAGCTTCGCGAAGCGGTCGATCTCGTCGACGCCGTGGCTCGCGGCGACCTCACGCGTTCCGTGCCGGTCGATGCGCGCGACGAGACCGGTCGCATGGCAACGTCGATCAACGCCATGGTGCGTGATCTCCGCCGGATGATCACCGCCATCCAGCGAACGAGCGCCAGGCTCGTGGCGAGCAGCAGCGAGATTTCGATGGCGGCCGAGGAATCGTCGAGCGCGGTGGTGACGTTAGGGGTCGCGATCGATCAGATCAGCGCTGGCGCCCAGGAGCAGGCGACGGTCACCAACGAGACGGTGACCGTAGTCAAGCAGATGACCTCGGCGATCGAGTCGGTGGTGCAGCAGGCGGCCGACATCGCCGCCGCCGGCAACCATGCGGTCGACGTTGCCCGCCGCGGCGCCAACACCGTTCGCTCGGCCATCCTCGGGATGGAATCGACGCGGCACACGGTGCTCGATGCAGCGGCCCGCGTGCGAGAGCTGGCCGACCACTCCACGCGCATCATCGACATCAACCAGACCGTGTCATCGATTGCGGATCAGTGCAACCTGCTCGCCCTGAACGCCTCGATCGAGGCGGCGCGTGCCGGCGACGAGGGCGCGGCATTCCGCGTGGTCGCCGACGAGATCCGCGATCTCGCGAACGAGTCGATCGCGTCGTCGCAGCGGATCGGCCAGCTCATCGCTGCGCTCCAGAGTGGAATGGACGAAGTGATCGAGGCGATGCGAGCCGGCACCACGAGCGTCGACGAGGGCGCCGAGCAGGCCCGCACCGCGGAAGCGAGCCTCGAGGAGATCCTGCGCTCGCTCGAGGGGACCAACGCGCAGCTCCAGGCGATCGCCGAGCGCGCTCACCGCGTGACTGGCGACGTGGGTCGCGTGGCGTCGCTGGTGGAATCCGTCGCGGCGGTCGCGGAGCAGAGCGCGGCGTCGGCGGAAGAGATGGCGGCACAGAGCGTTCAGGTTGCCGAAGGCATCTCACGCATCGCGACGATCTCATCGAACGGCCAGGGGACCGAGGCGGAAGCCCGGGCCTCAGGGGAGACGCTCCCCGTGATGGCGAGACAACTGGACAGGTTGATCGCCGGCTTCGAAGTTTGACTCCGTTCATCCTCCCTCCCTGGAGCCCATCCATGCGATTCCGCGCGCCCTGGATTCGCCTCTTGGTCGCCGTCGCTTTCGCGACGTCCACCGCGTCCGCTCAGCGCCTCGAGTATCCCGTCTCGAAGAAAGGGGACGTCGTCGAGGATTACCATGGAACGGCGATCGCCGATCCGTTCCGGTGGATGGAGAATCTCGGCGGTGCTGACACCAAGGCGTGGATCGCGGCGCAGAACACGCTGACGAACTCGTACCTGGCGACGCTTCCGCACCGCGAGATGCTGAAGAAGCGCATTACCGAGCTCTGGGATTATCCGAAGGTGTCGCTGCCCGTGCGCGAGGGCGGTCGCCTCTACTATAGAAAGAACTCGGGGCTCCAGAAGCAGTCAGTGCTCTACATGCGGCGGTCGATCGCGGGGACGCCGACGGTCGTGCTGGATCCCAACACGCTGTCGCCCGATGGGTCTACGGCGCTGTCTGGTTTCACGGCATCGCCTGACGGGCAGTATCTGGCCTACGCACTGTCGGAGGGCGGCGCCGACTGGCGGACGCTGCACGTTCGCGATCTCACGACGAAGCGCGACCTCAGGGATGCCGTGCGGTGGGTGCGGTTCTCGAGCGTGGAGTGGACGAACGACGGCAAGGGATTCTTCTACTCACGCTATCCCGAGCCGCCCAAGGGGAAGAAGCTCGAAGCGGCGCTCACCGGGCATGCCGTGTATTACCACCGCGTCGGCACGCCGCAGTCGCAGGACAAGTTGATCTATCAGCGGAAGGACCTCCCGACCTGGCTGTCACTGGCGGAAGTGTCGGACGACGGTCGATATCTCGTGATCTTCTTCACGCGCGGCGCCGATCCGCGAAACCGGCTCTACGTCGCCGACCTTGGCGACCCCAATGAGCCGAACATCAGCGCCCGCGTGCGCCCGCTCATCGAGTCGGATGACGCCGAGTACTGGTACTTCGGAAACGCGGGAACGACGTTCTTCATCCGCACCGACAAGGATGCGCCGAACCGCAAGGTCATCGCGGTCGACGTGCGTGATCCGGCGCCGGAGAAGTGGCGCACCGTCCTTGCCGAGTCGCCGAACGCACTCGAGAACGTGTCGATGAGCGGTGGGCGCCTCGCCGCACAATATCTCGTCGACGTGAAGAGCGAGGTGAAGCTCTTCGACATCAACGGCCGGATGACCGAGACGATCGCGCTTCCAGGGGTCGGGTCCGTGTTCGGTCTCTCGGGACGCTACGACACGCCGGAGCTCTACTACACGTTCACCTCGCCACTCTATCCGACGACGGTGTTCCGCTACGATCGCGGGTCGAAGACGAGCATTCCGTTCGAGGCGGCGGCGCCGAAGTTCGACGCCGGGGGATACGAGACGAAGCAGCTATGGGCGACGTCGAAGGATGGGACGCGCATTCCGTACTTCGTGACGGCGCGGAAGGGCCTGACGCTCGACGGCAAGAACCCCACGCTTCTCTACGGCTACGGCGGCTTCTCGATCAGCATCACGCCGTCGTTCCGCTCCGACGTTCTGGCGTGGCTCGAGCTGGGCGGCGTGTACGTCACGGCGAACATGCGTGGCGGGTCCGAGTACGGCGAGGCATGGCACCACGCGGGGATGCTCGAGAAAAAGCAGAACGTGTTCGACGACTTCATCGCCGTGGCGGAAGCGCTCATCCGCGAGGGCTACACATCGCCGGAGCACCTCGCCATCAACGGCGGATCGAACGGCGGGTTGCTCGTGGGCGTGGCGATGACGCAGCGGCCGGAGCTGTTTGCGGTCGCGCTTCCAGCGGTCGGCGTGCTCGACATGCTGCGCTACGACAGGTTCACGGGCGGCGCGCTCTGGGTGAGCGAGTACGGCTCGCCCTCGGACACGGCGGCCTTCAAGTATCTCCGCGCCTATTCACCGCTCCACAACGTGCGGCAGGGCGCCTGCTACCCGGCGACGCTGGTCACGACCTCGGACCACGACGATCGCGTGGTGCCGAGCCACTCGTACAAGTACACGGCGGCGCTGCAAGAGGCGCAAGCGTGCGAGAAGCCCGTCTTGATCCGGGTGGAGACGATGACGTCACACGGCTACCGACCGACGGACAAGCGAATCGCCGAGCTCGCGGACCAATGGGCGTTCGCGGTGGCGAATACGGGGATGAAGGTGGGGGAGACTGTCCCGTAAGAGGCGTGCCGAAGAAGGCGATGAGATCGAGGACCGAGGACCCAGAAGAGCGACCCATTTCCTCCGTCCTCGGTCCTCGGTCCTCGTTCCTCAGGGCCCCTGCTTCACATACGTGTACTTCGCCGTCCTCACGTCCAGCTGATACAGCTGCTCCTCCTTCCCCTCGGCGCGCATCGTGCCGGTGACTTCCTTGGACACGACGAGGAACACCGGGAGCAGCGATTCCGGACGTGCGACGAGCGTGACGACGTTCTCGACGTCGAAGTTCGTGAACCCCACGCCAGCGGCATCGGGGACGATCGAGCTCATGAAGCGCTGGAGAAACTGGCGCATCGCCGCGCTATCGGGCTTCGACACCATCTGCAATTCGACGCAGTCTCGCGCTGCCGGCGCGGTGACCGAGTCGCACGACATCCGGCGCAACGCGGAGAACTCGTAGTCGAAGTGAATGTTGGCGCCCTGGAAGATCGGAACGGGCTCTTCGCCGGACGTCACGTATGCTTCACCCACCTCGAGCTCGGCGCCAACCCACGTACCGACGAGCGCGTTCCACTCCTGGGCCGCTGACGACGACAGCACCTCATCCGACGTCATCGTCGCGAGCAGCTGCTTGAGCTGCGGAGGTGGCGGCCCATCCTTCGCCAGCAGCGGCGCGAACATGCTGTCCATGAAAGCGCGAATGGCTTCCACTGCCTCGAGACGCGTGAACTCGCCCTCGCCGCTCACCCGATAGCTCGGCACCAGCGCGCCGAGTCGCTCGATGAGCGCCGTGGCAGTCGCGGTCACGCCTGTCGCGCCCGGATTCGCATCCGGAAGCTGGAAGTCATCGAAGCGGATGACGTAGTCCGTGCCCTCGCGGTCGGCGGTCATCCGGTACGACATGCGAATGGCCGTGGTGTCGTGCTTGTCGCCGGTGTGACGCTCGCGATATCGCTGGGTTTCCACGCGCGCACGTGTCGGGGTGGGCCACGCGAACGTGAGCTTGGCGACGTCGGGTGTCGGGGTCGCCGGCGCGGCCTGGGCATAGGCCACCGCAGGCGCGAACAGGAGGGGCATCAGAAGTTGCCGCATGGCGGTAGAGTAGTGCGAGGACGTCGAGACGGCTAGCGGCAGCTCGAGAGACCTAACGCCGCTCGCCGAGCGCCCGGGCGATCGACGCCGCGAGGCGATTCATCGAGAAGGGCTTGGGGAGAAACGGCACGGTGTCGGGCTGCGCCTCGAGGCTCGCTGCTTCGTCGCCGTGGCCCGACATCAGCAAGAGGCGCAGGTCGGGCCGCTCGATCGACAGACGCACGGCGAGCTCGCGCCCGCTCATTCCCGGCATCACGATGTCAGCGAGGACGAGGTCGATCGGGTCGGGGCTGCGCCCGATGAGATCGAAGGCGGCATCGGCGCTGGGCGCCTCGAGGACGCGGTGTCCGAGGCGCTCGAGCGCACGAGACGCGAAGGCGCGCACCGCATCGTCGTCCTCGACGATCAGGATGGTCCGCACCGGCCCGCTCTCGAGCGACGCCGCGGCTGACGAAACGAGCTCGGGCGCTTTCCCCGGCGTGGGAGCCGGAGCGCGAGCCGTCTCGCCACGCCCCAGCGCGAGCAGCTGCTTCGTTAGGCGTGCAGCCCGGTCGGCGGCGCTGTCGAGAATCATGAGCTCGGCGCGGATGGGATCCTCGGGGGCGAGGTCGTGGAGGACGAGCTGCGCCGTACCCTTGATCGCGGTGAGGAGATTGTTGAAGTCGTGCGCGATCCCGCCGACGAGCCGGCCGATCGCCTCGAGCTCTGTGCTGTCGAGCTCGGCGGGTGCATCCTCGTCAGCCAATGGCTCTGCGAGCTCAGCCTCACCCTTGTCGAGCTGCGACAGATTCGTGGCGACGAGCGTCCCGACCGACTCGAGCCGGGCGCGGTCGCGATCGGTCCAGGCGCGGGGTGCATCGTCCGCGACCCAGAATGCCTCGGCGCCGCTCGATGCCCCGCCCAGGGGAGCTGCCGCGAACGCGACGACGCCGTCGGGAACCTTCGTGTCGCGGAAAGCATGTGTGAGACGCAGGTCGGGAACGAGCACGACATGCCCCGTCTGCACGATCGCGCGCGCGGTGGAGCGTGCACACCGAAGCTTCCGACGAGTGACCGCATCACCGCTGCTCGCGAGTCTGATCTCGGTGACGTAGGGCGTCGCATCGGGAAGTACGAGCCCGCACATCGGCACCTCGAGGAGACGCGCGATGGCTTGACACACGCGCAGCCAATGCGCGTCGTCTACGGGCGAACGGTTTTGGTCTTCGGACCGAACGTCGGGTGCGGTCACGCGCCCTCATTGGCGGGAGTTTGCTGCCCTGCCCCGATGAGACGGGCGCCATGTAATCGTGGTCACCCGAGGGAGCGCCGAAACGCGCGCTCGACGAGCGAGAAGCTCCTCATCTTCAACGAGATGCGAAACGCCCCGCGCCTTTCAACGGCGCGGGGCGTTTCGCAAGGCTGGGGCGGGTGGACTCGAACCACCAACTTCCCGGTTAACAGCCGGGCGGTCTGCCAATTGACCTACACCCCAAGAGCGGACTGTAATCTAAATTCGCGGTGCCTCGGGATGAACCCTTCCGCGGCGTGACAGCTAGCCCGGTGCGAAGAGGCGGCTGCCGGACGCCGTGGCGGCCGCGATCACCGGCGCCGCGGGAGCGGCGGACGGCCTGAGGGGTCGCCGGCGTTAGCCACCTCACATAATTCGGCGGCCGCGGGACGAAGGGTGCGGGCAGCGTGACTGCCCTCACCCTTCTTCGTCATCCCTTTGCCTCCCTTAACGTTGCAAGCCGGAGAGTACCCTTGCCCCGACGCGCTGCTCTCGCGCTCGCCTGTCTCGTCACGATCGCCTGCCAGCAAAGCTCGAACGGGTACATCATCGCCGCCGCGGGGCCGTGGAAGGAAGGCTACGGGCAGATGAACCGGTTAGGCATCGAGCTCGCCGTGGAGGAGATCAACAAAAGCGGCGGCATCGATGGGCATCGCCTCGAGGTCATCTATCGCGACGATGAAGGTGATGGCGAGACCGCCGCGAAGATCGCGCAGGAATTCGTCGCCAACGAGAGCATCTCCGCCGTTGTGGGACACGTGAACTCCGGCGCCATGGTCGCAGCGGCAAAGATCTACGATGGCCACCTGCCTGCGCTCGCGACGACCGCCACGTCACCTGCGCTGACTGGCGTGTCACCGTGGGTATTTCGCGTCATCTCGAGCGACTCCGCCAACGGCATCGACCTCGCACGCTTCGCCGCACATCTCGGCGCACAGCGCGCGGCGATCCTGTACGAGAACAACGCCTACGGGCGTGGCCTCACTGATGCGTTCCGACGCAACTTCCCCGGTGAGATCCTGAGCGTCGATCCCATTGGGGATGCTGCCAACCAGGACTTCGAGCCTTACGTCTCCTACTACAAGCGGACCTCGCCGGAGATCGTCTTCGTCGCCGGAACCGAAGCGTCCGGGATGACGCTGCTCCGCGAAGCGAAACGACAGGGGCTGACGGCACGATTCCTCGGTGGCGACGGCTGGACGGGAATCGTCGCCGATACCGCCGCGTCCGAAGGTGCCTTCGTCGGAGCGCCCTTCACCGATGCCGACCCGCGTCCGGCAGTCCGCAAGTTCGTGAAGGCGTTCCGGGACAAGCATCAACGGGTGCCGGATGGCAATGCGGCGCTCGCGTACGACGCGACCATGGTCATCGCACGCGCCCTCGCTCGGCAAGGCGCGAGCCGCACAAGCGTCCGTGACTTTCTGGCCGGGCTGCACTCGCGCACGCCAATGGCTGGCGTGACCGGCCCCATCGCGTTCCTACCTAACGGCGACCCGGTGGGCAAGACCTTCGTCATGACTCGCGTGCGCCGTGGCGCGCTGGTCCCGGAGACGCGCAAGTGAAATGGCGCGATCCGTTTCAGACCATTCGCGGGCTCCTGCTCGCGGGCTTCACCGCGCTCTCGTTTCTCGTCGTGCTAGCCGGGCTGCTCGGCGGATGGTCGATGGTGAAGACGTCCGGTGTCATCCGCGACACACTGGAGGGGGTGCAGGAAGAAGCTCGCTTGTCATCACAGTTCGCGGCGAGCATTGCGCAGGAGATCGCGGCGGCGCGGAGCTATCTCGACCGACGCGATACCGCGAGCGCGGGAGAGTTCACGCGACAAGGGTGGGAGGCGCATCGCATTCAACGGGCGATGAACGACCTCCGCTCGCAATCCCCTGACGAGATCGCCCTCCTCGCAGCAGTCGATGCCATACTTTCCGACATGGAAGTGCGATACGCACGCGCGCATCGGCTCGCGGACCTTGGCCGGGCTGACGCCGCGCTCGCGGAAGCCGAGGCCGCCACGCCGCTCGTGCGGCGGCTGCTCGGTGACGTCGAGCGGCTCGGGCAAATGAAGGCGCGCAAGGTCGCCCACGCGGCCGACGAGCTCCAGCGGTCGACGACGAAGCGCACGGTATTTCTGGCGGCGCTCACCGTCGTCGCCGTGAGCCTCGCGCTGATCGTGGTCGTCACGACCGTTCGCCGCGTCGCCGACCCCCTCAGCCGATTGGTGACACACGCCCGTCATCTGAGCGAAGGCGACTTTACCGCGCGCACCAGCGGTGACATGCCAGGAGAGTTCCGAATCCTCGCGAGCGCAATGAACCAGACCGGCGAGTCACTGGCGCGCATCGTCTCCGTCCTGGTCCAGACGGCCAAGGACGTGGCTGCATCGGCGCGCGATCTCTCGTCGGTCTCGGAGCAGGTGTCCGGTACTGCGGGCGAGACTGCCGCGGCGATGAACGAAGTGTCGGCGGGCGCCGAGAAGCAGGTGAAACAGCTCCGGTGGATCGATACGTCGCTGCAATCCATGCGCGACGCCGCGCACAGCGTGCTCGACGGCGCGCAGCAAGTGACATCGCTCGCGGAGGCCATCGAGCAGTCTGCCGGTGCGAAGCGTGTAGAGGTCGTGCGGACCCTCGGAATTCTTACCGATGTACGTGATACCGTTCAGAGCGCGTCGGTCGAGGTGAAAGCGCTCAACGCGACGGCCGCCGATATCAACCGGTTCGTCGAAGCGGTGAGCCGGATCGCCGAGCAGACGAATCTTCTGGCGTTGAACGCAGCGATCGAGGCGGCGCGAGCCGGGAAGGCCGGCAAGGGCTTCGCCGTCGTCGCCGACGAGGTCCGGAAGCTCGCCGAGCAAACGCAGATGGCCGCGAACGACATCGTCCAGATGACCGCTCTCGTCACGCAGCGTGTCGCGAGCACGACCGAGGCGATGAAGGTCGGTTTATCGCGTGTCGCCGAGATCGAGTCGGTATCACACGAGATCGACGAGGCGTTGACCGCGATCACCGAGGCCGCCGAGCGGACACGCCTTGCCGCGCGTGGCGTGGCTGACGCGGCGCAGGGGAATGCGGACGCGATCGCCGGTGCGGCGACGAGCGTGATGTCGATCGCGCGCACGGCGGAGCATCACGCGACGGCGGCGCAGCAGGTCACGGCGTCGACCCAGGAGCAGAGCGCGGCGTGCGAGCAGATGAGCTCGGCCACCGCCCAGCTCCTCGAGACGTCGACTCAGCTGAAAGGGCTCGTCGACAACTTGAAGACCGCCGCCGCGTGATCATCGACTGTCACGTGCACTTGAGCGCGTTCACGCCGGGCCGTGGACGCATGTCTCGCAAGCTGCTCGACAGCACGCCGTTTCGCTTCATGCGCTGGAAGTTCGGGCTCGTCGGTGAAGACGAGCAGACCGAGCAGACGCTCGAGAAGCTCCTCGCGAAGACGGTCGCGGAAGCGAGCCCGGTGAATGCGGCGGTGGTGTTGGCGTTCGACGCGATTCACGAGGCGGATGGACGGCGCAACGATACGCGCACCCACTTCGAGGTCGCAAACGACTACGTGCGCGATGTGACGCGACGGTATCCAGGGCTGCTGTACGGAGCGTCGATTCACCCCTATCGCCGTGATGCGGTAGCCGAGCTCGAGCGAGTGGCGCGAGACGGCGCGGTGCTGATCAAGTGGCTGCCGATCACTCAGGACATCGATCCGTCGGACAAGAAGTGCTTTCCCTTCTACGACGCGCTCGCTGCGCTCGGCATTCCGCTGCTGAGCCACACCGGTTGGGAGCGGACGCTCCCGACGGCGAATGCCCACGTCGCCGATCCCGCGTTGCTCCGCCCCGCGCTCGAGCGGGGCGTCACGGTCATCATGGCGCACTGCGGCACGAAGTCGTTCTACGGCGAGAGCTGCCACGTCGATTCGTTCATGCGGATGGCCCGCCAGTTCGAGCACTGCTACGGCGATACCTCCGCGCTGAACCTGCCGACGCGCTCGTACGGGTGGCGTCGCCTGCTCGAGGACGACGTCGTGCGGGCGAAGCTCGTGCACGGGAGCGACTGGCCGATTCTGCCGCTGCCGCCGCTCAGGCACACGGGTGTGCTGGGCGCGCTCTCTCTCCTCCGCGAGCGGAACTGGATGCGGCGCGATGCGCTCGTGAAGCAGCGGATGGGGCTCGAGGGCGACTACTGGACCCGTGCCGCGCGGCTGCTGCGCGTTCCTCGCACCGGAGCGCCAGAGCTCAGGTCATCCGCACCGAACCGTCCACCCCGAGCTTCCACGCAGGGTTGAACGCGACCTCCCAGAGGTGGCCGTCGGGGTCCGCGAAGTAGCCGGAATACCCGCCCCACGGCGTATCCTCCGCCGCCTTGAGGATCGCGGCGCCGGCGCGCTCGGCCTCGGCGAGCACCGCATCGACACCTTCGCGTGAGCGCACGTTGTGGGCGAGCGAGAGACCGCCGAACGTGCCCTCGTCGTCCTCGATCCGGGCGTCGGCGGCCAGGTCGCGGCGCCCGAACAAGCCGATGATGGGGCCGCCCGTCTCGTAGAAGACCACTTCGTCGGTGGCGAAACCGGGCGTCCAGCCGAGGCCGGTCTCATAGAAGCGGCGGGCGCGACGCATGTCGGAGACGCCGAGGGTGACGAGGCTGAGACGCTGTTCCATGGCGGGCCCTCGATCTTTTTTCTGGGGCGGGCGGCGCTCGAGCGGCATTCGGACTGCGGTCGGAACCTACAGCGGTCGGCGAGGGCCCAACATGGGCGTGCGGCGTGCTGTTGACAGTCGTGTGCCCGCCTGCCATGGTAGGGCCCGCTCTGTGGAAACGTTTTCAGCCGGGCCGCGAACGGGTTCCCGCCGCGACTCTGTCGACCACCTCCGCATCGAGGTCCGACATGCACCTGTCCCCCGCTGAATCAGCACGATTTCCAACCGGCGTTCGCCACTCCGACGGCCGTCGTCGACGAAAGCTCGCGGCGTTTGCCGTTGGGTGTGAGGTACGCATTCCGAGCACGCGCGGGCTTCGGCCTGGCGACGCTCGCCGATGGCTGACGGGCGCGCTCACGTGCGCCGTTCTCGCGGGGTGCAGGGCGGGCGCAATCGCGCCCGCCCCGGTCGCCGACGCGCGAGTCGCGGCGTTCGTCGACAGTCTCCAGCAGCGGACCTTCGCGTACTTCTGGGAGACGACGAATCCACGCAACGGAATGGCGCCGGACCGTTGGCCGAACCCGCCCTTCGCCAGCATTGCGGCGATCGGCTTCGCGCTCACGGCGTATCCGATCGGTGTCGAGCGCGAATGGGTGCCGCGCGCCGACGCCGCGCAGCGCACGCTCGCCACGCTCGAGTTCCTGTGGCGCCTGCCGCAGGGCACCGACCCGGTGGGGCTCGCCGGTGATCGCGGGTTCTTCTACCACTTCCTCAGCATGGAGACGGGGCTCCGTCACGGGAACACGGAGCTTTCGTCGATCGACACGGCGCTGCTTCTCGCCGGGGTCCTCGTGGCGCAGCAGTACTTCGACCGGAGCGATGGCGCCGAGGCGGCGATCCGAGCGTATGCCGACTCGCTCTATCGCCGTGTCGAGTGGCCGTACTTCCTGCGCGACCTTCGTCCGCTCATCACGATGGCGTGGCGTCCCGAGCGCGGGTTCGGGCCGCACGCGTATCGCGGTTATGACGAAGCCATGATCCTCTACGTGCTCGCGTTAGGCTCGCCGACGCATCCCATCGAGACGGAGGCGTGGCAGGCGTTCACCAGCACGTATCAGTGGGCCGATTTCCACGGCTTCGCGCACGTCAACTTCGCGCCGCTCTTCGGGCACCAGTACTCGCACGTTTTCATCGACTTCCGCGGTATCCAGGACCCGTACATGCGCGCCCGGGGAATCGACTACTTCGAGAACTCGCGCCGGGCGACGCTCGCGCAGCGGCAGTACGCGATCGCGAATCCCGGGCGGTGGAGCGACTACGGCCCCGACATCTGGGGACTCACCGCATCCGACGGCCCGACGGACACGACGATCGTGATCGGGGGCATCTCACGGCGCTTCCGGACGTACTGGGCGCGCGGCGCCGCTGCACCTTACATCAATGACGACGGAACGATCGCGCCGACTGCCGCCGGTGGCTCGGTTCCATTCGCTCCCGAGGTGACGATGAGGGCGCTCGTGGCGATGCGCGAGCGCTACGGCGACGCCCTCTACACGCGGTACGGATTCCTCGATGCCTTCAACGCGACGCTCCAGGATACGACGGTCCGGTTGCGCCGCGGTCGCATCGTTCCCGGCACGGGGTGGTTCGATGACAACTACCTGGGGATCGACCAAGGGCCGATCGTCGCGATGATCGAGAACCGCCGCACCGCCCTGGTGTGGGAATTGATGAAGAAGAGTCCCTACATCGTGCGCGGCCTTTGCCGCGCGGGATTCACCGGCGGCTGGATCCAAGGGAGATGCAACTGACATGATCGCACGGACTGCCATCGCCTGCGCCGCCCTCTGCCTGTCGATCGCGGCGATGGCGGACGCGCAGCCTAACGCGGCACGCGCCACGCGCTTCGTCGACTCGATCCTGGCGCGCATGACGCTCGAGGAGAAGCTCGGCCAGCTCACCCAACTGCCCGGCCGCTGGGGCGACACGGGACCGCAGGTGCCCGAGGGGGGCGAGGACGAGATTCGACGCGGACAGGTCGGGTCGTTCCTCGGCGTCTTTGGTGCGGGGTATACGCGGCGCATGCAGGAGCTCGCGCTCCAGTCGCGCCTCAAGATTCCGCTGTTGTTCGCGCACGATGTGATCCACGGCTTCCGCACGATCTTCCCCGTCTCGCTCGCCGAAGCCGCATCGTGGGACCCGGAGGCCGTGGAGCGCTCGGCGCGCATCGCGGCGACGGAGGCCACCGCCGCGGGATTGCACTGGACCTTCGCGCCAATGGTGGACATCGCGCGCGATCCACGGTGGGGACGCATCGTCGAAGGCGCGGGCGAGGATCCGTACCTGGGGTCGATCATGGCGGCCGCGCGGGTGCGCGGCTTTCAGGGATCCGACCTCGGCGCATCGAGCACGATGATGGCGACGGCGAAGCACTTCGTCGCGTACGGAGCGGCGGAAGGCGGACGCGACTACAACGTCGCGGACATCTCCGAGGTCACGTTGCGCGAGGTGTACCTTCCGCCATTCCACGCGGCGGTAGCCGCGGGCGCGCGATCGGTGATGGGCGGGTTCAACGAGATCGGCGGCGTTCCCATGCATGCGAGCGAGCGGCTGATCGACGGGCTGCTGCGACGCGAGTGGGGATGGGACGGCCTGCTCGTGAGCGATTGGACGGGAGTGCTCGAGCTCATCCCGCACGGGGTCGCCGCCGATTCCGCCGCGGCCGGCGCGCTGGCGCTGCGCGCCGGCGTGGACGTCGACATGGTGAGTCGCATCTACATCCGGAAGCTCCCCGCACTGGTCCGCGGCGGCCGCGTGCCGATGCGTGACGTCGATGCGGCCGTTCGGCGCGTGCTCCGCGCGAAGTACGAGCTGGGGCTGTTTCAGGATCCCTATCGCTACAGCGATACGGCCCGCGAGCGTCGCACACTTCTCGCGGCGGAACATCGCGCGGCCGCTCGCGATCTGGCGCGAAAGTCGATCGTCTTGCTCAAGAACGAGCCCCGCGTCCTCCCGCTGGCGAAGTCGTTAGGTTCTGTCGCCGTCATCGGCGCACTGGCGACCGACGGACGGTCGTCGATGGGCAACTGGGCGGCGGCGGGTCGCGCGGAGGAGACCGTGACGATCCTCGATGGAATTCGCCATGCAATGCCGAATGCCCGCGTGACGCACGCGCAGGGCGCGGACGTCGTGACCGAGGACACGAGTGGCTTCGCGGAGGCCGTGGCCGCGGCGCGCGGCGCCGACGCCGTCATCGTCGTCGCCGGAGAGCACCAGGAACAGAGCGCGGAGGCAAACAATCGCGCGTTCATCGATCTCCCCGGGGTGCAGGGGCGACTCGTGCGCGCCATTCACGCCACGGGAAAGCCGATGGTCGTCGTGCTCATGGGCGGGCGACCTCTGAGCATTCCATGGATCGCGGCGAACGTCCCGGCGATCCTCGAGACGTGGTATCTCGGCTCGGAAATGGGAAACGCAGTCGCCGATGTGCTGTTCGGTGACGCGAATCCGTCGGGGAAGCTGCCCGTCACGATTCCACGAACCGTGGGGCAGGTGCCGATCTATTACAACCACCGAATGACGGGGCGGCCGCCGCAGGAGCAGAACAAATACACGTCGAAGTACATCGACGTCCCGTGGACGCCGCTCTATCCGTTCGGCCATGGCTTGAGCTACACGACGTTCGCGTATCGGAACCTGCGCCTCAGCGCGCCCTCGATCGGGCCGGCCGACACGCTCGTCGCGACGATCGACGTGACGAACACCGGCGATCGCGCCGGGGAGGAGGTCGTGCAGCTGTACATCCGGGATGAGGTCGGAAGCATAACCCGGCCGGTGAAGGAGCTTCGCGGATTCCGACGGATCACGGTGCAGCCTGGGGAAACGCGATCGGTGTCGTTCACGCTTGGCGCCGCCGATCTCGCGTTCTTCGATGCAGACCTCGATCTCGTTGTGGAGCCGGGAGTGTTTCGTGTGTTCGTGGGATCGAGCTCCGAGCGCGTCGAGGAGGCGCGGTTCGAGCTCACCGACGCGCGGCGTTGCGCCAAGCGCGTGCTTGCCCGCCAGCTGGCGCGGTTCACCTGGCCGTTGGCGGCGCGGAGGAGGGCAGTGACATGCCGGTAATGCGAGGCAGAATGCGGAATACGGAAGCGTGTCTGTATCTCGGCGCCTTTCTGCTGGCAGGGTTGGCACCGCTGCCGGCGCAGCAACGCGGAACACAGGAACGCCGCAACGTCATCTTCATCCTCAGCGACGACCACCGTCACGACTTCATGAGCTTCGTGAAAGGGGCGCCGCCGTTTCTCAAGACGCCGAACATCGACCGGATGCGCGCGCGTGGCGCATACGTGCCGAACGCGTTCGTCACCACGGCGCTGTGCTCGCCGAGTCGGGCATCGATTCTCACGGGGAAGTACGCCCACCGGCATGGCGTGGTCGACAACACGTCACCGATCCCCAAGGGAACGGTCTTTTTCCCGGAGCTGCTCCAGCGGGCCGGCTATCGCACGGCGTACATCGGCAAATGGCACATGGGCGAGGACACGGAGAGTGACATGCCGCGGCCGGGATTCGACCAGTGGGTGAGCTTCCGCGGCCAGGGCGTGTACTCCGATCCGCTGCTCAACGTGAACGGGACGCGCCGGCAGATGAAGGGCTATACGACGGACATTCTCACCGAGCAGGCGCTCGAGTGGCTCCGTGGCGTTCGTCGAGCCGACGCCAACCGTCCCTTCTTTCTGTATCTCGCGCACAAAGCCGTTCACGCCGAGTTCCAACCCGCACCGCGCCACGCTGGCCGCCATGCGTCATCGCCGATCCCGTATCCCGAGACGATGGCGAACACCGAGTCCAACTATCGCGGCAAGCCGCGGTGGGTGCGCGAGCAGCGGTACAGCTGGCATGGCGTCGACTACGCGTACCACGGGGCGTTCAGCTTCGACCGGTTCTATCGCGCCTACACCGAGACGCTGCTCGCGCTCGATGAGAGCATCGGTCGCATTCTCGACTACGTCGATCAGGCGGGACTCGCGTCGTCGACGCTCATCGTCTACACGAGCGACAATGGATTCGTACTGGGCGAACATGGCTTGATCGACAAGCGCCACGCGTACGAGAAGTCGATCCGTGTGCCGATGGTCGCGTACGCCCCGGGGCTCATCACGCCTGGCGACACGATCACGCAGATGGTGCGGAACATCGACATCGCGCCGACGATCCTGGCGCTGGCCGGCGTGCAGCCCGAATGGCAGATGGATGGCCAGTCGGTGCTCCCCGCGCTCCGCGGCAATGCGATGCAGGCGCCCGGCGAGATGCTGTACGAGTACTACTGGGAGTACGCCTTCCCCCATACGCCAACGACGTTCGCGCTCCGTGGCGACCGCTTCAAATACATCTTCTACCACGGCATCTGGGACACGAACGAGCTCTACGATCTCACCGCCGATCCCATGGAGCGGTACAACCTCGTCGACTCCCCGTTGATGCAGGATACCGTGCGCGCGATGCGGACGCGGCTGTTCGATCGGCTCCAGGCGACGGACGGGATGCAGGTCCCGGTGCGCCGAGGGGATTGGCAGGCGGCCGAGCGCAAGCTGCCCTGAGCGGCCGACGGTGGCGCCGCGATATCGCGTGCGTCGGCCGGACGACGTATTGTTGTCGCCGCGCGCCACGCCCGGGCCGGACGCCTCGGGGAGCGCGATGCGGTTGAGTGCATGACGACGTTCGTCCCTTAGCGACGGAGCTCCCTCGTGCAACAGCTCGCCACGCTCGACTGGATCGTCATCGCGGCCTACTTCGTTCTCACGTTCACCATCGCCATCTGGGTGACGGTGCGGGAGCGTTCGCGCGACACGTCGACGGACTACTTCCTCGCCGGCCGTAACATCGGCTGGTTCATCGTCGGCGCGTCGCTGTTCGCATCGAACATTGGATCCGAGCACCTCGTCGGGCTCGCCGGCACTGGCGCCGCGAGCGGCATTGCGGTCGGCCAGTTCGAGATCCTCGCCTCGTTCATTCTGCTCATCCTCGGCTGGGTGTTCGTCCCGTTCTATCTGCGGAGCGGGGTGTTCACGATGCCCGAGTTCCTCGAGCGGCGCTACTCGTCAGGCGCGCGGTGGTATCTGGCCATCGTCTCGATCATCGCCTACGTGCTGACGAAGATCTCCGTCACGATCGCCGCCGGCGGCATCGTGTTCGAGGCGCTGATGGGGATCGACTTCTGGACGGGCGCGATGATCGTCGTGGTCGCGACCGGTATCTACACGATCTTCGGCGGGCTGCGCGCGGTGCTCTACACGGACATGATCCAGATGTTCGTGCTCATCGGCGGAGCCATCACGGTCACCGTCGTCGGACTCAACGCGCTCGGTGGGTGGGGTGAGATGGTGAACACCGCCGGCCCCGGCTTTCTCGACATGTGGAAGCCAATGAACGATCCGAACTTCCCGTGGACCGGAATCCTGTTCGGCGCGCCGATCCTCGGCGTGTGGTACTGGTGCACGGACCAGTTCATCGTGCAGCGCGTGCTCTCGGCGAAGGACCAGGATGAAGCACGGCGCGGCACGATCTTCGCCGGCTTTCTCAAGCTCCTTCCCGTTTTCATCTTCGTCGTTCCTGGCATCGTCGCGTACGCGCTGGCGCAACGCGGCCTGATTACGCTCGAGCATCCCGACCAGGCGCTGCCGACGCTCGTCGCCGCGCTGATGCCGGCCGGACTCCGCGGCATCGTCGTCGCCGGACTGCTCGCGGCCCTCATGAGCTCGCTGTCGGCGGTGTTCAACTCCTGCTCGACGCTCATCACGTGGGACGTGTACAAGAAGCTGAATCCGGCGGCGACGGAGCGGCGGCTCGTCCTCATCGGTCAGGCGTCGACAGCGCTGCTCGTGGGATTCGGCCTGCTCTGGATTCCGCTCATGCAGCTGATCTCGGCGCAGCTCTATCAGTATCTCCAGAGCGTGCAGGCATACATCTCACCGCCGATCGCGTCGGTGTTTCTCATTGGCGTGCTCTGGCGCCGCGTGAACGCGCGCGGCGCGATGGCGGCGCTCATCACCGGCTTCGTGCTCGGCGTGGTGCGGCTGGTGGCGGAGCTCAACAAGGATTCGCTCAGCGGCTGGATGCTGTCGTACGCGTCGATCAACTTCCTGCACTTCGCGATCCTGCTGTTCGTGATCTGCACGGCGGTGCTCATCCTCGTGAGCCTGACGAGCGCGCCGCCGCCACTCGAGAAGGTCGATGGAATTACGTTCGACACGACGCGGCGCGAAACGGTCGGACCGCGCGGTACCGGCTGGCGGCGTACCGACTTCATCCTGAGTGCGGTGCTCGCGGCCGCGGTCGGTGCGGTCTGGTGGTATTTCTCGTGATGGTGACGCTCCAGCCCCGCGCATCAGCGGCCGTGATCGTGTCGACAACACCTCATTCATGTGCCTGCGCGAGGGACTTCCTTTTTGCCGGAGGTAATCCGCCCCACCCGCTGCATCCGTGTCAGACTTGAACCTTGATGCCCGTCGAGGATGACCATCGATGTTCATGGGCGACACGGATGGAGCGGGTGGGGCGGATGGCTCCTCGGCGGTTCGGCCTCCTCCCACCACGGTGTGATTGTCGGTAACAGCACGCGATTCAAGCGTGTTGCGCGAGGAGCCTTCGCCAGGCACCGAGGTAACCCGGCGTTTCCGCTGCATCCGCGATCGCCTTTGAACGTGAGTGCAGCCACGAGGTCTTGGAACGTAAGGGCCCGGCCGCACGTGAGCGGCGAAGCCGAAGGGTCAGAAAGGAGGACATGGCGTACCGATTGCTACAGCTCGATCGCGATGCGCGCACTCATCTTCGTTCTCGCGATCTCGTTGGCCCCGTCACTGGGGGCTCAACAGCCGGATTCGGCTGCGAAGGACTCCGTCGCGTTCAGCGCCGGCGAGCTGTACGCGGCATTCAGCCTCACGATGTCGGAGGACGACTCCTACCGGATGACGAAGGCCATGGTGCCGTTCGCGTTCGGCGATTCGGGCGTGAAGATCCACAAGGTGAAGGCGAGCGCGCTGTCCGAGGACATCCTGCTCCTCCTCTCGCTCGTGTCGGACACGACGGCCGCGAAGGTCAACATCGTGCGACGCGCGGGACGCGCGTCGATACCTCCCGACGAAGAGAAGCACTGGCTCGAGAAGCGCGAGAGCATGATGCAGCTGGCGGGAGGTCGGAAGAGTCCCTGACGTACCTGGCGTGTCATGCGTGAGCTGCACGTCCTGTCAGGATATCTCGTCGCCGCAGTCGCGATCGGTTGCACGCCGGCGAGTCGCGACGCCATGCATGGCGGTGGCGAGCGCGGCGACGACATCGACCGCGTGAAAGTGCACGGACCGCCGAAGATCGCCTCGCAGCGCCCCGATTTTCCCTTCATCGTCGTCGCTTCCCGAGTCGAGACCAACATGATCTGGTCGACGGCGACGCTCGACGCCCTGCTCGACGAAGTCGCCGAGAAGTATCGAGTCGATCCCGATCGCATCTACATCACCGGGTTGAGCATGGGTGCCTACGGCGCGTGGCATCTCGCGATGGAGTTTCCACACCGCTTCGCCGCGATGGCGCCGATCAGCGGCGGCGCGACACCGTCAGGAATGTGCGCGCTCAAGCATCTCCCGATCTGGGTCTTCCATGGCGCGAAGGACGACGTCATCACGCTCGATCGTTCGGAGGAGCTCGTCGAACGGCTGAAGCGGTGCGACGGCAACGTGAGGCTCACGATATACGAGGACGCAGGGCACGACGCGTGGACGCGCACGTACGACAACCCGGAGCTGTACGAGTGGTTTCTTCAGCATCGGCGGGTGCCCGCACCGTGAAGGCATGGGCACTCTGCCTTCTCGCCCTTGCCGGATGCCACACGGCGAGCGTCGGCGCCGGCAGTGGCTCGGCGGCCGACCGGTGGTGGCGCGGCAACACACACACGCACACGCTCTGGTCGGACGGCGACGATTTTCCGGAGTCGGTGGCCGAGTGGTACAAGCAGAACGGCTATCAGTTTCTGGCGATCACGGATCACAACACCCTCGCGGCCGACGAGCGGTGGTTCCGCGTCCCCGCGCAGGGGCCAGGACGCGAGGCGTATTCCAGATATCGCACTCGCTTTGGACCGAGCTGGGTGGAAGAGCGCAAGCGCGGCGACACGTTGTTCGTGCGGTTGAAGCGATATCCGGAATACCGAGAGCGCGTGCAGGAAGCCGGACGATTCATTCTTGTGGCCGGGGAGGAGATCACACAGTATCTCAATCGCCGGGGCGCTCACATGAACGGGCTGAACCTCACCGGCGTGGTGTCGGAGCAACGCGGAGCGTCGCTCGTCGAGATCCTTCGGAAGGATCTCGACTCGTTGCGCCGGCAGGAGGGGAGCACGGCGCGTGAGATCGTGGCCGTGTTGAACCATCCGAACTATCTGTGGAGCCAGACGGCGGAGGATCTGGTCGAGCTCGCCGACCTTCGCTTCTTCGAGGTCTACAACGGACACCCACTCGTCAACAACCTTGGCGACTCGCTTCACCCGGGTACGGAGCGGCTGTGGGACATCGTGCTGGCACAGCGCCTGACGAGCGGCGGATCGCTCCTCTACGGTGTCGCGACCGATGACGCGCACGACTATCACACCTTCGCTCCGACTCAGCGCAACCCGGGGCGTGGCTGGATAATGGTGCGCACGTCGATGCTCGCCCCCGACTCGCTGACGGCAGCCATGGAGCGTGGTGATTTCTACGCCACTACCGGTGTGACTCTCTCGGAGCTGCGGCGTGAAGGCTCGCGTCTCACGGTCGCCGTTCGCCCCGCGGCCGGCGCCACCTACACGATCCAGTTCATCGGCACGCGCGGCGACTACGATACCGCGACGGTCGCCATGCGGGATTCCGTGGGCACGCCAGTGACGCGCCGGTACAGTAGCGACATCGGCGCCGTTTTGGCCGAGGCTCGTGGAACGAGGGCGAGCTACACCATGCGTGGCGATGAGCTCTACGTGCGTGCGCGCGTGGCGTCGTCGAAGCCGAAAACGAACCCATCCTATTCGGGGCAGGTGGAGATGGCCTGGACCCAACCCGTCCGGCCGTGATCTTTCGCGCGCTCGCGATCGCGTGCGTCGCTGCCGGCGCCGCTGTCGCCCAGCAGCGCGACACGCTCTACACCATCACCGATACGTCCGTCGTGCAGGGCCCCTTCACCGCGATCGCGGTGACGCGCGACCGCATCGAGACGAATTATCCGCGCGCGCCGCTCGAGGTGATGTTCAAGTTCAGCATCAACGGAGCCGACAACGAGTTTGCGCCCGGCACCGACCACATGATCTACGTGCGGCCAAGGGCGGGGAAGATCACGACGCCGGTGTTCGTGTTTGGTCGTGTCGATGCGCCCCGCACGCCATCGCCGGAGGACGCGCCCCCCAGCGAGGAAGGGACGGCGCAGGTGACGTTCCGGCTCGACATGCGACATGTGTTCGCCAGCTTCCGCGCGCGTGGCGTGTACGATCCGCCGAATGGGCCGCCGATTCGGCGCCGCGACTTCAAGGGCGTGTACATCGTCGGAAATGTCGAGCCGCTGACGTGGGATTTCTCGGTGCTCGAGGCGGGGTCGCGGTTCGAGCTGACAGACCCCAACCGCGACGGCATCTACACGGTCACCCTGCCGTTCGAGACGGCATACACGCGGCCCGCGGACGACAGCGGCCGCGCGGTGTGGGTGCGGAAGCGCGACATCGCGCGCTTTCCCGAGCTGGTGTCCTCGCAGCGGCTCGTCGATGCGCTCTATCGCCTGTCGCTCGAGGAGCTGGCGGAGCTCAGGCGCGACGACGGCGCGCTCATGGGCGGAGCCAAGTGGGAAGGAATCTGGACACGCGACGTCGCGTGGGGCGCCATGCTCGCGTTCGCACCACTCGCGCCCGAGGAAGTACGTCGCAGCCTTCTCGTGAAGGTGGACTCCACCGGCCGCATCATACAGGACGTGGGCACGGGCGGATCGTGGCCGGTGTCCACCGACAGGGTGGCATGGGCGCTCGCTGCGTGGGAGCTGTACCTCGTCACCGGCGATCAATCCTGGCTTCGTCACTCCTACGACATCATCCGCCGCTCGGCCGAAGCGGATCTCGCGGTCGCGTACGATGATGGGACTGGGCTGTTTCGTGGAGAGTCGTCGTTCCTCGACTGGCGCGAGCAGAGCTATCCGTCCTGGATGGATGCGAAGGACATCTACCAGTCGCAGAGCCTGGGCACGAACGCGCTTCACTACGGCGCGTACCGTGTGCTCGCGAGGATGGCGACCGCGTTAGGCGAGGCGCCGGCGCGGTGGGACTCGGTCGCGGCGCGCGTGCGACAGGGGATCAACACGCACCTCTGGATGGCTGCGCGCGGCTACTACGGCCAGTATCTCTACGGTCGCACGCATCGATCGCTCTCCCCACGTTCCGAGGGACTCGGCGAGGCGCTCGCGATCATCTACGGTGTGGCGAGCGACGAACAGCGGGACGTTCTCGCGCGCAGCATGCCGGTCGTGCCGTTTGGGGTGCCGAGCTTCTGGCCGTACATCGTGGACCAGCCGCCGTACCACAACGCCGGCATCTGGCCGCAAGTCGTCGGATTCTGGACGTGGGCCGCGGCCGAGGCCGGGAATGGCGCCGCCGTGGAACATGGGCTTGGCGCGATCTATCGGGCAGCGGCGCTCTTTCTCACCAACAAGGAGAACATGGTTGCCGCCACCGGCCACTTCGAGGGGACGGAGCTCAACTCCGACCGGCTGATCGGGAGCGTGGGCGCCACCCTCGCGACCGTGATCCGAGTGCTCTTCGGCATGCGCTTCGAATATGATCGGCTCGTATTCCGTCCGTTCGTCCCACGGCAGTACGATGGCGAGCGGACGCTCCGCAATGTGCCCTATCGTGGCTCGATGCTCACGATCACGGTGCGCGGGTTCGGCAATGCCGTCGCCACGGCGACGCTCGATGGTCGTCCGCTCCCGGGGCCGGAGATCCCGGCGGGCCTCACGGGTCCGCATACGATCGAGCTGACGATGAACGGTGTCATCCCACCGTCGTCGATCACCATCGTCGAGAATCGTGCGGCGCCGGCGACGCCGCTCGTCACGTATCGCGCCGGCCGTCTCTCGTGGCGTGCCGTTCCCCGCGCTGTGAGCTACGTTCTCCACCGCAATGGTCGCCGCGACGCGGTGATGACGGCGACCAGGACGACCGTGAGCGAGGACGAGGGGCTCGCGGAGTATCAGGTGATGGTCGTCGACGCTGCCGGAGTCGAGTCGTTTCTGAGCGAGCCAGTGCGCGTCGTTCCCGGCGAGGCGGTGGTCATCGCGCGGCCGCCCACTGTTCCCGATAGTGCGCAGACCGAGGGCGACGGCGATGGCTACGTCGAGCTCACGCTCGATGACCGAACTTCCGTGGAATTCAGCGTCGACATCCCTGTCGCCGGGCGGTACGCGATCGACGCGCGCTACGCGAACGGGAGCGGCCCGGTCAACAGCGGCGACAAGGCGGCGATGCGATCGCTCCTGGTCGATGGCTCGCGCGTGGGATCACTCGTCATGCCGCATCGCGGCACGGAGCTCTGGACCGACTGGGGCTACAGCAGCGCGATCACGACGTGGCTCGAGGCCGGGTCGCACACGCTCACGCTCGCGTACGCGCCCGTCGATCGGAACATGAACGGCGCGGTCAACACGGCACGCGTCGAGCACCTCCGCCTGACGAGGCTCGCCGCGCGGTAGCGTCAGGCCGGTGGGCGGTCGGGCGCGGCCGCGGCCGCGGGCTTGCCACCGAGCAGTGACGCGAGTCCGCCGACGAGGAAGAGCACGATCTGCACGTAGCCGCGTGGCTCGTCCCATCCGTTCAGCATCTCGAAGACGATGGCGATGACGAGACCCGCCGCATTCGCCAGCGCCGCCACCGACCGATCGACCGATCCCGCCGGCGTGTACCGCACGAACAGCGTCAGGATCCCGGTCAGCGCGATCGCGATCCCGGTGCCGGCGAACCAGAGCGCCGTCAGGCTGAAGGTTGGGCGGTAGGCGAGAAAGGTGATGCCGAAGTGCATCGCGCCTGCCGCCACCGTGAGTAAGCCGGCGATCGTGGCGGCGCGGTGTCCGGTATAGGGAGCCGTAGTCGGTGACACGCCCTTCCTCCTCTCAGGTGTCGTGCCCCAGAACATACTCGGTTCGGCTGGCCTGCGCCCGACCAGCGGCGCCTTGTGCCGCCGCCTGGTAAGCCCGACATTCGACCTGGGACCATCAGAGACCGTTCACGAACCCGTTGCGCCAACGGCGTCACCCGCCAAGGAGGTCTCAATGTCGCTCGCAGGAAAGCACGCGCTCATCACGGGAGGCTCGCGGGGTATTGGACGCGGGATCGCACTCAAGCTCGCCGAACGCGGCGCTCACGTCGGGATCACCTACTATCAGAACGAGCAGGCCGCGAAGGATGTCCTGGCGAAAGTGCGCGAGCTCGGTTCGGACGGGTTCCTCACGCAGCTCGATGTGTGCGACACCGACAGCATCGACCGCTTGTTCCAGCGCACGCGGTCAGAGTTCGCCACCCTCGACATCCTCGTCAGCAACGCACGCAGCGAGATTCCAACGTTCTACGAGCCGCCGCTCGACATCGCGGTCGAGAAGTGGGACACGGCCTGCGACTCTCAAGGGAAGGCGTTCCTTCTCGAGGTGCAGCAGGCGACGAAGCTCATGGGGCAGGGCGGCAAGATCATCGCCGTCACGTATGCCGATGGCAGTCGCACCGGCAGCTGGCTCCCGTGGGTCGCAATGGCCTCCGCGAAGGCGGCGATGGAGTCGCTCGTCCGGTACTTCGCGGTCGCACTGGCCAGGCGAGGAATCACGGTGAACGCCGTCAGCCCTGGCTTCACGGAGGACAGCGTGCTGAACTCCTTGCCGGAGGTCGCGCAGGACATGGTCCGCCAATGGCACGCGCAAGGGTGGACTCCAATGGGACGGTTAGGCACGCCCGCTGACATCGGGAACGTAGTGGCGTTGTTTTGTTCGGAGGAGGCCGGGTGGATTACCGGCCAGACCATTTACGCCGACGGCGGAGCGTCGCTGGTGAGCAGCGGTCTGCCGCCCGCGCTACAGGGTTGGGAAGCGCCTGCTCGCGTGGTGGAGAGGGAGCTCTCGACGGTGAGGGCAACCGAGCCGCAGATGTCACTCTAGAGCACTCGTGAGTACTGAGGAATGAGGACGTGGGCGCCAGGTCCGGATACCGGGGAAGGGTCTGGAATGCGGAGCGCCAGACGGTGAGATTTCCAGGCTCTCTTCCTCGTTCCTCCGTCCTCATCCCTCGGTCGCAACGTGGCTCCTCAGTTCATCTACGTCATGAAAGCCCTGCGCAAGGTGGTTCCACCTTCGCGCGTGATCCTCGACGACATCTGGCTCTCTTTCTACCCCGGCGCCAAGATCGGCGTCCTCGGCCCTAACGGCGCGGGGAAGTCATCGCTGCTTCGCATCATGGCGGGCATCGACCAGGACATTCAGGGCGAAGCCTGGGCCACCAAGGGGACGAAGATCGGCTACCTCCCGCAGGAGCCCGGACTCGATCCATCGAAGGACGTTCGCGGCAACGTCGAAGAGGCGCTCAAGGATCAGCGTCGCGCACTCGAGCGCTTCAACGAGATCGCGATGAAGTTCGCCGAGCCAATGGATGACGACGCGATGAACAAGCTGCTCGAAGAGCAGGGGCGGCTTCAGGAGTACATCGACGCGCACGATCTCTGGAATCTCGACAACAAGATCGAGATCGCGATGGATGCGCTGCGACTGCCGCCAGCCGACGCGGAGGTGAGTAGACTCAGCGGCGGAGAGAAGCGGCGTGTCGCGCTGTGCCGCGTGCTGCTCGAGGAGCCCGATCTGCTGCTCCTCGACGAGCCGACGAACCATCTGGACGCCGAGAGCGTGGCGTGGCTCGAGAAGCACCTCGAGCAGTTCCCGGGGACGGTCGTCGCCATCACGCACGACCGGTATTTCCTCGACAACGTCGCGAAGTGGATTCTCGAGCTCGACCGAGGCCGTGGAATTCCGTACGAGGGGAACTACTCGTCGTGGCTGGAGCAGAAGAAGACGCGTCTCGCGCAGGAAGAGAAGTCGGCCAGCGCACGGCAGCGCACGCTCGAGCGCGAGCTCGAGTGGGTGCGCATGGCGCCGCGGGCTCGCCAGGCGAAATCGAAGGCGCGCATTCAGAAGTACGAAGAGCTGGCGAGTGAGAATCAGTTTGAGAGGATCGCGCAGAACGAGATCGTCATTCCCCCCGCGCCACGGCTCGGCAACGACGTCGTCATCGCCAACGAGCTTCGCAAGGCGTACGGCGACACCCTGCTCTTCGACGGACTCACGTTCTCACTCCCGCGCGGCGGCATCGTCGGCGTGATCGGGCCGAACGGCGCCGGCAAGACGACACTCTTTCGCATGATCACGGCGAAGGAGACGCCGGACTCGGGCTCGCTCAAGGTCGGCGACACGGTGCAGCTCGCCTACGCCGACCAGACTCGCACCCTCGACGGCAAGAAAACCGTGTGGGACGAGATCTCCGGCGGCCTGGAGCAGATCATGGTCGGCAAGAAGGAGATCAACTCACGCGCGTATCTCGCGAGCTTCAACTTCCGTGGCGCCGATCAGCAGAAGCGGGTGGGCGACCTCGCCGGAGGGGAGCGCAATCGCCTGCATCTGGCGAAGACTTTAATGGCAGGCGGAAATCTGCTACTCCTCGACGAGCCGACGAACGATCTCGACGTCGACACGCTGCGTGCGCTCGAGGATGCGCTCATCGACTTCGCGGGGTGTGCGGTGGTGATCTCGCACGATCGGTGGTTTCTCGATCGCATCGCGACGCACATCCTCGCCTTTGAGGGGAACTCGGAAGCGTTCTGGTTCGAGGGGAACTACGAGGCGTACAAGGAGGATCTGCGGAAGCGGAAGGGCATCGACGCTGATCAGCCGCACAGGGTGGCGTACAAGAAGCTCGTTAGGGCGTAGCTCCGCGCCCTCGTTCCGTCGTCGATGGCCATCTACTTCGGGGACTCCCCATGGACCGACGTACGTGCTGGCCCAGATGGTCGACACGCGCGCAGCTCGTCGCGGCGCTCGCGCTCGTTGGCGTCTCCCGCGCACTGAGTGCACAGGCGAGCGGCGGCGCAGCGATCCCGCAAGGCGAGCACCGTCCGTCACTCGACGAGTACGAGGGCGTCTACGCCTACCACGGCAACGCGACGATCGCCCTCGTGGCGACCGACACGATGCTCTATGCCGTGCTCGACGAGGCGAAGTACCCGCTCCGATCCCTCGGCGCCGACCGGTTCCTGAACGGCGGCGGCGACACGATCCCCTTCCGGAAGACCGCGAGCGGAACAGTGTCGGGGTTCGTCGAGCGCGGCGTGTTCTTCGCGCGGCGCACCGCGGTAGTCGACTCCGCGATCGCCGAGCTCGTTCGCGCCGTGCCGCGGGCGGCGGGTGCGGGACTGTACCGCTACGCGGTGCCCGCCGAGCTCGGCGACGGCATCCGCACCGGCGATGCCGCGGCGGCCGAGCTCGACAGCGCCACGATCGCGCGGCTCGTGAGCCGGGTCGTGGATCGCACGTATCCGGACGTGCACGCCATCCTCGTCCATCGCGGCGGGAAGCTCGTGGTGGAGGAGTACTTCTACAATCACGACCGCGACCGGTTGCATCAGATGCGATCGGCTACGAAGAGCGTCGTCTCCGCGGTGGTGGGGCTGGCAGTCGATCGCAACCTGATGCGCGAGGATGAACGCGTGATCGCGCGGCTGCCGTACCAGCGCTACGCCAACCCAGACCCGCGGAAGGACGCGCTCACGCTCCGCGACCTGCTCACGATGCAGTCGGGTCTCGCCTGCGACGACTGGGATGGCAGCTCGCCCGGCAACGAATCGACGGTCTACCAGAGCAGCGACTGGGTGAAGTTCGTGCTCGACCTCCCGATGCAGGACGCGCCCGGAACGCGCGGACGCTACTACTCGGGCAACGTGAAGGTCGCCGCCCGGCTGGTCGAGCGTGCGACTGGCACGCCACTCCTCGCGTTCGCACAACGCCACCTCTTCACGCCGCTCGGCATCAGGGCGGAGGACGTGCGCTGGAACGTCACGTTCGATGCGTCCAACGCCGCGACCTTCTCACAGCTGTACCTGCGACCGCGCGACATGCTCAAGCTCGGGCTCCTCTTTCACCAGCACGGGCAGTGGCAGGGGCGCCAGGTGCTCTCGCGCGAGTGGGTGGCGCGCTCCACGGCCGCGCTGTCGACGGTGGGGGACCAGCGGTACGGCTACTTCTGGTGGCATCAGTGGGTCAATGCCGCGATGCCGGAGGGACCGCGCCGTGTGGACATGATCGTGGCCACCGGCAACGGCGGACAGAAGATCTACATCGTTCCCTCGCTGGACGTCATCGTCGTGATGACGGGTGGCAGCTACAACAGGAGCTCACCTATGATGAATATCATGGGACGCGAGATCCTGCCGGCGATGTTGCGGGCCTCGCGCTGATGCCCGGCGGAAAATTGCTCTTCTGGACGAACCGATGAACGATCTCGACGTCGACATACTGCGGGCGCTCGAGGATGCGCTCGTTCGACTTCGCAGGGTGCCCGGTGGTGATCTCCACGATCGCTGGTGCCTCCACCGTATCGCGACGCACATGGGTAATCACGCAGAGCTCACGTACCGCGAGGGGCAGGACTCGATCGTCCATTTGGAAGCGGACCTCCACCAAGTCGTCAATTGGGCACAGGTTAACGGACGCCGATGGGCATTCTCTCTGTCGAACGCGGGTGCAGTTTACGCCGAGTTCCGTGACGATCTCGCCGACCTCCACGAGATAAACTGGGCCGCCGTTCACGCAACCGATTTTCGTCCGCCTGACATTAAGGAAGGCAAGCAGGCTGAGTTCCTAATGCAGCAGTTCTTTCCTTGGTCATTGATTCAACGAATTGGAGTGCGTTCACGCGCTGTGTTCCAACAGGTACTCGACGCAATTGCAGGAGCAAGCCATCAGCCGAAAGTCGAGATCATTCCCGCGTGGTATTACTGAGGCCGACAGGGAAATGCTGAAATTCACGACGGGCGACATTTTACGTGCCGATGCAGAGGCATTGGTCAACACCGTCAATTGCGTCGGAATTATGGGTCGCGGCATTGCACTTCAGTTCAAGAATGCCTTCCCGGAGAATTTCAAGGCGTACGCCGCTGCGTGTGCCCGACACGAGGTTCAGCCAGGAGAGATGTTCGTAGTTGCGCTGAATTCACTAACGAATCCTCGATACATCATCAACTTTCCGACGAAGCGGCACTGGCGCGGCAAAAGTCGCGTTGAGGATATCGACGCGGGCCTTAAGGCACTTGTGACTGAGATACGTGACAGAGGAATTAGGTCGGTGGCCGTCCCCCCGCTTGGGAGCGGTCTTGGAGGGCTACCTTGGACTGTGATTCGCCCTCGCATTGAGGAAACCTTATCGCAGTTTACGGATGTGGAGGTACTCGTATTCGAGCCGCATGACCGACCAGAACAATCGCCGACGATCAGGGCGAAGGCGCCACCGAGGATGACGCCGGGACGCGCGGCACTCGTTGTCCTAATGAACCGGTACTTGTCCGGCTTGTTAGATCCTTTTGTTACGCTTCTAGAAGTTCACAAGCTCATGTACTTCATGCAGGAAGCAGGGCAGGAGCTGAAGCTACGCTACACGAAGGCGCTGTTCGGCCCCTTTGCGGAGAATCTCAGTCACGTTTTGCGTGCTGTCGAAGGTTACTACGTGACTGGATACCGGGATGGAGGTGATTCACCGTCGAAGACGCTCGAATTGGTGCCAGGCGCCGTTCTCGACGCCGAGGAACGACTTAAGCACGACAAAAGCTCTAAGCGACGCTTTGACTCCGTAGCCCAGTTGGTGGAAGGCTTCGAGTCGCCATTCGGTCTTGAATTATTGTCTAGTGTTCACTGGGTTGCAGTTCACGAGAACGCCAATACCCCCGATGTCGTAGTCTCTCGCGTTTACGAATGGAGTGATCGGAAAAGGCGCTTCTCACCCGAGCAAATAGCGCTCGCATGTAAGGTACTGAGCGAGAAAGGATGGTTGGACAAAAGGCGCCGCCGTAGATCGGTTACGTAGGGGCGAATTGACGTTCCTTAGGGCGTAGCGCACGTCACAACACCCAGCGTCGAGCCTCGTTCACGCCGGGAATGACGACGGTGCTATTCGCTGCGGCGTCCCGCCGCCGCCCTCGCCTGGAGATCGCCCAGCACGCTCTCGATCTGCTCCAGCGCCGCCCGCAGATCGTCGGCGATCTCCGCCGCCAGCACGTCCGGATCTGGTAGGTTCGCCGAGTCTTCGAGCGACTCGTCCCTGAGCCAGAAGATGTCGAGGCTGCACTTGTCGCGCGCGACCAGCTGGTCGTAGGTAAACGGGCGCCAGCGCCCCTCCGGATTCTTCTCGCTCCACGTTGGCTTGCGCCGATTGCGGTTCTCGGGATTGTAGCACGCCACGAAGTCGTCGAGGTCCGCACGCGACATACGCCGCTGCTTGAGGGTGAACTCCTTGTTCATGCGTAGGTCATAGATCCAGAGCACTTTCGTCCACGGCTCCTTCGCCCCGGGCTTGCGGTCGAAGAAGAGAACGTTGGCCTTCACTCCCTGCGCGTAGAAGATCCCAGTCGGAAGCCGAAGCAGGGTGTGGACCTCGCACTCCTGGAGGAGCTTGCGGCGCACCTTCTCCCCCGCCCCGCCCTCGAACAGCACGTTGTCGGGCACGACGACGGCCGCTCGGCCGTGCATCTTGAGCATCGACTTCACGTGCTGGACGAAGTTGAGCTGCTTGTTGCTCGTCGTCGTCCAGAAGTCCGGGCGGTTGTAGACGATCGACTCCTTGTCGGTCTCACCCTCGTCGTTGACGACGGTGATGCTCGACTTCTTGCCGAAAGGAGGGTTCGTCAATACGACGTCGACTGTCGTCGACGGCTCGTTGCGGAGCGAGTCCTCGCCGCCCGCGATGGGCGGCTTCCGGGTGTCGTCGTCAGGGCCGATGCCGTTCAGCAGCAGGTTCATCGCGCAGAGCCGCGCGACGCCATCGACGAGCTCGACCCCGCGCAGCGCCTCGTATCTCAGGTGCTTCTTCTGCGCCGTGTCGAGCTGGTAGTGCGTCTCGAGGTAGTGGTGCGCGGCGAGCAGGAAGCCGCCGGTGCCGCAGGCCGGATCGGCGACGACCTCGCCGGATCGTGGCTGGATGCAATCGACGATGGCGGCGATGAGCGGGCGTGGCGTGAAGTACTGGCCGGCGCCGCCCTTCACATCCTGCGCGTTGCGCTCGAGCAATCCCTCGTAGGCGTCGCCCTTGACGTCGGCCGACATCGCCGACCAGTCCTCGTTGCCGATCAGGTCGACGACGAGCCGGCGGAGTTTCGCGGGATCTTGGATCTTGTTCTGCGCCTTGCGGAAGATGAGCCCGAGCATACCGCCCTGCTCGCCGAGTTTTTTGAGCGTGTCGCGGTAGTGCTGCTCGAGCTTGACGCCCTCCATCTTGGGATTCGCGAGATCGGCCCAGCGAGCGCCTTGATGTCACTGTAACGAAGCCGCTTCCGGTGCGGCACCGAATAGAAGAAGCGAAGCGCCTCGATCTCGTCCCGGTGCTCCGCCAGGTACTCCTCGAACGACTGCACCAACGCCGCAGCTTTCTCCCGCGCATCCGCGCTCAGCCCCGTCTCGTCGCGCAGCAACTCGTCGCGGCTCACTTCGTCCACCATCTGCTCGAACTTCTGCCGCAGATCGAGGATCAGCTTTCGGAGCGCAGGCTTCGACATCAGCGGCAGGATCGCCGCCCGCTTGATCGGCTCGGCGGCCTTCTTGATCTGCTCCGGGGTCGGCTCGACGTCGGCCGGCAACGCAAACATCTTCCGCGCCGCCCCGTCCTGCACATCGGCGTCGACCGCGTGTACCAATCCGGCAGCGATCGTCGCCAATGAGATGCCACCCGACACCTCGTCGACCGCCTTGCGATCCTCCGGCCCGCACTGCTTGTCGATGCGGGCAATCCGGCTCGCCAGCGACGATAGATAGTCATCGTGCGTCCCGTTCGCCGCGACGTGGTCGAGGAGCACCCGCAGCGACACGCTCGCGTTCTTCTCGAGCGGCTTCGTGTCGGACAGCTTCTGCTCCGAGACGCCGACGCAATCGATGATCAGAAAATGCGTCTTCGCCTTCGCGTCGCGCGTCACCGCCTGGAGTTCGTCCGGGCTGATGACGCGCACGCCTCGTCCCTTCATCTGTTCGAACAGCACGCGCGACTTCACGCTCCGCATGAACATCACGATCTCGACCGGCTTGATGTCGGTGCCTGTCGCGATGAGGTCGACGGTGACGACGATCCGCGGATCGTAGCTGTTGCGAAACGACTGTATGAGATCGCCGGGCTTCGCCCCTGTCACCTTGTAGGTGATCTTTTGACAGAAGTCGTTCCCGCGCCCGAACTCCTCGCGGACGATCCGCACGATGTCCTCGGCGTGGGAGTCGTCCTTGGCGAAGATCAGTGTCTTCGGCACCTCGGTGCGCTCGGGGTAGGTTTCCTTGAGCACCCGGTCGCGAAAGGTCCGGACGATCAGCCGGATCTGGTCGATCGCGACGACGTTGCGATCGAGGTCCTCGGCGGCGTAGGTGACGTCCTCGTCCGGCGCTTCCCATCGCGTCTTTCGCGTCTGGCGATCGCGGTAGCCCAACATCGTTCCTGGCTCGGCGACAACGGTCGAGCCCTGGCCGGTAATCTTCGTGCGAATCCTGTAGACCTCGTAGTCGCAGTTGACACCGTCGGCGACCGCCTTCTCGTGCGGGTACTCCATCACGACGTTCTGGTTGAAGAACCCGTACGTATGGCTGGCCGGCGTCGCCGTGAGGCCGATTAGATGCGCGTCGAAGTACTCGAGCACCTGCCGCCAGAGCGAGTAGATCGACCGGTGGCACTCGTCGATGTAGATGATGTCGAAGAACTCCGGCGGGACCGCCCGGTTGTAGACGACGGGCAGCGGCTCTTTCGGCAGCAATGCATCGTCGTCGACATCGGTGTGCGCTTCGGCTTCGGGGTCGAGCTCCGGCTCGCCCTTGAGTACGGAGTAGAGTCGCTGGATCGTCGAGATCACGACCTTGCTCGACGAGCCGATCGTGTTCGACGTGAGCCGCTGCACCGTATACAGCTCAGTGAACTTCCGATTGTCGTCCGGCGTGCGGAAGCTCTGGAACTCCTTCTCGGCCTGCTCGCCGAGGTTCGAGCGGTCGACGAGGAAGAGCACGCGCCTCGCGCCGCCGAACTTGATCAGGCGGTAGATACTCGTCACCGCGAGGAGCGTCTTTCCCGTCCCCGTAGCCATCTGGACGAGTGCACGCGGCCGGTCGTCGAAGAGCGACTTCTCGATGGTGACGATCGCCTGCACCTTATTCGGCCAGAGTCCCGGCAACTCGACCGGCGGCATCGCTCGCAGCCGCGCCCGCAGCGTGGACTGCTTTGTGTCGTCGGCCGCGGTGTAGAACGCGCCCGGCCGCTTCAGCCAGGCGTCGAGCGTGTCGGCGGTGAGCCACTCTCGCAGCGTCTCCGGCCGGTGGAAGCTGAAGACCGGCCGCGTGCGCGGGAGGGGATCGAGGTGGTTGATGATGACCGTCTCTTCGCCCGTTGATACGTACGCGAACGGCAACGGCTTGTACGGCGCGTCGAGTTCAGGTGGGAGTCCCTCGACATACTTCTTCGTCTGGATTTCGACGCTTCGGGCCGGAATTCCCGCGGGCTTTGCCTCGCACACTCCGACGGCCGTTCCGTCGAGAAAGAGCATGTAATCCACGTACCCGTGTCCCTTGCGCAGCTTGTACTCGCGGACGGCTATGGCGCCGCCAGCCGAGAGGTTCATCTCGTCACGGTGCTGCACCAGCCATCCGGCGGCATCGAGTTGGCGGTCGATCTCGATGCGGGCGCGAGCTTCGGGAGTATTTGCGCTACCGGCGGGCGCCATTCGCGAGGGTCGGGACGTTCAGCCTGGGCATATGTGAGTAAAAGAGAGTGCGAGCGTGGCTCGCGCAACTGATTTCGGGGGGCCCGAAGGCGCCAGCGCCGAGCCCGTCAGGCTCCGCGCGTCGGGGTCGGTCTGAGCCGAACCTCCTGCCACCGATGCCGGGCCGAGGCGCTCGACCTTGACATTTCGGCATTTGTTCGGGATATTGCCATCCCTACTATGTTAGTGAACTTATGGCGACTATTTCAAAGAACGCCCAGGTCCTTCGGCTGTTTGCGCAAGCGTACGCGGGCCGTGGCATCCCGCGCAAACGTCTCGTAAAGCTCGCCTACATGGCGGATCTGCTTGCGCGCCAATATCTCGGTCGCCCGGTGACCGATTTCATTTACATCAAGGATCACTATGGGCCAAACGCGCGCGAGCTGCCGGAGGTGACCGAGGAGCTCACGACGCACGACCTCGCCCAGGAATACGTCGAGCGGGATGGGACCTTCCGAAGCATTCGCCTGCGTGCGTCTCATACACCGGTCGTGTTCGATCTCACTCTCGGCGAGAACGAGGTGCTCCGGTATGTCATGGACAATTATCTGAACATGGACCTCGAGGAGTTTGTCGATGATGTCGTGAAAGTGACTGACCCGTTCAGGGCTGTGCAACGCCAGGGCGAAGTCATCCCGATGGAACTCGTTGATGGTGTGAAACGAAAGGAGATCGGCTTCGATCTCGAACGGATTCTGCGAGCGGAGCAGCAGGCGGCAGAAGGCAATTCCGTAACGCTGGCGGAGTTCGTGAATGAGCTACGAACTGAGATTACCGCCAGACACGCGGAATGAAATTCGTGAGTACCTGAACGATCGATTCCACGACGACGCCGAGCGGCTCGCCGCGCTCGCTGCGATTGCGCAGGAGCTTGAAAAACTCTCGATCAATCCGGCGCTCGGGAGCTCCCACCCTGGAGGCCCATTCGAAACTCGCAGAATCTATCGGTTCTCTCTCGTAGCCGACCGCGTGACCCGATATGTCCAGGTCGCCTATGCCGTTCGGGAAGAAGCGCGGCTGATCGTTATCTCAGGTTTCTCGCCAATCGAGTTCTAGACGCGCCTCGACCGGCTTCCATTGTCGATTGCGAGCGGTATAAATCGCGGTGAGAATGGCGACAGGCGCTACCGGATCGAGGGTCATTGGCCCAGCGCATCCTGACCCGGGTCCGAGATCACGGAGACGCAAGAGACGTGGCCGCGTGGAGTCGAGCCTAACGATCTGATCGTCTCTCGTCGGTCGTGAACCCACGGCGACCTCTCTTCGCCCGCTTCTCCTCTCGCGTGCGACGCACGTGGTCGATGAGCGCGCGCAGTGCCGGCGTGGCTTGTCGCCGCTGTGGGTAGAACAGGTAGTAGCCCGGAAACGGCGCACAATACTTCTCCAGCACCGGCACGAGCGTGCCACGCGCCACGTCGTCGCGAACCATGTCCCCGTAGACGATTGTCAGGCCGAGCCCGGCGCGTGCCAGACCGAGGTTGATGCGCGAGTCCGTAGATAGGACGCGCCCCGGCACGGCGACCGCGATCTCGCGCCCGCCCCCGAGGCGGCCGTCCGTTCCCGGCTCAGTGAACTCCCAACGGTATCCCGGCGCATCCGCGGTCCGGTGCCAATTGAGGCACTCGTGCCTAACGAGATCGTGCGGATGGCGCGGTTTGGGATGCCGCGCGAAATAGGCTGGCGCACCCACCACGGTCATCCGGATGTCGCCCGTGACGGGCACCGCGATCATGTCCCGGTCGATCACTTCGCCAAGCTGGATGCCGGCGTCGTACCCGAGCGCCACGACGTCGACGACAGCGTCGCTCACCACGAGGTCGAGCTTCACCTCGGGGTAAGACGTGAGGAAGCTGGAGAAGAGTGGTCCGGCGGAAACCGGCTCCACGTGCGGCCCGACGAGCAAGCGCAGCGTCCCGCGCGGCGCATCTCCAAGCTCACCGGCCGCCGCAACAGCGGACTCCACCTCCGCGAGGGCAGGGCGAACCGCGCCGTAGAGTCGCTGGCCCGCCTCCGAAAGGCTGACACTTCGCGTGGTGCGGTGCACGAGCGGAATGCCTACACGTTCCTCCAACTTGCGAAGCGCCTGGCTCACCGCCGACGCTGTCACCCCGAGTCGTTCTCCGGCCACGCGGAAATTCCTCGATTCCGCCAATGCGGCGAACACCACCATGCCGTCGAGCGCGTCCGGCGTCATGAAGCAATGCTTAATAGCACATGAAGCGTTGTCAAGTAGATAGTAATGCCGGAAAATGGTTGATTGGTGCACAACCAGTACGCGGCGCCGCCGCGTGAACGCCGAGGACTTTCCATGACAACGAAAACGATTCTTTCCACGACACTGCTACTCGGAGCGATCATGGCAACCGCGACCGCATACAGAACCCACGCGGAGACCGAGGGAGACAAGACGTCCCCGCGAACCGCGAAGACAGCAGGAGGCGCTATGGAGCTGACGCAGGAATGGGATAAGACATTCCACAAAAGCGACAAGGTGGATCACCAGAAGGTGACGTTCACGAACCGCTACGGCATCACCCTCGTAGCCGACCTGTATCTACCGAGAAACCGTGGCACCCAGCGGTTGGCAGCACTTGCCGTCAGCGGTCCGTTCGGTGCGGTGAAAGAGCAATCCTCGGGCTTGTACGCACAAACCATGGCCGAGCGTGGCTATGTCACGCTTGCATTCGATCCGTCCTACACCGGAGAAAGCGGTGGAGAGCCTCGCAACCTGGCGTCGCCGGACATCAACACCGAAGACTTCAGCGCCGCCGTGGATTATCTCGGCTTGCTGCCGTCGGTCGATCGTGAGCGAATCGGCATCATCGGCATTTGCGGCTTCGCCGGCATGGGCCTGAATGCGGCCGCCGTAGACAAGCGCATCAAGGCCGTTGTCACCACAAGCATGTACGACATGTCGCGTGTGATGGCAAAGGGCTATTACGATCGCCTAACCAGGGAGCAGCGCACGCAGATGCTTGAGCAGATGAGCCAGCAGCGCTGGGCTGACGCCGAGCGGGGTTCCCCGACGCCGGGTTCGCGGATTCTGCCCGAGAGCCTCGAGGGCATCACCGATCCCGTCACCCGAATGTACTTCGACTACTACCGCACGCCTCGCGGCTTCCACAGCCGCTCGCCGAACTCGAATGGAGCCTGGACCGCAACCACGTCGATTTCGTTCATGAACATGCCGTTGCTGACCTACATCGATGAAATCTCGCCGCGTCCAATCCTGCTGATCGCGGGTGACAATGCGCATTCACGTTACTTCAGCGAAGATGCGTACAAGGCGGCCGCGGAGCCAAAGGAGCTCGTGATCATCGAGAAGGCCAACCACGTCGATCTGTATGATCGCATGGACAAAATTCCCTTTGACGAGATCACCGAGTTCTTCAACAAGAATCTGATGGTTCAGGACGTCAGGTTATCTGTGGAGGAGAGTGGCCTTGCTGCTCGCATCTAGGTAGCGGTGAGAATTCTCCTGGACGTCGAGGGCACGTCACTCGCCGCCACCCTCGAGAATACGGCGGTAGCGCGGGATTTTGCCGCGCTACTGCCGCTCGATCTTTCGCTCGACGACTACGCGGCGACGGAGAGGATCGCGTACCTGCCGAGAAAGCTCACGACGGCTGGAACGCCCCTGGGCACGGCCGCTGCGGTTGGCGACATCGCCTACTACGCCCCGTGGGGAAACCTGGCCCTGTTCTATCGAGACTCCGGTCACGCGAAAGGACTCGTCAGGCTCGGCCGCCTCGATGACCGCAATGGGGTCGATGCTCTGCGCACGTCGGCGCCGCTTCGCGCCAGGATCGAGATAATGAAGACCTGACGAGAGCGAACGGAGGATACCTACCGAATGACAACGACCTCGCGAAGACCGCGCGTCGTCTGCCACATGATGGCGTCAGTGGATGGACGCATCGTCACCGACGGCTGGCCCCTCTCCGCTGCCGAGTTGCGACAGTACGAAGAGGTGCACGAGACGTATGGGGCGGACGCGTGGATCGTCGGCAGAGTGACGATGGAGCAGCATTTCGCGGCGGGGGCGCGCAGTCCGTCGGATGTCGCGCAGGAATACAGTGGTTCGACGCGCGAAGACTTCATCGCACCTGGCGAGCACGAATCGTTCGCCATCGCGGTCGATCCGAGCGGCCGTCTCGTGTGGGGTTCGGGTGAGATCGACGGCGATCACATCGTCGCGATGCTGACCGAGCGCGTGTCGGACGACTACCTTGCCTCGCTTCGCCAGCGCGGCGTCTCATATCTCCTGGCGGGGCGAAACGAGCTGGATCTCGCGCTCGCTCTCGAGAAGATCGGTGCCCGGCTCGGGGTGCGTACGCTGATGCTGGAGGGTGGCGGGGGGATCAATGGCTCCATCCTGCGCGCAGGGCTCGTGGATGAGTTGAGTCTTCTCGTAGCGCCGGTGGCGGACGGGCGTGCGGGGATGGCGACGCTCTTCGACGTAGACCGCGAGGGATTTGCGCCGCGCCGACTTGCGCTCGAGGCCGCGGACCGGCGCGCGGACGACATGCTCTGGCTGCGCTACCGGATCGAGCCGGGTCCGTAGACTCGCATGCCTACGACCGAGGGCAAGCCTAACGCTGGCGTTCGCAGCGGCGCCGGGTCGCGGCGCTCTAGCTAGCGCATCGAGGCGATGGCAGAATAGGCCTCCATCCAACTGGGGGATCAGATGCGAAGCCGCTCTGCTTTCGCCGCCATGTCGCTGTTGTGCGCCTCGGCAGCAGGGGCGCAGACTCGTGACGCAGTCACCGCAGATCCAGAGCACCATCAAGTGGTGCTCGAGAACGACCACGTACGCGTCGTGCGCGGCCTAGCCGGGACGGGGGCGAAGAGTCCGATGCACTCGCACCCGGCGACCGCTCTCGTCAGCCTCGGTACTGTGCGCGCACGGTTCAATTTCCCGGGGGCGCCCGGTCCTCAAATCCTGGACCTGACACCGGGGCAGGTCCTATTCACGCCCGGGGTAGAGCATTCGTGGGAGATTCTGGCGGGGCAGGTCAACGTCGTTGGAGTCGAGCTGAAGCGCCCTGTCCCGACCTCGCCGCCGAGATTGCCAGCGACCGATGCAGTGACGGTAGATCCCGGCGTCCACCACGTCGTCCTGGAGAACGAACATGTGCGAGTGTTCCAGGTGCTCGCATCTTCTGGCGCGCGCAGCCCCATGCACAGCCACTCGCGCGGAATGGTACTCATCAGTGCCAGCAGAGCACGCGTGAACTTGACGAATCGCGACGGCAGTCGAGCGACGATCGATGTGCACCCCGGGCAAGCGATATGGATGGATGGGGGTGTGGCCCATTCATGGGTGCTGCCGGCTGGTATGCTCCAGCTCACCGTAGTGGAGGTCAAAGCCGCGCAGTAACAACCGCTGGGTACGGACAGTGCGCCGCGGGCATCGACAGGCCCGCTGCGCAGGGGGGCCCGGCAGCCCCGTGTTCGCGTGGCCGAAGGGGCGCGGGTACGCAAACAGCTAGGCAGTTCCGCCGAGCGCCTCGAGGTCGGCCAGGTCCTTGAGGCGACCGGCGGCGGGCTTAGGCGACCAGTGCATCGGCCCAGTCATCGGTCATGCCGGACGCCGAATCTCGACCGGCATCGACCACCGCTCGTACGAAGGGGTCGGCCTCGAGGTCAGGCTCCATGCGCGGGCCGTCAGTTCCCACACCATCGCCAGGCGCTGTTCAGGCGTGGTGTGCTCCGACAGGTCGTCTCCCGGCTCTCGCCCAAGCGCATAGACGCGCACAGGAACCCTTCGTGGAGAGGGAGTCCTAGGGGATCGGTCGCTCATGAGCGAAAGTTACGCTCCAATACATCTGGCACCAAGAGATCACGCCGCGCCCCTACGATCCCGTCGTCACTTCTTCGTACGCCACGGTGAGCGCATCACGCGCGCCCGGCTGCCCGAACGGCCCCCACGCCTCGAAACCAGCGAGCGGCTCACGCATCGCCATGATTTCCTCACGCGAGCGGCCAGCCCCGATCTGCCGCTCGACAAAGGCCAGAACGGCACCGAGATAGTCGCGGAACTGTAGCAGCTCGGCCGAGCTGCCGGTGACCGGAAGTCCGGTGTTCGCATGGCCGAAGATGTAAATCGTGTCGCGCCCATGCGTGTTCACCACCTGTTCGAGCACGCGCATCCAGTTCCGCATCGATGCACCAGCGGCGCGGTCGACGACCGGATGGCGCCGGTTGAACATGAGGTCGCCCACGTTCGCCCGCTCGAAGGTGATCACCGCATCGCCACTCGTATGCGCACGTCCGTGGTGTCGCGCGACGATACGCTCGTCGCCGACCTCGCCCGACCAGTCATGTGTGAAGGTCGTGTCGGGGTAGAGCGGTTCCGGCGCGTTCTGCGGCGGCTGTGCCGGCTGTGCCGGCTGCGGCGGCTGCGGAGAATGCGACCCCCCCGGTGCGCGCCGCATGTGCTGGTCCGCCATGGCGTGCGCCACCAGCCGCCGCGCGACATCGCGGAACACCGGGTTTCCAGAGGTGTGATCGCCGTGATGGTGGGTGTTGAGCAGCACATCGACCCCGCGGTTGTTCAATCGCGACTGCAACCCATCGAGCAGGGCGCGCGCCTCAGCCGGAAACTGGGTGTCGACCACGGCGACGCCCCCAGCATTCACCAGCCAGCCTACGGTGCCCCCGCGCATCGTGAACGTGCCAACGTTGCGGCGCACCGCCGTGAACACCGGCTGTGGCTGCGCCCCGTGCCGGGCGAACGCGGAAACCGGCCGTCCGAGCGCAACGCCTAACGCCGCAACGGCCGAGCTGGCGATGAAGTCGCGGCGGGTATGGGACATCGGCGCCTCCAGTGTTGGTCGGTGGGTCTGTGGAGCCCGGGATGTGGCACGCCTCGGGTCGGAGCATACGCCGGTGTCGTCGCGCCTCGCAATGCAGGGCGCACAGATGTCGAGCCTGGCCAAGCGGAGACGGCTATTGGCGCGGTGAGGCTCGTCGAGCTGACGGGCGACGCGGAGATCACTCCGGCGAACGCGCGGTTCTTCGCCAACCCATTCCCGGTTGTCCTGCATATACTCGTCGTCATCCCGAGCGGCTCGTTAGGCCGAGTCGGCGCTTCGACTGACTGGGCTCAGGCGCGCAATGCTCGAGATGACAACCTGCGAGCTGACGGTTAAAGGATGACTACCCCCCGGCGAGCATTCGTGCCAAGTTGACGGCCTGCGCGCCGAGGCGACGGACGCCGGCGCCACAGTCAGCGAGCGCAACCGTCCGATACCTCGACCATCGCTGTCCGTTGGATCACGTACAAGAAGCTCCTGCGCCCCGAGGCCACGGCGCATTCGAGGCGAAACGGCCGACCGAGGTGAGCTCCATGAGTGCTATCTGGTTCGCGGCATTGATCGCCGCCCAGGACATCAGCGCGACGACGGGTAGTGCGCGGCCGGACACCGCCGTAAGTCAGCTTGCTGCTTACTCGTTGAGCATCTCCGCAGACGGGCGATGGCTCGCGTATGGGCGGTCGAGCCCCACGTTAGGCAATAGCACGACTGGCACGCTGTGGGTGCGCGACCTCGCGCGGGGAACCTCGATTCACCTCGCTACGAACGATTACGCCACCCCGAATTACGGGCCGAAACCGGTATGGTCGCCCGATGGGAGGATGCTGGCGTACTACGGAGTGTCCAACGGCGAGCTCCAGCTCCGGGTGTGGGATCGGGAACGCGGCCGCGAGCTTCAAACGACCGCGATTCCAGTGAGCACGGCGTCGTTCTTGAGCTATCAATGGCCGCACTGGACACCGGACGGGCGCTTCGTGTTGAGCATCGCGGATACCGGTAGGGCAAAGCCGTTGTGGGAAGAACAGGAAAGCGATCCGAGCCTCGCGCGCCTGCGGGCCGAGCTCGTTGGGCAGCTGTGGCATATCGCCGGCACGACCAGGTCCGGGACGGCGACCGCGGGGCGTTCGCTGCGCGTATTGAACGGAGGTTCGCTGCCTGCGCCAGGCATAACTCGGCTTCTCACCTGGAAATCATCCAGCGGGGATTCACTCTTCGCGCTACTCCGGCTGCCGCCCGGGTTACCAGCGGGCGAGCGGGTGCCGGTCGTCATGGACGTATACCCGGGGCGTTCTGGACGCTCGAACGCGCTACGGTTCGACGGCGGTGTGTCCCGGCTTGATCCTCTCAGATCCCGCGGCCGCTTCGCGCTCCTGACCCCCGATCTGCCCGTGCAGTTCGGCAACGGGCGCGTTTGCGGGGACTTCGCGCGTTACGCCGTCGAGGCGCTCGATGCGGCAATTGCGTCCAGCCGTGTGGACAGCGCGCGCGCCGGCGTGATGGGACTGAGCTACGGCGGATACGCGGTCAACTGCATCGTCACGCACACGAACCGGTTTCGCGCGGCTGCGAGCGAGGTCGGACCATCGCACATTACGAGTGCTCGCGCCCTCGGAGGGCGCGGCGTGACAAACGTGACGGGCAACTGGCCCTGGGAGGCGCCGGACCGGATGATCGCGGAATCCCCGGTCTATCACCTCGACGAAGTCGAGACGCCTCTCCTGCTTGTGGCCGGGAAGCACGATCTCGGCAACGCCCTTCAGGCGTACGAGATGTATTTTGGGCTACTCACTCTCAAGAAACCGGTCGCGTTGCTCTCGTACGACGACGCGGGCCATGGGGACTACGATCGGTTCGCCGACTTCTGGCCGCGCGTGGTCGCGTGGTTCGGGACGCATCTCCAGCAGCCGGCGGCGCTGCGCGCGGGCGGTGTCGAGAAATAAGAATGACTGCGATCCCGCGCGATTCGGATCCCAACACCATCGGCAAACCCACGCGGATGCTTCGACACCTCGCTCTGCCGGTGCTCCTTCTTGCGGTTGTGAGCACCGCCGCAACGCAACACCCGGAACCCCGGGTCCTCGTTTTCTCAAAGACCACAGGCTACCGACACAGCTCCATCGAGGCCGGGATCGCGGCGGTACAGAAGCTCGGCCGCGACAACGGGTTCGAGGTCGAGGCGACGGAGGATGCGGGCGCATTCACCGAACGCAACCTGAAACGCTTCCGCGCTGTCGTCTTCCTCAACACGACGGGCGACGTCCTGGATGCGCCCCAGCAGGACGCCTTCGAGCGCTTCATTCAGGCCGGCGGAGGGTGGGTCGGCGTTCACTCCGCAACCGATACCGAGTACGAATGGGCGTGGTACGGTCGGCTCGCCGGGGCGTACTTCGAGAGCCACCCCAACAATCCGAACGTTCGCGCAGGCACGTTCCGCGTGGTGGACAAGAGCCATCCCTCGACCGCGGGATTCCCCGATTGGTGGGAGCGCGAGGACGAGTTCTACAACTTCAAGCAGATCGACCGCGACATCCGGGTACTCATCGTGATCGATGAGACGACCTACCAAGGTGGGACCAACGGTGCCCGTCACCCGATGAGCTGGTACCACGACTACGATGGCGGCCGCGCGTTCTACACGAACATGGGGCACACGGAGGCCACCTTCTCCGAGCTGCTGTTCCTGCGCCACCTCCTCGGCGGCCTGCGCTACGCGATTGGTACCGACTCGCTGGATTACAGTCGCGTACGCCCGGAGGAGAACCGGTTCACCAAGGTGGTGCTCGCCGAGAAGCTGAATGAGCCGGTGGAGCTCGCGGTGCTGCCTGACGAGCGGGTGCTGTTCATCGAGCGACGAGGCGCCGTCAACCTCTACCGTCCTCAGACGGGACGCTACACGAGGCTCGCGACGATTCCCGTCAGCAACCAATACACGAGCGGCGACCAGGGGGAGGACGGGCTGCTCGGACTCGCCGCCGATCCGAGCTTCGCGACCACCGGATGGATCTATCTCTACTACTCTCCCGCGGGGCCGGAGCCCCGGAACGTTCTCGCCCGCTACACCATGAAGGGCGATTCGCTCGACCTCGCGTCGCGCGTGATGCTTCTCGAGGTGCCCGTCCAACGCGAGCAGTGCTGCCACACCGGCGGCTCGATCGCGTTCGACCGGCAGGGGAATCTGTACGTTTCGACTGGCGACAACACCAACCCATTCGCCACCGGCTACGCTCCGATCGACGAGCGGCCCGGACGCTCCCCGTGGGATGCGCAGAAATCATCGGCGAACACCAACGACCTTCGTGGCAAGATCCTCCGCATCCATCCGGAGCCTAACGGATCGTACACGATTCCGGAGGGAAATCTCTTTTCCCCGGGGACTCCCCAGACGCGCCCGGAGATCTACACGATGGGTCACCGCAACCCGTACCGGATTGCGATCGACAGGCGGACCGGGTTCGTCTATTGGGGCGACGTCGGTCCCGACGCGTCCGTGGATTCGGCCGACCGCGGACCGGCCGGTCACGACGAGATCGGGCAGGCTCGCCGCGCCGGGAATTTCGGGTGGCCGCATTTCGTGGCGGACAACAGGGCGTACTTCGACGTCGACTTCAGCACGATGACTGCCGGACCACGGTTCGATCCGGCGCGTCCGATCAATGGGTCGCCTAACAACACCGGCCGTAGTGCGCTGCCGCCGGCGCAGAAGGCGCTCATCTGGTATCCGTATGGCCCCTCGGCGGAATTCCCACTCGTTGGCACGGGCGGTCGGACGGCGATGGCAGGCCCCGTCTATTACCGCGACGACTTCCCGAACGCGGCTCGACCATTTCCCACCTACTACGACGGGAAGCTCCTCATTTACGAGTGGATGCGTGGATGGATCATCGCCGTCACCATGGACGCGCAGGGGAACTACGTCGCCATGGAGCGCTTCATGTCCAGCCACAAGTTCAGCAACCCAATGGACATGGAGTTCGGTCCCAACGGCGACCTGTATCTGCTCGAGTACGGCACTGCGTGGTTCCAGGGGAACGATGACGCCCGGCTCGTCCGCATCGAGTACACCGCGGGCAATCGGAAGCCGGTCGTCGCGGCTGGTGTCGACGAGCCGGCTGGTGCCGTACCGCTGACGGTTGCCCTTACATCCGCCGGCACGGTGGATCTCGACGACGATGCGCTGCGATACGAATGGAGCATTGCACGCGCGAGGGAGACCACCGTCCAGCGGCTCACGGGTCCAGATCCCACGTTCACCTTCACGACTCCGGGCGTGTTCACCGCGTCGCTCGTGGTCACCGACTCGTTGGGTGCGCGCGATTCGGCAAAGGTCGAGATCGCCGCCGGCAACGAGCCGCCGACGGTGGCCATCGACCTGCTCGGGAGCAACCGGACCTTCTTCTTCACCGGAGTGCCGATCCGTTACGCGGTGCGCGTGACCGATCGGGAGGATGGGTCGCTCCAGGGCGGACGGATTCCGGCAAGTCGTGTCGTGGTGACGGCGCAGTACAGTCAGCAAGGCCTCGTGCCGGCCGCAGCTGGAGATCGAGCGGCCGCCATTCCGGTGTCGTACGAAGCGGGCCGGCGGCTGATCGCGACCGGCACATGCCTCTCGTGCCACCAGATCGACAGGGCTTCCGTTGGTCCCTCGTATACGGCCGTCGCGCGACGGTATCGCGGCGCCGCCGGGGCCGCAGCTCGCCTTGTGACGAAGATTCGGACCGGCGGATCAGGCGTGTGGGGCAGGGCCACGATGCCGGCTCACCCGCAGATCACGGAAGCTCAAGCGTCCGCGATGGTCGCCTACATTCTCAGCCTCGGCCAGCCGCGGGCGCCGTCGCTTCCCGTCCGCGGTTCGTACGTGCCGCGTATAACGCCGGACAGCGCGGGACAGGGCGTTCTCGTGCTGCGAGCGGCGTACACGGATCGTGGAGCAAACGGAATTCGCCCCGCCAGGGGTGAGAACACTGTCGTTCTCCGCGCACCAGTGGTCGTGGTGTCCCGGGGCGGGGTCGCGGACGGCATAGAGAAATACTCCGGGCCGGAGGTGCCGGTCGAGGTGACGATTGGGAAACGGTCCGGCGCGTTCGTCGGGTTCGAGCAACTCGACCTGACCGGCGTGTCCGCGATCGACTTCACGGCGATCGCACCGGTGCCTAACGTCAATGCCGTGGGAGGCGCGATCGAGGTGCGGCTGGACTCGGCCACTGGGCCGCTGCTGGGCGAGTCCGCGCGTCTCGAGCCGCAGACCACGCTCGGAGCGCCGTCCCGACTCCGCGTTCCCCTCGAGCGGACGTCGGGCATGCACGACGTGTACTTTGTCTTCCGAAACGCTCAGGCGAAGGAAGGGGAAAATCTATTCGTGCTCTTCACGGCTGCCTTTGTGCGAAGCACCGCGGCGAGGTAGCCCGGCGGGCGTTGTCTGGTCAGGCGCACCGGCGCACAGCGAGATAGAGCGACCGGGGGCGGACTAGGCGCTTCAAAACAATCCGGACCAGTTTGTCGATTTGGCCGGGCCTCGTTCGACGTCCAGTAGAAGGGACAACAGCACATCGCGCAGTTCAACCAGAGAATGACTCACCAGGAGATCGGTTTTATGGGAAGCACACAGACCGCCGCACCCACGATCCGGAACGCCGGCACGAAGCCAGCGAGCCCTCGCAAGCTCTTCGTCAACATTCCCGTCCGCGATCTCCAGCGCTCGATCGAATACTTCGAGACGCTCGGCTTCACCTTCAACACCCAGTTCACCGACGCCACGGCCACCTGCATGCTCGTCGGCGAGGACGCGTACTTCATGCTCCTCACGAGTGAGCGCTTCAAGGACTTCAGCAAGCGGCCTGTGGGCGATGCGCAGCAGGAGACGAACGCGCTGTTCGCCATTAGCGTGAACAGCCGCGACGAGGTCGCCGATCTCGTCAACAAGGCGATCGGCGCGGGCGGCTCACACGCTGCCGATCCGCAGGACCACGGGTTCATGTACGCCTGGAGCTTCTACGATCTGGACGGGCACCACTGGGAGGTGTTCTGGATGGATCCCACTGCTATCCAGAACTGAGACGAGAGGAGACGACTGTCATGCGAAAGAATCGACTTCTGGCTGCTGCCTTGCTGCTCACGGGCGCGGCCATCACGATGGGCGCGTCGGCCGCCGAAGCACAGGGCGCGAGCGCGAGTGCGAAGCCTGCGCCGGCGAGAACGGGCTACGTCCTCGCCAATGGCGTCAACTATTACTACGAGATCCAGGGGCGGGGCGAGCCGCTGCTGCTGCTGCACGGCGGACTCGGATCGATCGACATGTTCGGTCCCGTCCTCCCGATGCTCGCGAAGGAGCGGCAGGTCATCGCGGTCGACCTGCACGGACACGGCCGCACGGCGCTCGGCGAGCGGCCTATCGACCACAGCGACATCGCCAACGACCTCGCGGTCGTGCTGAGGCAGCTCGAGTACGAGAAGGTTGACGTCCTGGGTTACTCGTTCGGCGCGGGCGCCGGGCTTCGGCTCGCGATCCAGCATCCGGCACTCGTGCGGCGGCTGGTTGTCGCATCAGCCCCATACGCGCAGGACGGGTTCTTTCCCGAAATGCTACCGATGCAAGCGGCGGTGAGCGGGGCGATGGCCGAGCAGATGAAGCAGACGCCGATGTACATCTCGTACGCGGCCGTGGCGCCGAGGCCAGAGGACTTTCCGAAGTTGCTCGACCGCATGGGAGAGCTCATGCGCAAGCCCTACGACTGGTCGGAGGACGTGAAGAAGCTCCAGATGCCGGTGATGCTGCTCTACGGCGACAGTGACATGATTCGTCCCGAGCACATCGTCAGCTTCTATCGGCTTCTGGGCGGTGGGTTGCGTGATGCGGGGTGGATGCGGGAGCACATGTCGAAGAACAGGCTCGCGATTCTGCCGAACCTGACGCACTACGAAGTGTTCATGTCCCTGGCGTTCGTGACGACCGTGCTGCCGTTCCTCAATGGCGAGAGCAACGCGCCGTCGTGGGCGAAGCAGGCGGGGGAGCCAAAGTAAGGGCAAGGGTACGCTGTCCGGGATGAATCCGGACAGCGCACCGGCTCCCTCCGGCTCCCTCCGGCTCCGTTGCGGCGCGGCGGCTGAGCGGTTCATTTCCTACCGATGACCGCCGCGACCTCTCGCTACGACCGGATGACGTACCGCCGCTGCGGCCGCAGCGGATTGGTGCTGCCGGCTGTGTCGCTCGGGCTGTGGCAGAACTTCGGGAGCGTCGATTCGCCCGAGGAAGCACGCGCGATGGCGCTCCGTGCCTTCGATCTCGGCATCACGCACTTCGATCTCGCGAACAACTATGGCCCCGAGCCGGGCACAGCCGAGGAGACGCTCGGGCGGATACTCCGAAGCGATCTCGCCGGGCACCGTGACGAGCTCATCATCTCGACGAAAGCCGGGTGGGGGATGTGGCCCGGGCCATACGGCGACCACGGGTCGCGCAAATACCTGCTCGCGAGCCTCGATCAAAGTCTGGCTCGAATGGGGCTCGAGTACGTCGACATCTTCTATCACCACCGTCCCGATCCGGAGACGCCGCTGGAGGAGAGCATGCTCGCGCTCGACCAGGCGGTTCGTCAGGGCAAGACGCTATACGTCGGCATCTCCGCGTACGATCCCGCGCAGACCCGCGCCGCCGCGAAGATTCTGCGCGAGCTGCGAGCGCCGTTCATCATCCACCAGCCCCGGTACAGCATGCTCGACCGACGCATCGAAGACGGATTGCTCGATGTGCTCGACGACGATGGGCTTGGGTGCATCGTGTTCTCGCCGCTCGCGCAAGGTTTGCTGACGGACAAGTATCTGCGGGACATTCCCTCCGGCTCTCGCGCCAGCAAGGCACATGGCACGCTGAACCCCGACGGGATCACTCACGAGCGGCGTAGGATGCTCATCCGTCTCAACGAGATTGCCGCCGCGCGGGGGCAGAGCCTCGCGCAGCTCGCGATCGCCTGGGTGTTGCGGCACGAGACAGTGACGTCGGCGCTGATCGGCGCGAGCCGGGTGCGGCAGGTCGAGGATGGCGTGGCAGCGCTCGACCATCTCGGGCTCTCGCGTGATGAGCTTCGCGTGATCGACGACGCCCTGGCCGTGGCCGATCGGCTACCTGCCACCGCGGGCCCAGCGTCGATCACGCGAGATTGATCGCCCTCCCTCAAACACCGTCTCTCCGTATGCGACGTATCTGGTTTCTCTCCCTGCCGGCGCTTCTGCTCGGTGCCGCAGCCGTGCACGCGCAGTCCGCTGACTCCGTTCCGCCGTTGAAGCCCGACGGACGCCTGCTCCGTCCCCGCACCGATTCTCTGGCGATCTACGTCGTCGAGGGAATGGACACGACGCGAACGGGGCTCGTCGACAGGCTCGAGTTCACGCGCGGTGCGGTCAACGGCTGGCTCGGTCTCGCCAACGGGGATTCCGTGAGCATAGAGGCGCCACTTCCCGCAACCGTCTACAATAGCTCGAGCTTCGATCTCGTCATTCGGGCTTCTCCGCTGGGCGACAGGTGGCGAGCTAACGTCCCCGCAATCTTGGCCAACACACGTACGGTCGTCCCGCTGAATGCGCGTGTCGCCGGAAGCGACATCATCGACGGTGATGACACCTGGCGAGTCGAGGCCGAGTTAGCTCGAGTGAACCCTTCTACCTGACGAGCGGTGCTGGACGCCCTTGTTCGCCTTCGCGAAGGGAACCAGCGATTCGTCGCCAATGTGCGCGGCGCCGACGCATTCCTCAGCCATACGCGGCGGATCGAGCTGACGAAGGGCCAGGAGCCCTTCGCGATCATCCTCGGATGCTCGGATTCGCGCGTCCCCGCAGAGATCGTCTTCGACCAGGGACTCGGCGACCTGTTCGTCATCCGCGTGGCTGGCAACATCGTCGCGCCATCGCAGGTCGGCAGCGTCGAGTTCGCGGCAGAGCGGTTCGGAACGCGGCTCGTAGTGGTGCTCGGCCACTCGCAATGCGGCGCCATCGCGGCCACACTCGAGGCGCTGCGCGGCTCGGCCGCGAACCACTCGCGGAACCTCGCTTCGATCGTCGATCGCGTGCGTCCTGCCATCGAAGGCCTGATGTCGACCGCGCTCGTGCGCGACGAGGCTGCTCTCGAGAAGGAGGCGGTGCGCGCCAACATTCGCGCTTCGGCCGATCATCTCCGGCATGGGTCACCGGTGCTCGAGCAGCTGATCCGCGACCACGGGCTCCTGGTGGTCGGGGCCGAGTATTCGCTCGAGACAGGAGTGGTGGATTTCTTCGACGGAGTGCCCGCGAGCTAACTTTTCCCGTCAGGCAGGGGCGGCCACATGTTGGGGCCCCTTCCTCACGAGTCGACTCGCTCTCGGTGGTGCGGCATCTGTGGACCTGGAGGCCGCTACTCGAGCGCGTCGACCGGGGGTGCCGCCGGCGAGCGAGTGAAGTGGATCGATCGATCGCTTCTGGTTCAGGCTGGTCAGATTCGCTTCTTCGGTTCCGTCTTCTTTTAGTCGGGCTGTGGTGGCGGTGGAACCCGGCCGCGAGGCTACGCGTACGTCTCGTACCCATGCCCCGATATCGCATTCCACGTACACCCTCGCGGTCGCGACTGAGCGGGCGCCGCAGTTCTCGACGCCCGCTCTCGCGCGGCGGCTCGCTGTTCGGCCGCGTGCTGCTTTTCATCGCGGCGTGCTGGATCACGGTCGCCGTCGTCGTCGCGCCGGTCGTACCGGGCGGTTGGGCTACCATCGCGGTCGCGATCCTGGTCCTGACGGCCCTCCCGCTCGCGGCCTTCATGCGTCGCCAGCGCCGCCGGGAATACCCGGGCGCGCTCGTCAGGCTGCTCGTCTACCGTCCGTTCTGGTACGCCCAGCTGCTCGTGCTCTTCGCTGGCATCGCCGGGATGATCGGGATCCTCTTCGGCGCTCCGTTCGGCGCACCGCTCGTCGTGGCGCGATGGTTCGTGGCGGCCGCTGCCGCTCTCTACCTGTCAGGCATCGGCGCAGGGTGGATCGGATCGCGATGGCTGCACGTCCGACAGCTGACGGCGACGTTTCCGGATCTGCCTGCCGCGCTCGAGGGGATGCGCATCGTCCAGATCTCGGACCTGCACATAGGACCGCAGACCTCGCGACGCTTCCTCGATCACGTCCGGTCGGCGGTTGGGGCGTCGGGCGCCGACGTCATCGCCGTCACCGGGGACCTGGTGGACGATCACGCCCCTGATGCCGCACACTACGCGGCCGCGTTAGGCGATCTGTGGGCGCCGCATGGCGTATACGTCGTCCCAGGCAACCACGACGTGTACGCGAGCTGGCCGGCCGTCGTGGCCGAGCTGGCCCGACTGCCGGTGACGATCCTGGTCAACGAGTCGAGGATCGTCGACCACAGGGGTGGTCGCTTCGCGATCGCGGGGACGGGCGATCCCGCGGGGCGCTGGGTTGCGACCTCGCACGCGGCGCCGGACATCGACGCCGCATTGCGCGACCTGCCCGACGGAGTCTTCACGATCGCACTGGCGCACAACCCGTCGCTCTGGCCGGCGCTGGCGGACCGCGGCGTTCAACTGACGTTGAGCGGACACACGCACTGGGGACAGCTGGCGTTGCCGAGGTTCCGATGGAGTCTCGCCGGCATGTTCCTCGACCACGCCATGGGCGTCATCGCGCGCGAGGAGTCGGTGCTGTACATCCACCCCGGCACCGGCTTCTGGGGAATTCCCGTCCGGATCGGCGCGCGACCGGAGGTGACGATCATCGAGCTGCGACGGGGAACCCGCGTCGCTCTGGGCCCGCTCGACGAGGTGTCGCGGACCTAACGACCATCGTCGGTGGGGCCGATCGTGCGCACGAGCTCGCTCGCCGTATCCGCGGAGCGCCTGAGATCGAACACGGCCGGCGCGCCGATGCGCAGCCAGACGCGCGCCTCCTCGGTCGTGAGCGATGTGTCGCGCGGATGCAGGAACAGTCCGCTCGCATCGACGGTATCGATCGCGACCATCTCCCGCAGGTCTCCCACATCACGGACCCGCGCGCCCGTTCGCGCCACCGCCTCCTCGAAGGTGATGGCGACGTCCCCGCGCAACGGCGCGAGTCCCGGAAGCACGAGCTGGCCGCCGACGATGAGGATGTCGCTGGCGCCGCCGCGGTTGCCGGGAAGCGACTCGTACGCGTTGGGCTCGGCCGACGCATAGGCACCCGTCGCGATCGCATCGAGCGACGCGAGTATTGCCGCGACGTTGATGGCGCGCAGGCGCTGCTTCTCCGGGTCGTTGGGCAGCGCACCGCTCTCGATGAGCACGGTGCTCGTGCCCCACTGCTGCATGAGATCGCCGAAGGCGCGCGGATTGAAGGTGTCATCGTACCGCGCCATGCGTCCCGGAATCTCGGCTGAAAGCGTCCGCGCGATGCTAGCGGCGACGAGGCGGGCGCGTGTACGCACGTCGTTGTAGCTGCGGTCCGTCGAGAATGGCGGCGCGAGCAGCGCAATCGCCACCTGGGTGCCGCGAGGGCCAGCCAGCGTGCGCGCTCCCTGATCGTGCAGGTTGAAGCCGAAGTCGGGCCGGATGCGATCTCGCAGCGCCTTGAGCGCACGACCCTCCGGCGTCGCCAACTGTCGCGCGTCGCGATTGATGTCGATCCCTGCCGCGTTCTCACGCTGAAGGACCTCGGCCCCGTCGGGATTGAGCATGGGGACGAACACGATCGTCAGCCGCTGACGGAGCCGCTCTCGCATCGCATCCTCCGTCGCTTCCGTGAGGAAGCGGAAGATGTCGGCGAGCGCCATCGTCGCCGTCGACTCGTCGCCGTGCATTTGCGACCAGAGGAGTACCGTCGTTCCGCCCTCCCCGAACGTGACCGAACGGATCGGACGCCCCTGCATGGAGCGACCGATTTCCTCGGTATGGAGCAGAGCATTGGAGATCGAGGGCTCGACTGCCTGCCAGAATGCCGCGTGCGTGAAGCGACGCGCCGCGATCGCCGCGACGCGATAGCGATCGGCAATCCGAAGTCCCTCGGAGACATCGAGGGCCGCGGACGCTGTGCGAGGCGTGGACGCTGACGGCGTCGTCGCGCAGGCAACGGCGACGGAGGTGGCGGCGAGCACGAGCGCCATGCACGCGCGGCGAGAATGGAGTCGCGGCATTTTCATGAGGAAAGTCTCTCCAGCGCCGGCGAGCTTCGGAAGGGTGTTATCCTGCCGAGGCCTCGCTTTCCGCCTCTTCATCTTCCGCCGCGGCATCCGAGGGTCCGCCATCGACCGCGGCGCCAGCCAGTCGCACATCCGCCGGCTCGTCGAGCCGAACCACCTCGCTCGCGCGCTGGAGCGTCTCGTGATCGGTGAGATCGAGCTGAAGCGGCGTGATCGACACGTGGTCACGCTGGAGGGCCCATCGGTCGGTGCCGCGCTCCGTCTCCTCGATGGGGCGGACGGTCAACCAGTACACTTCGCGCCCGTGCGGATCAACCATCGTCGCGACGCTTCCGTCGTACTGGCGCACCGAGACACGCGTCCAGCACATGCCCGTGGGGTTGGGAGGGAAATTCACGTTCACGAGTCGGAGCGACGTCTGCGGAAGCAAGAGCTCGAGAACGCGTTCGACCCACGGTGTGAGTCGCTCGAAATCTGGCTCGCTTTTTCCCGTTGGGGTGCTGAGCGCGATTCCCCGCAACCCGAGCAGCGCTGCCTGCTTCGCCGCCGCGAGTGTTCCGGAATGCCAGATGCCGTTGCCGATGTTGGGGCCGAGGTTGATGCCAGAGAGCACGACGTCGACCTGCTTCCAGAGAAACGTGCCGAGCGCCACGCAGTCCGCCGGCGTCCCATTCACGCGATAGGCGTCGAATCTCTTGAGCTGGGGTGTACGCCGGTAGGCGAGAGGCCGCGAGTGTGTGATCGCATGACCCATCGAGGATTGCTCGACGTCGGGCGCCACGATGCGAACCTCGCCGAAGCGCGACGCCACGTCGGCGAGCGCGGCGAGACCGGGACTGTAGATGCCGTCGTCGTTCGCGATGAGGATCCTCATAAGATGAGCTCGACGGTTCGGGTCGGAGAGCGCGATGTGCTCGACCGTCGAGAATCGTACCAGCGGCACGTTTCGCCGACATGCGCGTGACGGCCCTCTACAACCCGGAAGCGGGCGGGGGGACGCTGACACGCGGGCGCCTCCGCACGCTGCTCGAGCGCGGCGGATTCGACGCCACGTATCACTCGGCCAAGGCGCCGGCGTGGAAAAGGGTTCTCGACGATCCTGGCGATATGGTCGTCGTGGCAGGTGGAGATGGGACGATCGCGAAGGTCGCGAAGCGGCTCGCCGGCCGCGGGGTGCCGCTGGCCATCCTTCCCGGAGGGACGGCGAACAACATCGCCCGGTCGCTGGGTCTGGAGTCACCGCTCGACGAGCTGGTCACGCGGTGGCGGGACGCCGAGCCTACGCCAGTGGACCTCGGCCTCATCTGTGCGCCGTGGGGCGAAGATCTCTTTATAGAGGCGACGGGGCTGGGCGTCTTCCCACGAATGCTCGAGATCGCGGCGGCGCGCGAGAGGATGACGCCTCCCGAGCGGTTGGCGCAGGGACAGATGAAAACCGGCATCGACCTGATGGTCGAGCTCGTGATGTCGAGTCGTGCGCGGCGCTGGAAGGTCACGCTCGATGGGCGCGACCATTCCGGCGATTACATCATGCTCGAGGCTCTGAACATCCGATACATCGGCGGGGGAATCGAGCTTGCGCCGACGGCCGACGTGGCGGACGGCATGCTCGACGTGATGGCGGTGCGCGAGGAGGATCGGGGGCTTTTCATCGAGTATCTGCGCGAGCTCCGAGACGGTAGGCCCGAGCGGACGCTTACGACCCGCGCCCGGCGTATCGAGATCGACTGTGCCGAGACCTCGTCGCACGTAGACGATGAGCCGTGGCCGGCGCGGCGGGACAAGGATCCTGAGAGCGGGCTCATCACGATCGACGTTCAGCCCGGAGCGATCGAGGTTCTCCTCTAACCGAAGTCCCTCCTCGAGCGTATCCCGGCAGCGCCTTCACGCGTCTTTTTGGCGTGATGAAAGCCTGCGAGCATTGCGCGACCGAGCTTCCCGAGGAGGCCCGGTTCTGTTTCGTTTGCGGACGCGACCTCTACGCGTCGGGGACGAAGACCGCGTCCTCGCGGCGGCCGTCCGCGGACGCGACGGCGGAGCTCAAGTCGCGCCTCTCCAAGGCCCTTCAGGGACGCTACAAGATCCGCGATGTCCTCGGCGCCGGCGGCATGGGTGTCGTCTTCCATGCCGACGACGTCAGCCTCGGCCGTGCCGTAGCGATCAAGGTGCTGCCGACCGAACTCTCCAGCGACAAGAAAGTCGTCGCGCGGTTCCGCCGTGAAGCGAAGACCGCTGCCGGGCTCGATCACCCCGGGATCATCCCAGTGCTGTCGGTCGCAAGCGACAACGGGCTGCATTACTTCGTGATGAAGTTCGTCGCGGGCAGAACGCTGGAGGAGATTCTCCGCGAGGGCCGGAAGCTCCCGATCGCCTTCGTCGCGCAGGTGCTGCGCGAAGCAGCCGCGGCGTTGGCGCATGCGCACCGCAACGGTGTCGTCCACCGCGATGTGAAGCCAGCGAACATCATGATCGAGGAAGGGGATCGCGTCATCCTCACCGACTTCGGCATCTCGAAGGTGACGAATGCGTCGAGTGAGGCGACGACGGCCGCACGCCTGACCGACCTCGGCATGGTGGTGGGGACGCCGCACTACATGGCGCCGGAGCAGGCGGTTGGTCAGCCGGTGGATGGGCGCACCGATCAGTATGCGCTCGCGGTGGTGGGCTTCGAGATGCTCGCCGGTCGCGTTCCCTTCGACGACATCACGCCGCACGCCATCATCCAGCGTCACATCAACTCGGCGCCGCCCGACCTTGCGAGCCTGCGCCGCGATGCGCCCGCGCATCTCGTCGCCGCTATTTCGCGCGCGCTCCTCAAGGCGCCCGCGAACCGGTTCGCGAGCATGGATGATTTCGACGCCGCACTGGCGGGCTCGGGATCGCGGGCGACGGCAAATCTCGAGTTCACCGTGCCAGTCGCGAACGTGACCGAGCGGGCGCTCGCGTTCGAGAGCGCGTCGCCGCCGCCCGAGGGGCGTTGGCGCTTCGCATCCACAGCGGCTCTCGTGTTTTTGTTGGTGGGAGTCGGCGCGGGAGCCGCGTGGATCGGTGTTGGACGCGACGCGCCCGCCGAAGCCGCGGAGCGCACCGCCGCACCTCCCGCGAAGGCCAAACCGACGGCGACGTCCTCGTCGCGCACGAAGCGGCCGAGTCAACGGTCGTTGCCGTTGAGAATCGAGTCGAAGCCGCGCGCGACGATCTTCATCAACGACGTGCGCGCCGGCGAGACGCCGCTCCTGAATCGCCAGCTGACGGTCGGTCGCACGTACCGCATTCGCGTCGAGCGCGCCGGATACCGCACGCGTCGCGAGACGATCATTGCGACGGGGTCGGCGCCCATTCGGCGAAGCTACGTGCTGGAGCGCGCGAAGAAGCGTTAGGGCCGCGCCTGGAATTTCTTGGCCGTTCGGATGTGATTGTGGAGTCGCCCGGAGCTCCTGCGGCCCGCACTTGATTACCCCATCTCGAGCCCAATGTGGAACGTGCCCGAATACGCCTCTCCTGCCTCCTCCACGCCGAGCATCAGCTGAGCCCCACTGCGGCGGAAGATACCGTCGCCCTCGTTTCGAACCGTGCGCCGTCCGGAGCTCGCGTAGGGCGCCCGTGAGTGCACACGGTCGGTAACCGCATCATCGAAGTAGAGCTGTGAGGTGAACTCATGGCCTCGCGCGCCCGACGGCTGTGTCCGCACCTTGAAATGGATGTGAACGGTTCTCCCCCGGTACCAACCAGGAAAGATCGTCGTGAACCGCGCGGTACCCGTTGCGTCAGTCACCTGGTATCCGCGGAGGAACTGCTGCCCGCTCGTGTCGAACGATGGGTCGGTGACGCCTGAGTAGGCGCCGGCGGCGTCACACTGCCAGACGTCGACCCGCGCTCCTTCGAGCGGTGTGCATGCGCCACCCTGGCCTATGCGCGAGACAACGATCGCCAGTTGCAGAGGCGCGCCGTCCTTCACCGCTCCACTCGTGGGGTCCGAGCGAATATCCGACCGATCGAGGCGACCGTCCACGAAGTACGGGCCCTCCGTCTGCTCGGGACGAACGATGCACGCGGGCAGGATATCTCCCCCGCTCGCGGCAACCTCGGCGACCTCGCGCGACGGCTTGCAGCCAGCCAACGCCGCGACCCCGGATGCGCCGAGGAGGGTGAGCAGCTCGCGCCGCGAGAGCACATGGCCGATCTGCACATCATCGCGGTCCATCGATCACCTCCGTCGGGAGGTCTTCATCCTACGTCGATGCGCTCGCCTCGTCAAAGCCGTGAGCGCGACGGTCGCGCCTTATGCTACATTGGCCGAGCCTCCTCGGAATCCGTCATGCCCACGACCGCTGCGCGCCCGGCCGGGCCCAAGGGCCACTTTCTCGTCGGCAATCTGCCCGAGCTCGGGACCGACATTCTCGGCCTCTTCACCACGTGCGCCCGCGACTACGGAGACATCGCGTACCTGAGCCTCGCGGGGTGGCCGGCGTTCGTCCTCAGCCACCCCGACCAGATCGAGCAGGTCCTCGTCACCGAGCACAAGAACTTCATCAAGCACACGTTCTTCTGGCGGCACGTGCGTGGCATCTTCGGGAACGGGCTGCTCACGAGCGAGGGCGACTTCTGGCTGCGCCAACGGCGGCTGGCGCAGCCGTCGTTTCACCGTGATCGAGTCGCTGCGTACGGCGAGGTGATGGTGCGCTTCACGGAGCGCACCCTGGACGCGTGGCGGGACGGAGAGGTGCGCGATCTCCACCACGATCTCATGCGTCTCACGCTGCTCATCGTCGCGAAGGTCCTGTTCGACGCCGACGTCGCCGACGAGGTGGAAACGATCGGCGGCGCACTCGATGATGCGACGCACGAGATTCGCTCCCGCTTCCGGCGCCCCTTCCGCATTCCCGACGCGGTTCCGATCCCCGGCAACATCCGCTACCGGCGCGCGGTGCGGCGACTCGATGGCGTGGTGAACCGGATCATCGAGGAGCACCGCTCCCACGACGGCCGCGGCGATCTGCTCTCGCTGCTCATGGCGGCTCGGGATGACGACGGAAACGCGATGACCGATGCCCAGCTGCGCGACGAAGCCATCACGATCATGCTGGCCGGTCACGAGACCACGGCCCTCGCGCTTTCGTGGACGCTCTACCTTCTGTCGCAACACCCAGCGGTCGCCGCCAACCTCTACGACGAGCTGCGCGAGGTCCTCGGTGAGCGGCCACCCTCCGTGGCGGATCTGCCGAGGCTTCGCTTCACGGAGATGGTGGTGACGGAGTCGCTGCGACTGTATCCGCCGGCGTACGCGTTAGGGAGGGAAGCGGTGAGCGATTGCACCATCGGCGGCTTCCAGGTGCCGGCCGGCACGTCGGTCTTCATCAGCCCATGGGTCGTCCAGCGCGACGCCCGATGGTTCGAGGAGCCGGAGAAGTTTCTCCCGGAGCGCTGGGCGGGGAATGCCGCGCAGCGCCTCCCTCGCTTCGCCTACTTCCCCTTCGGCGGCGGGCCGCGCATCTGCATCGGCAACCGCTTCGCGATGATGGAGGCGGTGCTCCTCCTCGCGTGTATTGCACGACGCTTTCGGCTGAAGCTCGTGGATCCGAGTAGCGTCGGGTTCTTTCCCACCATCACGCTTCGCCCGGCGAAGGGCATGTGGATGGGCGTCAGCCGTCGCTGAGCCGGCTCGCGTCTCCTCGAGTCCTTAGCCTGAGTCCTTCGCCAGTCGCGTCCGCTCGCTGTTCTTCTCGCTCTCGTCATGCTGCTGGCGGTCCTCGACGAGACGGCGCTTCCCCTCTCGCGCCGCGCGCTTGCGATTCCGCTCGAGCGTCTCATCGCGAGGTTCCTCGGCCGGCGCCTCATGCAGCTGCTCGATGAAGCGCGCATGCGTCCTGGGACCGTGCTGCCCCTCGGCGTTCGGTGGTTGCGGATCGCGGCGTTTGCCCATGGGGAAGTCTCCCTGGTTGTTCGAGAGGTGCTCGGGGTGCTCAAGGTGCTCAGGGTGCTCAGGGTACGAACTGCCGTTGCATCCTGAGAGCCCTGAGCACCCCTAACATCAATCCGCCAGCTTCCTCAGCTCCGCCAACAGCGCCACATCGCGCGGCGACGGCAGAGCCGAGCGCTCGACGATACGGACCAGCTCGCTGTCGCGCTCGTAGAGGTCGTTGGCGAACCAGAGGATCCCGTCGCGCACGTACGCGGTGAAGTACACGATGTAGACGGGGATCTTTTCCTTCAGAACGACCCGACGGTTACGGCCGTGCATCGCGTCTTCGATGCGGCCTTCCTCCCAACCCGGGTTATTCGACAGCACGTACTTCGCGAGCTCGCCCGGCTTTTCCACGCGGATGCAGCCGTGGCTGAAGGCGCGCACATCACGCTCGAACAGATTCCGTGCGGGCGTATCGTGCAGGTAGATGCTGAGGTCGTTGGGGAAGATGAACTTCACGCGACCGAGCGCGTTCTTCTCCCCTGGCAGCTGACGGATGCGTGGCCCGCCGCGGTCGTTGACGATCTCGTATTCGTTGCGCTCGAGATAGCCGGGGTCGGCGTTGATCTTCGGCCAGAGCTCCTCTTCGGCGATGTTCTCCGGCACGTTCCAGTACGGCGCGAACTCGACGTACGTCATCGAGTCCGAGAACGCCGGAGTCGCCTGGTCGGCATACTGCTGTCCGACGATGACCTTCATCGACAGAACCGGGCGGCCGTCCTCGTACGCGTCGAGGTGGAACGCCGGGACGTTGACGTAGACGTAGCGATCACCTAACGAGCGCGGCATCCAGCGATAGCGCTCGAGATTGGCCATGATCTGACCGGTGCGGTACTCGGCCGTCTGGTTGAGCGACGTCAGCGTCCCGGGTCCGAGAATGCTGTCGACGACGATTCCATGCCGCCGCTGGAAGGTCGCCACGGCTCTCGCAAGCTCACCTTCGTAGACGGCACGCCCAGTCGAGTCGGCGGCGATCTGCCCGCGCGCGATGTACTCCTCGACGGCAAGCCGCGCGCGAAGCGCGTTCAGCCGCTCGACGTTGGCGGTGTCACCCGGGCGCAGTGTGGAACCTTCCGGCACGCCTGGCCATCCGCCGCTCGCGGCGATGCTGCGATACCGCTCCAGCTGCTCGCGAAGCGCGTCGTACTGCTCGTCCTGCGGACGCATGAGCTCGATCGCTCGCGCGAGCGGCTCACCCCGAAGCGTGCCGGCGAGCAGGCTGTCGACGTCCGACGTCTGAGGCCGGATGCGCCAGTCGGGCGAAACCTCGTTCGGATCGAGCTGGCCCGTGAGCAGATCCTCGCCGAGCGCGACGTAGATCGACGTCAGCAGCACGTCGGCTTCCGCGAGCTGCTGGGCGGTTGGACGGCGGTTCTTGTCGATCGGAGCGAGCGCGTCGCGGAGCTGCTGGAGCGGATAGGCGTCGCCCGGTAGGCCGTGCTCGTGCACCGTCGAGAGCGCGGTAACGAGCTCGTCGCCGCGCTCACTGTCTGCGTCCTCTTCGAGCCAGAGCGGCTGATTCTGATAATGCTCGTAAATGAGGACGACGCGCTTCCAGTCGCCCGCGTCGAGACCCTTCGGACGGGTGCCGTCGGCAACGCGTTCCTGAATGGCCTGCCGGAGCTCGGCGATCGGAGTCTCGCGAACCTTCGTGAGCTCGCCCGGGCTCCACGTCTTGGCGACGTCGCCGAGGTGAGCCTCGCGAGTGGCCGCGTCGTTGTTCCGGCACGCAGCTGCCGCGAGGGCGAGGACAACAAGCGAAAATCGCAGTTGGATTTGCATTCCTTGAGGTCTATGTGTGGACCCGCTGGTATGGCAGAACGAGTGCCAGCGCGAGCGGCTGGGAAGTCGGCGCGCGCTTTCGTGAAAATTCGACCGTGTCGGGAGTAGCGCCGACCGTGCACAGGTGGTGAGATTGCATGAGATTACCCTCCACCGCCGCCCGCCATTCGTCGTATGTCGCCTCCACGCAAGCGCCGCATTCTTCGCTGGACATCACTAATTCTCGGCGTACTCATCTTCGTGGTCGTGGGCGGTAGCCTCTGGCTCACGCGCGATCCCGAGCCGTACATGCTCGCGCGCCGCTCGAGTCTGGCCGAGGTGACGGAAGGGCCGTGGAAGGACGCAGGGGAGGACGAGGTGCGCGAGGTCCGGCTGCGCGCCACGAGCGGTCTCGTCGTCGACCTCGCGGTGAAGCGGCCTCGAAGCGCCCGGGGGGCCAAGGCCAACCACCCTCTCGCGATCGTGCTCGGCGGGCACCGTCGTGGACGCGACGCGGTGCAGTTCATCGAGGACACGAAGGGCATCATCGTCGCCGCGATGTCGTACCCATACGCGGGAGAGCCACGTCCCGATGCGCTCGAGTTCGTCCGCGACATCCCGAAGATTCGCACGGCGTTTCTCGATACCCCTCCGGCGGTCATGCTCGCGCTGGACTACCTGCTCCAGCAACCCGAGGTGGATCCGGAGCGCGTCGAGGCAGTCGGCGTCAGCCTCGGCGGGCCATTCGTGACGATCGCTGGCGCGCTCGACCAGCGCATTCGACGCGCGTGGGTCGTCCACGGATCGGCGGGGTCGTACGCGCCACTCGAGATCAGCATGCGCCGCGAGATTCCAATTCCGGGAGTGCGACATCTCGCGGCGGCCGTCTCGGCGCTGATCATCAACGGTCCGCACATGGCGCCCGAACGCTGGGCGGCTCGCATTGCGCCGCGCCCGTTCATGATGGTGAACGCACGCGATGATCAGCGTATGCCGCGGCCCAACGTCGAAAGGCTCTTCGATGCCGCAGAAGAGCCGAAGGCACTCGTGTGGCTCCCCGGCGGGCACGTGCGGTCCAGTGCCGCCGTGCTCCGGCCGCTCGTGGACACAGTGGTCGCCATGATGGCGCACGAGGCGGACGGGAACTAGCGCGTTTCCGTCGCCCCGAAAAAGGTGTAGATGTTGCAGGCGCAGCCCTCGAAATTCGTCGGCGATCACATCTCTGGAGGAGATTGCACATGCGCACGCGCAGCGGGCTTGTCGTATCAGCGATCATGGTGTTCACCATCGCCTGTGCCGAGGGCCGGGATGATGGCCAGATGACGGACACGGCCGCCGGTGCTACAGTCGACACGTTGTCGACGGGCGATGCATCGCAGGCATTCCTCGATCCCAACACCGTAACGCGCGAGCAGCTGCTGACGCTGCCGGATGTCGACACGGGGGCCGCCGACGCCCTCGTCAACGGGCAGAGCTACGACAACATGCTCGCCGTCGACCGCGCGTTGGCGAGTCACATGTCGGAGGCCGAGCGCGACAGCCTCTACACGCGCCTCTGGAAGCCGATCGATCTGAATACGGCGACCGGGGAGGAGATCATGTTGATTCCCGGCGTCGGCGAGCGCATGCGGCACGAGTTCGAGGAGTATCGTCCGTATACCTCGATGGAGCAGTTCCGTCGCGAGATCGGCAAGTACGTCGATGAGGCGGAAGTGGCGAGACTCGAGCGGTACGTGACGATTCGTTAGGTCGTAGGCTTCACAATGCCCGGGACCGAGGTGCGCGCGTGGCGGGCACTTCGGTCCCCTCGCTTTCGTGGCCGTTCGAGAAACGCCGGAGCCGTCTCATCCGTCAGCAGACGTGACCGATCCAACGCCCGCCCAGCCGGCGCCGCCGTCGCGGTGGCGCCCGTGGCTCTTACCTGTTCTCGCGACGGCATTCATTCTTGTCGTGGGATTGCGCCAGTGCTCGCCGTTCGGCGCGCTCGGGGGGCGAGAGCGCACGACCGTCACGCACGACCTCGTGGTCGACCGCGTGCAGGCGGTCGCGAAGCTCGTGTCGACGGAAGCGACCGTGCGCGATGTGCTCATCTATCGCAACACCTGGTACGGCTCGACCAAGCAATCGCTCGTCGTGGTGACCGCGCGGCTGCTCGGCGGCGTCGATCTGAAGACCGGCACGGAGGTCAAGGTCGATGAGGCGGCGCGACGCATCGACATAGTGCTACCGCACGCGTCGTTGCTGGCCGTGGAGATCACCGATATGCGCACCTATGACGAGCAGCGCGGTCTCTGGAATCCGTTCACCGCCGAGGATCGCGATCGCATCTTCCGGCTCGCGCGCCACCAGCTCACCCGCGCGGGGGAGCAAATGCGCCTGGCCCAGCGGTCGGAAGAGAGCGCGAAGGAGATGCTCGAGACGATGTTTCAAGTCGACGGCTGGACGGCCGAGGTGCGGTTCAGGGACGTGCCGACCATCGGAAACCCCGAGTCGGGACCGAGGAGGAATGAATGAGACCAGGAATCGTGGTTGCCGCTCTCATTGCGGTCGCGTGTGCGCAGCCCCCCGCGGCGGAGGATGAGCCCGCCGCTTTCGCCGGTGCGGGTGAATCGCTGGTGGGACCGTACTGGCGTCTCGTGGAGCTCGAGGGGCAGCTGTCGCTTCAGGGGGGCGGAACGCGCGAGCCGCACCTGCGGTTCACCGAGGATCGCGTGAACGGAGCGACGGGGTGCAATTCCTTAGGTGGCTCGTACGAAGTGACGGGTGCGCGACTTCGCTTCGGGAGCCTTGCCACCACGCGCATGGCGTGCGTCGAGGAAGAGCGCATGCGTCAGGAAACGGGCTTCACGAGAGCGCTCGAGCGTGTCGAGCGGTTCGTGATTCGCGGTGACAGGCTCACACTGTTCCAGGGGGACGTGGTGCTGGCCAGGTTTGTTCGGAGCTCGCCGTGAGCCGGGCTCTCGTGCGGATCGTCGTCGCGGTCACGCTGGTCCTCGTTGCGTGTACGCGAGGCGATAACACACGGGGCGCTGAAGGAGGCCCGCTCGTGGTGTTCAACGCCGGGAGTCTCGCTCGCCCGCTGCGTGCCGCGCTCGACACGTTCGCCCTGCGGGAAGGCGTGCGGTTCGAGCAGGAGCAGGCGGGAAGTCTCGAGACCGCGCGCAAGCTCACCGAGCTGGGACGCGTCCCCGACGTCATCGCGCTCGCCGACTACGCGATCTTCCCGCAGCTGCTCGTGCCGGAGCATGTCACCTGGTATGCGATGTTTGCACGCAATCGCATGGGACTCGCCTACTCGCGCGAGTCTCGGCATGCCGACTCCATCGATGCCACGAACTGGTGGCGCGTCGTCCTGCGACCAGGCGTGGAGACCGGCCACAGCGACCCCAACCTCGACCCCGCCGGTTATCGTGCGTTGCTCGTTATGCAGCTGGCCGAGCGATACTACCGCGTGCGGGGTCTGGGCGAGCGACTCCGTCGCGGAGTACCGCCGCGCAACGTGCGGCCGAAGGAGGTCGATCTCGTCGCGCTCGTTCAGACGGGCGAGCTCGACTACGTCTATCAATATGAATCGGTCGCGCGCGGCGCCGAGCTGGAGTTCCTCGCATTCCCCGATTCCATCTCCCTCGCGAACCTGCGCGACTCGGCCTTCTACGCGCAGGCCGTCGTCCGCGTGACAGGGCACAGCCCCGGCGACTCGCTCACCATGCGAGGTGAGCCGATCGTTTACGCCCTGTCGATTCCCTTGCGCGCGGAGCACCCCGCGCTGGCGCAGGCGTTCGCGCGCTTCCTGCTGTCCGATGACGGACGGCGGATCCTGCGCGCGAACCATCTCGACGCGCTGGATTCCGCCGCCGCCTCCGGGGAGAGCGTTCCCTCCTGGCTCAGCGAGCCGTGATCTCCTGCCGGCCAGTGAGCTGCGCGCCGAGCGCTGCCGATCGAACAACCCGCGTGGACATGTGAGTTTTTGGAGAGGTATGAGGGTGGGCACTTTCGGGCGCAGCGGGAACCTCGCATCTTCACGTCCCACCGCGTCAGGAAATCTCGCTCATGCGCCGCAGGAAATCCAAGGACGACCCCCCGGGCGACGTCGTCCTTCTCGTCGGGACGATGAAGGGTGCGTTTCTCATGTGGTCGGACGAGAAGCGCAAACGATGGAAGATCGACGGACCCCACTTCCGCGGGCAACCCGTGTACGCGATGGCATACGACGACCGCGGCGGGCGGCAGCGCACCTTCGCCGGCACCCGCAGCTTCCATTGGGGCTCCGTACTCCATTCCAGCGACGACTTCGGCCGCTCGTGGACGGCTCCTGACCGCCAGAACGTCCGCTTCCCCACCGAGTCCGGCCTCTCGCTGATCCAGATCTGGCAGATTCGGGCCGGGATCGACACCGAGCCCGACGTCCTCTACTGCGGAGTGGAGCCCGCGGCCCTCTTCGAGTCGCGTGACGCCGGGGATACGTGGACACCGATCGAGGGGCTCCTCAAGCATGAGCATCGGCCCAAGTGGGAGCCCGGCGGGGGAGGCCTGGGGCTGCACACTATCCTCGTCGATCCGGAACGCTCCAGCCGCATGGTCATCGCGATGTCCACGGGCGGTGTCTACCGGACGGACGACGGCGGCAGGTGCTGGCAGGCGCGCAACGTCGGCATTCGCGCGCAGTTCCTGCCGGACAAGTATCCGCTCTTCGGACAGTGCGTGCACAAAGTCGCGCACCACCGGTCGCGTCCGATGCGCCTCTTCCTCCAGAACCACTGGGGCCTGTATCGCAGTGACGACTGGGGCGACTCGTGGGAGGACATCGCGAACGGAGTTCCATCCGACTTCGGCTTCGCGATGGAGATGCATCCGCACGAGCCCGACACCGCGTACATCGTTCCGCTCGAGTCCGCCGAGTTTCGCTGCTGTCCTCAGGGCAAGCTGCGCGTGTACCGGACGACCGACGCCGGCGCATCGTGGGAAGCGCTCGAGGAAGGACTGCCGCAGGCGAACGCGTACGAAACGGTGCTCCGCGATGCGCTGGCCACGGACACCTTCGATCCGGCCGGAGTCTATTTCGGAACGCGCAGCGGCAAGGTGTTCGCCTCGGCGAACGATGGCGAGAGCTGGCGCGAGATCGCCGATGGACTGCCGCAGGTCGTGTCGGTAAAGGCTGCCGTCATCGGCGCGAACGGCGCTCACGCCGGATGATCACCGTCGAGCTGCCTGGTGCGCTCCAGCCGCACGCGCGCGGGCGCTCCGTCGTCACGCTCGACGGGCCCTGCGCGACGGTCGGCGAAGCGCTCGAGACGCTCGAGCGACGGTGGCCCGGCGTGCGCGACCGCATCCTGGATGAGCAGGGCGCGCTGCGCCCGCACGTCGCGGTGTTCGTCGGTGAGGAGAGCATTCGCTACCGCGGAGGACTGGCGGCGCCGCTCGCCGAAGGCAGTCGCATCGTGATCCTCCCCGCCGTGAGCGGCGGCTAGCGGGTGACGTCGGCCACGGTCGATCGTGGAGAGATGAGCCCACAAGGCTCCGTCGCGCCCCGCCTCCACCGCGGCTCCCCCTTGGACGTCGGCTTCGAGCTCTCCAATCTCTGCAACCTGCACTGCACCCACTGCATCCGTGGGTCGCACCAGGCGAGCGTCGACCACCTCGATCTCGCGCTGATTCGGCGCGTGCTCGATGAGGCCACGGCTCTTTTCGGCACCGTGGAGGTTGTGCTCACCGGCGGCGAGCCCCTGGCGTCGAATCTTTTCTCCGACGTCGTGCGCGAGCTGGCCGAGCGCGAGGTCGGCTATCGCTTCGTGACGAACGGGTGGCTCATCCCACGTCATTCTGCCGTGCTCGATGCGCACAAGCCGCGGTTCGTGCGCGTGAGCCTGAGCGGCGCGCTCGAAGAGACGCACGATCGACAGCGCGGGCGCGGCTCGTTCCGGCGGGCGCTTCTCGGTGTCGCGGCGCTGCTCAGTCGCGGCATACCCGCGGAGCTGTCGATGCTGCTCACGCGTGAGAGCGCGGGTGAAATCGGGGAAGCTGTCTCGCTGGCGGCATCGCTCCATGTTCGCTCGCTGCATCTCACATTCATGCAGCCGACACCGGAAACCGCAGCGGCCGGCATCGATCTCTCACCGCAGGAATGGCGCGACATCACGCGCGAGGTGCAAGCGATCGCGCCGCACGCCGTCATCCCGCTCATCCTCGACTACGGAAGCCCAATGTCGATTCCGCGAGAGCGGTGCAACACGCTGGCCTCGCGGCAGCTGTACGTCGACGCACAGGGACGCGTTCCCTTCTGCTGTCAGCTATCGCGCTATGGCGACGGTGGCGAGCAGATCGTCGGCGACCTTCGATCGGAGTCGCTCGCGACCATCGTTGCCCGCATCGCTCGGGTTTACGACGCCTTTCACGCGGAGACGGTGCGGCTGCATCAGATCGGGCGCAGCGATGCGCTCGACGACTTCCCGTGCCTGAGCTGCGCGCGCCGGCACGGCCAAACGCGCTTCCTCGCCGCGTATCCAGCCCATCCGTGGGCCGGCCTCGCGCGCACCGCATGAAGCCAACCGATCGCCCCTGGGAGTGGGAAGATGTCCGCGCGACGGCGAGCGCGCGTGGAGTGCACCTCGAGCACGTCCGCGAGCGCGCGGCGCTCGAGCTTCGCGATGGGCGCCTGCGACGCGGCACGGGATACGCGGGCGCATCGCGAACGGCGCGCCGCTCGCTGGCGCGCGTTGGCGCAATCCTGCGACTGCGCTCGCGCGGCCGCTACCTCATCCATGCGTCGGCGGTCGTCGATCACGCCGGGGACGCTTGGCTCCTCACGGGCGAGAGCGGAAGCGGCAAATCGACGCTCGCCTGGGTCCTTGTGAGGCAGGGATGGTCGCTGCTCGGCGACGATGGCGTGGTCGTCGAGTCGACCGAGAGCGGACCCGTCGCCCGCGCATGGCGCGATCCGCTTCGGGTGAGCCTTGCCCTGGCGGATCGCTTCCCCGAGCTGCGGCACGTCTCCGATCGAGCTGCGCCCGGCGACGCACGCCACCGCGTCCCCGTCGAACGCGACGTCGTGCGGAAGGCGGCGCGGGTGCGCGTGGTTCTCTGTCTCGAGCGCGCAGCTCGGGACACCGTGATGCGTCTCACGCCAGCAATGGCGCTCGCCTCGCTCGTGCGCCAATCTCCCTGGGTCCTCATCGACGACGACGATGCCGCGCGCCACCTTTCCCTCCTGGCCGAGCTGGCGCGGCGGGTCCCGGCGTTTCGTGTCGCGCACACCGACGGCCAACTCGACGCCTTTCCACGGACGGTGGCGTCTCTGGCGTAGGCGAAGTGACACCGAAGGGTGTGCAATCGTCTCACCCACGGGGCGGCCGACGAAGGCCGTGCGACTATCGTGGACGATACACGCGACAACCAGACCGACACTCGACCGGCGGCCGACGCCCGCGCGGACGCGCCATCTCGGCAGCCTTGGGTGGCGCCCATGCTCATGCGTCACGCCTCGCTCACGGCGCTGACGCAGCAGTACCCGCCGCAGCTGATCGTCGACCCTCGCACGGGCGAGCTGCTCGATCCAAACAATCCGGAACATCGCATCCGGATCGCCGACATCCCGGGCAGCACGGGCTTTTTCCCCTGATGCGGCTCGCGCGACTCAGCGCCCTCGCTGTCGCCGCGGCGTGGACGCTTGCCTGTGAAGGCACGATTCCCGGTCGCGCGGTGCTTCCTGACGTCATCTTCGTGACGGGTGACGAGCAGGACTCCGAGCTCCTCCTCTGGACGACCGACGGCGTCATGCGTCTGACGACCAACGCATTCGCTGACGAGGAGCCGCACGTGGCAAATGACCGGCTCGTCTTCACCTCGGACCGCGATGGCAACCGTGAGATCTACTTCGGCGACCTGCGCGCGACTTCCGTGCGGCGCCTGACGGAACACAACGCAACCGACGGCGAAGCGGCCATGCGGCCAGGGGCGGACTGGGTTGCGTTCGTGAGCATGCGGAGCGGCACGCCCCGCATCTGGGTCACGGACACGGTCGGGAGTACACCTGTCATGCTCGAGACCGGGTCGGCCACGTTCGTTCCGGAGCATGGGCCGGCGTGGAGTCCGGCGGGGGATCGTCTGGCTTTCACGTCCGCTCGCACCGGGACGTCGCAGGTCTTCATCGTCGACGCAGCCGGAGGCGCGGCTGTGCAGCTGACCCGCGAGGCGGGGGGCGCGTTCGATCCCGTGTGGACGGCGTCGGGGTCGCAGGTACTCTATGCGACCGGGGCCGGAACGCCGAGGCTTCGCATCATCCCCGCCTCGGGAGGTGCCGCGGCCGATTATGCGGTGGCCGCCGCGGCGTTAGGCGAACCCTCGTGCAACCAGCACTTCTGCGTCGCCGTTCGGGGCGCCTACGGGCCGAACGGCGACCTGGTCGCGTTCGGAGCGCCCAGCGGTTCGACGGGGGGAGCGGAGGCGCGTATCCTTCTCGAGCGAGGGGAGAACGACCGCGCTCCCGCCGCCATTCCCTGACGACCAAAACGCCGAGGCGCCCGCGGGCCCCCCACCGCCGGCGGCGCGGGGGTAGTACCCGGTTTCATCGCGGC
>JBQTHJ010000024.1:0-57875 GCA_052389995.1 Gemmatimonadaceae bacterium | reverse complement strand
ACCGCGTGCGCATTCGCACCAACATGCAGATCTATTGGGATGAGGCATTCGTCGCGCGCATTCTCCCGGAGAGTCCGGTAAAGATCACGCCGCTCGCGCCGCTGTCGGCTGATCTGCACTTTCGGGGTTTCTCGCGCATGTATCGGAAGGGCGGGCGCTACGGCCCCTACTGGTTCGACTACGGGGAGGTGACGACGGAGTCGCCATGGCGGGCAATCGAGGGCGCATTCACGCGATTCGGGGACGTGGGCTCACTGCTCAGCGAGCCCGACGACATGTACGTGATCATGGGGCCGGGCGATGAGGCAACGATCGAGTTCGATGCGAGCTCGGCGGATTCGCTTCCGCCCGGCTGGAAGCGCGACTTCCTCCTCTACACCGACGGGTGGATCAAGGACTCCGATCTGAACACGGCCTTCGGAACGACCGTGGGGCCGTTGCCGTACCATGGGGCGAGGTCGTATCCCTTCGCGGCCGGCGATGCATATCCGGCGAGCGCGGAGCACCAGCGCTACCTGCAGCAGTACAACACGCGGGTCGTGAGGAGAGGATCGTTGCGGCGGTGATTGGAACTCACCCTGACGGGCGCACATACACGCGGACGTAATCAACGAGCATTTGCTGCGGAAAGACCGTTGAGAAGTCGGGGTCGCCCGGCCAGGCCCCGCCGACCGCGACGTTCAGCAGCAGGAAGAACGGATGATCGAATACCCAGTCTGCTCCCGACGGCAGCTCGGCCGGCGTCGTGCGGCGGTACAACTTGCCATCCACGAACCAGCGAATCTCGCGCGCCATCCATTCCACCGCGAACACGTGGAAGTCGTCCGCGAACGCCGCGCTGCCTAACGTGTAGCTTCCCCCGATTCCGCTCCCCCCCGAGTAGCCGGGCCCGTGCACGGTTCCATGCACTACGTTGGGCTCGCGGCCGATGTTCTCCATGACGTCGATCTCGCCGCACTGTGGCCAGCCGACCGTGTCGATGTTACTCCCCAGCATCCAGAACGCCGGCCAGATGCCCTGCCCGCGCGGAACGCGAATCCGCGCTTCAAAGCGGCCATACGTGCGCTCGTAGACTCCCTTGGTCTTGAGACGCGCCGAGGTGTACCGACAGGCACCGTACCAGCAGCGATACGGCGTGTCGGCCGGCTCGGCGCGCGCCGTGATGACGAGATGACCGGCGCCATCGAGCGCGGCGTTGTCGGCGCCAGCGGTGTAGTACTGCCGCTCCTGGTTCCCCCAACCGTGCCCGCCCGTCTCCGCAACCCATTTCGTGGCGTCGACCGGCGCACCGGCCGGGCCATCGAACTCGTCGCTCCAGGCGAGCGTCCACTCCGGGGTCGGCCCGCCGCCACCAGGTGGGGGGACCGTGCGCGTAGCGGATTCTCGATCGCAGGCGGCGAGGGCGAAGGCGACGCCAAGCCCGCGGAGTACGTGTCGCAGCATTGCCGATGAGATTTGCGCAGGAGTGCTGGGGGCGGAAAATACCTCGCCTCCCGCCGGCACGAAAGCTATACTCGGATTCGTGCTGCCTCGCCTTCGTCCCCCCGCACGGCGCGCCATCATGGCCATACCGTTCGTGGCCGCCCTCCTTCTCGCGATGCGACTGAATGGCGGCCCGTTACACATGGCCGCCAGCGTCGCGCACCCGGGATTCGTGCTGCGCGACGAGACTGCGGCGGCGGGCACTCGCTTCGTGCATCAACGGCCCACCTTCGACCCGAAGATCGGCAACGTCGAGCCACACGTTGCGGCGCTTGGAGCAGGCGTATCGGTTACGGATTTCGATTCTGACGGCGACGCCGATCTGTATTTCACCAACAGCCGCTTCGGCGCGCCTAACGCGCTCTATCGCAACCGCGGCGATGGCACGTTCGAGGATGTGGCCGCCACGGCTGGCCTGGCCGACCTCAACCGCCCCGGCGCGGGAGTCTCCATGGGCGCGGTGTGGGGCGACATCGACAACGACGGGCGCGAGGACGTTCTCGTCTACCGCTACGGATATCTCGCACTGTTCCGTAATGTCGACGGCCGCCACTTCGAGGACATAACGAGTACGGCTGGGCTACGCCGCTGGGTCAACAGCAACGGCGCCATCTGGCTGGATTACGACCGTGACGGACTGCTCGATCTCTACGTGACCACGTATTTCCGCGACGTCGACCTGTGGCATCTGACGACGACGCGGATCATGCACGACAGCTTCGAGTTCGCGACCAACGGCGGAAAGAACCTGCTCTTCCGCAATCTCGGCGGGGGCCGGTTCGAGGACGTCACCGATCGCCTGGGCGTCGGGAGCACCCGCTGGACTCTCGCGGCGGCCTCGGCGGACTTCAACGGCGACGGGTGGCCGGACATCTATCTCGCCAACGACTACGGGCCCGAGGAGCTCTACCTGAACGAGAACGGGCAGCGCTTCTCCCTCACGACCGCGGGTCTCGAGGCCGAGTCGAAGAGCGGCATGTCGGTCTCGCTGGGCGATGCATTCAACCGCGGACGTCTCGACGTCTTCGTCACCAACATCTCGGAGCGCGGCTATCTCTTTCAGAACAACAACCTTCGCCTCAACCAGATGTTGGAGGCGGGACGCTTCCAGAACGTGGCGGAGGGGGAAGTCGCCGACGCCGGCTGGGCGTGGGGCGCGCAGTTCGGCGACCTCAACAACGACGGTGCCAACGAGCTCTTCGTCGCGAACGGCTTCATCTCCGGCGATCGCGAGAAGAGTTACTGGTATTCGATGTCGAAGATCGCCGGCGCGCACAGCCGCTTCTTCGAGGACGCAGCGTCGTGGCCGCCATTCGGGGACGCAAGCCTCTCCGGCTACGAGCCCTCGCGTGTGTACCTCAACCGCGGCGTGGCGGGGTGGGTCGATGTCGCGTCGCGCGTCGGTGTCACCGACCTGTACGACGGCCGGGCCGTCGCGCTCGCCGATCTCTCGAATCGCGGGGCGCTGGATGTGATCGTCGCCAACCAGAATCAGCCCGCCGTGCTCTACCGCGCATACCCCGACAGCGCCAATCACTGGATCTCGTTCAAGCTCGTCGGGACACGCAGTAATCGCAGTGCAATCGGCGCCGAGGTGGTGGTGGAGTCGGGAGATCTTCGACAGCGGCGGATCGTGGATGGCGGGTCGGGATTCGCGAGCCAGAACGATCGCCGACTGCACTTCGGCCTCGGCTCGCGCGAGTGGGTGGACCGCGTCATCATCCACTGGCCGTCGGGGACGCGGCAGGTCATCCCGCGCCCCGAGATCGACGGCTTCGTCACCGTCACCGAACCCGAGCGCTGACGTCATGACCGACGCGACCCGCATACGTGCCGCGGAAGCGAAGGCGCCCTGGCGTCCGTGGGAGCGTCTGCGCAAGGTCGACGGGCGCTATCTCATCGCGTTTCTCATCACGCTGGTGTTGGTGGCGGCGCAGCTGCGCTACCACATGTTCGGCAGCTACGACCGACTGGTGGTGGCTCTCGGCGTCTGCATGCTCACCGAAGCGGCGCTCTCATGGTTCGACCGTGGCAGGGTCGTCAACCTGCTGAGCGCGTACATCAGCGGAATAAGCCTAACGCTTCTCGTCAAGCCGCAGGGTGGCGCGCTCTGGCCCTTCGCGCTCGGCGCCGTGCTGGCGATCGCATCGAAGTACGTGCTGCGCTACCGCGACAATCACCTCTGGAACCCGACCAACCTCGCGGTCACCGCGCTGCTGCTCGCCGCCCCCGATCGCACCTCCGTTCTCAGTCATCAGTTCGGCAACGATGTGGCGACCAACCTGGTGATCTGGATCTTCGGGCTGATCATCGTCGCGCGCGTGGGCGTGCTTCATATCACGCTCACCTACGTCGCGAGCTACCTGGTTCTGAATGCCGCGCGCGCCGCGCTCATGGGACAGGCGGTGATGCCGGAGATCGCGCCGATCACGGGGCCGATGTATCAGCTCTTCATCTTCTTCATGATCACCGATCCGCGCACCATCGTGCGCGGGCGCCGTCATCAGATCGTCGTGGCGCTGCTGGTCGCAGTCATGGAGACGCTCATCCGCTTTGCCTCCGACAGCGCCTGGCCGCTGCCGACCGCGTTCAATGTGGCGCCGGCGTTCCTCGCGTTGGCGACGGTCGGCCCTGTTGCGAAGTGGCTCGACCTTCGCCAAGCCGGTCCTCGAATGTCCGCTCAGGATGCGAAGCGTAGTCGCGACAAGGCGAGCGGTGGCGTCGGCCCTTCGTTTTCTTGAAACTGCGGGCGTGCTCGAGCGAATCCTGGAGAGATACCTGTCACGGAGGCGGCTATGCACTCAGTTCACTGCTTCGGCTGTGCCGTCGTATTGGCAACCTTCGCTGCCTGTCAGCGTACCGTCGAGACGGGTGTCGATCTTCGCACGGCGGAGTCGGAAATACGCGCGCGGAGTCAGGCTGTCGTCGCCGCAGAGATCAGGAAAGATCTCGAGGCGGTGATGCCCTTTTATGCCGATAGCGCCGTGTTGCACATGGAAGGCATGCCCGCGGTACAGGGGCATCCCGGAATACGGGAGGCGTACAAGGCGTTCTTCAGTGCACCAATGACCTTTGACCGCGCGGTCATTACCGACGTGGATGTCGCTCGCAGCGGGGATTTGGCGTACGAGACAGGGACCAATCATTTCACGATGACCGCCGGCGACCAGCGAGTGCCGGCAACCGGGAAGTACCTCATCGTCTGGCGCCGGAGTCCCGGTGGCGCGTGGGTGGTGGCCGCCCTCGCCGTCACCAACGATCGGGCGATGGCGCAATGAGTGGCACGCGTAGAACAGCACCCGCTTCGCTGTTCATCCGGCGGCTGGTGGGCGGCACCCGTCGCGCGATATCGGCGGCCGCGAGGGTCCTGCTGGTGGTCGTCGCTGGCGCGGCATGCCAACCACCGAGCCATACTCCAGGAGCGCCGCCCACGCGCGCAATGACTCGAGGCATCATCCCGCTCCCAACGTCGGTCACGTTCAGCCAGGGCGAGCCGTTCCGCTTCGACTCTACCTTGTCGATCGTCGTAAGCGGAGGCGCCGAGATCGCTCGAACCGGTGAACTGCTCGCGGCGTTGCTTCGCCCGTCGACCGGTTTTGCGGTTCCCGTTCTCACCGATTCCGCCGCAGCGCGCGCAATCGCCTTGCGAATGAACCCGTCGGTGTCTGGCGAAGAGTACCAGCTCACGGTGACGCGCGATTCCGTTCGCATTGCGGGGACGCCGGCCGGGATTTTCCGCGGAGTGCAGACGCTCAGGCAACTCCTGCCGGCGGCTATCGAGTCGCACATGAGGCGCGACACGACGTGGACGATCCCCGCCGTCACGATCACCGACCGGCCGCGCTTTGCCTGGCGCGGCTCCATGCTCGATGTCGCGCGGCACTTCTTCACGGTCGACGAGGTGACGCAGTACATCGACCTCCTGGCGCTGTACAAGATGAACGTGCTGCATCTTCACCTGGCCGACGACCAGGGGTGGCGGATCGAGATCAAGTCGCGGCCCAAGCTGGCCGAGATGGGGAGCGTGACACAGGTGGGCGGCGGACCCGGCGGATACTACACGCAGAGCGAGTACGCCGAGCTCGTGCGGTACGCCGAGGAGCGGTACATCTCGATCGTCCCGGAGATTGACATGCCTGGGCACACCAACGCCGCGCTCGTGGCGTACCCGGAGCTGAGCTGCAGCCGCATTCCACCCGCGCTCTATACGGGGACACAGGTCGGGTGGAGTACGTTCTGCCCCGACAAGGAGGAGACGTATGCGCTCGTCGATGACATCATCCGCGAGCTCGCGTCGCTGACGCCGGGTCGATATCTGCACGTGGGTGGCGATGAAGTCGAGGTCCTCACGCACGACCAGTACGTGCGGTTCGTCGAGCGTGTGGAGGACATCGTCGTCAAGCACGGCAAGGAGATGGTTGGCTGGGAGGAGATCGGGAAGGCGCGCCTCCGCCCAACGACGCTCGTTCAGCAATGGAAGAGTGACTCGGCCGTGCTCGCGCTGCGGTCGGGGGCGAAGCTGATCATGTCGCCCGCTCAGCGCGCGTACCTCGACATGAAGTACACCACCCGCACCGAGCTCGGGCTCACGTGGGCGGCGCTCATCGAGGTCAGCGACGCGTACAACTGGGATCCGGCGACCTATCAGGCGGGCGTGACGGAGAGCAACATCGTCGGGGTCGAGGCGCCGATCTGGAGCGAGACGCTGCGCAACATCACCGCGGTCGAGTATCTCGCCATGCCGCGACTTCCAGCGCTCGCCGAGGTGGGGTGGACGGCGCAGGCGGCTCGGAGCTGGGAGAGCTTTCGCGCGCGTCTCGCCGTGCACGCGCCCCGCTGGAACTACCTGGGCGTGAACTACTACCGGTCGCCCCAAGTGCCTTGGTGACTGCGGGCGATTCGAGACTAATGCATCATACTGCGCGCCCCGCACTGCTCATCCCTCTGTTCGTGCTCGCCGGTTGCCCGATCGGTGAGCGCGATCGCCCGCTGTTCAGGCTCCTGAGTCCGCAGGAGACCGGCGTCACCTTCGCGAACACCGTCGCCACGAACGACTCGGTGAACGTCCAGTCCTACTACTTCGTGTATAACGGGGCCGGAGTGGCGATTGGCGACATCGATAACGATGGGTTGCAGGACCTCTTCTTCGCCGGCAACACGGTGTCGAGCCGCCTGTACCTCAACAAGGGAGGGATGCGCTTCGAAGACATCACCGAGTCGGCCGGCGTTGCGACGCGACGGTGGGCCGGCGGCGCGAGCATGGTGGACATCAATGACGACGGGTATCTCGACATCTACGTGTCCGTGTACGGACCCGAATGGACGCGCCCGGAGGACCGGGCCAACCTTCTGTTCGTCAACAACGGTGATCGCACCTTCACCGAGGCTGCCGCGCGATACGCCATCGCCGATACCGGCTTTGGCACCCACGCCGCCTTTCTGGACTACGACCGGGACGGGGATCTCGACCTCTTCGTGCTCAACAATTCGCCGACCGATTTCGCCCGTGGCGCAGCGGAACGCCATCCGGCAGGCGTACGCAGCACCAGCTCCCGCACCTACGATCAGCTCTACCGGAACAACGGCGACGGCACGTTCACCAACGTCTCTCGTCAGGCGGGCGTCGTGCGGACGGTCGGGTATGGGCTCGGCGTAGCCGTCGGCGATCTCAACCGGGACGGGTGGCCCGACATCTACGTGTCGAACGATGACACACCTAACGATGTGCTGTACGTCAACAACGGCGATGGCACCTTTACCGACAAGGCCGGCGTCTGGGTGAAGCACGCCAGCTTCGCTGGCATGGGGGTGGATATCGCCGACTTCAACAACGATGGCTGGCCCGACATTCTGCAGTCGGACATGATGCCGGAAGCGCTGTCGGGCCGAAAGCGCATGAGTGGCGCCATGACGTATGGTGCGCTCACCGATTTTCGCCGGCGGGGGTTTCGCGATGATTACCAGGTCAATTCGCTGCAGCTGAGCAACGGAGTCACGCCCGCAGGCGATGTGATCTTCAGCGAGATCGCGCGCATGGCGGGAGTGGCGTACACGGACTGGAGCTGGACGTCCCTCTTCGGCGACTACGACCGCGATGGATGGAAGGACATCCTCATCACCAACGGCTATCCCAAGGCGGCCAATGATTTCGATTATCAGATGGCGATGTATGCGATAAAGCACCGGGGGGGCGATCCTCGGGCCTCGCAGCGAAGCGGGCTCGAGATTCTGAAGAGCCTGCCCGGGTTACACGTGCCCAACTACATCTTTCGCAACGCGGGCGATCTGACGTTCACCGACAAGACCGACGCCTGGGGGATGGGCCAGCCGAGCTACTCGTACGGTGCCGCGCATGCCGACCTCAACAACGACGGGAAGCTCGATATCGTGATCAACAACATCGACGCTCCCGCATTCATCTACGAGAACGTCCAGCGTGACGATGAGGCACACCACTACCTGCAGCTCGAGCTGCGCGGCGAATCGCCTAACCGAGGAGCGATCGGATCGGAGCTCATTCTGACGGCCGGGGGCATCAAGCAGTACGTCTACCACAATCCCTACCGCGGTTACATGTCGAGCATGGATCCCCGCGTGTTCTTCGGCCTGGGGCGCGCCACCCGCGTGGATACCCTCGAGGTGATCTGGCCGGACGGGCGGCATCAGCTCCTCACGAATCTCGACGTCGATCAGCTGCTCGTCGTCAGGCAGCTCGACGCGAAGGGCAGGAACGACACCAGGAAGACGAACGACGCGACTGAGACGAATGGCTGGGATGCTCCCAAGCGTCTATTCGAGCCGCTGGACACGCGCGGCAGCCTGGCGTACCGCCATCACACGGCGGCGATGCTCGACTACACCATTCAGCCGCTATTGCCCTATCTGATTTCCAGGCAAGGGCCCGCCCTCGCGTCGGGCGACGTGAACGGCGACGGGCTGGACGATGTCTTCGTCGGGGGGAGCGCCGGCACCGCTGGCCGGCTTTTCCTCCAGCGGCAGGACGGAACCTTTGGCGTGTCCACTTTGGAACAGCCGTGGGCGGCCGATACGGCGCACGAAGATTGGGGGGCGGTCTTCTTCGATGCCAATGGGGATGGATTACGCGACCTGTACGTGGCGAGCGGCGGCTATCATTTGGCGCCGAGCTCTCCCCTGCTGCAAGATCGCCTCTACATCAACACGGGAGGCGGCGGTTTCGAGCGTGCTCCTCGCGCGCTGCCAACCATGCTGACGAGCACCGCCGTCGTGCGCGCCGGCGATTTTACCGGTGACGGAAGGCCGGACCTTTTCGTGGGCGGCCGACTGACTCCCCGGATGTATCCGTATCCCACGCGCAGCTATCTTCTCCGCAACGATGGCGGAAGCTTCACCGACGTTACCCAAGACGTCGCGCCGGAGCTGGCGAGTCCGCTGGGGATGATCACCGATGCCGTCTGGGTCGATTTCGATGGTGACGGTCGTCTCGATCTGGTTACCGCGGGGGAGTGGATGTCGGTGCGTTTCTACCGGAACGAAGGAGCGCGGTTCCAAGACGTGACGGCGTCCACGCGTCTCCCGCCCATGCGCGGCTGGTGGTACAGTCTCGCCACCGGCGATTTCGATCATGACGGCCGTGCGGACCTGATTGCCGGCAATCTCGGATTGAATTACACCTACACGACGTCGCCCGAGAGCACGTTCGGCGTCTACGCGGGCGATTTCACGGGCAACCGGACCACGGACGTCGTTCTCACCAAGGAGGTGGAGGGGACCGAATACCCGTTCTGGGGCAAGGCAACGCTGGGGCGCGCGATCTATCCACTCGCGCTGCGATTCCCGACCTACGGCTCGTTCGCCCGGGCATCCATCCGGCAGTTGTTCAGCCCCGCCGAGCTCGAGCGAGCGCTGCATTACGAGGCGGATACGTTCGCCAGCGTCTACATCCATAACGAGGGAGACGGAACCTTCGCCGCGTCGGCGCTGCCCAACCTGGCGCAGATCGCGCCGATCACGGCCATCGTCGTCGATGATGTCGATGACGATGGCCATCCGGACCTGATCGTGGCGGGGAACCTCTACGATGCCGAGCCGAATACCCCGAGAGCCGACGCGGCGAACGGGCTCTGGCTGAGAGGCGACGGCCAAGGCCGGTTCTCCCCGGTGCCACCGGCCGAAAGCGGGTTCCTGGCCCCCCGCGACGTCAGTGGTCTCGCGCTGATCGACACGCCTAACGGCAAGGCGTTGCTCGTCGCCAATAGGGGCGATTCGCTTCAGGCCTTTATCATCAACAGACGTTAGCGCCTACCAGCCCTCGTTCTGCGTCAACCGCGCCTGACCGTCCACCTTGCTCAATTCGACCTGAATGGCAGGGATGGGATAGAGTCTGTGTCGGGTCGCGAAGGGCTCCGCGGCCGCGAGGTACAGCCGGCGAGTGTCCTCGGCGCCGAGGTATGCGTTGAGAACCTGATCGGCGATCTCCCAGCGTCGCAGATCGAAGAACCGCTGCCCTTCCATCGCCAGCTCCAGCCGGCGCTCAAACCGGACCGCGTTGCGGGCGTCTGCCTGACTCGGGAACGGTGTGGTATACAGGCCCACGCGGTAGGTGGCCCAGCGGATCGAAGCATCATTGATCGGAACGGCAATGCGCCTGTCCCCAGAGCAAGTGGCGTACGTCGCCACGAGGTTCGCGGCATCGTCAGGGTCAGATGGCAACCCGCACCCCTGTGCGCGAACACCTGCCCGCGCCCTCACGCTGTTGACAATCGCTCTTGCGTTCTCCAGCGAACCGGCCTCGACCTCCGCTTCCGCGAGGAGCAGCAGCAGGTCCGCGTAGCGGAAGAGATGAATGTTCACCGAGTTCGTCTGCGTTGGCACCCAACCAACGCTGTTCTCGGCGCCGCTCGCTTGCTCGTGAACGTTCTTCTTGGCGCTGTACGGCCCGCCGTACGCCGGCGCCCTGATCCAGCCGGCCTCGTGGGTGCCCCAATCCTTGAACGGGACGTCGTCGCGACCGACCGTCCAATCCAGGCGCGGATCTATTAGCGTAAGAACCGACGCGGTGAAGTTGGCGTCGCGCGCGTTCCAGCTCGGATTCGTCAGCGCCAGGGGCAGACCGGCGGCGTCAACGGCGAAGAAGTTAACGAGATTCTGCGACGGCTGATGGAAGCCGCAGCAGCCGAACGGGCTGCCGGAATGCGGGAAATTCAGCCGTTCGCCCCAGTTGGAATTGGCGCCGGCCGGCTCGCCATCGTTCACAGAGGCCTGATACGCGAAGATCGTCTCCTTGCCATTGGCAAACTCGGAGAAGCCGCTCCAGACGCGATCGAAGCTCTCTTCCAGCTCGTACGGCCCGTTCGCCTCCACATCTCCGAGGGTAGTCAGAGCGTCGTTGAATCTGCCGGCGTAAGCCTGCACGCGACCTTTGTACGCCTTGGCAGTCCATTGCGCCGCGCGTCCGACTTCGTCATTGCGGGGAGTGAGTGGGAGGAGGGCGATCGCCGCATCGAGGTCGGCCAGAATCTCATCGACGACCTCGGCGCTGGGAATGTTCGCCTTGCGGAAGTCCGTATCGTCTTCCCGGTAGTAGGGGATGTTTCCCCACATCCGCCACGCCTCGAAGTGAAAGTGCGCCCGCAGAAACAAGGCCTCTCCCTCGATTCCCTCCGCGTCGACCCCAGGAATCTCCCCCGGCTTGTCCTGCACGACCTGCCTGAGCAGCCGCAGCGTGGCGTTGGTTCGGACCACTCCCTCATAGGTGCCGCGCCACTTGTCGTTCAAGTAGCTTTCCGCGTTGGCGGTGGACCAATGGTACGCCTCGACGTCGTTGATCGGAGGTTGGTCACTGGCCTCCGATCCCTTGTAGGCATCATCGCTCGTGACGCTTCCCCACACCCAGTTGCTGGCCGCATTCCCCCACGCGCCGCCGACGCCGAAATTCCAGTCGAGCGTCCGGTAGGCGGCAATAAGGCTGCCTTCGACTCCCTGCCGGGTCGCGAGCGATTGTTCGTTCAACGTTCCCTGCGGCGCGGCTGCGTTCTCCAGGAAATCCTGGCAACCATACAGCACGGCTCCCGCAAGGAGCAGAGCCGGTGCGGCGAAGAGCGCTGGATACCGCGATGCCTTTTTCATCATGTCCCCTTAAGAAAGGAGGGTCGTCGGGGATTTCCGAGCTTGTCCGCGATGTTCGGGTGCATTCCCGTTATGCAGCCAGTTCGGCCCTTCAGAAGTTCGCGACTATTCCAACGCTCAAGATCCTGTTGCTCGGATACGAGCCACGGTCCACGCCTCGATACTGATCGCGGATGTCGCCCGCAGGTCCGGAGACATTCGCCGCGGGCAACGCCGGGTCGAGACCCTCGTAATCGGTGATCGTGAAGAGGTTTTCTCCCTGCACGTAGATTCTCGAGCCTGGGAGCCACCGCACGAGTGACGTGGGCACGGTATAGCCGATTTGCAGATTGCGAAGCCTGATGAAGGAGCCGTCCTCGACGTAGAAGCTGCTGAGCTGACGGCTGAAGTTGTCGTTTATGTCCAGCCGCGGATATTTGGCATCCGGATTCTCGGGGGTCCACGAGTCCGTCAGCAGGTCGCGCCGGACGTTCGTCGAGAAGTTGCGGAAGACGTAATACTCCTTCTGGGCGTCGAAGATGTCGTTCCCGAACGTCCCGAAGAGGGTCGTGCTCACGTCGAAGTCTCTCCAGCGATAGGCGATGTCCAGCCCCGCCGTGAAATCCGGATGCGGGCTTCCAATGACCGTCCGGTCGGCGAGCGTGACTTTTCCGTCGCCGTCGATATCTCGGAACTTGATTCGGCCGGGGGCCGCTCCGTCCTGTTCGGCGTGGCTAGCCACGTCGGCGGCATCCCGGAAGAATCCGTCCGCGATCAGGCCGTAGAACGCACCGATCGGGTGGCCCACCTGGTTGATGACCTGGTTGCCAAACCGCGTGGATATGGGGCCGTAGAAGAAGTCATCGGCATCCCCGGTGATCTTGACGATCCTGTTCCGGTAGTGGCCTGCACTGAAGCTCGCGCTCCAGCTCGCGCTTCGATAACCGATGGAGAAGTCGATGCCTCGGTTCCGCATTTTGCCGATGTTCACGATCGGCGGAGCGGCTATCCCGGCCGTACCCGGGGTCGGCGGGTCGAATAGCAGGTCATCCGTCTCCCGCTCGTAGAGATCCACGACGACGTCGATCTGGCGATCGAACAGCGAGAGATCGGCGCCGATGTTCATCGATGTATTCTCTTCCCATCGCAGGTTCGGGTTGCCTAGCGACGTCTGTCTGAAACCCGCCGCGATGGTGGTGTTCGTGCCACCGATATCGTAGAACGTATCACCCCGCCCGCCGCCGAATTGCGACACGATACGTCCCGATGGGATCAGCTGATTCCCGGTGACGCCCCATCCAAAGCGGAGCATGACATCGGAGAAGATGCGGCTCTCCGGGATGAACGGCTCGTTGGTCAGTCTCCACCCGACGCCGAACGCGGGGAAGGTGCCCCAACGGTTGCCCGGCCCGAGGTTCGAGGACCCATCGCGCCGGACCGTAAAGCTCAGCACGTACCGGTCAGCGTAGTTGTAGTCGGCTTTTCCGAAGAACGACAACAGGGCGCTACGGCCGCCGAAGCTGTTGACGTTTTTGGAGGCCGCATCGCCGAGGGCGTCTTGCAGGAACCTCGAGTCCAGGTCCTCATTGATGAGGTTGCTCATCGACGCGCCGATGAAGCGGTTGGTGCTTCGGTTGGCTTCCTGCCCGAGGAGGACGTTGATGTTGTGGCTCTCGAAGAGCTGGCGGCGATAGGTCAGCGTGTTGCTCCACGTCCAGTCCGTGAGCTGACTGGAGTTCTCATTGATCGAGTTGATATCCGTCACCTCTGAGTTCTCAAAAAGAGTCGGGCTAAAGCCGGCGAACGAATTCCGGCCCAGGTTGAAACCGAACCGGGACTGAAGCTGGAAGTCCGGGTTCACCTCGAAGGCGGCGAATGCGTTGCCGAAGATCCTGTCATTTCTGCTGAGGTCGTTCCTGCGGGCGTCGGCGAACTTGAGGGGATTCGTCTGGTTGCCTAGCCCAACAGCCTTTCCGGAGGCGTAGTTCCCCCCGACGTCGTAGACGGGGACAACCGGCTGCATCAGGATGTTTTTCCCGATGATGTTGTCCTCGCCGAGGTTGTCGCTGCCGAGCCCGCCGTAACTCCGCTCGATCGCGATCACGAGATTCTGGCCGAAGCTCAGCCGGCTCGGTCTGAACGACGTGTTGACGCGAATGCTCCCGCGCCTGAATCGGTTATACGCCGCCGTGCCTTGCTGATCGTAGTAATTGAAGGACACGCCGTACGCGTTGTCCTCGCCAGCACCCGAGACGTCCAGGTTGTAGTCCCCGATGTATCCGTCGCCGAAAACGGCATCCCACCAGTTGGTACCAGCGCTGCCGGGCATGATGAGGTTGTTCGGGAATGAATACGAGGACTCATCGAGATTCGAGCATGGTCCCGGCGTGTCGCCCGGCCCGCAGTCGTTCGGAAAGATGAATCTGGGAACCGAGGGACTGCCGGGATTCCCGTAGATGTTGGTCGGAACCGGCTCTCCGGCGTTGACATAACTCCGTCTGAGGATTTCGTGGTACTCGAGTGCGTCCAGGATCAGGAAGTCGTCGTAGCCCCGCACCGGCGTCGCCATACCGGTCCTTACCCTCAGCGTGGCCCGAGGCGGTCCGAACAGCCCCCGTTTCGTCGTCTCAATGACTACGACACCGTTGCTTGCCCGCGCGCCGTAAATCGACGCCGCCGACGCATCCTTGAGGACCTGAATCGACGTAATGTCGTTCGGGTTGAGCCAGTTGATGAACGACTCCTGCACTGGCGTGCCGTCGACGACGTAGAGCGGATCGTTGTTCTGGAAGGAAGAGACGCCCCGGATCCTGACGGTACTCCGTGACCCGGGTGACCCACCCGCATTCACCGTGACGCCAGGAACGGTGGCATCCAGCCGCTGAAGCACGCTCGCCGTCGTCTGCCGCGACGTGGCTTCGAGGTCCACACTGGAGACGGCTCCGGTAATATCCGCCCGCCTCTGCTCGGTGTACGAGGTGACCACCACCTCTTCCAGGTAAGGAACCTGCTCCATGACGACATTGATCGTCGTACGCCCGGCGATCTGCTCCTCCACGGCGCGACGCCCCAGGAGAGAGAAGCTCAGCCTTCCATCCGTGGGAGCCGTCACGGAGTATTTCCCAACCGCATCGGTAAGCACCTGGGTCTCCATTCCGACGACGCGTACCAGGACCTCCCGAAGGGGAGCGCCCGTGGGAGCGGTCACCGTGCCGGAGACAGCTACCTGCTGGCTCAGCGCCACTCCGCTGACAACCAGCACGAGTAGCAACCCCATCCCCGTCGCGCGAACGGAGCTCTGCCGGAATGAACGCTTACGAGGCAGTATCTTCTCCATGGCTAATCCTCCTGTGGCGCATATGCATTTTCATTCCACGGGACGTCTCATCGTCGCCAGGCCATGCATGTCGATCAGCTCGCGATACGTCAAGAGGCGGACATTCCGCGCCTCGATGGTCTGGCGGAATCGCTCGGAGGTGAGCGCGTCCAGCTCCCCCTGACGATTCCTGCTCATCTCGGCGAGCGGATACTCGGTGTTCATGTCCACCAATGCTTGGAGCTCGGCGTTGTCTATTCCCACGTGCGTGACCACGACGTTGAGGCCTGGCTCGAGGCGACGAATCATCGCGATCAGACTGTCGGCCTTGCTGCGAGGCGCCGCCGAGTACTGGGGACTGTCCATCGTCTCGCCAAAGTATCCCGACATGCCAAGACCAAACTCGCGCGCGAGCCGCTCGGTCACTTCGCGGAATGCTGGGTAGCGAACGGCCGTGCCCATGTGATAATCGACGTAGGCGATCTCGAGACCCGACCGGCGTGCGCGCTCGATCTGCGCCCGTAGCTCCGTCTCGATCTCCCGGACATCAGGGCGGTTGCGGTAAAGCGCCTCGGCGGACTGAAAGAAGTATCCCTCGGCGTCGACGAGAGTCGGGACAGCGCTCTGACCGGAGACCGGCCCCCAGCGATAGTTCTTCCACTCGGAATTGAGCGTTAGGTGAATCCCGACGGCGACGGCGGGGTGGCGCTTCAGGATCTCCACGGCCTCCTGATACCACGGCGTGGGGAACATCACCGACACCGACACAGGAAGGCCGCTCTCGATGAGTCGCTCGAGAGCCATGTTCACGCTGTGACTCATGCCCGCATCGTCAGTGCGGATGACCAGGTACGTCTGCTGGCGCACGCCTCCCTGCGCCGGCTGGTCGGCCCCCTCGGCGACGCGGGGCGGGGAACAGGACGACGACAAGCCACAGAGGAGCAGAGCGACGCAACCGGCCAGCCGCACGCGACTCACGCGGACGAGTAGATGGGGTCCTGCCGGCTTCAGGGCGTTAGGCGAATCCAGGCACCACGACCGAGGGCTTGGTAGACAAGACCCTATTATGGTGGGGTGGTTGAATTGTCAAGATGGATTTCTGGCGGGAGCGGTCGCTAGCTCGGCGTTTGCTTCGTCTGTGGGCGCTTCGTTCTGATCACGATGACGCCGTTTGCCCCGCGCATGCCGTACAGCGATGTATCGACCGGGTCCTTCAGCACTTCGATCGATTCAATGTCGTGCGGGCTGAGGCCGGTCAGGGTTCCGCCGGGACCGGGAGTGATCGGCACGCCGTCGAGCACGTAAAGCGGCTCGTTGCTTCCATAAAAGGACGTAACCCCGCGGATGCGAACGCTGATACCGCCCGGGGTTTCAGTGACCACGACGCCGGCAACCCGACCCTTGAGAAGGTCCTCGACGGACTGGCTGGGCGCGCGCTCGATGTCTTCCGACGTGACGTCAGCGACCGGGGCGGGCGGCAGACTGCTGTCGCTGTTCGGGGCGGACCTGCACGCGCCAAAGAGCGTCAGACTCAGCCCGAGGAGGGGCAGGACGTGCGCGGAAACCGAGGTCATTGGAACCTCGAGTGTAGGAGCCCGAGTTTCGGGCCGTGTGCCCTGCGAACCGTGCAAATATCGGACGAAGTGGTGCAGTAGAGCAAGAAGCGAGCGTGAGACGGCTGCTTTTCGCCGAAAGTCACACTCGCGTATGGCCGCCCCGGCTCGATCATGAAAAGGCGATACGTCGTTTGGCGGTCGCCGGACGAGCCGGGGATCTGCTCTTCGGCGAGCGTCGTGACCGCCAGAGCTCGCCCGTTAGGCGACCAGGAGGCGGCGATGATCCGACCGGAGATGAAGACCGGCGCTGCGTGAGGAGTTCCTGGACGCCGGGAGCGCATGATCACCTCGCTCATCGTGCCGTTCGATTGTCCCCGGCGAGCCCCAGAGCGTTCCGTCGTTCACCCAGGCGCTGAGGGGGAAATATCGTGGTGCATTCCCGAGCGGGCGCACCGTCCAGGCGACGTGCGAGTCTGCCTGCGGGCGCGCCGCGACGATCGTATGGCTCGCGGTACGCGGCGGGCGATGCTCTTCGGCGCAAGCCGCGGCGAGGGCGAGGAGGAAAGACATGGCCAGACATCTTGGCGGCGGAGGCACCGGGATGCTTTTCGCGGGCGCTTGCGCACCAACGTCCGCGGCCGCTTGCGCGACGGACCCAGGGAGTCCGCCCCGCCGCTCATCCTTTGACAGCGCCCGACGTCAGCCCCTGCACGATCCGACGCTGGAAGAGCAGGACGATGAGCGCCACCGGCGCCGTCGCAATCACTGACGCCGCCAGAATCTCGCCCCAGGGAACCTGGTATTCGCCCCGGAAGAGCGCAATCGCCACCGGCACCGTCTGGCGCTCGGGGCCTAACGTGAACGACAGCGCGAACAGGAACTCGTTCCAGCAGTAGATGAACGTAAGAATCGCGGTCGTCGCCAACCCCGGCATCGCGAGCGGCAGGATGATCTTCAGGAAGGCGACGAGCCTGCTCGCCCCATCCACCAGCGCCGCCTCCTCGAGATCCCTCGGCAACTGACGGAAGTAGCTCACGAGGAGCCACACGGTGAGCGGCATGGCGAACGTCATGTACGGCATGATCAGCCCGGGGTAGGTATTGATCAGCCGCATCTCGCGAAGGAGCAGGTACAGCGGGCTCACGATCGAGATCTGTGGAAACATCGACACGGCGAGGATGAAGCCGAGGATCCCCGCCTTGCCGCGGAACTCGAGGCGCGCCAGCGCGTACGCCGCGAGCGAGCCAACCACGACGCAGAAGACCGTCGTCGTGCCGGCGACCATGAGCGAATTGCGGATCGGCGTCCAGAAATCCCGCGTCGCGAACAGCGCACGATAGTGATCGACGGTCGGCTCGCTCGGCCAGAGCGATGGATCGCGAAAGAGCGCCGCTTCGCTGGTCAGTGATGCCACCAGCGCCCAGTAGAGCGGGAAGGCGATCGGGATGAGCATCGCCATGAGGACGAGCGTCGAGAGCCATGGACGCTTCGCCATCGTCGTCATCGGTCGTCCCCGCTCAGCCGCAGGCCGAGTCCGCGGATGTAGAGGAGCGCCAGCCCGAACGTGATGACGAAGACCACCACGGAGAGCGCCGAGCCATAGCCGAATCGCAGGTGCTGGAGAATGATCGTGTGCGTGTAGAGCGCGATCGGCTCCGTCGCGGTCCCTGGGCCGCCGCCGGTGAGCGCGTAGACCAGATCGAACACGCGAAAGGCATCGAGCGTGCGGAAGATCAGCGCGACGAAGATCGTCGGCTTGAGAAGCGGAATCGTGATGTGCCAGAGTCGCCACCACGCGCTGGCCCCGTCGACCTCAGCGGCTTCGTGCAGGCTCTTGTCGATGCTCTGAAGTCCGGCGAGCAGCAGGATCGCGACGAACGGCGTCGTCTTCCACACATCGGACAGGATCACGGGAATCCAGGCCGTGGTCGCCTCGATGAACCACACAAACGAACGATCCAGCACGCCGATGGCGTGCAGGATCGCGTTCGCGATGCCCGCCTGCGAATCGAACATGAATCGCCAGAGCAGAGCGGCCACCACGGTGGGAATCGCCCACGGAAGGAGCGACGTCGCCCGCATGAGACCGCGGCCGCGAAACGCGCGATTCATCGCCAGGGCAAGCGCGAGTCCGAGCACGAGCTCGAGCGACACCGACGCCGCGGTGAAGAAGAGCGTGTGGCCGAGCGAGGACCAGAACCGTGGGTCGCGCGCGAGCTCCACGTAGTTCTCGAGGCCGACGAACGGATGCCCCAGCCACGGCATCCGCAGGTCCTGGAGGTGAAGCGAATTCCAGAGCGTCCACGCAAGCGGAAAGATCGCGATCAGCGCGATCACGCTCACTGCGGGGGTGACGAACGCGATCGCCAGCCGCCGGTCCTGCGTGAGGTGCGGCGCGCGCTCGCTCATCGGGACGAGGTCACCCGGGACCCGAACATGTAGTCGCGCAGCCCCGTGCGCTCGATGGCCGTGTTCATCTTCTGCGACGCCGCGCGGAGCGCGGCTTCGGGCGTAATCTGACCGGCGAGCGCGCGGTGCAGCTCGATCTGGAGGATCTCCGAGAGCTGCGTGTAGAGCGGTGTCACGGGCCGTGGCGTGGCGCTCTCCACGGCACGGCGGGCGTCGCCGGCCGGAATCGGCAACGCGGCGCGGAGCGTGGAATCATCGTACACGGCGATGCGCGTCGGAAACTCGCCGATCGTGACGGCGCGCTCGAGCTGCTGCTCCGGCGCGGTGATGAACGCCACGAGCGCGAGCGCCGCCTCGGGGTGTTCGGTCCATCGATTGATCCCGAGCTGCGCCCCACCCAGCGCGGCGGTGGGTCGCCCGCCCGGAGCGGCAGGCATGGGAGAGACCGCGTATTTCCCCGCGACCCTCGACTCGCTCGAGTCGGCCATCGCGGTGTAGGCGTACGGCCAATTGCGCATGAAGACGGCGCGCCCGTTCTGGAACGCGAAGCGCGTTTCCTCCTCGTGCCAGGTGAGCACGTCGTTCGGCGCGATGCGTGACTCCGTGATCTGGTCGCGCATCGATGTCAGCGCTCGCACCGCCTCCGGGGCGTCCACCGTCACTCGCATCGAGTCATCCATGATCCGCCCGCCGAACGCGCCGAGGTATTCCACAAATACAGTGATGAGCCCCTCGTAACGAGCTCCCATCCAGGCGATGCCGAATGGCGGCGCGCCTGGCCCTCGCATCCCGGCGCGCGCGAAGCGCACGAGCTCATCGATGCTCTGCGGCTCGCGCGGTACGAGATCGGTGCGTCGATAGAGCAGCCCGACGTCGGCGTACCAGGGAAGCGCGTAGAGCTGCCCGCCCCAGCGGCAGGCGGCGAGCGTGCCCGGAAAGAACGCGGCGGTGTCGATCGACGCGTCGGTCAGCGGAAGCAGCCAGCCGGCCGCGGCGAACTCGGACGTCCAGACGACATCCAGCTCGAGCACGTCGGGGTCGCCGGCGTGGGCGTTGAGCCACTGCACGAACAGCTGGTGCCGCTGCGTCGCGTCGTCCGAGACGCGGTGCAGACGCACTTCGATGTCCGGGTGCAGCCGCATGAAGCGGTCGAGCTGCGTGCGCAACAACGGACCGTCCGTTCCCACGACGCTGCTGGAGAGCGTGATGATCGTTCGGCCGCTGTTACGCTCCGCGTCGCCGCACCCTGCGACAGCGAGCGCGGCGATCGCGGTGGCGATTCGGCGCACCGCCGTCACGGCCGCGGCAGCTGCGACAGGCGGAACTGAACGGCCAGGTTCGTGAGATTCCAGAGCTGGATGTCGGAGCTCGAGCCGTAGCGCACGGGCGTGAGCGTGCCGTCGACTATGCGATAGCTCCAGAGCTCGTTGTGCCCGAGCCCAGACGCCTCCACGGCCGCGAGCGAGCGGCGGAGCGCGCTATCCAGCTGGGCGACGTACGATGCCGTCGACGAATCGCGAAGGCGTCCGGTGTCATCGTAGGCAGCTGAAATCTGACGCGCGAGCCCAAGGAAGATCAGGTTCACCTCACGTCCCCACACCACGCGCGGCGAGTGGTAGGCATCGTTTCGGAACGCTTCCCAGATGGCCGGCGTCGCGTACGCGTCGTTCGCGACCACCGGTCCTACGCGATCGATGTGAAGACCGACCGGGTACGGCCGCATGAAAAGATCGACGTCACGCTGCACGCGCGCCGGCGGCAGATCTTCGAGAAAGAGGTGCATCGCCGGATCGCTGTTGGCCACACCGATGGGGCGCCCCTGCGCATCGAGCGATAGCGCGAGGAACTCGAGTGGCGTGCTGTCGGCCGCGATCTCGGAGAGGATCCGCTGCCAGTACGTGCGCTCCGCCGCTGGCAGCGCGGCGAGCCGTGCACGTACGCGTGTCCGCACGGTCGCCGGTGCGAGGCGCACGACGAAGTGGCGCCCGGCATCGCGCCAGGCTGTGGCGGCCCGCTGGATCGCGTCGACATCGAGTGGCGAGATGGATCCTGAATCCGGCGACAGGCTCGTCTCGATTCCGAGCGAGCTCAGCGCGTTCACGATGCGCCCGCACGCCTCGAGCGCTTGCGGGACCCAGATCGCGTTGATGTCCATCGCGAATCGGCCGTTCGCGTACCCGGCGTTGCTGTCCCGCCAGCTGCCGGGGAAGTAGCGGCCGTTGGGGCGGCGCGGAAACGCGATGAGATTCGTGGCGACGGGGCGGCGGGCGTACGGCGTCGCGAAGCGGGTCACCACCGAGAGGTTGCGCAGGAGCAAGGTGAGCCGCGACGCCGTGTCCGCGCCCGCGCGCTCCAGCAGGAAGACGCGCTTCCGGTCCGCACTCACCCGCGGGTCGTCCAGATAGTGCGCGACCACGACGGGAAACTGAAAGTCATCGTCGCGCATGTTGTAGTTCTCGCGCACGGCATCGAGTCGCTCGAGGACCGCGCGCGCGTGCGCCAGCGCCGTGTCGGCTCGCGCGCGCGGCCCCGCGCGACGGAACCGCACATATGACGCGATGTGCGCGTTGTACACGGCGGCATTCTCGCGGATCGCCTGTCCCCCGAGCGCTTCCTCGTGGCTCACTTCGCCGGTGGGGCCGAGCTTTCTGAGCACGCTGGCGATGACGTGCTCGAGCATCCCGCCCGACAAGATCGGCTCCATCATGAGAGACGACATCAGCATGTCGCGGCCGAAGTAGGTCGCGAAGTTCGGCAGCCCGGCCATGAGCTTCTCGCGGGAGCTCACGAGCTCGAGCCCGCGCACCTGGCGGTCGAGCCACCGGTAGCGGGTGAGAGCCGCGGGATCGCCGCGGTTCGCCACCGAACGCTGCTCCGCGAGAAAGCGCTCGAAGTCGGCGTTGAAGAGCTCGTTACGGGCGAGTGGAGTGAGCGCCTCCGCGTTCGTGGTAACGCGGACCGACAGCGTCAGGGGGGAGCCGGTACGCGAGCGCACCGACACGCCGCGTGGACCCGCCTGCACGTGAGCCGCGACGCGGTTCACGCGGAGCTCCAGGCCGAGGTGCGTTCGCCCATCGAACGATGGCTGCTCGATCTGCACGACCCATGTCGTGTCCACCTCGGAGCGTGTAACGATCGGCGCGAGCCGCGCCCGAAGGTCGGCCACATCGCTGGCGTTGAGCATCGCGAGGTGACGCTGACGCTCATCGTCGTCGAGCCGGGCCAGATTGGCGATCAGGGTGTCGAGCTCCGGACGCGGGTAGGGCGGCGCGTCGAACGGACGGAGATGCCGGCCGTCGTACTGCAAGTCACGCTCGACGCGCATCGATCCGAGCAGGAACCAGCCGAGGTCGATCCGCGTGAGCGGTGTCGTGAGCACGAATTCCAGTGAGCGGTCGCCGCCCTCGGCGCTGCGAATCGCGTCGCGCGCTCCCCATTCGAGGGCGGCCGCCTGCCCGCCGCTGTCGCGGGCGGTAAAGCCGACGCTCTCGTTGGCTCCGTTGGCGAGGAGGGTCACGACGCGGCCCTCGTTTCCCTTGATATAGATCTGGACAGTGTTCCCGCGGGTGTCGCGGTAGAACCGCGTGCGGTAGCCCTCGTACGCCGCGGGGTCGTCCATCCCCGCCTCGGGGAAGTCGAGCACGGGAGCAATCCGCTCCGGCGCCGCGGCGGGACCGGCGGCGGCGAGCTGCGCGATCGTGGAGACCAGCACTACACTCATGTCCTCTCCCTGGTGCGAGCGTCAGCGAGTCGCCTGCGAAGGCCGCCGTTCGTGCGGTGAACGGCGCGTCGGTTCAGGCAGCTTCCGGGCTCGCACAGAAGGCCTGGGCGCTCGCGTCGCGAACGCCCCGCGAAACTGATCTAAAGAAAATCGCCACACCGTCTTGACAAGGGCAGACCCGGAGAGAATTGTCTTGTGCCAAGACTTACCCACGGATAACGACCACGGGGGTGAGACGACGCCCTACCACGAACGCCTCCGCCCAGGTCCTCCGGCCTCTCACGCGCCACCGCGCGTCGCACGTCCTGATGCACCGTTAGGCAGGATCAGACCCACGCACGTTCGCAGTCGGTTCGTCGGAAGTCATGCCTCGGCAACACCCCGTGTTTCGTGACCGCCTCAACATGGTCACGGAGAATTGGGGCGGTAAGGGTTCTCACCGAGTCGGTGCGTTTCACTCCCCACCCTGTAGAGGGCAGACGTATGGCAACAGTCCGTTATTTCATTCTTGCCTGTGCCGGAACGCTGCTGGCCGCGGCCCAACTCGGCGCGCAAGGCTCGATGGGCGCGATCACGGGACGGGTCGTCGACAGCGCGAGCAACCAGCCGATCGCCGCCGTGACCGTGCGCATCGAAGGGACCGCGCGCGGAACGGTCACACGGGACGACGGCACGTACATGCTCGGCACGGTGCCCGTCGGGACCGCGCGCGTGCGGGCGGCACGTATCGGCTATGCGCCACTGGTTGCCGACGTGACCGTGACGGCGGGCGCGCCGGTGACCGCGAACTTCACCCTCGCTCCGGCCGGCGTGATCCTCGAGCCGGTGGTGACGACCGGGTATGGGACGCAACGGCGCGAGGCCATCACCGGGTCGGTGGCGACCGTGAGCGGCGATGACGCGAACGTGGGCGTCATCACCAACGCCAATGAGATGATCCAGGGCCGCGTCGCGGGCGTGGACCTGACGACGAACAACGGTGAGCCGGGTGCCGGGTCGCAGATCCGCATTCGCGGCGGCACATCGATCAGCGCCAGCAACGAGCCGCTGTACGTGATCGACGGCGTTCCGATCAACAACGCGCCGACCGAGTCCCGCGGAATCATGGGCGGCGACGTCGGTGGGTTCAGCCCGTCGCTCCAGCGCAGCCCGCTCAACCTGCTCAACCCATCCGACATCGAATCGATCACGATCCTGAAGGACGCCTCCGCAACGGCGATCTACGGCAGCCGCGCCGCGAACGGCGTGATCCTGATCCAGACGAAGAAGGGCAACGCGGGCGGTGGGGCCACGATGGAATACGATGGCTACGTCGCGATGGCGTCGCCGTCGAACTACCTGGATCTGCTGACCGGCAGCGAGTACCGGGCGTTCCTTCAGTCGCAGCTGAGCGCGACGCCCGCGGCCGACACGATGAACCGTCGTCTCTGGACCGAACGGATCGCGCGGCAGGGGAACGCGGACACCGATTGGGAGCGTGAGGTGACGCGCAGCGCGGTGACGCATAACCACAATCTGTCCTTCTCCGGTGGTCGCGAGGACACGCGGTATCGCGCTTCGCTCAACTACATGGATCAGGAAGGCATCGTCATCGCGAACGGTCTCCAGCGCATTCAGGGGCGCCTCAACGCGTCGCACAATGCGTTCGAGGACCGGTTTCGGCTCGGCCTCAACCTGACCGCGTCGCACCTCATCAACGACTACCTCCCCTTCGAGAACACGGGCGGCTTCGAGGGCGCGGTGTTCACGAACGTGGCGATCTTCAATCCCACGCGCCCGGTGACGACCACCGATCCGGCGACGGGACGGCAGCGGTTCTTCGAGATCGGCAGCGGGCCGCAGTCGGTTCGCAATCCGGTCGCGCTGGCCGAGCAGATCATCGACGAAGGAAAGACGACGCGTGCACTCGGAAACGTGGTGGCCGAGCTCGATCTGTTCTCGGGCGTCACCGCGCAGGTGAACGCCGGCGCCGACCGCTCGGAGAGCGTGAGGCAGACCTACTTTCCGAACGAGAACCCGATTGGCGCGCAGTTCAGGGGACTCGCGCAGCAGGTCGATCGCAACCTCACCTCCAAGACGCTCCAGACGCTCCTCACCTACCGCGGTCAGCTGCTCGAGACGCACGCGGTGGACGTCGTCGGCGGATACGAGTTCAACGAGTACACGACGGAAGAGTTCGGCGCGCAGGGGCGCGGGTTCATCACCGACCTGTTCAGCTTCAACAACCTCGGTGGCGCGCAGACGCTCGTGCCGCCGATGTCGTGGCGTGAAGACAGCCGCCTCGTGTCATTCTTCGGGCGCGCGAACTACAGCTTCAATGAGACCTACTACCTGACGGGAGTCCTCCGTCGGGACGGTGCGTCGCAGTTCGGCGCCGGCAACAAGTGGGCGACCTTCCCCGCCGTCTCGGCGTCGTGGCGTCTCAGCCAGGGCGACTTCCTCCCCTCATACGTCTCGGAGCTGCGTCTCCGCGCCGGATGGGGCAAGCAGGGGAACGCGGCGGTGAGGCCGTACCAGTCGCTGCTGCTTCTGGCGCCGGGTCCGCGGGCCGCCTTCGGCAGCACGGCGATCACGGCGATCACGCAGTCGCAGAACGCGAACCCGAACCTCAAGTGGGAAGAGACGGAGCAGATCAACTTCGCCGTTGATTACGGCTTCCTGAACAACCGGTTCGCGGGGACCATCGAGTACTACATCAAGAACACCGACGACCTGCTGCTCGAGGTCGACGTTCCGCAGCCCGCCAACGTCGCGCGGCGCCTCGAGAACATTGGAAGCCTTCGCAACACCGGTCTCGAGATCTCACTCGACGCGCTGGCCATGGCACGGCAGAACTTCACCTGGCAAGCCGGGCTCGTCTTCGCGGCGGAGCAGAACAAGGTCGTGGACCTCGGCGCGCGCTCGGGCGGCATCATCACGGGCAGCGTGAGCGGTCAGGGCCAGTCCAACACGTTCTCGCAGCGCATTATCGAAGGCGAGCCGCTCGGAACCTTCTTCGGTCCGGTCTATGTCGGCGTCGACTCGGCCGGGAAGCAACTCTTCAAATGCAGCACGCCGAGTGCGTCGTGCGTGAATGGTCGGACGACGCTGGCGAGCGCGAATGATTACGAAGTCCTCGGCGACGCGAATCCCGACTTCACGTTCGGCCTCACGAGCCGCATGAACTGGCGCGGGTTCGACGCGAGCTTCCTGGTCCGCGGCGAGTTCGGTCAGGAGGTCTTCAACAACGGCGCCCTCGTGTACTCGACGAAGGGTAACGCGCTTCAGGACAAGAATTTCCTGAGGGCCGCGCTGAGCGATCCGATCGGCATCGCCGAGCCGGCGATCTACTCCTCGCGGTGGATCGAGGACGGCTCGTTCGTGAGACTCCAGAACGTGACGGTCGGCTACACCCTCGACATTCCCGCGTTCTTCGGCGGCTCGCCGCGCCCCATTCGCGTGTACGTGTCCGGAGACAACCTGCTGATGTTGACGGACTACACCGGATACGATCCGGAAGTCCACACCGATGCCGGGCTCGCGTCGCGTGGTATCGAGTACGTGACGTATCCGCGTGCCCGCACGATAACCGCCGGCTTCCGCGTCCAGTTCTGAGGCACCCATGAGGAGACTTACTTTGACTACCTCGACGAAGGCGCGGCTGTATACGGTAATGCTCGCCGCGCCGTTCCTGTTTGCCGCGTCCGCCTGCACCGACCTCGATGAGGTGCCCGTCAGCTCGATCACACCGGAGAACTTCTTCAGAAATGAAGGAGAGGTGCTGTCAGCGCTCGCGGGCGTGTATGCGCAGCTGCGTCCGACGCTCTGGAGCTACTACAACTTGAGCCAGGTCTCGTCGGACGAGAACATCGTGCCCACGCGAGGCCAGGACTGGTTCGACAACGGGGTTTGGCTCGAGCTCGACAAGCACACGTGGGCGCCGAACAGCCCCTCGGGCCGCGACAACATCAACGGCGCGTGGGTGGACGTCTTCACCGGTGTCGTACGCGCCAACGTGCTGCTCGAGAACATGGCCGGCGTGACGATCGCGAATCAGGAGGCGGTGGAGGCCGAGATTCGCTCGTTGCGCGCCTTCTACTACTACCAGCTGATGGACCTGTTCGGTGGCGTTCCGCTGGTCACCGACACGGAGCTGAAGACCCGGCCGCGCAACACGCGAACGGAGATCTTCAACTTCGTGGAGGCCGAGCTCAAGGAAGTGCGCGGAGATCTGCCGGTGACGCGTCCCGCCTCCGAATACGGGCGCGTGACGAGAGGCGCCGCGGACGCGATGTTGGCGAGCCTGTATCTCAACGCGGCGGTATTCTCGAAGGAGACCGGCGTCAGCCCGACGGCCTACAACTCCTGCAACACGGTGCAGATCGGTGGGGTGTCGGCCTGTCAGCTGGCGAGCAATCACGCCGACAGCATCCTGAATTCCGGCGCGTACTCGCTGGCGACGAACTGGCACTCGAACTTCACTGCCGACAACAGCGCGTCGCCGGAGAACATCTTCGTCGTCAACCTGCTCAATGTGCCAGGACTGGGGACGAACTTCCTCTATCGCGCGCTGCACTACAACCAGCTCAGCCCCACTCCCTGGAACGGCTTCGCGACGATCGCGGAGGTCTACAACGCATTCGATCCCGACGACGAGCGGCGCGAGATCTTCCTCGTCGGCCAGCAGATCAACTTCGACAACGGTGAGCAGGTCAACGACCGCGCGGGCAATCCGCTCGTGTTCACGGTCGACATCGCGAACGAGCGAGCGGCTGGCGAGCACGAGGGCGCACGCATCGCGAAATGGCCGAGCGACCCGGCCCACCGGAACGAGGACCACGGCAACGACTTCGCCTATTTCCGCCTGGGCGAGATCTACCTCATCAAGGCGGAAGCCCAGCTCGAGCTCGGCAACGCCGCTGGCGCGCTGGCCCTGGTCAACCAGCTGCGTGCGCGCGTGTTCGAGCCGGACGAGCCGCTCGGGTCCGTCGACCGCGACGCCATTCTCCGCGAGCGTCTGTTCGAGCTTACCGGCGAAGCGAAGCGGCGCCAGGACCTGATCAGACACGGCAGGTACACGATGGCCTGGCGCTTCAAGCCAGCCAGCGAGCCGCACAAGGTTCTGATGCCGATCCCGCAGAACCAGATCGACGCGAACCCGCTCCTTCAGCAGAATCCGGGGTACTGAGGTTCCTGATGGTGTAGTAGATTGAGTCGGAAGGACGAGGACTGAGGAGTGAGGAATTCGATTGACGGGTTTCTGGCTCAATCGAACTCTCCACTCCTCAGTCCTCATTCCACTTCTCCACACTCTCCGTGCGCGTCGACGTCCGGCGCTCTCTGCATGATGGCAAGACGCCCTCCCACCCTCCGTGCCCTGCTTTCCGGCATCGTTCTCGTCGCCGGGTGCACGGGCGCAGACGGATCCGCTAACGCCGGAAGCGCCCCGGCCGCCGACGACCGCCTCTTCACGAGGCTGCCGTCGAGCTATACCGGAGTGCGGTTCGAGAACACGGTCGAGGAGACTCGCGAGCTCAACGTCTTCACCTACCGCAACTTCTACAACGGCGGCGGGGTGGCGATCGGCGACCTGAACGGTGACGGGCTCCCCGAGCTGATGCTCACGTCGAACCTGGGGGGCAATCATCTCTACCTGAACGAAGGGAAGTTCCGCTTTCGCGACATCACCGAGACCGCGGGCGTCGGCGGGAGCGGAGATTGGGCGACCGGCGTGACGTTCGCGGACGTCAACGGTGACGGGCTGCTCGACATCTACGTGTGTTATGCGGGCAACGTCGCCGGTGAGCGCCGTGCGAACGAGCTGTACATCAACGCCGGCGCGAACCCCCAGGGCGTGCCGACCTTCGCGGAGAAGGCCGCGGACTACGGCCTCGCCGATCAGTCGTACTCGACGCACGCCGCGTTCTTCGATTACGACCGGGACGGCCGGCTCGATCTGTTTCTCGTGAACAACTCGTTCCGGCCGGTGTCGAGCTTCGGGCTTCAGAACATCCGGCACGTTCGCAACGCGCTCGGCGGACACAAGCTGTTTCGCAACGGCGGCGCTCGCTTCGTCGACGTGAGCGAGAAGGCCGGGATCTTCGGCAGCGAGATCGGCTTCGGCCTCGGCGTCGCGGTGGGCGACATCAATCGTGACGGGCTGCCGGACATCTACGTCTCGAACGATTTCTTCGAGCGCGACTACCTCTACATCAACAAGGGTGATGGCACCTTCGACGAGGTGCTCGACGAGCAGATGCCGTCGATCAGCATGTTCTCGATGGGACTCGACATCGCGGACATCAACAACGATGGCCTGCTCGACATCTACGTCACGGACATGCTGCCGGAGGACAACGAGCGCCTCAAGATGACGTCGCAGTTCGAGGGGTGGGATGTGTACCAGGCGAAGCTCAAGAACGATTATCACCACCAGTTCATGCGCAACATGCTCCAGCTGAACAACGGGAACGGGACGTTCAGCGAGATCGGGCAGATGGCGGGTGTGGCGCGCACGGATTGGAGCTGGAGCGCACTGATCGCGGATTTCGACCTGGATGGGTACAAGGACATCCACGTCACGAACGGCATCGCGCGAGACCTGACCTCGCAGGATTACATCTCGTTCCTCGCCAACGATGAGACGATGCGCTCCTCGATGCAGGCGGGAAAGCGCGTGGATTTCCTGCGCCTCGTGAACGCGATGAGCCAGACGCCGCTTCCGGATTACGCATTCCGGAACAACGGGAACCTGACGTTCTCCACGCAGAGCGCGGCGTGGGGAATCGATCACCCGAACTTCTCCAACGGCGCCGCGTACGGCGACCTGGACGGCGATGGCGCGATTGACCTGGTGGTGAACAACGTCAACGACGAAGCGTTCATCTACCGCAACAACGCGCGCGCGCAGACGCAGAACCGATTCCTTCAGATCGCGCTCGACGGGGAGGCACCGAACCGGTTCGCGATCGGCGCCAAGGTCACCGTGCGCAGCGGCGACTCGCTGTTTTTCCAGGAGCTGATGCCGTCGCGCGGATTCCAGTCGAGCGTCGATTATGTGTTGACGTTCGGCGTCGGTGCACGCGATACGCTCGATCTGGTGGAGGTCGTATGGCCGAATGGCCGGGTGAGCACGCTGCGCAACGTCGCGGCGAACCAGCGGCTGACGGTTCGCCAGCGCGAGGCCTCACCGCCGATGCCGAGCGCGCCGAAGGCCGTGTCACCGCTGTTCGCCGACGTTACCGAGGACGCAGGACTCGGTGCACGGCATCGCGAGAACGAGTTCGTCGATTTCGACCGCGAGCGGCTCGTGCCGAAGATGGTGTCGATGGAAGGCCCGTACATGGCCGTCGGCGACGTGAACGGCGATGGTCTGGATGACGTGTACATCGGTGGCGCGAAGGACCAGGCAGGACAGCTGCTCGTGCAGCAGGGGAGCGGCCGGTTCGTCTCAACGAATCGCGAGCTGTTCGCGAAGGACCGCATCTCCGAGGATATGGGAGCGGTGTTCTTCGACGCCAACGGGGATGGGCACCGCGATCTCTACGTTGTCAGCGGAGGGAGCGATTTCTCCGACATCGCGCCCGCGCTCGAGGACCGGCTGTACCTGAACGATGGGCGCGGCACCTTCCGAAAGTCGACCGGGCAGCTCCCGGCGGAGACGATCGCCGGCTCGCGCGTCGTCGCGGCTGACTACGACCGCGATGGTGACGTCGACCTCTTCATCGGCGGTCGCGTCGTTCCGGGACGTTACGGTGTCGATCCGCAGAGTACTCTCCTCCAGAACGACGGGCGCGGACGCTTCACGGATGTCACGCCGACGCTGGCGCCTGCGCTCGCGCGCATCGGAATGGTCACCGATGCGCTGTGGACCGATGTCACCGGCGACGGCAATCTGGATCTCGTCGTGGTGGGCGAGTGGATGCCGATCACCGTCATGCAGAACACTGGTGGCGGCAAGCTGGAGCGCCTGGAGGTCCGCGGACTCGAGAAGAGCCATGGGTGGTGGAATCGCATCGTCGCTGGTGACTTCAACGGGGATGGTCGCACCGACTTCATCGTCGGCAATCTCGGGCTCAACGCGCGCCTCACCGCGACAGAGTCGCGGCCCGTCACGATGTACGTGAAGGACTTCGACAAGAACGGGTTCGGCGAGCACATCGTCTCCTACTACATCGATAGCGTCAGCTATCCGATGGCGCTGCGGGACGATCTCATCAAGACGCTTCCGTATCTCAAGTCGCGCTTCCTCAATTACAAGGATTACGCGCAGCAGACGGTGAAGGACATCTTTACCCCGGAAGATCTGTCGGGCGCCGCGCTGAAGCAGGTCCACACCTTCGCGACGGCGCTGGTGAGAAACGACGGCAATGGTACATTCACCCTCGTCCAGCTGCCGATCGAGGCGCAAAAGACGCCCATCTACGGCATCCTTGTCACGGATTTCGATCGCGATGGCGCGCTCGACGTGCTGCTCGCCGGGAACTTCGATGGGGTGAAGCCCGAGATGGGCCGGCTGCACGCCGGCTACGGGTTGGTGCTGCGCGGTGATGGCAAGGGAGCATTCGCCCCGGTTCGTACGACGGAGAGCGGATTCCTCGTGCGGGGCCAGGCGCGCGACATCCAGCGCGTTCGGACGCGAGGTGGTGAGTTGTACGTCGTGACGCGGAACAACGATCGCGCGCTCGTGTTTCGCGCGACACGCGGCGCGACGCTGCACGCGAACAGATAGCAGCGAGAACGCGAGGCCATCATGAGAAATCGACGTCTTCCAACCGCGCTGCTCGTCGCCGCGTCCATCACACTGGTGACGGCGTGCACGAGCGCCCACGGCGACTATCGGACAGATCCGCCCGACGCGGAACTGCTCCACGAGGCAGTCGCGAACCTGACGAACGTCATCGTCTACGACATCTTCAATCCGCCGCAGGCGGCGCGCGCGTACTCCTACGCGAGCGTCGCGGCGTACGAAGCCCTTCGTCATGGCGACAGTACGTTTCGCACGTTCGCGGGGCAGCTCAACGGACTCTCACCCGTGCCCGCTCCGGCCGCCGACTCCGAGTATTACCTCCCCCTCGCCGGCGTGCACGCGTTCATGACGGTCGGGAAGGCACTCACCTTCTCGCAGGGGCGCATGGACTCGCTGCGATCGGTGATGCACGAGCGCATACGTCGCATGCGTGTGCCTGACGATGTATTCGCTCGATCCGTCGCGTACGGCGACGAGGTGGCGGAGCACATTCTCGCCTGGTCGAAGCAGGACAACTACCTCCAGACACGCGGGTACGCGAAGTACACCGTGACGGAGGCACCTGGCCGCTGGGTACCCACCCCGCCAGGCTACATGGACGCCGTCGAGCCGCACTGGTCCAAGATCCGTCCATTTGCGCTCGACTCAGCGAGCCAGTTTCGGCCAGAGCCGCCGTACGCCTTCGACATGAACCCAGGAAGTGCGTTCTTCCGCGAGGTGAAGGAGGTGTACGACGTGACCGTTCACCTCACCGACGAGCAGCGTGCGATCGCCGCCTTCTGGGACTGCAATCCGTACGTAATGAACGTGCGCGGACACGCGATGTTCGCCACGAAGAAAATCACTCCCGGCGGACACTGGATGGGCATCGCCGCGATCGCGGCGCGGAAAGCGAGTGCGAGCCTGGTGCAGAGCGCCGCGACCTACGCGCGGACCGCCATCGCCTTGCACGATGGGTTCATCAGCTCATGGGACGAGAAGTTCCGAAGCAACGTCGTGCGCCCCGAGACGGCAATCAACGCGCACCTGGACCCGTCGTGGCAGCCGCTTCTGCAAACGCCTCCATTTCCCGAGTACACGAGCGGGCACAGCGTCATCTCTACCGCCGCGGCCGCTGTTCTTACCGATGAGTTCGGAGACAACTTCGCGTTTGCGGACAGCACGGAGCTGACCTACGGGCTCCCGGTACGATCGTTCCCATCATTCAATGCCGCCGCCGACGAGGCGGCGATGAGCCGCCTGTACGGCGGAATCCACTACCGGATGGCGATCGAGGAGGGCGTCGTGCAGGGGCGGAAGGTCGGGGAGTTCGTGGTTCGGGAGGCCCGGGTGCGCGCTTCTGCCCAGGCTGGTCAGATCGCTACCACGGGACGGCAATAACGAGAGGCGGCAGGGTGTCCTGCCGCCTCATACTCGCGAAGCTCCCGCGTCAGCTCGGGTTCGTCCGCCGCATCGAGCGCTTCGTCTTGATGATGATCACCCCATTCGCGCCACGCATCCCGTAGAGCGCGGTGTCGGCGGGGTCCTTCAGCACCTGGATCGATTCAATGTCGTACGGATCGATTCCGATGAGGCTGCCGCCGGGGCCGGGAGTGATCGGAACACCGTCGAGCACGTAGAGGGGCTCGTTGCTGCCGTAGATCGACGTCGCGCCGCGGACGCGGACGGCAATACCGCCTTCCGCGGTACGCGTGACGGAGACGCCGGCGACACGCCCCCTGAGGTGCTCCTCGATGGATAGAGCGGGTGCGCGCTCGATGTCCTCCGAGGTGACGTCCGACGTGGACGGCGCCGGTGCGGACTCAGGCGTACGCTGACTCGACTGGCAGGCGGCACCGAGAGCGGCGAGGCCAGCGAAGAGGAGCGTGCGCGTGGGGTACGAGGTCATGGGAACCTCGAGACGGTGGAAGAGGAAGGCCCAACAGCATGGTGCGCGCTGCGCTCATGCAATATCAGGCTCGGGGACGGGATGCGGCAAGGGCGCGCCTGGCGCAACCAGGAGATCGACCCATTCGGCGTGACACGGAGATGCGGATGTTCAGACGTTGTCTAGGGCGATCGGTGAGTTTCGGGGTGACGTACGCCGTTCTCGTCGCAGGTCCATTGCTGGCGCAGGACCAGCTGCGCGTCGCATCACCGAATGGACGCACCGTGGTGACCATCGGCGTAAACGAGGGCAGGCTGTACTACGCCGTCGACCGCGACAACCGTCCGCTGCTGCTTCCATCGCGCCTGGGAATGGAATTCCAGGGCGCGCGCCCGATCGCAGAGAATCTCCGGATCACGGGCTCCACGACGTCCAGCGTCGACACGATATGGACACAGCCGTGGGGCGAGGTCTCGCGAGTACGGGACCACCGTAACGAGCGCCGCGTCTCGGTGAGCGAAACCGGTCCCGGCGCGCGGCAGTTTACCGTCGCGTTTCGCGTGTTCGACGATGGCATCGGATTTCGCTATGAGTTTCCGGCGCAACCGGGACTCGGCGAATTCGCGATCACGCAGGAGCTGACCGAGTTCTCGTTCGCTGACGATGCGCGGACCTGGTGGATTCCATCGAACCGCTCGCGCCTCGACCGCTCGGAAATGCTCTACGCGTCATCGCCGCTCAGCGTCGTCGACAGCGTGCAAACGCCGTTGACGCTCGAGACGCGCGATGGGCGGACGTTCATCGTCCTGCACGAAGCGCATCTCGTCGACTACTCGCGGATGTTCCTCGCGGGGCGTGGGATGGAGAGCCGTACGTTGCGGGCGGCGCTCGCGGCGTGGGCCGATGGGATCAAGGTTCGCGGACGCACGCCGTTCATGACACCGTGGCGCACGATCCAGATCGCGGACCGCGCGACCGATCTCGCGCCGTCGGTCCTGGGACTGAATCTCAATCCGCCCAGCCAGATCGCGAATACCGACTGGATCAAGCCGATGAAGTACGTCGGCATTTGGTGGGGGATGCACATCAACACGATGACGTGGAGCTCGGGGCCCAAGCACGGGGCGACGACGGACAACACGAAGCGGTACATCGACTTCGCCGCGGCGAACGGCTTCGGCGGCGTTCTCGTCGAGGGGTGGAACGTGGGGTGGGACGGCGACTGGATCGCGAACCGGAACTCGTTCTCGTTCACCGAGCCGTATCCGGACTACGATCTTCGCGAGCTGGCGGAGTACGCGCGGCAGAAGAACGTGGAGCTGATCGCGCATAACGAGACGTCGGGCGGGATCGCGAACTACGAGCGCCAGATGGACAGCGCCTTCGCGCTCTACCGCTCGCTCGGCATCAACGCGATCAAGTCGGGCTACGTGACGGACACGCTCGGCGGCGGCCACTCGCACTACTCGCAGGTGATGGTGCGCCACCACCGGAAGGTGATCGAGACGGCGGCGAAGTACGGCATCATGCTCGACGTCCACGAGCCGGTGCACGACACGGGCGAGCGGCGCACGTGGCCGAACATGATGACGCGCGAAGGCGCGCGAGGACAGGAGTACAACGCGTGGGGCAGCGAAGGCGGCAACCCGCCCGAGCACGAGACGATTCTCTTTTTCACGCGGCTGCTCAGCGGCCCGATGGACTTCACGCCGGGAATCTTCGACATCCTGATCGAGCGCGGCACCGGCCGTCCGCGCCGCGCGGACGAGTCGCGGGTGCGCACGACGCTCGCGAAGCAGCTCGCGCTCTACGTGGTGCTCTATTCTCCGATGCAGATGGCCGCGGATCTGCCCGAGAACTACGCGGGGAAGCCGGCGTTCCAGTTCATCAGGGATGTCGCGGTCGACTGGGATACGACGCGCGTGATTCACGGGAAGATCGGCGACTACGTGGTCGTCGCGCGCAAAGAGCGCAACAGCCCGGAATGGTTCATTGGCGCGATCACCGACGAGGAAGCGCGGACGTTCACGGTGCCGCTCTCGTTTCTGCCGCGCGGTCGCAACTACGTCGCGGAGATCTACGCCGACGGCGCGGGTGCGCACTGGCTGACGAACCCCTTACCCGTGGCGATCTCGAGTCGCCCGGTGACTTCGGCGTCCTCGCTCCGGGTCGTTCTCGCTCCAGGCGGTGGGCAGGCGATTCGTCTGCGTCCCGCTCGGTAGTGGACGCTTGGTTAGGTATCTCGGGCGCCCGTGCCCGTATGGCTGGTATCAAGAACAGAGGGCTCTGACGCGGATGACGCGAATGCTTCCGAAAACGGCATGATCCGCTCCCAGTGCCGTGAACTCTCCTCTAAGGGACAACGCTCTGTTATTTGCTTGCGCATGGAGCCATCATGCGCAGAACAAAGCAACTTTTTGTGGTTGCGTGAGGAGAGTTATCGCCGCCGGGAACGATCCTGCCGTTTCGGAGCATTCGCGTCATCCGCGTCAGGACCCTCCGTTCTTGGTGCCGGCTCTTGGCGCATCCGTGCCGGGTACCCGAGCCGGCTGATGGACCATCCGATAGACCTTTGGCTGCGGGCCGAAGTGGAACAGCAAACCGACCTCGAGTTTCGTAGCACGGAGATAGTTGAGCAGCTGCCGAGTTCCCGTTTTGGGCAAGTCCGGACCTGACTTCGTTTCAATGACGACCTTTCCATCAACGATCATGTCGAGCCGCTGCTTGCACAGCTCCTGACCCTTGTGCAGAACCGGTACCCAGATCTCACGCCCGACCTGATGGCCTCGCTCCATGAGCTCGCGCTCGAGCGCCATGGCGTAGATGTTCTCGAGAAAGCCGAAGCCGAGCGCGTTGTAGACTTCGAAGAACGCACCGATGGCGGAGTGGGTCAGCCGCTCCTCGACCAGTTGATGTAGGACCATGATACAAGATCGCTTTCCCAACAGCGCTACCGCGCATCGAGCTGCCTCACGCGCAATCGACCCCGTGCGCCGCACTGCTGCGGTCGCGGCCGTCGCGCTGGCGCTCGCCGCGTGCAGCCGCGCCGAGAGCGCGCCGCCGTTGTTCGAGCTCCTGTCGCCGCGGGAGACGGGGGTCAGCTTCGTCAACGAGCTCCCGGAAGACACGGACCTCAACCTCCTCAACTACCTCTACTACTACAACGGCGGCGGCGTCGCGGCCGGGGACATCGACAACGACGGGCTCGTCGACCTGTACTTCACGTCCAACCTGGGCCCCGACCGCCTCTACCTGAACAAGGGCGAGTACCGCTTCGAGGACATCACCGAGCAGGCGGGAGTGCCAGGGCCCCCGGGGTGGACGAGCGGCGTCACCATGGCCGACGTCAACGGTGACGGCTACCTCGACATCTACGTCTCGGCCGTGCGATACCTGACGATGCAGGGGCGAAACGTTCTCTACATCAACAACGGTGATCGCACCTTCACCGACCGTACGACGGAGTACGGGCTCCAGCACGAAGGGTACTCGACGCAGGCTGCGTTCTTCGACTACGATGCCGACGGCGACCTCGACATGTACCTGCTCAACCACTCGATCCACATCGAGCGGTCCGTGAGCCAGCGGCCGCAGCGCGAGCCGCGCCATCCCAGGGCGGGAGACAAGCTCTTCCGGAACGACGGCACGCGCGCGGGGGGACCCCGGTTCGTCGACGTGAGCGAGAAGGCCGGCATCCACGGCGGCGTGGAAGGCTACGGGCTCGGCGTCGTCGCCAGCGATCTCGATCTCGACGGCTGCATCGATCTCTTCGTCGCCAATGATTTCCAGGAGAACGACTTCCTCTACATCAACAACTGCGACGGGACGTTCACCGAATCGATCGGGCGGGCGATGGGGCACACGAGCCGCTTCTCGATGGGCGTCGATGCCGCCGACGTCAACAACGATACGCGCCCGGATCTCGTCGTCGTCGACATGCTTCCCGAGCGCGAGGACATCCTCAAGACATCGGCGAACGCCGAGAACTTCAACACGCACGACCTGAAGGTGAAGGCGGGATATCACCCCCAGTTCGCGCGCAACACGCTCCAGCTCAACCGCGGCGGCGGGCGGTTCAGCGACGTCGGCTATCTCGCCGGCGTGTACGCGACCGACTGGAGCTGGGCGCCCCTCCTCGCCGATCTCGACAACGATGGCGACAAGGATCTGTTCGTCACGACCGGCATCTACCGGCGGCCGAACGACCTCGACTACATCAACTACGTGAGCGACATCGCGATTCAGAAGACGCTCGCCATGTCACTGCCCAATCGCATCAGCGAGACGAATCTGAGTCTCCTCAAGCACATGCCGAAGGTGCCGCTGTCGGATTTCGCGTTCCGCAACAACGGCGATCTGACCTTCACGAACGCGGCCGATGCGTGGGGACTCGGCGAGCCCGGGTTCTCGAGCGGTGCCGTGTACGTCGATCTCACTAACAGCGGGGCACTCGATCTCGTCGTCAGCAGCGTGAACGGGCCGGCGAGGATCTATCGAAGCCGCGCTCGCGAGAACGGGCATCATTATCTGACCGTGCAGCTCCGAGGCGCCGGCGCGAATACCGCGGGCATCGGCGCGAAGGTCATCGTGTCGCACGGCGGGACGCGTCAGATGCTCGAGCAAATGCCGACCCGCGGATTTCAGTCCTCGGTCGACCCGCGCCTTCATTTCGGGCTCGGCGCATCGCAAACGATCGATTCTCTGGTCGTCATCTGGCCGGATCGCCGGATGCAGGTGCTGACCAACGTCGCGGGCGATCGAGCGGTCACGCTCTCACAGGCCGAAGCCACGGCGCGGTACGACTACCGCGATCGGAACGCCGATCCGCTGTTCGCGGACGTCACGCGTGACGTGCCGATCGACTTCGTGCACCGCGAGAATACGTTCTTCGATTACAACCGCGAGCCGTTCATTCCGCACCGGCTCTCGACGGAGGGGCCGGCGCTCGCCGTCGGCGACGTCAACGGCGATGGCCTCGATGACGTGTACGTCGGTGGCGCGAAATGGCAGCCGGGCCGGCTGCTCGTGCAGGGGCGCGACGGAAGCTTCCGCGCGACCAGCGAGCGCACCTTCGCCGCCGACAGCCTCGGCGAAGATGTGGACGCGGCGTTCTTCGATGCGAACGGCGACGGACACCTCGATCTCTACGTGGTGACGGCGGGGAACGAGTTCTGGGGAGAGGAGGAGGCACTGGGCGACCGGCTGTACGTGAACGACGGTCGTGGGAACATGCAGCGGTCGGTGAACGCGCTTCCCCCGATCTTCGAACACGGATCCACTGTTGCGCCGGGAGACTTCAACGGCGACGGCCACATCGATCTGTTCGTCGGAAGTCGCGTCGTCGCGCGCAATTACGGTGTGACGCCCCGGAGTCACCTGCTTCAGAACGACGGCACCGGCCGCTTTACCGATGTGACCATCCAGAAAGCGCCTGAGCTCTCGACGATCGGCATGGTGTCGTCTGCGGTCTGGGCCGACTACGACGGCGATTCGCGCCCCGATCTCTTCGTCGCCGGCGAGTGGATGCCGGTCACCGTCATGCGGAACGTGGGAGGAAAGCTCGAGAAGGCGAATGTTCCTGGGCTCGAAGACAGCGAGGGATGGTGGAACTCGGTGACGACGGCCGACCTCAATGCCGATGGTCGCGTCGACCTCGTGCTGGGAAACCTGGGTCTCAACTCCTACATCCGCGCCTCACGAGACGAGCCGGCGCGACTGTACGTCCACGATTTCTTCCAGACGGGCGCCCTCAAGCAGGTCCTCACGTTCTACAAGCATGGCGAGAGCTATCCGCTCCAGGGACGGGACGACTTCGTGCGTCTCATCCCGGCGCTGAGGAGCCGCTACGACTCGTACGCGAAGTTCGGGGCCAGTCGCGTGGAGGACATCCTTCCCGCCGATGAGATGAAGCAAGCCACGGTGAGGGAGGCGCGCGTGTTCGCGAGCGCTGTGGCGCTGAATCAGGGCGAAGGTCGCTTTGACCTGCGGCCCCTGCCCGTGGAGGCGCAGTTCGCGCCCGTCTATGCCGCGATGGCCGAGGACTTCGATGCGGACGGTGACGTCGACCTCCTGCTTGGCGGAAACTTTCACGGCGTGACGCCGGTCCGCGGGAGCTACGATGCGAGCTACGGCCTGTTGCTCCGCGGCGACGGCACCGGAGGGTTCCGTGCCGTCGACATGGAGGAGAGCGGGGTCGTGATCGAGGGTGAGGTCCGGGACATGAAGCTCATGCGACGGGCGAATGGCGACCGCGTCGTGGTCGTGGCGCGGAACAACGACGCGTTGCAGCTCCTTCGCCCGCTACGTCTCGCTCCGCGCCAACCCGCGGTCGCCATCACGAAGCGGTGACGGCGCGGCGCTTCCCGGCACCGCGGGTGAGGAGGTGCGGAATCGCCTCCCGGGCCCCGTTGCTCTTAGTGGCGATAGCACTCGCAGCCTGCGATCGGCCGGACGAGCCGATGGCTGATCCGGAGATCGAGCAGCCGACGCCACTCTTCCGCAACGTCGCCACGCCCACGTCGTACGTCGGCGACACGCCGTGCCTCAGCTGCCATGCCGATGCGGCGGCGGCGTACCGGAAGAACGCGATGGCGTCGACGTTTCACCGGTGGTCGAGTGATGCCGGCCACGAGCCGGGGCTCGATTCGGCGCTCTTCCATCCGCCGACCGGGCTGCGGTACGAGATCGACGAGACCGGCGGCCGGCTGTACCAGGTGGAGTACATCGTGGGACAGCGCGGGCAGCGGATGCACGAGCTTCGCAGGAGCATCGATTATGTGATGGGAAGCGGGGCGGTCGCGCGAACGTACTTCACCGAGGAAAACGGGCGGCTCTTTCAGCTCCCGCTCACCTGGTACCGCGCGCACGGGTGGGACTTCAGTCCGGGATACGAGCTCAACAATGCGCGCTTCGATCGACTGCTTCCGGATCGGTGCATCGCATGTCACTCGAGCTATCCGGACCCGATCCCGTACCTCGAAGGGAAATATGCGGAGCTGCCGCCGGGCATCGGGTGCGAGCGCTGCCACGGGCCAGGCGCGCTGCACGTGCAGGAGCGAAACGCGGGCGCGCCCGCCGACAGCGGATACGACAACACGATCGTCAATCCGGCGCGTCTGCCGGTGGAGCGGCGTCTCGACGTCTGCGAGCAGTGCCACGTCCACACGCCAGTGACGGTTCTGCGCGAGGGTGAGAACGCGTTCAGCTACCTCCCATCGGAGCCGCTTCGCGACTACGCCGCGTTCTTCAAGCTCACGGGTGGAATCGACATCGTCTCCCACGCCGATCGGCTTCGCCAAAGCGCGTGCTTCATCGCGACGCGCGCGACTGCGCGCCCGCTCGAGTGCGCGACGTGCCACGACCCGCATGGCTCCGCGCCCGAGGAACACACGCGGAACCAGAGCTGTCACGGCTGTCACGACGTTGCGGCGCTCCAGCAGCGGGTGTCGTCACGATCGCGTGATGCGCACACCCAGGCGGCCGACTGCGTGACCTGCCACATGCCGGAGGTGAAAGAGCGTGCCGTTCCGCATGGAACGTTCACCGACCACTGGATTCGCGTGGTGGATGCGAAGGAGCGCCCGTCACCCGATCGCCGAAGCCGCAACGGCCCGCCGATCGAGCCCTACTACGAGCGCGATGCGACCGGCCCTCATGCCGTGTACTACCAGGCGATGGGCGAGATCGTCTACGCGACGCAGGCGAACGACAGCCGCGCCTTGGCCGACGCAGCCCTGGCCCTCGAGAAAGCGCTCGGGTCCGACACCACGCGCGGCGACGCCCGCTTCTTCCTCGGCGCCGCCTACGAGCAGCTCGGCAGGACCGATGCGGCCGTCCGAGCGTTCGAGCTGGCGGTGCGCGCCGACTCGAATCATCCTGAGCGCCTGCGCGCGCTCGCCGTCGCGTATGAGCGCGCGGGTCGCGACGCTGCGACGATCGACTCGCTCTACCAGCGCGCGCTCCGCGTGCAGCCTGCGCTCGCGTGGGTGCGGGCGGAGTATGCGGATTTCCTGCACGCGCAGGGTCGAAGCCGGGATGCGGAGCGGGAGTACCGCGCCGCCATCGCGGAGCGGCCGAACCTCGCCGTCGCGCGATTCAATCTCGGCATACTTCTCACGGAGTCGGGGCGCGCGCGTGAGGCGTCGCAAGCGTTCCGGGACGCCGTGCACCGGGACCCGCTGCTCGCTGAGGGACTCGGCCGGCTCCTCGAGATCCGCGTGACGGGGACGACGGTGGCCGCCGCTCGCGGGCTGAATTCTCCGCTCCCCGGTCTCCCGATACGCGGCCGGCCCCCTCGAGCGATGCAGATGAGGGTAGGCCCGGCGACGGAGGTACCACATGCGACGTTCGTCAACGTGCCGCCCGACGCGTTCGTTCAGATTGTACGGCCTAACGGGACACTGGTGCGTGCGCTGAGCGCGGGCGCTACGGGAACGCTGCGGTGGAATCTCCAGACGGAGGCCGGCGCTCCGATCTCCGGCGGGCTCTACCGAGCGAGGGTCTACGGACGTGATGCGGCCGGCCGCCAGCTCGCGGAACAGCCTCTGTACTTCAGCGTCGTGCGAATGCGCAGCGAGGGCGCCTGACGCAGTCGACGGCGGGCTCGGCAACCGCCTCCTTCTTCACCAGCCGCCACGGGAAGAAGTACGCGGCGTACGTGAGCGAGGGTTCGCCGCTTCCCACGTTCGAGGGGCGGCGGGAGCTTCTCGTAACGGAGGAGCGTTCTTGGTGCTGTCGCGCCAGCGGCCAAGAGGAGTGACGAATGACTCGAATGAATTCGAATCGCTCCTCGAGAATGTCACCCCCCTCTCGCAGGGGAGCGATTCGACCTTATTCGCGCCATTCGTAAAACCTCCTTTGGCCGCTGGCGCGAAGGATTCTCTAACCTAGCGCCGCCTCGAAAGCTCCAGCACCCGGATCTCCCGTGGAGCGAGCGATCTAATCGGAACATATCGCTCGAACCGGCCGCTTCCTCCAACGCGCACCGGCTGTCCCGCCGATCCGCCGAGGAGATCGGTCGCCGCGTAGCGGCCAGCGGTGAGCGTTCGCTCGGGCGACGAGAGCCTGACGCCGGCCACCGGCGTCCCCCCGAGGTTGGCGATCACGAGCACCGGGCGATCGGCATCGCGTCGCACATACGCCGCGACTGCCTCGCTGCTCGTCGTCAACGGAACGAGCGCGCCGCCGCCTAACGCCGCATTGGCTCCGCGCAGGTGGATGAGCCGACGGTGGAGGTTGAGCAGGGAAGTGGGATCGCGGTCCTGCGGCTCGACGTTCGCTGTCATCGAGTCCGGTTGCAGCGGCTCCCAGGCGGCGCCACGTGTGAACCCAGCGGCCGGTCCGCGCGTCCAATGCATCGGCGTACGCAGGCGCGGGTCGGGCTTGTCGGCGGTCATGCCGATCTCCTCGCCGTAGTAGATGTACGGCAGCCCCGGCATCGTGAGCAGCAGCGTCACAGCCAGCTTCGCCCGCGCGATGTCTCCGCCGAACACCGTCATCGTCCGCGTCTGATCGTGGTTCCGCAGGAAGGGAGACCACCGGTCCGCGGGCAGCGCGTGTTGCAGCTTCATGAACGGCTCGTACAGCTGCTTCGCCGATCCCGTGCGCGCCGCCTCGAGAAGGGCCTCGGAAGCCGCGAACGCGAAGTGCGCGTCGAGCTGATCGGGATAATATGGGAGCATGGCCGCGATGCTGTCCCACACCTCGCCAACGGTGTAAGCGTGAGGTGCCACCCGCCGGATGTGCGCGGCATACTCGCGCAGGAACGCATGCGTTCCCGGCGAGCCGTTCAGTCGATCTCCCTCCTCTACCAGATAGGGGATCGCGTCGAGCCGAAAGCCATCTGCGCCCATCTCCTGAAGCCAGAACGTCGCGACCTTCTTCGCCTCCTCGCGCACCGCGGGCTCCTCGTAGTTCAGATCCGGCATCCCGCTCCAGAAGATCCCGTAGTAGTACTCCTCACGAACGGGCGAGCGGTGCCAGACCTCCTGTCCCCACGGCCCCTTGAGGTCGGGCTTCGTCGGGGACCAGCGAAACCAGGCGCGGTACGGCGAATTCGTGTTGAGCAAGGCGTCCTTGAAGTACGGATGCTCGCTCGACGCGTGGTTGAGCACCATGTCCACGAGCACGCGAACGCCCCGACGATGCGCCTCGACCACCAGCCGCTTGAAATCGTCGTTCGTGCCGTACTCGGGATTCACGCGGTAATAGTTCTTGACGTCGTACCCGTGATAGCTCGGGGACGCCGCCACGGGCATGAGCCAGATGCATCGCGCACCGAGATCGCGTCGCGCGTCGGGCGTGCCGTCGTTGATGTAGTCGAGTTTCTCGATGAGCCCGTCGATGTCGCCGATGCCATCGCCGTCGCTGTCGTAGAACGACCGGACGAAGATCTCATAGCAGACCGCGCCGCGCTTCCAGTCCGCCGACGCGGACGGAGTCGCCCCTTGCGCGGCGCACGGGGCAGTGGCGACGACGGCGGCACAGCAGGCCGCAAATGCGGATCGATGCATGACAGTCCTCACAGATGCGCCCGACCGTCGGCGGTGAACAGGTGCACGCGCTCGGCGCGCACGGCGAGAGTGATGTCTTCGCCGACGTCGAGGGCTGAATCGTTCGGCACGACGGCCATCAACCGGTGTGGGCCGGCGTCGAAATGAACGTGCGTGGTTCCTCCGAGGCGTTCAACGAGTACGACGCGGCCCCGGAGTGTCGAGTGCGAACCTTTGCCGCCTGGATCCGGCCGTGAGTCGACGCCAAAATCCTCCGGCCTGATCCCCAGTGTCACTGGCTGCGACGTGGGGATGGCTCCGACGCCCTCGCGCGACAGGCGAATCAGCGCGCCCTCGGCGATGAACATGGCCGTGTCGGCATCGTGCTCCACTCGCCCCTCGATGAAGTTCATTCGCGGCGTCCCGATGAAGCCAGCCACGAACCGGTTTGCTGGGGCCTGATACACGTCGATGGGTCGGCCAATCTGCTGGATGCGCCCGTCGGCGAGCAAAACGATTCGGTCGCCCAGCGTCATGGCCTCCACCTGGTCGTGCGTGACGTACACCGTCGTGGTGCGCAGTCGCCGCTGGAGACTGCCGATCTCGATGCGCATCTGTGCGCGAAGGCCGGCGTCGAGATTCGAGAGCGGCTCGTCGAACAGGAACACCTTCGGCTCGCGCACCATCGCGCGACCCATCGCAACGCGTTGACGCTGCCCGCCCGACAGCTGCTTCGGCTTTCGGTCGAGTAGTGGCTCGAGTCCGAGGATTCCGGCTGCCCATGCGACGCGGCGCTCGATGTCCGGCCGAGGAACCTTCTTGAGCCGCAGCCCCAGCGACAGGTTCTCTCGCACGGTCATGTGCGGGTAGAGCCCATAGTCCTGAAACACCATCGCCACGTCGCGGTCGCGTGGGGGCAGCGCCGTGACGTCCCGGCCATCGATGCGAATGTTGCCGCTCGTCACGCTCTCGAGGCCGGCGAGCATGCGAAGGATCGTGGATTTCCCCGACCCCGATCCTCCGACGAGCACGAGCAGCTCCCCGTCGGCGACGTCGAGCGCGAAATCCTCGACGACGGTAACGTCCCCAAACCGCTTCGAGACGTGCTCGAACGAGGCCGAGGGCATGCTATCCCTTCGTTCCGGAGCCGGCCATGCTCTCGATGAAATAGCGTTGCAGGAAGACGTACGCGATGACGACGGGCACGACCAGCACCATCGCCGACGCGAGCGACACGCCCAGCGACCCTGCGCCGCCACCGAGTGCGAAGACCGTGAGCAGCTGTGGTAGCGTCATGACCTCTTGTTCGCGCACGACGAGCAGCGGCCACAGTACTTCATTCCACGAACCCATGAAGGTGAAGATCGCGACGATCGCCAGTACGGGCTTCGCGAGCGGCCAGAAGACCGTGAAGAGAATGCGCACCTCTCCCATCCCATCCATGCGGGCCGAGTCGATGAGCGACTGCGGAATCTGGAGGAAGAACTGCCGCATCATGAGAATCGCGGTCGCGTTGAACAGGTAGGGAACGATGAGCGCCGCATACGTGTCGATCCAGCCCAACTGCACGATCAGCGTATACAGGGGAATGAGCGTCAGTTGTCCGGGGATGAGCAGGATGGCGACCGTCACGGCATTGAGGAGAGGCTGCCCACGGAAGCGCAGCCGCGCCATGGCGTAGGCGGCGATGGAGCCAAGGACGAGCACGGCGGCGGTGATCGTCGTAGCGACGAAGACGCTATTGAGCAGCGCGCGGCCGAATGGCGCGCGAGCCCACATGGTCCGGTAGTTGTCGAGCGTGATGCGATCCGGGATGAGCTCCAGCGTGCCGACCTCGAACGGCGGCTTGAGCGTGCTCGAGACCATCCACAGGAACGGGTAGATGAACGTGAGCGCCGCGAGCGCGAGCAGGCTGTACAGCCCGACGCGGCGCAGGCGCTTCACAGCGCCTCCGCCTTGCCGATCAGACGGCGTTGCAGCAGCACCACCGTGCCGATGATGACGGCCAGCGCGACACCGATTGTCGCCGCGTATCCCATTTTCTGATACGAGAACGCATTCGTGTACAGATAGAGCACGATCGAGTACGTGCGCCTGAGCGGGCCGCCACCCGTCATCACGTAGGGCTCGATGAAGAGCTGAAAGCCGTTGATCGTGGAGAGCGTGACGACGAGAATCGTCTGAGGGAGAAGGAGCGGGAGCGTGACGTGTCGAAGGCGTTGCCACGCGCTCGCTCCCTCGAGCTCGATCGCCTCGAGGCAGCTGCGCGGGATGTACTGAAGCCCGGCGAGGTAGATGATCACGTAGAATCCGACGTTCTTCCACGTGACCATCGCCGCGATAGCGGGCATCGCCGTCGAGGGATTCGTGAGCCAGGCGACCGGCTCCATCCCGAGCGTCATCAGGAGTCGATTGATGAGGCCCACGTCCGTCGCATAGAGCGCGCTCCAAAGGATCGCGACCACGGCGCCGGAGATGACCACCGGGAGGAAGAAGGCGGCGCGCCAGAACGCGCGGAGCGCGAGCGGGCGATTGAGCGCGAGCGCCAGCGCGAGCGCGGTGACGATCTGAAGTGGGAGGTGGATGCTCAGAAAGACGAACGTGTTCCCGACCGCCTGCCAGAAGCGTCCGTCCTGTGCGAGAAGGCGCAGGTTGTCCCCTCCCGCGAACGCTGGCTCCGTGACGAGGTCCCAGCGCAGAAAAACGAGCACCAGGGCGAACGCGATGGGATAGAGCGCGAACGCGAGAAGGAATGCGACGTAGGGCGCAGACAAGAGCCACCCGGAGCGCTCCTCAGCGCGCATCGAGGAGCTCCTGCGCTTCGCCGGCGGCGCTCGTCAGTGCGTCGCGCACCGACCGGGTGCCGTAGATCGCGGCGGCCTCGTACGCCTCCGAGATCAGATCGAAGATCTCGACGACGTCCGGGTCGATGTCGAGATCGCGTGCGCGGCCCACGTACGTCGCGTACGTCGCCAGCGTCGGCCACCGCGCGAGCGCCGCGGCGAATCGCGGATCAGATGCAAGCTCGCGACGGTAGGGAAGTTGGCTCGCCTCCTCGATCAGCAGGCGATCCGCGGCGGGAGACGTGAGGTACGCGACGAACCGTGCTGCCGCGTCCGGGTGCTTCGTCGTGGAGAAGATCGCGATGCTTCGAAGATCGGCGAAGGCGAACCGGTCTTCGGGATCGGTGCCGTCGGGCGCGGGAACCGGGATGACATCGTAGCGGAGACCCGGAACCTTGAGCTGATCCATCTCTCGAATGAACCACGGGCCGATGATCTTCATCGCGACGGTGCCGTCGGTGAACGGATCGCGGCCGAGCGAGAAATTCGACCGGGGCAGACCGCCTTCGGCGAACCCCCGACGCAACAGCTCCATTGCTGCGACGCCCGCCGGGCCATCGAAGATCGCCTCGCCATCTTCGATCAGCGTCTGTCCGCCGGAGCTCGAAAGGTACAGTGGGTAGAAATCGTAAAAGCGCTCGAACCACGTCGTCTTGAGATTCGCCCAGAGCGCCCAGCGGTCGATGCGGCCGTCTCCGTCGGTATCCCGCGCCAGGCGACGGAACGCCTCGAGCAGCTCACTGTGCGTGCGCGGCGGATCGACGCCGGCCTCCGCCAGCAGGTCGACGTTGTACATCAACATCTCGGGATTCGTCTTCCACGGGAAGGCGTAGATGCCGCCGTTAGGCATCCGCAGCGGCGCCAGCATCTCCGCGCTCGTCCGCTCCCGCAGCCTTGCCGACGTCGCGAGGCGATTGTCCAGCCGCACGACGCTCCCCGCGCGAACGAGGCGCGCCAGGAGCGCTGTCGAGACGTTCGAGCTGATGTCGGGCGTCGCTCTGGCGACGATGGCCGCCAGAAGTACTTCCTCCGACGAGCGGCCGGCGGGAAGCGGCTGCACGCGAACCTGCACGTCCGGATTCTCCGCGTTCCACTGCTCGGCGAGACGCGTTGCGAGGCGCGTTTCCACGGGATTCGCGGCTGGCCAGTACGTCAGCGTGATGGGACCGGTCGCCGTGGTGCGCGACTCGACGATCTCGATCCCATCCGGACCACGGCGCAGCGTGATCCGCGCGCCGCCGGGGCCTTCGAAACCTCGCTGCTCGGGGACATTCGCGAGCGACAGGGATCGGTCACCCATCACGCGGTAGGGCAGATACTCGGCGGCGTCCGGGCTCGCCATGACCTGCTGCAAGGCAAGCAGCGCCTCGACCGTCGACTCCGCTCCGGAGTTGCGATTCACCTCCTCGGCGGACGGGCCATCGATCCCGTCGAACGTGCGGCCCGTTCTCTCGTCGTACATGCTGACGCCAGCCGGGTTGGCGCCGACAAACCATCCGGCCGTGAGTCCCGCGAGTGTGGCATACCGCCGTTCCCCAGTCGCATCGGCGAGAGCGAGGTAACCCTCGACGACGGGGCCAATGCCGTACGCGATCTGCGGGAACCACACCGCCGAGCCGTTAGGCGCAACCTCCCACGGAACCTGGCCTGCGAGAGCAAAGCGACCCCACAGCGCATCCGCTTCGGCCCTCGCGGCGGCGAGAAGGTCGGGACGGCCGAGCGCCATGGAAGCGCGCGCAAGCGCGGCCGTACCCCGAGAGCCCCACGCGTGCCACGCAGCGTCGGCGTGATCTGTGCGCGCGCCCCACGGAGCACTCGTCGCGCTCCCCCTCGCCAGCGGCATGAGCAACGCCGCCATTCGCTCGGCCAATTGCACGAGTCGTGGCGACGGCTCAGCGCTGATGAGCGCCAGCACGCCGAGTAGCGCTTCAGAGGTCGCGGTTGCGGATCCGGCGATGAGACGGCCGGCGTCGATCTCGCGCTCGATGCGCGCCACGGTGCGACCGAGAACATCGCGCGCGCCTTGAACCGCGTTCAACCCATCCGGACCGAGCACTCGGGTTCCTTCGCCAAGCGCCCACATCGCGCGCGCAGCCCAGTACGACATGCTCTTCCGGCTGCTCGGCGCCGTGAGGTTCGGTCGTCCACGCGCATCGATGAAGTTGATGTACTCCCCGTCACGCTGTTCCATTGCCACGACGAACGAGAGGAGGCCGAGCGCCTCGCCGCGTGCGCTCGTGTCGCCTGTCATCTCGAATGCGCGCAGATAGACGACGGCCGCCCGCGCTGCGTCGTCGAGGCTCGCGATGCCCTCGGATCCGTCCCGCGCGGGAGAGGGCGTCGGCCGATAGTCCGGCGCCTCGGCGTAGAGGGAAACGACGCGCACGCGATGACCGCCAACCAGCGCGTCGAGCCCAAGGTGACGGAGATGGTCGAGCGTGATCGCGAGCGGAGGAAATGCGGGCGGCGGAGGATCAGGCAGGGGTGAGCGGCCGCATGCGACAACGAGCGCCGCCGTCGAGAGAGCAAGGCCGACGCGGAGCATCACAGCGGTATCCCACCCTGGCTCTGCCGAATCGCTGCGTCGAGCGAGGCAATGAGCGCCTGCTTCGAGACGCGCGCCGCGGCGACGGAAACGTCGGCGGCGCCGTAGTACACGATGAGATCGTCGCCGCGCTCGACGAGGCCCTCGGGGAAGACGACGCGCACTCCGGTGCGGAAATTGGCTGGATCGACCTGCGGAATCGGATGCATCGCGATCTCGTAAGGCGCCTCAGGAGTCAGTGCCGGCGCGTCCGACACGTATCGCACTCGTTCCGGCGTCTCGAGATCGAGGACGCACCAACCCATGGAGTACACGTTGCCTTCGTCGATGCTCGTGGCGCCGTGGATCGGCAGGAGCCATCCCAGCTCGGTGCGAATGGGTGGCGCGCCTGCTCCCACACGAGAGCTGCGCCAGCCGTTCGGCCGCGGGCCTACGAGTGCGACGCCGCCGCCCGGCCAGGGCGCCTCGAGGGACGCCACGCGGTTGCAGACGATCCGCGGCATCGGACGGTGCAGGATGACGTAATTCCCCTCGACCTTCTCGGGAAGGATCACACAGTTCTTGTTCTCGCCGGCGATGCGTGGTCCGTGACGGCGATACCGCTCGGGAGCGAGCAGGTCATCGGTGGTGATGAGGCAAACGCGAGGTCCTTCGGGGGAATACCCCGTGTAGGTGATCGCGTAACGCCCTTCGTCCTCGAGAAAGGTGATGCGAGCGTCTTCGACGCCCCACTCCTCGTACGACGCTTCGCGTGCGACCGCCGGTCGATCCCAAAGCTCCTCGATGCGTTGCCCGTCGGATGACAGTGCGAGGCCGAGGCAGGATCGCTTCGTGTCCGCCTCGAACACTCTGACCAGGAGCACCACACGATTCGTCGCGCGATCGACGCACACTCCCGGATTGAACGCGCCGGTTGCCGTCGTGAACGCGATCTGCGATGGCTCAATGAGCGGATTGGTGGGAAGTCGCTCGAGCGGCGTAATCATACGTGTGTCTCCGCGAGCCAGGCGTCGTAGAGGCGTGCGAAATGCTCGCGGGGCGCGCTGTAATACTCCTCTGCGCTGACATCGAGCGCAGGCGCAACGGGGGCCGGTTCGAGCTGCCCTGCGTCGCGCCGCTGTCGGAACCGCCGAAAGACATCGACCGCCGGTTTCTCGGTGCCATCGGCCCGCACGAGCCCGAAGGTGCGCTCACGCACCGCGGTCGCGAGGGGCGGGCGGTCGAACAGAGCACGGTCGTAATCCCCGAAACACCACGCATAGCCGCCCGCCGCGCCCGTTCGCGCCAGTCGCTCGAGCACGGCGTCATAGTACGTCGCAGCCTCGTCCTCTGAGGCCAGATACTGCTGGCGCGGGCGTCCCAGGAAATCGTCGGTGATCGTCTGCCCGGGTTCGCCGCGGGGTGCAGTGCAGAGTCCGAACTCCTGCATGAGCGTCGGGCGGGCATTGCCCGCGAGGGCCGACGTCATCGCGCACGAAAAGGGGACGAGCTCGGGATCGAGGAACGACCGCGCGACGTCGCTGTAGAGCGGATAGGCGTGCATGACGTTCTCGTCGCTCACCGCCGCGAGATCGTCGACACGCATGTTGTTCTCGGTCGTCAACGACGGAAGGTGCGCGCCAATCTGAATGCGCGAGCCGGGTGCGTTCTTCCGGACCGTATCCGCGAGTCGCGACATCCATCGGCGTGCGTCGTCGCGGCTCTGCGGGCGTTGGGCGTCGTCGATCTCGTTGGCGAGATCGTAGGCGCGAACCGACGCGTCACCGGCGAGCGCACGAGCACACGTGTCGACGAGCATCGCCTGCGATGCGAGCGCGAGCGGATCTCCGTAGAGATCCCGAGGGCGTCCGCGTGAGTCGAGCATCCAGCGTGGCCACCAGATGCGGCCGCTCATGTTGAGCACGATGAGCGTCGGCATGATTGCGAGCCCAGCGTCCTTCGCCGCACTGCTCACGTCGACGAGCCGGGCGACCATGGTGGGATCAACGGTCACGGGCTCGGGGCAGAAGTCCTCCATGAGCACGAAGACACGGACCACGTCGAAGCCGATGCTTGCCATCTGCGTCATGTCGTCGCGGACTTCCTCGATATCGAGCTCACGCCACATGTACATCGCGCGCCGCCGCGGCCAGTAGTTGATGCCGAGCTCGAAAGTCACGCCGCGACCAGCCCGGCGAGAATCCCGTCGAGCGAGAGATCCGCTGCCGCGGTGACCCCATCGGCTGCCCCGTAGTACACGCGCACCACGTCACCCTCGAGGAGCACGCCGCAGGTGAACACGACGCCGCCGAAGAATCCCGCGCGCTCGTACGGCGCCTCGGGTGAAAGAATCGGCTCGCGCGAGCGTGCGATCACGCGTGCGGGGTCGCGCTCGTCGAGCAGGAGGGCGCCGAGTGAATACGTCAGTGGCGATCTCGTGACGCCGTGATAGATGGCGAGCCATCCGGCGATTGCACCGCGGCGCACGCGGAAGGGGACTGCTCCGCCACCGATCTTGGCGTCGTCCCACATGCCCTCGCGCGCGGATGCGACGATACGATGCGCCCCCCACGAGCGCAGGTCCGACGACGTTGCGGCCCAAATGGCGGCGTGTCCGATGCCTTCGGGCATCGGCCGATGCAGTGCCACGTGGTGGCCGGCGATGCGATCCGGAAAGATGGTGACGTCGCGGTTGTTGGGCGGAAACATGATCCCGTGCCGTTGGAACGTCCTGAAATCCGTCGTCGACGCGAGCGCGGTTGCGATCCCGTGCCGCGAGACGGCGGAGTAGTTGATCCAATACGTCCCGTCGATACACGTGATCCGCGGATCCTCGACGCCGAAGGCCTCGTAGGGCGTGGACGGGACGAGCGCGGGCGTCTGGTCGACGGTGAAATGCACACCATCGCTCGAGCGCGCGATGCGGAGGTGGGACACGGACGTGAGCCAGGTGCGACCGTCCGCGGTCACCACGCGCGGATCGCTGGCATCGACCCCGTTCGCGTCCCGCCGCCATCGCTTGATCTCGAAGCGGCCGGACTCGGCGTAGTGCGGCGCGGAGATCTCGTTGGCGGACCCGTCGGCCGCCCCCTCGGCCACTCGCAGCAGCAGAATCACCTCCCCGCCGTGGCGCACGATGGCTGGGTTGAACACGCCGACCACGCGAAGCTCGGATCGCGACGGTGGAACCAGCGACGGGGCGAGTATCGGGTTCTCGTCGAGGCGGCGAACGCTCACGCTGCGGTGACGGCGAAGGAAGGGGGCGTGGAGCCGGCGGACGAAGTTGCTCACGCGCTCGCGCGTTGTGAAGACGTCGGGGTGCCGGTTGACTGCGCCGGTTGCGCGGGATATCTGCCATCATCCTGCACCGAAAGGAGTGCTCGATGACCTGGATCCAGACCACCCCGCCGGCGGGCGCCGAGGATTCGCTTCGCCGCGCGATGGAGATGCAGCGCGCGCTGTATCCCGTGGAATACGCGACGCCGGTCCACCCGGCGGCGGGCGGCCAAGCCTCGGAGATTGTCGCGTCCCACGGTCTCATCCCCGACGCGCTCTATCACGCGTTCGCGACATTCGGCGTGCTGATGTCGCCCGATCTTCCTCTCACGAGGCGCCAGCACGAGATGATCACGACGATGGTGTCGGAGACGAACCGGTGCAAGTATTGAATCGACTCGCACGCAGAGTTTCTGCGTCGGGTTACGCTCGATGAGGATTTCGTGGTGGCGCTCCGCCGCGATTACACGACCGCGCCGATCACGGACGCCGAGCGGGTGATGCTCGAGTATGTCGTGCAGCTGACGAAGGATGCAACGCGCATCACGCCCGCACATCACGAGCGGCTGCGGGCCGCGGGGTTCGACGACCGCGGCATCCTCCAGATCACGCTGATCGCCTCGTGGTTCAACTACATCAACCGGGTGGCGGATGCGTTAGGCGTGGGGCGGTAAGCCGGTCCCCGCCGCTGGGCCACGGACAGCCGGAACTGCCGAATTACCCGAATACACGGCACGAATTCGCCGAACCCTCGGCTCGGGGGAACTTGCCTCGCGCAACGAGAAGGACTTGTTGTTCTTGCGGGAGCGGGCTCAATGCGCACGGAACGATTCGAGTAATACGTGGGGTTGCTCGGGTGATTCGGCAGTACCGGCTGTTCGTGGCCCGGGGCGAGCAAACCACGGTCCGTCGCACCCTTGCGATGCTTCCGACGCGGCCGGCAAGTTGAGCCCGCCTTCCGCGTACCCTGCCTACCGCATGCACCGAGGATGGTCATGGAGAAGCCACGGCTGAGCTTCTGGCAGATGTTCAACATGAGCTTCGGCTTCCTCGGCATTCAATTCGGATGGGGGCTCCAGCTCGCGAACATGTCGGCCGTCTACGAGCGCCTCGGCGCCCGGCCGGACGAGGTGCCGCTGCTCTGGCTCGCCGCACCCATGACCGGCCTTCTGGTTCAGCCGATCGTCGGTGCGCTCAGCGACCGCACGTGGGGCCGGCTCGGCCGGCGACGCCCGTACTTTCTCGTCGGCGCCATCCTCGCGTCGATCGCGCTCTTCATCATGCCGACCTCCACGACGCTCTGGATGGCGGCTTCGCTCCTCTGGGTGCTCGACGCGTCGATCAACATCTCGATGGAGCCGTTCCGCGCGTTCGTCGCCGACAAGCTCAACGCCAGCCAGCGCACGGCCGGCTTCGTCATGCAGTCGTTCTTCATCGGGGTCGGCGCGAGTCTCGCGAATGCGCTTCCACTCGCCCTGAGCTGGCTCGGCGTGGAGGGAAGCACCGCCAGTGGCATCCCGCTGTCGGTGAAGTATTCGTTTCAGATCGGCGCCGCGGTGTTCCTCCTGGCCGTGCTGTGGACCGTGTTCACCACCAGCGAGTTTCCGCCGGAGGATCCCGCCGCCTTCGATCGCGCCCGCCGTGGTCGCGGCGGTCCTGGAGCGCTGTTCGGCGACATTGCCACCTCCTTGCGCACAATGCCGCCAACGATGCGGCAGCTCGCGGTAGTGCAGGTCTTCACGTGGCTCGGCCTCTTCTGCATGTGGTTGTTTTTCGTGCCGGCGACCGCACGCCACGTGTTCGGCGCCACCGACGTCCGGTCCTCGCTGTACACGCAGGGCATCGAATGGGGCGGCTTCGTGTTCGCGTTCTACTCGATCACCTGCTTCCTCGTCGCGCTCGCACTCCCGGCGATCGCCGCCCGCACCAGCCGCAAGGCCGTTCACGCAGGCGCGCTCGTCTGCGGCGCCCTTGGCTTGCTGTCGGTGTCTCTCATCCACGACCGATACCTGCTCATCCTCAGCATGGTCGGCGTCGGAATCGCGTGGGCGTCGATTCTCTCCATGCCGTATGCGATCCTGTCCACCGCGCTCCCTGCGGCGCGAATGGGCGTATACATGGGGATCTTCAACTTCTTCATCGTCATTCCAGAGATCACGGCGGCGTTAGGCTTTGGGCCGCTCATCCGCCTCGTCTTCGGAGCGAGCAATCCCGACGCGCCGCTGTACGTGGTGCTGCTCGGTGGCGTCTTTCTGCTCGTGGCCAGCGGGTGCGTCGCATTCGTGCGCGACGTCGGAGACCGGAATGTGCCGGAGGCAGCCGTCATTCGCGCCGACGAGGAGGAGCGGTTGCTCGCGCAGCCGGGGGTGCAGCCCGTGCCGAGCAGCGGACTGATCGACGAGCGCTGATCGCTCGATGACTCTCGTTCACTCTTGATGGAGAGGTTGATGGCGAGTCGTGTCTCCCGGGTACTCGCGTTGTTGCTCGGCGCTGCGTTGCCGCTGTTTGCCCAAAGCGGATCGATCGAGGGGAACGCTCGGGACGCCGAGGGCGGGCCCGTGTCTGGAGCGGTCGTCACGGCGACGGCGGCCGATGGGTCGATCGTCAGGCGCGACATCTCCGGCATCGACGGACGCTACCGACTCGGGCTTCTGCCCGCGGGGACGTACGCGCTCGAAGCCCGTCGGCTCGGCTATCGTCCGGCGTCGCAGCCCAACGTCATGGTTGAGCCGGGTCGGTCCACGGAGGCCGACATCGTGCTCCGTCGTGCGCCAACCGAGCTGGAGCCCGTCGTGGTCGGCGCGGCGCCGAACGAGATCGAGCGCGAGGATACGCGCTTCGGCACTCGGATCGAGGAGGCAGAGCTCGCGGCGCTTCCACTGGGGTACGACTACACCTCGATCATTGCGATGACACCAGGCGCCCGCCCGGATCAGGTGTGGGGCGGCTCGACGCAACAGGCGAACAGCTACGTCGTCGATGGCATCGCACTGAATCATCCCGGAGTCGGCGGCGCGCTGATTCCCCTCAATCCCAGCTGGCTCGAGGAGCTGGAAGTCACCGGTCTCGCCGCCGGTGCGGAGATGGGAAACTTCCAGGGTGGGCTGATCCGTGCCGTGACGAAGTCCGGATCGAACACACGGACCGGGCTTCTCCGCGCGAACGGCGAGACACACCGCCTCAATAGCACGAACGTCGGCTCCACGGAGATCAGCAGCGAAGTCTCCGGCCGGCGTGAGGTGGAAGCGGAGCTTCGCGGACCGCTCGTGCGCGACCGCCTCTTCTACTATCTGTCCGGGCAGCTCGTGCAGCGCGATCTGCGCGTGCTCAACCACCTCGGCAACGACAATGCGCCGACGGGCCACTTCCTTCCGACGCTGGCCCGCCACGACGAGCGAAAGCTGTTCGGCAAGCTCACGTGGCAAGCGAGTCCGCGAGACGTCGTCGATGCGTCAGCGGGATTGATCGATCTGAACGCCGAGTATTTCGGGCAGACGGGGTTCGAGACGCCGGAGGCGGGGATGCGGCTGCGCGCACCGACGGCCTTCGGCACGGTGTCGTGGCGCCGCTCGTGGGGAGCGCGCGCCCTTCTCGATGTGCGCGTCGCGATGCTCGACGGTGACGAGCGGCGGGATCCGTACGGCAGCACGAACGTCGCCGGCATGCGGACCTGGGAGCTCGGCGGCGACCGCTCGTACCACAACGCGTCGTTCCGCCAGCGATTCGCGCCCACCACGCGCGCGATCTCGGTCGACGCAGACGTTTTCTCGTCAGGCACCTCCACGATTCGGCACAACTGGAAAGCCGGGATCGAGCTGTCCAAGGCGCGATACATCCATCACCATCTTCGCAATGGTGGGATGACGTGGCGTCCATCCAACCCCGATCGACCGACGTTCGATCCGAACGTGCCGTCCACGTGGCCGCAGAACGGCATCATCCCGGTGAGCATCGGTGGCGAGGTGCGGCTCGACGCGGATCTCGAGAACGGCGCGATCTACCTACAGGACCGCGTCGACTTCGGACCGCGCGTGAGCCTCCTGCTCGGCGCGCGCCACGGCTGGTGGTACGGCTCCCTTCGGCCACAAGGAGAAAGACGCGACCATCTCGAGGCTGTTCGCGACTTCGCGACAGAGCCGCGGATTGGGGTGATCGCTGACCTCACCGGTGACAATCGGACCGTCGCCAAGGCGCATTGGGGACGCTACCACCAGCACCTCTTCGCCCAGTTCTTCGATCGAGTCGAAGGGGGCGGCGTCTTCACCAACGACGAGTTCTGGTACTACACCGGCGCGGCCCCCGCCGACCCGCGAAGGACGTTCACCGAAGCCGAGCGTGATTCTCTGATCGATCTGGGGCGCCTCACGCTGGTGGATGAGGAGCGCCTGAACGAGGAAGGCGCGGTATTCAATTACAGGCAGCCGCACGTCGATCAGCTGGTGATCGGACTGGAGCGGTCGATCGGCTCGCGATGGAAAGCGGAGGCAGCGTACGTCGGCCGGAGGAACCGGCGGCTCGTCGCTCTCGTCGATCGCAATCTCGAAACGAATTACACCGCGATCAGGAACCTCCGGGTCACGGATCGGTTCGGCGGCAGGATCTTCGATCACAACGGTCAGGAGCTCGTCCTTCCCGTCGTCTACCTTCCGAACGACGCGATCGTCCGCCGCATCTTCGAGAGCACGAGCCCCGGGCAGCCGCCGATGCCGAACTTCCGGCCGTCGGACGTGCCGAACCTGCCCTGGAATCCTCTCTACCAGATCACGACTGCGCCCGGCGCGCGCCGCGCGTTCGATCAGGGGCAGCTCATCGTGACCGGCCGCTTCCCGCTGTGGTCCGTCACGGGATCGCTCGCGCTGACCAGGCTCGAAGGAAGCATCTTCAGCGTCACCGGCTACGATGACCCCTCGGGAACCGGCGCGGGTCCGTTCGTTCGACCTAACGAGGCGACTCTCGGGTTCGGCCGCCTGCCGAATACGAGCGAGCTCGAGGTCAAGCTGCGCGTGACGGGAGCGCTCCCGCTGGGTCTGCGCGGGGGCATGTTCCTCACCGCGATGCGAGGCGATCCGTTCGCGCCAACGTTCACGCTCAACGGGTTGGTCTTCAACTTCGACATCAACGATGCCGAGGCCATTGCGGCCGACACGGCGCGCATCGATCACACGGTATTCCGGCCCGTCTCCGGCCAGCGCGTGTTCCTCGAGCCCCGCGGCAGCCGCACCTATCCGGATCGCGTCACCCTGGATCTCCACCTGGAACGCGGCTTCCTGCTTCGCCGCGCCGAATGGGTCGTGTCGCTCGACGGGTTCAACGTGCTCGGCAACCGCGCGATCACCGAGGCCACCGTGGCGATCGATTCGCAGAGTGATCCCAACGCGACGGGAGCCTTCGCGTCGCCTCGCGCGCGCGTGGCGCCGAGGACGATTCGTGTGGGGACGGGGATCAGGTTCTAATATAAGGGTGCTCAGGGTTTGTCAGGGTGCTCAGCGTGCTCAGGGGAAAAAGCAGTTCGTACCCTGAGCACCCTGAGCACCCTGAGCACCCTGAGCACCCTGAGCACCCTGAGCACCCTGAGCA
>JBQTHJ010000023.1:0-100058 GCA_052389995.1 Gemmatimonadaceae bacterium | reverse complement strand
ACGGCTGATCAGCTGCGACGACTTCGCGAGCTTCTGGATGCCTCACTTCCTGCGGCGCTCCGATGGCTCAGCAAAGCACGACCAGGCGCGGATCTGAGACCAACAGGCCGATCGTGAAGAAGATCTCTTCCAAGGTAGATCCGGCCCGCTCTGCGAGCGTTCCGCCCAATCGAGCGGATGGCTCGGATTCGATCGCAGGCATTGAGGAGGCATCCCTCGAGTCACTGCATCGCTTCCACTCGTACTGTGCCCGGTTCCCTTCGGAAATCGTCGAGTCGGCGATCGCGGAGTACACGAGGCCCGAGGAGAGCATCTACGACCCGTTTTGTGGGAGTGGGACTTCTCTCGCCGCTGGCCTTATGGCGAAACGGTATGTAATCGGTAGCGACATCGACGTGCTCGCCGGCATGCTCTCGGACGTGAAGTGTGCACCAAAGAGCAGGACCGCATATTCATCGTGGTGCAAGAGGTTCGAGGCACGCGTTGAGGAGCTCTTCGATCAGATCGCCTACGACTGGCCGCCGTTCCAGCTGCCCGAGGCTGGCGAGCCTCTGAAGCTTGGAGAGCTGACCCTAACGATCCCGGACTTTCCCGAGCTAACTTACTGGTTCCCACCGCAGGTCATAGCTCTCTTGGCCGGCATCAGCACCGCTGCACACCGGTGCAGGGATCCCCATTTCGAGCGTGTCGCCCTGATCAGCCTCTCAGCGAGCATTATCGCGAAATGGCCGAACACGCTCAGCTACGCGATGGATATCGACCACACGAGACCGCACCGAGTGTTTCAGCGATTCACGCGGACAAGAGTACTGGACGCGTACAAGAAGCGACTCCGGCGGACGGTAGACTGCCTAGGGAAGCTTCACGAGATGTATGCAAAAGGGGGCGTGGTAAGTCGACTGGGAGATCTCTCGCGCGTCATCTGCCCTCATGACGCGCGGCAGCCGGCACCGGGTGTCGAGGATGAGAGTCAAGCGCTCGTAGTGACCTCGCCGCCGTACTTCAATGCCGTGGATTATCCGCGCGCGCATCGCATGTCGGTCTGCTGGATGAATGGCCACGCACCGGAAGGCTTGGCGAGCAGAAGGCAGTACATCGGCATCCGGCACGTCGCTGATATCGACGGACAGACGTGGTTTGCTGCCCAGCCTGAGTTGGTCAGGTTCGTTCCGGCCGCGGTGCGCAGCAATGGGCGTCTTCGGCGACTCGCGGCATTCTTCGACGACTTGGATGCTTCGCTGCGACAGATCTGGCGTGTGCTACGACCAGGTGGTCACGCGGTTATCGTGATCGCCGACAATACCGTCAGGGGACATCGTGTCGAGTCCCACGCGGCACTGGCAGAGCTCGCGAGGCAGATCGGATTTGCTGAGGTTGATCGGCGCCCGAGGGCCATCGCTACCGTCAGGCGTCGCTTTCCCGTAGGCCAGTTCGGCTTCGACGGCCCCATGACGCATGAGCATGTGATCGTCCTGAGGCGGCCCGCCGCGCGCCGCCGCGCGGCAAAGAGCGACATGCCTGCACCGGCGGCGCAGCGCGGAATATGGTCCGAGCACAGAAACCTCGAATGACCACGTTGGGACCTGAGCTGTACCCAGCACTCTTCGTCCTTCACCAGCATCTCGCCGGCGGCGATCGCACGTTAGGCGAGGCTGTCGCCCGCCTAGCCTACAGACCACTTATCGCTCAGCTGGAGCGCGAGTTTCGCGACACCGACGAGCATATCATCTGTCAGGAGGCCGGTACAGCGGTCCTCGCGTACCTCAAAGCTCCCGAGCGCTGCACCGCGATCTCAGGGGCCGACGTCTTCAAATTTTTGTGCGTCATCGCGCGGCGGCGACTGGCCAACTACCATCGAAATGAGCGAACTCGGGCGCGACTGGAGGGCGAATACGCGCAGAGTACCCGAATTTGCGTCGGCGGCTCGGTACGCGAGGGTGAGCCCCCGACAGACGCCAAGGAGGTTGTCGAACTTTCTACTCCGGACGTGAGAGTAGAGCAGGAGGAGGAAGCGAGCCTGACGGGCCATCGGCGCCAAGCCGTCATGGGTAGCCTGGAGAGCGAAGTCGATCGCCAGGTTCTCGCCTTGCGTCTCGAGGGGGTACGGACCACGAAGGCGTACGCCGATGTGCTCGGCATCGCTGACTTTCCTATCACTGAGCAGCGTCGGATTGTGAAACAGCACAAGGATCGAATCGACAAGATCATCCGGCGGGCGCGGGCGAAGTCAGAGCGATTTATGTCTGACTCAGCGCACGAGGAGACAAACTCATGAACCGTGAGGATGAGCGCCTAATGAGGATGCTCGCCGCACAAGCAGAGGATGATACGGCTTTCCTCGGCTCGGTTCTGAGGCGCTACTCGCAGGCAGAGCATCTGTCGGATGGCAGTCTCGCAGCGCAACTCGGCATTGACGCTGATGCACTGACTGGCCTCAGTCTCTGCTTGTGTCCTCGAGAGGCTCACTTTGTCGCAGACCTGCACGCTATCGCCACACGGTATCGTGTGAGTGCGAGCGTCCTTGGAACCGTGGTTCGCCACGTGGAGGCGCTCGAGGCGATGCGGGGGAGCAGCGTCGCGTCCGCTGATAAGGGATTGCTCATGGCTGCGCGCACGCGGCCGACGGGCCAGAAGAGAGCCGCATTGCCGTCTGAGTCGGATCCGGCCGACAAGCGAGCGAATGCACCGTCCGCACAGGAAATCGACGATGCGGCACAACAGGGTAGACGAGGCACAGGGGAAAAGCCGTGAAGGCTATCTCGCAAATTCTCGCTCGAGAATTCTGGCAGCTCGCCGGGGGCTCTGACGCTGGCTATCCTCGCGACATCGAACGCGCGGTGGCATTCGCCCTTCCTGTCGCAATCGCCAAGCTTCCCCGTGTCAGCCCGCGGCTGATACAATCCTGGCTGCACGACCGGGGCATCCAAGTCCTCGTTCCGCACGAGGACAGAGAGATGGCTGGGTGCCTCGTTGCGCACCGAGGTGTCGGAATCATCTTCGTGTGCGGCGCTGATCCGAGCGATGAGCTACGGATCACCATCGCGCATGAAGTTGCCCACGTGCTTCTCCACTACCTGCGACCGCGATTCGACGCGATCCGCTCCGTCGGGCCGACAGCAGTCGAGATACTGGACGGTACGCGGTCGGCGACGATGGCAGAGCAGACGCAGGCGATTCTGTCATCGATTCGGTTGCACCCTCACATCCATCTCCTCGAGCGCGGTCCGAGGGGTGATCGGAGGACTGCCGGCGTGGGAGCGGTCGAGCGGGAGGCGAACGAGCTGGCACTCGAGCTCCTCGCGCCACGGGAGGCAGTGATCGATGCTCTCCGTCTGCTTGACGGCTCTGCGAAAACGCCGCAGGAGCGTCGGCTCGCTCTTGGCCGTCAGTTTGGTATTCCGTCGGGATGGTTCCACGTTGTCGCCCCCGATCAGCAGGCAGTGCCGGCCGACCCTCTGGGCTATCTGTTCGCGTCACTCCGGAGACAGGTATGAGTCCGAGCGACTTTGGCCGTGATCCCACCGCAGCCTCTCGGCCGGACCTTGCGAATCTAACGCACGGGCTCGATCTACCCGCGGCTGGTGATGGCACCGCCATCGAGGGCTACCGGTATGACGGAGAGGACCTCGTGCTGCCCGAGGGAACAGAGATCGCCACCGAAGAGGTGGAGAATGCTCTGGGTGAGCCGTTCACTGACACCCTCGACGTCGCATCATGGGATCGCGGACTGAACCGCGCCGCAATGGACAAGTTGGAGCAGCAGATCGCTGATGCAGTGCGCCAAGAAGCGAGCATCGTTCAAATGGTGCGTCGCGAGGTTTTTCCGCAGATCGAACGCGGGCCCGGTGCGCCGGCATGTGCGGGTGTGTACCAGGCCGAGCTGAGCGCGGTCGTAGAGACGCAGCATCACGCCCTCTTCAACGGTGGCACTGCTGCGGTCGACGGAACCATGAAGACGCATGACACGCTCCCGTTGACCATCACGCAACTTGGGGTCGCGCTTGTCTCCTATGCTGGAGATCAGGGTGCGTGGACGCACAGGGTATTCCGGCGCGAGCTTCGCGCAAAATCGTCTGACGTGTCTCCCGAAGAGCTGCTTGAGGTACTTGCAAGGCGTCGTGGTCGAGGCGGACTCGGGCAACCAGACAAGAAGAAGCAAGCGAGAATGAGTGAGCTGCTCGGACGCGGGCTCATGTCTTATGCCGAGCGCGTCATTCTCGCCGATCACACCGACGCAGCATGGCGTCTCGGACACGGGACGCCGGCGCCGTATGAGCTATTGACGGGGTCCGGCAACATGGACCTGCTGCGCGTCGGCCTCGCGGCCATCGAGCGCGTAGTCTCCGATCATCAGCGCTTCGTGTACGTCCCAAGCGCCGACGGCGACCGCCTCATGCTGACGATCGGCCATGCGCTACGCCCGCTTGAGTTCGCCATCGTGCACACGGACGAGATGCGCATGCGCCCGATAATTGAGCGCGGCCATCTACGCGAAGCTGGTGGACACCTCGGTCGAGCAGTCGATTTCATGCGATCCGTGGGCCCGCAAATCGTGGTGGGCGTCTATCGCACATATGCCGACGTTCCGCCGCAGGTCTTCTACGCGCATCCCAACCATGCCCACCAAGCCGCGCTCATCGCTATATCCGACAGCATCCTCGAGACGCATCGTGGGTTCCCGTCTCTGATCGACGTCGCCCATCACTCGTGCGAGAGCTACTGCGGTATGGACACGTTTGGTCCGTCCATCCAGGTAAGCTACGCCAATAGTGGAACCCCGCTTCTCTACCTGCCGGAGCGAGAGACGCGCGGGTAGTCGCAGAGCGGAGGGTTGTGAGGACACAGAGCCTCGACTCGTCGCGTGCTTCGGAGGCGATCTTGTCGCATTCCCGGCCATCGCGTGTAAGGATCGTGGACCTTTTCGGAGAGTGATATGTCGGAGCCACTTGAGTCCCCATCACCCAGTCCACGTGACGGGAATGGCAAAACGGACGAGAAGGAATCGCGGGCTGAGTTTACCGCCAAGCCGGTCCCGCCGTGCGCTCGTGAGGCGGTACGAACTGTCGCGAGCGAGATGGGTGGAGCTTATGTGCCTAGCCCGGAGGAGGAAGGCGCAGTAGGCCACACGCACTTCGATGGACCGGGCAGCGAGGATAACAGCGTCGTCGTGCTCATGGACCGGAAGGACATGCCGAGTCTGCCATCCCAGGCGATGGTGAGGATCAAGAGCTTGGACGACGATGGTAGAGTGGAGCGAGCCTATCTCGGCGTGGTGGTAGCAGGCCCGTTCGCCGAGCCAGACGGTCTCAGTCCAAACTCGCCGATAGTCGAGATGAGCACTGTTCGCGGACAGAAGGTATGGGCCCGCTACCACGGACGAGCGCATGTGCAGATCCTCGGTGAGGAGGTCACCGGTCAGCTAATTCCGCCTCGCTTCCGTCCGAAGCCGAACAGCCCGGTGCACGTCCTGAGCCCGGACGAGACAGCTGCCGCACTGAAGCTCGAGGGAAATGTCCGTCTTGGCACTGTGGTCGGCCAAGACGAAATCGAAGTCCGCATCTCGACGGCGAAGAAGGATGTACTACCTCGCCACACCGGCATTCTGGGAACGACGGGCGGCGGGAAATCCACGACGGTCTCGGGCTATATCTCGTCGCTGCAGGAGGCCGGAGTAGCCACGATCGTGATTGATGTCGAACCTGAATACACTGACATCGATCGACCGACCGAGGATCCAAAGATGCTGGCAGCGCTGGCAGCACGTGGACAGCAAGCGCGCGGCACGAATGGCCTAGTGGTCTATTATCCAGTCGGACGTAAGACAGGCCGTGAAGGCGACGAGTCGGTGACGAAGGCGTTCTGCCTCCCATTCGCCGATCTGTCGCCGTACACGGTGATGGATATTCTCGATCTGAACGAGGCGCAGCGCGAGCGCTACTACACAGCCTATGAGGCCACAAAGCACCTCATGAAGGAATTCGGGATTTTTCCGAAGAAGGACAGCAAGGATGAGAAGGTTAAGGCGCTTGAGCTGGATGAGTTCGACCGAGGATACCCTCGGATGACCCTCTCGCACCTGATCGACGTCGTCAATGCCGTCGTAGATCACCTATCGAAGACCGAGGAAGCGAGAGAACCCTATCACCCGCATTTCAAGAGTGACGAGGCAAAGCAGGCGATCCAGGTTCGCGTCAAATCCATGAAGCCCAGTTCAGTCACGAGCTGGCAGGCGGTGCTCGGAAGACTGTGGACCGTTCATCGTCTCGGAGTTTTCGACAACAAGGTGAACGGTGCCGAGTACCTCAAGTACAGTGATCTCATCGCGCCGGCGCGCGTATCCGTGATCGATCTTGGGGATACGGACTCCACGCTCGTGAACAACCTTCTCATCGCGAGCATCCTGCGAGGTGTGCAGCGCGATCAGGAGAAGGCAGTTGACGCGGCGAAGAAGAGTGGAAATCCGTCGACGCCCGTGAACATCATCATCGAAGAGTCACATGAGTTCCTGTCGCGGGAACGCATCGCTCAGATGCAGTCGCTCTTCCAACAGGTTGCGCGTATCGCGAAGCGAGGGCGCAAACGCTGGCTGGGACTCACGTTCGTGACGCAACTCCCCCAGCATCTGCCTGACGAGGTGCTTGGCCTGCTGAACAATTTCGTGCTCCACAAGATCTCCGACTCGAACGTGGTGGATCGCCTGCGCCGATCCATCAGCGGGCCGGATAAGGCGCAGTGGGGGCTTCTGCCAGGGCTCGCCCCAGGGCAGGCGCTCGTGTCGTTCTCGGGCATGACGCGCCCCCTGCTTACCGCGGTCGACCCGACGCCCTGTTACCTGCGACTTGTCGACTGAAGGCTGCGTCGGAGACAAGAACGCACGACCGTACTGAGGACCCGCATGGACGTCTTTTCGCTTCGCGAGACACTGATCAGTCAGTATTCATCTTTCGCGCGCTCTTTCACAGCCATCCGCGCGGACGACATTCGCGCGCAGGTCGAAGCCGCTTATGACAGTGGGCGCTACTGGCCCGAACCTCTGGTCCAGATCAACCCGCACTTCAAACTGGGGCGGTCTGTCGCGGAGCTCGTCACCGATGGGACGCTGGACCCCGGCTGCCGCGACCTTTTCGATATCAACCTCTACCAGCACCAGGAATTCGCGATCGCTCTCTCGGCTAAGCGCGAGAGCTTCGTCGTCACGACCGGAACCGGCTCGGGCAAGTCACTGTGCTACTTCATCCCGATCGTAAATACGGTGTTGCGGGCAAAGGAGACGGACCCGCAACCACGCACGCGCGCAATTGTCATCTACCCGATGAACGCCCTGGCCAACAGCCAGGTTGAAGAGCTGAAGAAGTTCCTCGGTACTCACCGGAAGGTCACCTTCGCCCGGTACACGGGGCAAGAAAGTGGCGAGGAGCGTGAGGCTGTCCGTGCGAACCCGCCCGACATCCTGCTCACGAATTTCATGATGCTCGAGCTGCTGATGATATCGATTATCAGGGGCTCGAGCGATCAGACGCGTCATTTCAGCGCGAGGCTGTTGTTGAAACGCTGAGAAAGCACCGCCCGAGGCTTCTCTTCATAGCCGTAAACTTGGTTGATCCTGATGTTCGTTCGAATCTGGAATTGGCGCTGGAGAAACGGGGGAACTGCCTTCTCGTGCGGGATGGAGAGCGCCCCACCGTCTTGGGTAAACGTCTTACGGCCGAGCAACGATCGACACTGGAAGCTGTCTGGGAGGCTGGGTGTATCACGTCATCTGACTTGGGCGGTGATACGCTGAAGCTCTCGACCGCGTCTAGTCGGCTTGCTTGGTTGTGGCGTACGGGCTTGATCGAGCGCGTTGAAGGGACGTCACCTACCGGCGGTAGGGAGCACCGCTACCACTCAATCACGTAACCGGGCACGGACGGCGACTCGTTGGCGCGTATTCATCGTTTCAGATAAAGCAGATAAATACGAAATACCCCCTGGGTTTCTACCGACTAACCGTACAGGAGAGACGATGCCAAAGGAGCCGCTGAAGCCCGGGCAACCAGCGCCTAGATCTGGCCAGTGCCAGCAAATCGGGTCTCGTGGCGAAGGTGGAAAAAGAGGTGACGGTTGTGCGCGGAGAGCCTCTTCCTCCGACACCGAAGCCCGGTATGCACCACACGTTGGTCGATCCGACGAAGAACAAGTCGGGTCGCGGCTAAGCCGATCTGGCTAGCCCATCCTATCTCGACCGCTAGGGAGGAAAAGCAACGTGCAGGGCATCACCTCGGACCACCTCGCCGCCTTTCTCGACGAGCAGGTCAACCTCAAGAGTGAGGACGTGAAGGCATATCGCGATCAGGTGAGGCACCTTCGCGAGCGCCTCGAGCTGTATGTGAACGAGAATCCCAACTTCGCGCTGGTAAAGATGCTCCACTTCGGCTCGCTCGCGAAGGGGACCGCAATCTCCACGCTCCGGGAAATGGACCTCGCCGTCTACCTGCGGCCGGAGCGTGTGGCGAACCGCGCGTTGCACTCCGTCCTCGCGACGGTGCGCGACCTTCTGACTGAAGTCTACCCGCAAATGGAGGCATCGCAGTTCGAGATCGACCCGCCGGCGGTGACGATTCACTTCCGAAGCTCTGGCCTAGATGTCGATGTAGTGCCCGTGATTCCGAACGGAAAGCCCGACGATCGTGGCGCGCTGGCTCTCACGTACCCCGAGTGGGTCGAGACATCAATCCCGCTCCACCTTCAGTTCATCCGGGCCCGTGCCGAGCGCCACCCGCATTTCCGCGGAATCGTGCGACTCACGAAGTGGTGGCGGCAGGAGCGGGACATTCCGCTCCAGTCGTTCCTGATCGAGCTACTGTGGGCGCATCTCGTTGACACGGTGGCGGTGCCCGACGACTTCCAAGAGGCGATGCTGGCCTTCTTCGCCTACATCGAGCGTACGCGACTCGAGGAACGGATCGTTTTCACCGACAATTATCCAGCGGCGGAAGCCAAGCCAACCGGTGACCTTGTTCAAATAATGGATCCCGTTACTCCGACGAACAACGTCGCCGCGCAGATGACGCGTGCCGACCGAGATACCGTGCTCCGAGCTGCCGAGGCCGCACTCGACGACGTTGCTGCTGGCTCGTCGGCGTATTCGAAAGGCCGTGGCGTTACCTGCTACCAGCGGGTCTTTGGGACCATGTTCGCAGCGTAGGAGAGCGATGAGATGAGCACTTCGAGTACGGGCACGCTGACGCGTACCGCATCGATCACGATGATCGACGTGCGGCATGTTCTGTGGCGCATCGCGAGCGATTTGCGCGTGCTGCGCGCGCAGCACGGGCTCATCACGGCTGAGCGTGAGCAAGATGTACTGGAGGACCTGCTGCTCTTCATCTATCGAAACTATATCGATCAGATCGAGTTTCGCTTCGTCGACGACGCGACGAATGTGTGCAGAGATGGCAGCGTCCGATACGCAATCTCGCGCAACTGGGCGGGCAACGAGGACGATGATTCCGGAGGACTGCGATATCGGGATCTGCGCGGAACATCATTCAGCGTCGTTGTCTGGTACTCAGCGACCTGGAAGGCGCTCTCCGAGAGCGAGAAGGCAACCTTTCGGAAATCGCTCAAGCGACCTTGGGGACCGGCTGACGACGTAAGGGACGGAGCCGGCGCTTGGGTTACGGACAAGACCTATGGGAGCGGCGGCCTTGGTGCAACCCGCTCCGTCTTTCGGGCATATTGATGCGCTGGCCAAGGCGACAGGACCATGGGCGAGACCGGAGTTCCGCTGACCGAAAGCCAGCATCTCGCACGAACGGCACGGACGTGCTGGAAACAGAGATCGTCGCGCGGGATCGCCGAGGGCGTGTCGTTGCGACGGTTCGGCTGGATCTAGCATCACTCCAGGCGGAGGCCGAGAGTGCGGCTGCAGGGAGCGGCGATCCCGTGCGCCTGATGGCTAACAGCGTGGTGGATCGCCTCGCGGCTGCTGGCGCAGAACTGCATAGCAGCGATCGTAGCGTACTCGAAGCCGCCCTCTCCGATGCTCTCATTGCAGGCAACTGGCCGGCAACGATGAACCTGAAGGCGCCCGAGGCTCGACGTGTGCCGGCGGAGGCTCGCCCCACTTTCGCGCGACCAGAACCCGCGACGCAAAGCCCTCAGCTGAACCCGGCGGCGCCCGCTCCACCCGCTTCTGGACAGATCAGTGGAGCGCCAAGTCTTCCGACCGAGCTCTTCGAGAAACACCTCCTCTACCCTTCCGAGGATGCGCGGCGCATCTACGACAACCTCGTCGGCCTCGACGCAGTAAAAGCGCGGCTCGTCAAGGAGGCAATCGTTCTGACGCAGCCGGAGCAGCTTCGGCAGTGGAGCACGAAGCATCACGGCTCGACTGGCGTGCGCGCGCTAAACGCTGTTCGATACGGCACGCCCCTCCTGATCTTCGCCGGGGACGTAGGCACAGGGAAATCGGCCCTCGCCGAGTCCTTCGGCGACGCCGTCGCCCGGGCCCTCGGCCAGCCGGCGAGCCTCCTTCGCATGAGCATCCAGACGCGCGGAAGTGGGATCGTTGGCGACATGACGCGGCAAATCTCGCGCGCGTTCCGCGCAGCCGAAGGGGAGGCACGCCGCACGGCACACGTCACCATCCTCCTGCTCGACGAGGCAGACGCGCTTACTGAGAGCCGTGAGACGCAACAGATGCATCATGAGGACCGAGCCGGGGTGAACGCTCTCATTCAAGGCGTCGACCACCTGCGCGGCGCCGGTGTCCCAGCGCTCGTCGTTTTCTGCTCGAACCGCTTGCAAAGCATTGACCCGGCAGTTCGTCGGCGGGCCGTCGATGTTGTGGAGTTCCGTCGCCCAGACGCCGTTCAACGGCGCGCACATCTCGAGCGTCTCCTCGGTGACCTACGGCTCACCGGCGCTGAGTGGCAGGCGCTCGTCGAACTCACCGGTCCCCGTGAGGGGCGTGGGTACGGCTTCACTTACTCCGACATATCTGACCGTCTTGTGCGGAATGCGATCCTGGCCGCATTCCCGGACTGGCCTCTCGCCTTTGCGTTGCTCAAGCACGTAGCGGAGGAGACTGTACCTACGCGTCCGTTTGGCGACGCGGGCCCGTAAGGAGCCTGCGATGGCTCGTTCCGTGGGGGCATCGCCGGTGAGTCACCGCTCAGTCAGCCTTCGGTTCCGCCGACTACTCGAGGACATTGCTCCCGAAACTCGGGAGCTCGAGCGTGTCGAGCGGAACATCGCCGGCATCCGGTCACGCCTGAACACCAGCTTCGGCGTCGTCCGAGCAGCCGTCGTAGGAAGCCATCGAAAAGGAACCGCGATCCGCGTGTACAGCGACGTGGACCTCTTTGTGGTACTCCGCCGAGAGGAAGTGCGCTGGGGTATGAGCGAAGTGAGTTCCGCCACGCTCCTCACGCGCGTGCGCGAGGACCTTCAGGCGCGCTACCCAGCGACCGCCGTGCGGCGTGACGAGGTGGCAGCGGTCGTCAGATTTGGCGGAGGGGCATTTTCCGTTGATGTCGTGCCAGCACTCTTCGAATCGTTCCGTAGCCGACCGATCTTCAAGATTCCCGACGGCCGTGCTGGTTGGACGTCGACAGCGCCGGACGCGCAGCGAGAGTGGCTCTTCGCCGCGAACGTAGCGAGCGGGCGGGGACTCATCCCTGTCGTGCGGATACTCAAGTGGTGGTCCTGCGCGCGCGGGTCGACAACGCCGCTCCGCTCGCTCTACCTTGAGACGCTCCTCGGACGTGAGAACGTGGTCGGCGGACCGTGGGGCTATGCCGAAGCCCTCGCGCGCGCTTTCGCGTATCTCAGGCAGACAGGCTGCCCGGCGCTCAGTGATCCGATGGGCGTCTCACCGATCCGGATTGCCGCCACGCCAACTTCCGGCCAGCACGCTTTGTTGTTGGAGGCAATCGTGTCTGCCAGTGAACGATCTGCCGCCGCCCTCAAAGCCGAACAGGCTGGTGACTGGCGTGGAGCGGTTAGACAGTGGTCAATCATTTTCAATCATGAGTTCCCCGAATGACGCCCGTGGCCGCTACCGACACCAACGACATTCCAACACGGCAGAACACGCCCGAGGCTCTCGATTGCCAGGCCGCGGCGAAGCTGCTATACCGGCGCGCCGAGCTCCTCTTCTATCTGCAGTTCGCCCTAGGTGTGATCGTTCCGGTGCTTGTCGCAATCGCGAATCTCGTCCTGCCGCAGCTGCCTTTCGCTGTCAATGTCACCAGGACCTCATTCGCGGCTTGGGGTGCGCTGTACGGCCTCGTGATCATGCTGCTCGATGAACTCGTCTTTGATGACTGGCAGCAGGGCTGGAAACGCAGCGCAGCGACTGCGCAAGAAATGTTCGACACGACACTCTTCAAGCTGTCCTGGCGGACTACGAAAGTCGGTACCCCACTGGAAGGTTCGGACGTGCATAATTGGGCGAAGACTTGGCGGCGGGGTGATCCCTCCTTGAAGAAAGTCCGCGATTGGTATGCGCCGATCGTCGGCTGCGTGCCTCTGCACCTTGCGAGAGTACTCTGTCAGCGGACGAACCTCTGGTGGGACTCACGGCTCCGCCAACGATATGGGTTCATTCTCGGTGCGTTCGCTGTTGTGCTTGCAGTTCTTGCCGCCGCAGTGTTCAAGTATCTCGGCTTGGACGTTGACGGGCTACTACTCGCGACTGTGACCCTCGCCCCGGCGTTCCGCTGGGCAATCCGCGAGAGAAGGCGGCAGCTTGCGGCAGCGTCGACACTGGATCGTTTATGCTCGCGGGCGCGCGAACTCCACGACGACATCGCGGCTCATCGAGTAGATCTGCTCGACGCCGGGCGGCAATCGCGCGAACTGCAAGACGACATCTTCGACCATCGGAAAAGTGTGCCAATCGGGCTCTCTTGGCTCTATAACATTCTCCGCCCGCACTTCGAGGTGGGGATGCGAGTAGATGCTGAGCGGAGCGTCCGGGATTACCGCGAGCAGCATGGGCTTCCTCAGTGTGAGGGCGCAGCCTAGTATGGAGGCTTGGAAAAGTCGTGGGTCACGTCGTGGGACGAATCGTGGGACTTGGTTGAAAACCGAGTCGTATCGCGTCAGTTCGTGGGTCGCGTTCCTCTCTTAAACGTCGGCTCACGTCATCTCGTGTATCCGCCCTAACGGGACTGAAAATCCGCGTGTCGGCGGTTCGATTCCGTCCCTGGCCATGTAAGCAGGACAACAACTTACGCTCGAGCGTCGCGACAAGGCGCGGTGGGCACCCGCGGGGGTAAACTCGCGGGTGCACTCTGCGCCGCTGCGTTTTTTCCATTGAGTCTTCCTCGGCTGAGGAATTCACCAGGGTGACGCGGATCGCGGGGTGTACGGCACTGGTCACCGGTGGCGCTTCCGGGATCGGCTTGCTTGTGGGGAGGCTGCTCCTCGAGCACGGTGCAGGCCGTCTCGTCATCTGGGATGTGAGCGACCAGGCGATGCATCGGGCGGTGACGGAGCTGACGAGCCGTGGGCACCGCGTGGATGGTTTCCGGGTCGACGTCACCCATCTCGCGCAGGTCCGCGGTACGCTCCAGGAGATGCGGGAGCGCGGGCTTCGCGTCGACGTTCTGGTCAACAACGTCGGCGTCATCGTCGGGAAACCCTTCGTCGACCACCTTCCCGAAGAGATTCAGCGGACGATCGCCGTCAATACGCTCGCGCCGATGCAACTCGCGCGTGAGCTGTTGCCGGCATGGTCGAGCGGGCGTCTGGCCACATCGTCAGCATCTCCTCGGCGGCAGCGCTTGTCTCCAACCCGGGATGTCCGCGTACTGCGCCAGCAAATGGGCGGTGACGGGTGGTCGGATTCGCTGCGCATCGAGCCTGAGCAGTCGAAGGTTCGGGATCTACCGTTCGATGGGCACGTTCACGGGACGCGCGCGATGAGCACGTTAGGCAACCGCTGATGTCGGCCGAACGAGCGAACCGCCTCGATCGTGAGGTCGATCCGTCGCGAGATCGAGTTCTCGGCGGCGACAACGCGCAGGTGACGCTGGTGGAGTACGGGAGCTATGTCTGCTCGTACTGCCACGTGGCGCACGAGGTCGTGGCGCGGCTGCGCGACCGGTTCGGCGATCGCATGCGATACGTGTATCGTCACCTGCCGCTTGCGGATCGCGAGGAGGCCACGCGCGCGGCAGTGCTGGCCGAGTACGTGGCGGGGCGGACCGGGGAGTTCTGGCCGGTGCACGATGCGCTGATGCGGCGCAGCCCCGCCCTCAGCGAAGGCGATCTGGACCGGGTCGGGGCGGAGTTCGGCGTCCCACCACGTGGCGCGTGGGATGAGGTGAAGAAGCGCTCCGCCGCGACGCGCGTGCGGGACGACGCGCTGAGTGGCCTGCGGAGTGGAGCGCGGGTGACGCCCACGTTCTTCATCAACGGCCGACGCTACGAAGGCGCGTGGGATGAGGCGGCGCTCACTGAGGCGATGTTCAGGTCGCTCGGGCACCGGATTCACGCTGCGAGCGTGGCCTTCGCTCGTTGGGCGCCGTCAACGGGGGTGCTTCTCCTTGTCATGACGGTCATCGCAGTCGTTATCAGCAACACGCCGCTCGGCCCAGCCTTTCTCGCGCTGTGGGAGACCCCGCTCGGCATCCGCGTTGGCGCGTCCGAGTTCGCTCTCTCGCTCGTCGACTGGGTAAACCACGGGCTGCTGACGATCTTTTTCCTCGTCGTCGGCCTGGAGATCAAGCGCGAGCTCACAGTGGGGCGTTTGGCGTCGCGCCGCGCCGCTGCACTGCCCCTCCTCGCGGCGGCTGGCGGCATGGTTGTGCCGGCCGTCATCTATCTACTGATTGCTCCCGAGCAGTACGCCCACGTCTGGGGCGCCACGATCGCGACCGATACTGCGTTCGCGATCGCGTTGCTCATCGTGCTGGGCATCCGAGCGCCGGTGGAGCTTCGTGTCTTCCTCACCGCCACCGTCGTCGCCGACGATCTTGCGGCGATCGTCCTGGTAGCGCTCGTCTACTCGGGTGCGATCGGTCTGGGGTGGCTCGCCGCAGCGGCAGCGTGCACCGTAGGCCTCGCGTTGCTCAACCGCGCGCACGTCTACGGCGCGATTCCTTACGCGGTGCTCGGTGTTGCGCTCTGGTTCTCGCTGCACGAAGCCAGCGTGCATGCCACACTCGCGGGCGTCGTTCTCGCGGCCGCGACGCCAACCCGTCCGCCGCCCAACCTGGGTGCGCTGCTGGCGCAAGCGCAGGCGGTGATGGACACGGAGACGCGACTCGCGGGCGACGCGTTGATTCGCCATGGGCCGTCCGAGCCCGCGCTGCGCGCGCTCGACACGATCCACGAGCGCATCGAGTCGCCGGCGAGCAAGCTGCTCCGCGCGGCCGAGCCGTGGTCGAGCTACGTCGTTCTGCCAGTGTTTGCGCTCGCCAATGCCGGAGTCGTCTGGTCGACCGACGTGCTCGTCGGTCGTGGCCGCCTCATGGTGGCGATCCTTCTCGCTCTCGTGTTAGGCAAGACGATTGGGATCACCCTCGGCGCGTGGGCGGCCGTGCGAGTGGGTATCGCGAGCAAACCGGTGATGTACTCCTGGCGTCACGTCACGGGTGCCGGTGCGCTCGGCGGAATCGGCTTTACCATGTCGCTGTTCATCGCCGGCCAGGCGCTGGACGGTGCCGACTTCGCGGCGGCCAAGCTCGCGATTTTCGCTGCATCGCTCATCGCGGGCGTCGTCGGTACGGCGATCCTCTGGCGTGCGCCGCCCGTCGAGATCCCATCGGACGACACGAGTGACGCGGAAACGGGGACGCCCGTGGCGGCCACAGAGGGGACCTCCGTCGGCTGACACAACCGGCCACGGCAAAGAAGTGAATCCGGTGATCCTTCGTGAGAACGGGATCGACGCGACGACGCGCCACAGCCACTTGCTCACGGAGAGCCCGCGACTCTTCTTCACGTGAGCGAACCCTTGCGTGGGCGCAGGCGGCCGGGGCCCGGCATGCTGCGAACGATCGGGGTCACTCTCGCCAAGGTGACCGCGTTCGTCGTCCTCATGTTCGTGGTTGGACGACGCGCCGTCCCGTGGCTGCTCGAACGCGTGGCGCGCACCGGCTCGCGCGAGCTGTTCACCCTTTCGGTGCTCGCGGTTGCCATCGGCATCGCCGTGGGAGCCGCGGCGTTGTTCGGCGTCTCGTTCGCGTTAGGCGCATTCTTCGCCGGCATGGTGGTCAACGGATCACACCTGAGTCACGAGGCGGCGGAAGACGCACTCCCTCTTCAGGATGCGTTCTCCGTTCTCTTCTTCGTCGCCGTCGGGATGTTATTCGACCCGTCGATCCTCGTACGCCAGCCGCTCGAGGTGTTGTCGGTCGTGCTCATCATCATGATCGGCAAGTCGCTGGCGCGCTCCTCTCGATCAGCCTGAATCCGCTCGCTTTCGGCGGCGCGGCCCGTGGCGCGCGCTGGATCGGCGAGCGTCCGCGCCTCCTCGCAGCGCTCGAGCGGCCGGGTGGCGCACTGGTGGAGCTTCCGCCGGAGGTGGATGAGGCGCAGCTTCGCGATCACGCGGTGCTGATCGGCCATGGTCGCGTCGGCGCACCACTGGCCGATGAATTGGCGCTCCACGGCGTTCCATACGTCATCGTCGAGCAGAATCGCGACACCGCCGAGTCACTGCGCGAACGCGGCTTGCCGGTGATCTTCGGCGACGCGACGCGACCGGACGTGCTCACGGAGGCGCACGTCGAGCGGGCGCGGCTCGTCGTGATCGCGGCGCCGGACGCGTATCAAGCGCGCGCGATCCTGGCCCTGGCGCGAAAGCTCAATCCGAGCGTCGAGGTCGTGGTGCGAACGCACAGCGACGAGGAGCGCAACTTCCTCGAGGCACATGGCGCCGAGCGCGCGCTCATGGGAGAGCGTGAGCTGGCCGTGAGTCTGGCGCGCCACGCGCTGCGGCGCTTCGACGTACCGCACGACATGGAAGCGGTCGCGCTCCGCGCACTTGGCGGGAGCGCGCCGTCCACGCCGGCCACAGAAAGCGCCGATTCTACGAGCTGAGACGCCGCCGCGCGGCGGCGTCTCTCGCGCTATTCCTCGGCGCGATCTCCGCGGTCGCCCTGCCCTCTGCGGGATTCCCTCTCCGCGTCGCGCTTCTGGTCCTGCGCCGACGACCGGCCGACATCGTCCTGAGGCTCGGTGAACTGGCCCTCTTCATCGCGACGGGCGTACCGCTCGTCGTCTTCGTTGGGCTCGATGAGCTCGCGATCGTTCGCCATACAGTCCTCCTGATCGGTGTAGGCGGGCGGAAGGCGCACATCGCGTGCCGCGCACGAGTTCGGGTGCACAGCGGTCGGCTGCACAGTCCGCCGCCGCCCGGTCCGGCATCGCGTTAGGCGGACAGGCGACGCTCCATGGCCAACTCGGCCTCGAGGCTGTCACGATCGCGGAAGATGGTCGCGACCGCTTTCACAACGCCGCCCTCGCGATAGGTGATCGCGCAGTCTTTGGCGCGGGGATCGCCATCGAGACTCACGCTGTCCCATCGTTGTGCGTGCCCGACGTAGGCGATCGTGACGTCATAGTGCTGGCTCCAGAAGAACGGAACCGCGTCGAAGGGTTTGCGTGCTCCGCTCGCTCCCGCGAGGATATTGCGTGCCGCCGCCTGGCCCTGGCGCTCCGCAACGACCCAGTGCTCGATGCGAATACGCTCACCGGTCGCATCGGGCCAGCGCGCGACGTCGCCGGCGGCGTAGATTCCGGCAACGGTCGTCTCGAGATAGCGATCGACCAGAATGCCACGGTCTGTGGCAATACCGGCGGCTTCCGCGATCGCCGTGTTTGGGCGCACGCCGATTCCGGCGACGACGAGATCACTCGTCAGGCGCGGGCCGCCGCGCAGCGTGACGCTCGTCTCGTCGATCGCGGTGGCCGTCTCGCCCAACCTGAACTGAACGCCGCGCTCCTCGTGCAGCTCGCGGACGTAATCGCCCAGCTCCGGTCCAAGCACCCGCTCGAGCGGGCGGCTTTCGGGCGCCACGACGGTGACGTCCAGCCCACGAGCTTTCAGCGACGCCGCCACCTCCAGTCCGATGAAGCTCGCGCCGAGCACCACGGCCTTCCTTGCGTGTGATGCGGCGCCGATGATCGACCGGCTATCGGCAAGGGTGCGAAGGTAGTGCACGCGACCGCGCGCCTGTGGAATGTCGAGCGTGACCGGGGTTGCTCCGGTCGCGATCAGCAGCGCACCAAACGGCCGCTTCGTCCCATCCGCGAGCACGAGCTGTCGATGCTCGACATCGATGCCGATCGCTGCGGTGTCGAGAAGAAGGTCGATCCGCTGCTCGTCGTAGAAGGACGGCGGGTGCAGTGGAATCCACTCTTCCGGCGCGCTCCCCGCGAGGTAGTCCTTGGAGAGATTCGGGCGATCACACGGAGGCGCGGGACCCGCTTCGATGATCGTGATCGGTCCGTCGTAGCCCTCGCGCCGCAGCGTTTCGGCCGCGACGACACCCGCAGCGCCGCCGCCAAGGATGACCACGGAGCCTGGCGCGCCCGGAGCGGAACGATGTGTGAGAGCCTGGCGAGACGTCGTGGAGCCGACGTCTCGTTTGCTCGTGACGACGGCGACGCCGTTTCGCTCCTCGACGTTCCAGGAGGCGAGGCCGGCGAGGGCGGGTGGACGCAACATCTCGCCGGAGCGAAGACTGAATGCCGCGTGATGCCAGGGGCATCGGATCGTGTCGCCCACGATGAGCCCTTCCTCGAGCGGGCCACCATAGTGCGGGCACCGCGCTCCGACAGCGAGCACGTCACCCGCACAGCGCGTGAGCAGGACTGGCTCCCCGCCGGCGTGACCCAGGAGGATTTCACCCTCCTGGATCCGGGCGCTGTCGACGCCTCTCGTTAGGTCAGGCCCCGACAGGGGCGCTTCCTGTCCGCCCATGAGTCTCCTGGTTCCTCGCGAGGCTGAGGTTAGCGCTGCGCCGTTTGTAGCTGGTTCGCCAGATTCTGTGCGGCGATCATGTGTGCCTCGAAGGCCGGGCCAACCTTGACGACGAGCGCCTTCAGCTCGGCGTTCTCGATGGCGGGAAGCAACGTCGACTTGACCGCATCGAGCACCGACCTGTGGAATGCGACTTCATGCTGAAGGAAAACACGGTCGAACTCGGGTCCGCGCAATGCCCGGAGCTTTTTCAGCGCCTCGGCATGCGCTTTCGCGCTGGCGTCATTCGCGGGAGGAGTCGGAGTCACGCCGAGCTTGGTGGCGAGATCCCTCCCGATCTGGCGAACGGTCTGGTGGTCGCGGGCGAGCATCGCGCCGAAATCGCGCACCTCCTTGCTGTGGCCCAACCTGGCTGCGATCTGGCCGGTCTCGATATCAGCGGTGTTGGCGGCGTCGAAGATCGCAACGATGGTAGGGTCGTCGAGCCCGGGGGTAGGCGTCTGGGCGGCGGCGGGAGCGGCCGCGAAGGTGAGGGCGGCGGCGATGGCGGTGAAGGCGAGGTGTCGCATGTTCTTTCCTCCGGTGAAGAGAACGGGTCAGTGACAGCTGCAAGGGTAGTAATGAGCAGCTTAGCGAGATTTGTCAAGTATTTCATGTATTTATTTGACGGCGGGCGGGCTTTTACGTAACTTGGAGGCGCCATCAACGGAGGCCTGAATGCCCGCGGCTGCGCTTGGAAGCCGGTTTCTCGAGACGACCCGAGGCCAGATCGTGGTCGCGCTCCGTCGCGGCACGAGCACGGTCGAGGAGCTGGCGCGTGCAGTCGGACTGACGGACAACGCGATCCGCGCTCACCTCGCGACGCTCGAGCGCGACGGCCTGGTCCGCCAGGCAGGCGTGCGCCGCGGCGAGGGGGCGGGGAAGCCGGCAACGCTCTACGAAATCCAGCCGGAGGCCGAGCCGTTGCTGTCGCGTGCCTACGTCCCCGTGCTAGGTGCGCTGCTCGACGAGCTCGCGGACCGGATCTCGGAAGACCAGCGTCATGCACTCATGGATGCTGCGGGCCGCCGGCTGGCCGCCGACGTACGGCTCCCGCGCACAGGGGACCTCGAGACGCGCGTCCGCGCTGCCGCAGCGCTGCTGGATTCGCTAGGCGGAGAGACGCAGGTGGAGCGCACCGAGGGTGCGCTCGCCATCCGCGGATGCGGATGCCCGCTCTCGGCGGCGACTGCACGCCGTCCCGAGGTGTGTCGTGCCGTTCAGTCGCTCCTCAGCGAGGTGATCGGCGCACCAGTGCGCGAACGCTGCAACCGCGGCGAGCGGCCGCAGTGCTGCTTCGAGGTGCCGTCGGCGGCATAGATCGGCTGCGCTGGCGGGGCTAGCTTGAGCCCGTGCTGACCTCCGAACCACTCTCGACCGCGATCGTCCTCGCCATCTTCGGCACGCTGCTCGTGACGAGCGTCGTGTTCAGTCGCGCGACCGATCGGTTGCCGGTCCCGGTCGCGCTGATCTTCCTCATCATCGGCATGCTCGCCGGGTCGGAAGGGCTCGGGGGGATCCCGTTCGAGAACTACGCGCTGTCGTACCGACTGGGGACGGTGGCGCTCGTTCTCATTCTGTTCGACGGCGGTCTCAACACGCCGTCGAGCGCCGTCCGTCGCGTCGCCGCGCCGGCCGGAGTTCTCGCGACGCTCGGTGTCGTGGGCACCGCGGCACTGCTCGCCGTCGGCGCGCACGCGTTGGGGCTGCCGTGGTCGGCGGCGATGCTGCTCGGTGCAGTCGTTTCGTCGACCGATGCGGCGTCCGTGTTCACGGTCCTGCGCAGCAGCGGCGTCCACCTCCAGCGCCGCGTAGCCGCCACGCTCGAGGTGGAATCGGGCGCCAACGATCCGATGGCGGTGATCCTGACGATGCTGGTCACCGAGAGCCTTCTCGATCCCTCGGCGGTGGTCGGGTGGAACATCGCGGTGACCATCACGACGCAGATCGTCGTTGGCGGGGTGGTTGGCGCCGCGATCGGTTATGGAGCGAGACTGATGCTCGCGCGCACGCGGCTCGCGGCCGCGGGCCTCTACGCCGTAATGCTCGTGGGTGTCGCATTTCTGGCGTTTGCGGTACCGACGCTGGTGTTCGGCAGCGGATTCCTCGCCGTGTACGTGGCTGGGATCATCCTCGGGAACGGCCAGCTTCCGTACAAGACGGGACTGCTTCGCGTGCACGACGCGCTCGCGTGGCTCAGCCAGGTGACGATGTTCCTCGTCCTCGGGCTTCTCGTGTTCCCGTCGCGTCTGCTCGACATCGCTCCCGCGGGGCTGATTGTCGCCGCGTTTCTGACGATTGTCGCACGACCGGTGGTCGTCTGGCTGTGTCTCCTGCCCTTTCGCTACAAGGCGCGCGAGGTCGCGTACATCTCGTGGGTGGGGCTTCGTGGCGCGGTGCCGATCGTCCTCGCGACCTTCCCGGTTCTCGCAGGCGCGCCCGGTGCCTCGCGGGTATTCGACATCGTGTTCTTCGTCGTGGTCGTCGGCGCGGTGATTCCGGGGGCGACGGTCTCCTGGATGGCGCGCCGGCTCGAGCTCGAAACGTCGGAGCCGCCGTCGCCCCAGGCGGTGCTCGAGATCGAGTCGATGCAGCCGCTGAACGGCGAGCTCCTGTCGTTCTACATCGATGACGTACTATCGGTGTGCGGCGTCCAGCTCGCGGACATTCCGTTCCCGGAGGGCACGGCGGTCACGTTGATCGTCCGCGGGCGCGAGCTGGTGGCGCCGAAGGGAACGACCGTACTGTCACCGGGCGACCACGTCTACATCTTCGCGCGCAGCGAGGAGCGCGCGCTCATCCAGCTCATGTTCGGGCGCCCGGAGGCCCGCTGATCGCGCCGACTCGTTATGCAAGTGCCCGCATGCGCACATGCGGCCCGGTTGCTTTCCTGGAACGCCGGGCTATACTGGGTGTAGAACAGGCGAACGTTCCTTGTCGCTTTCTCTGGAGGCATCGTGATCGCTGCTCGTCTTTCTGGAGGATCTGGATGCGGTGACCGCACGCTGGCGGACCGTCACGCGGTCCGCGGCATTGGTCGTCATCCGAAAGAGCGCAGCGTTCATCCAGGGGGAGCCTTGCCGAGACAGTAGCGGCTAGCGACGCCTGCGAGAACCGCCCCACCTGCGCTCCGTGCGCGGTGGGGCGGTTTGCTTTCGACGGCAGCTGATCCGGCGCCGCCGTATCCTGTCCACTGTATCAGCCGACGGGCCGTGATCACTGGTCATGGCCATCGGTGGAGGCTACGCCTATGGCTGGGAGAGAGAACCTGACGCGCGCACAGCGACGCGAGCTCGAAGCCGAGCTTCTGCGCGAGCGCGACCGACTCGAGCGCGCGCTCAAGACGACGGCGGAGACCGAGAGCTGGATGCCAGCGGCCGACGTCTGGGATGTCCAGATGAACGCAGGCGGCGTCACGATGGACACGCACACGCGCGTTCGATACGACGCGATCGTCGAAGCCCTCGCCCGTTTCACGGCGGGAACCTACGGCATCTGCGGGAGCTGCGGGCAGCCCATCCCTTATGGGCGCCTCATCGTCATGCCCGAGACCACGCGCTGCGTGTCGTGTTCGCCGCGCAGCTAATCCGGGCTCAGCCTTCGCTCTTCAGCGATGCGACCTCGGTGCGGAGGAGGACGATCTGCCGGCCGCGCCGGCGAGGGTGACGATGACCGTGAGCGCAATCGCATACCCCAGGCCGCGTCGCCCCATGGCGCGGCCGAGGGCGAGCATCCCGCGGTTCAGGGAGGTGACAATGCGTACGAGCCGAAGTCCGCGGGTGTCGGGCGCGAAACGCAGCACGCGAGCGACCCGTGCGATGCGGATCATCTCCTTCGCGACGGAAGATGCTCACGCACCTGCCGCCAGCGCGTCCAGGAACGTCGACGCCCACCGATGCACATCGTGCTCGAACACGGTGGTCCGCAGCGCCCGCATGCGCCGCTGACTTTCCGCGGTGTCCATCGTGAGCGCGCGATGGATGGCGTCCGCCGTGCCATCGACATCGTACGGATTGACGAGTACAGCGTCGACGAGCTCATCGGCGGCGCCGGCGAACTCGCTGAGCACCAGCACGCCGCTCTCGTCGATCCGGGAGGCCGTGAACTCCTTTGCGACGAGGTTCATCCCATCACGCACGGGCGTGACGAGCATGACGTCGGCCGCTCGATAGAGTGCGACCAGTACGGGACCCGGCACGCTTCGATAGAGGTAATGGATGGGCGTCCACGTCGGTGTCGCGAACTGGCCGTTGATTCGGCCGACGAGCGAATCCACGTCGCGCCTGATGCGCTGGTATGCTCCGACCTTGTCGCGCGAGGGGACGGCGACCTGGATGAGCCGTACGCGCTCACGCCATTCGGGGTGCAGCGTAAATAGCCGCTCGATTGCAAGGAGTCGCCGCGGAATCCCCTTGCTGTAGTCGAGGCGATCGATGCCGACGATGAGGCGTTGCTCCTGATCCGTGTACTCCTGGACCTTCGCCTTGACCTCGGGGAGGGCGGCTCGTTTCGAGAAATCGGTGGCGTCGATCCCCATGGGAAACACGCCGATCCGAATGTCGCGATCGTTCCAGCGGACGACGCCGCGAGGATCGGATTCCATCATGAACAGTCGCCGCAGCGCCGCGCGAAAGTGGCCCTGATAGCGGCGTGTGTGAAAGCCGATCACATCCGCGCCCATCATTCCTTCGACGAGCCATCGGCGCGTTGGCAGCGTGAAGAAGATCTCGGGATTCGGGAACGGAATGTGGAGGAAGAACCCGATGCGCGCGTCCGGAACGCGCGCCCGCAGGAGAGCGGGAACGCGGAAAAGCTGGTAGTCGTGAACCCACACGAGATCGCCAGGCCGGTAGTGCTCGGCGATGACGTCGGCGAAGCGGGCGTTGACCGACTCGTACACATCCCATCCATCGACACGCAGGGGCATTCTGTCGATGCGGTCGTGACAGAGCGGCCAGAGCACCGCGTTCGAAATGTGTCCGTAGAAGATGTCCTCTTCGCGCTCGTCGAGCAGGATCGGCACGGTGCGCAGATCGAGGAGTTGCTTCTCGATCTCGCCGCGAACCTGCTCATTGAACCGCGCGAGGCTGCCGGGCCATCCGAGCCACAGCCCCTCGGACCGTTCGTGTGGTCCTTGCAGCCCGGTGGCAAGGCCGCCCACGCTCCGGCGCACGCGAGGGCGTCCTTTCTCGCTGCGCACGGTGACGGGAAGCCTGTTCGAGACGATGAGGAGTCGTTGAGTCATTGACCTCGTGCGTGGCCTTCATCCAGGCGCATGACGCGCGCCTCGGCTGCCGATCGTCCCGCCGCGTCGATCACCGCGAGCGTCGCGATGGCATGCGCAGGATCGACCGGCGGCGCAGCGCCGCGCAGCGCGTCTCTGACTCCAACATAGAAGCGCCGGTAGTCGCCGGGAATCGTCGGGACGGAACGCACGTCGTCCTCGGCGCCGATCTTTCCCGGCTCATCCTGCGGCTCGTCCAGAAATTCCGTCGAGCCCGGCAGCTGTCCGCGACGAAGCTTCGATTCCTGAACATCCAGGCCCCATTTCACGTATGCCGCGCGGGAGCCGAGGAGGCGAAAACGCGGACCCGATATCGCGACGACGGCGCTCATGAACAGGTGAGAGCGGACGCCGTTCGCGTGCGTGAGCGCGACGAACACATCGTCGTCCACCTCCATTCCCGGTCGCCTCCTATCCAGCTCGGCGTACACATGCGTGGGCGGGCCAAACAGGACGAGCGCCTGATCGATGAGATGGCTGCCGAGGTCGTAGAGCAACCCGCCGGCTTCTTCCGGGTCGCTGCGCTCGCGCCAACCGCCTTTCGGCGTGGGACGCCACCGGTCGAAGCGCGACTCGAATCGATACGGCCGGCCGATGTCGCCGTTCGCGAGGATGCTCTGGACGGTGAGGAAGTCGCCATCCCACCTGCGATTCTGAAACACCGTCACCATGACTCCGCGATCGGCGGCCGCGTCGATCACCCGCCGCGCCTCATCGACCGTTCGAGTGAGCGGCTTGTCGACGACGACGTTGAGGTCGTGCGCGATGGCCTCGAGAGCGAGCGGCGCGTGGGTGCGGTTGGGTGATGCGATGACGACGAGGTCGAGTTCGCCGGCGCGTGCCCAGAGATCATCCGTCGACGTGACGATCGCGGCGCGCGGATGCGCTCGAGCGGCGTCGCGCTGTCGCTCGGGATTTCCGGTTGCGATGACCGTGAGCTCGAGCTCAGGCGTAGCGGCGATGAAGGGCGCGTGAAACGACGCTCCGGCAAGGCCGAATCCGATGAGACCGACGCGGAAGGGCGGCTCCAACCTTCGCTGCCGCAGGGATTTGGGCGCAGATCGCGACACGGAGGAGTCAGTATTGCGAAGGGACATTGGTCACGCGCAGTCGTCATTCGAGGAGCGCGCCGAATCTTGCTTCACACCCCATACGACCGGAAGCGCCAACCCGTGTAAGATGAAGTCGTACTTGCAGAAATACGTGGAGGGCTGGATGCGTCGTCTGTTGCTTCTCACTGTTCTGTCGGTCGTTGCGTGTAATGCCTCGGCGACGAATGAAGTCTCGGATGGAGTGCTCGATCTTCCCGTCACCGGGGATTCCTTGCTGGCCTCCGCCGCCGCGGCGCTCGAGGCCGGGGAGCCGTGGCGTGCCACCCAGCTGCTCAATCCCGCGTTGCGCGACACGGCGCAGCGCACCCCGGCACGGGTGCTTCTCGCGGCCCGGGCAGCCGCCGCGTGGGAAGGGTGGAGCCGGGTGGAGGAGCTCCTCGGGCGAGTGCCGTGGCTCGATTCAGAGTTCGACGGAATGGGCCGCGAGCTCCTCGCGCGGGCAGCGATCGCGCATCGCGCCGACACGCTCGCGATCGAGCATGCGCGACACGCGTTGACAGCGGCTGCGACCGCGAGCGATCGCGGCCGGCGGCGCGTCATCATGGCGCGTGTGTTCGATCGGATGGAAATGCTCGACAGCGCGGCGGTCGCCTATGCAGAGGGTGCATCGCTCATCAAGGATGCAGAGGACTGGCTGCGCCTGCGTGCCGCGAGCGTCACCGCGGACAGCGCCCGACGCGCCGCACATTTCGAGGAAGTCGAGCTCGCCACGGCGAAGGCGCGCGTGCGGTGGGTCGATGCGCAGGCGCGCGAGCGCACCGGTGACATCCCCGGCGCCGTGCGTGCATACCAAGCACTCGGCGCACACCCGGCGGCGCTTCGGCTGGCGATCGCGAGTGGCGATTCGATGGCGAAGGACAGCGCGCGCCGTGAGCTGGTCCAGATCATTGCCTCTCGCCGCGGAAGCAACGATGCGCGAACGGCGATCGAGGTCATTGACGCGAGTCAGCTGCCGTTGACGCCCGCGGACGAGCTGAGCATTGCCCGCAGCGCTGCCGTGACCGGCCCCATGTCACGCGCCATCGAGGGATTCAATCGTGCATTCCGCGGCGGCCAGGGGACATCGCGCGATCGCTACTCGTATGCGTCCCTCCTCGCGAGGGCGGGTCGTGATCGCGACGCCGTGACACAGTACGCGAGAGTGCCGAAGTCGTCGCCCGTTGCGGGACGGGCCGCGTACGAGCGAGGTCGTACGCTGCTTCGCTCGGGCGACGGGACGCGTGCACGAGCGGCCCTGGAAGCGGTGGTGCGAGATCATCCGAAGGATTCGAGCGCCGCGTCGTCTGCGCTCTATCTCCTCGCCGACATCGCCACTGATAACGACGACGACGCGAAGGCGCGCGCGTTCTTCAGGCGCGTCGTCGCGAAGTACCCGCGAAGCGGGCTCGCGGCCAGCGCCGGATTCCGGGCGGCGATCATCTCGTTCGTGAATGGCGATGCACGCGCGACGGCCGTCGAGCTCGACACGCTTTCGCGGAAGTACGCCCGCAACGATGACGGCCTCGCGATGATCTACTGGGGCGGCCGTGCGTGGGAGCGCGCGGGGGATAGCGCGGCGGCGCGCGCGCGCTGGATGGAGGTGGTCACCAAAGGCCCGCTGTCGTACTACGCCATGCTGGCGGCGAAGCGCCTTGGCCACAGCACATGGTCGCCCGCGCCGGCGGGCGGGGCACCGCCGTCGGATTCGACGATGCTCGCCGCGCTCCGGCGCGCGGAGCTGCTCGAAGAGCTCGGATTGGGCGCAGAAGCGGATCGGGAGTACGACTGGGTGGTGACGGAAGCGGAGCGGTCGATCGAAGCGTCGGCGGCTGCCGCCCATGCGTTTCACAAGCGCGGGCTGACTCCGCGAGCCATCAGACTCGCCAACCGGGCGCTGTGGGGCGGCGCGCCTCGCGACGAGCATCTCTTCCGGGTGCTCTATCCCGTCGCGTACGAGACGACGCTCACTCGTGAGGCGGCGCGTCACGATCTCGATCACGCGCTCGTGGCGGCGCTCATCCGGCAGGAGTCGAACTTCGAGCCGCGCGCGACATCGGCGGCGGGTGCCCGCGGGCTCATGCAGATCATGCCGTCAGTCGGGCGGCAGCTCGCATCGGCGGCGAACTATCCGATCTGGGACGTCGCGCTCCTCTACCAGCCTGACGTGAGCATCGAGCTTGGGACGACGCATCTCGCGGGGCTGTTAGGTGGATACGAGGATGTCACGCATGCGCTCGCCGCCTACAACGCGGGCAGCTCCCGCGCGAAGCGGTGGTTGAGGAAGCCGGGCACAGACGATCCCGAAGTGTTCGTCGAGCGGATTCCCTACGCGGAAACACGCGGCTACGTCCGCGTCGTCCTGCGAAACCGCGAGCTGTATCGTACCCTGTACGAGTGGCCCGCGACGGCGTCCGAATGAGACTCCCGTGAAGAACGTCCTCGGCATCCATCACGTCACCGCGATCGCCAGCGACCCGCAGCGGAACATCGACTTCTATGCGGGGGTGCTCGGTCTGCGGCTCGTCAAGCGGACGGTCAACTTCGACGACCCGCAAACCTACCATTTCTATTTCGGCGACGAGGTGGGGACGCCCGGGAGCATCCTGACGTTTTTCCCATGGCCGGGCGCACGACGCGGCCGGCAGGGTACGGGGCAGGTTGCCGTCACGACGTTCGCGGTGCTGCCGAGCGCGATCGGATTCTGGGTGGAACGACTGCTGCGACACGGCGTCGCGCATGAAGGACCGACGAAGCGTGGCTCAGGCGCAGAAGCGGAGACGGTGATCGCGCTCAGGGATCACGATGGGTTGATGCTGGAGCTCGTGGGACACCCGGCAGCGGAATCGCGCCCGACCTGGGGAGACGCGCCCGGAATCTCGGCTGAGAATGCGATCCACGGATTCCACAGCGTCACCTTGTGGATCGATCAGCTGGAGGAGACCGAGCGCGTCCTCACGGAGACGCTCGGCTTCCGTCCGGTGCGAGACGACGAGAGTACGCGCCGGTACGCGGCTGCCGACGGAGGTTCCGGGACCATCGTCGACGTTCGGACTGTGGGCGGGTTCGTCCGCGGCGCCGGTGGGGCGGGAACGGTGCACCACGTGGCGTGGAGCGTCGAAGATGGTGACGCGCAGCTCGCGGTGCGTGACCAGGTCATCGAGGCAGGTTTGCATCCCACCGAGGTGATCGACCGCACGTACTTTCACTCCGTGTACTTCCGCGAGCCGGGTGGCGTCCTGTACGAGCTCGCGACGAAATCGCCGGGCTTCCTCATCGACGAGCCGGCGGATCACCTTGGCGAGAGGCTCACGCTGCCGCCGCAGTACGAGCCGCATCGCGACGAAATCGAGGCGGCACTACCGCCGATTCACCTCCCCGTTCCGACGACGGCGGAAAGTGTGTTCACGCGCATGGGTGGTCCGGAGGATGTGAGTGGAGAGGCTCTTGGCTTCGTGCATCGTTACATCCCGCCGACGGCGAACGCCGAGCGCGCGGGAAGCACGACGTTGCTGCTGCTGCATGGAACGGGTGGCGACGAGAACGACCTCCTTCCGCTCGGGCGCGCGGTCCTGCCCGGAGCCGGCATACTCAGCCCGCGCGGCAAGGTGCTCGAGCACGGCGCACCGCGATTCTTCCGCCGGATTCAGGAAGGCGTATTCGACCAGGAGGATCTCGCGCACCGCACGCGGGAGCTCGCGGGATTCATCGAGGCCGCGATAACGACCTATTCGCTCGAGCGGGATGGCATCGTCGCGGTTGGTTTCTCGAACGGCGCGAACATCGCGGCGAGCGTGCTTCTTCGCCATCCAGGACTCATTCGCGGCGCCGTGCTGCTCAGCCCCATGGTCCCGTTCGAGCCCGACGAGCTCTCCGATCTCGCCGACACGTCGATCTTCATCGGCGCGGGACGCGCGGATCCGATCGCACCGCCTGAGCAAGCGGAGCGACTCGCGGAGATTTTTCGTCGCTCGGGCGCCGCTGTCACGGTCCATTGGGAGCGTGGCGGCCACACGGTGACGAAGGGAGAGCTGGATGCCGCGCACCAGTGGATTCTGCGCTGCCTCACGAAGGGCGCGCGCCATGTCTCGCGGACGACCGCCGAGGACTCGTTCGCAGAGGGGCGATCGTGACGTCGGGACCACGCCGAGCCAGACAGATCGTGCTTCCCCTTCTCATCGGCCTCGCTGCGCTGTACGCGATCGTGCTGATCGCCGCGTGGCGCATGCAGGAGCGGATCGTGTGGCAGCCGCCGCGGCTCGTCGTTGAGCCCGGCGCGACGGCGCAGCGTATCGACTATAGCGCGGACGATGGCCAGCCGCTGTACGCGTATCTGGTTGGCGATCTTCCGCGAGCGAAAGGGCTGCTCATCGCGTATCACGGCAACGCGGATCTCGCCGCGTGGCGCGTGCCTTGGGCCGCCGAGGTCGAGCGCCGCACGGGGTGGGCGGTGCTGGTTCCGGAATACCGCGGGTACGGCGGCCTCTCAGGAACATCGGGCTACACGTCATCGCAGCGCGATGCGCGCGCGACGCATCGCCTCGTGCGCGAACGACTGATCCCGGACACGATGCGGGTCGCTCTCCACGGCCACTCGTTAGGGAGCGCGGTCGCCGCCGAGCTCGCGTCCCAGTACACCCCAGGCGCGCTGTTGCTCGAGGCGCCCTTCACGTCAGCCCGAGACATGGCGCGCGCGATGCTCGCGTTTCCCGTCGCGGTGGCGTGGCGCGCCATCGCTCGCGTGCATTTCGACACCCGTGCAGCCGTGGCTGCGCTCGATGTTCCGGTGTCTGTGATCCATGGTGACCGCGACGGGATCATCCCGGTGCGCATGGGCCGCGCGGTCCACGACGCGGCGCGCCGTCCTGGAGAACTGGTCATCGTCCGCGGCGCCGGCCATAACGACCTGACTGACGCCGCGGGCGATGCGTACTGGGAGTGGATGCGAAAGGCGCTTGCGGCCGTGCGGCCCCCGAGCCTCACCGAAGCCCGTCGATCGTCACCGTAACGACCCGCTCCCGCCTCAGGACCTCGAGCTCAGGCACCCGGCGATCATCGAGCGCGTCACGCAGCGCCTCGACCGTTGCCCGCCGACCCTCGACGCGAATGATGACGTCACCGGTGCGCAGCGGCGTCCACGCTTCGTCAGCCTCGAGGACGAGGAGCCCGCGCTCGCTCCGGTCGCCGAAGTAGGGCGTGAGCTCTTCGCTCACGACGGTCACGCGAAGACCAGGCAGCGTCTCTCTCGAGCTTTCGCGGCGCGCGCTTTCCCGCGTGGGACGACGACGCTCGAGCATCTCCGCTTCGCGCAGCCGGTGCTGGAGCTCGGCAAGCTCGCGCTCGGCTTGCGCGAGCGTGTCCGCGAAATCAACGGACGCCTCGCGTTCCGCGAGCCGTCGCATCCTGGCTTGCGTCTCACGCAGCGACTCCAGTACCTCGGCCAGCGTCGAGGCATCGGAGGGTTCCTCCGTGGGGCGTGACCGGGAGAGCTGGATGGTCACCGTGCGGCCGCGAGAGCCGGCGAACACGCGAAGGGTGACGGCGTCACCCGGCTGCACCGAACGGAGCGTTCGCGCGAAGCGGCGCCGCACCAAGTCCTCTGCTTCGCGACGTCCTACGTCTTCGGGGGACACGCGGACGCTCAAGCCGTTGACCTCCGCGATGCGCTCACCTTCCTCGAGGCCGGCGCGCGCCGCGGGGCTTCCGGGGCTCACGGATTCGATCAGCACGCCAATCGTGTCGCGGGCGACGCCAGACACGGACACGGTGATTCCGAGCACCTCGCCGGCGTTTCCGTGGCTCTCGAACCGGTCTGCGTCGAGCTGCGCGCTGGCGGACATGAATGGGGCGATGAGCGCCAGCATGGTGGCGGCGCGGACAACGCCGGGAACTCGCATACCTCACCTCTCGAGACGATACGGGTCACGAAGAGGGCAAGGCACGCGCGATACCGCGCCGGCGGCGTCGATCGGCGATCGCGTATCTCCTTCCGGCTGTGAAGGATGAGACGATTGCTGATTCTGCTGACCAAGGTGCGGTGTCCGTCCTCAAGGACGCGCGCGTGTCACCTCGATTGTGCGATCAGTCACGAAACGCGCTCACCCCTCCTCTCCTATCCCCCGTCGCACCGACGTTGTGTTTTCCGACCGACCCCCTAACTATCGAGGCGGGTCAGTTGTCGGGTTGATCTCTTCGAGGAGGAGACGCAGCGCTCAGGGAAGCACGTCGAAATCGCGAAACTCGCACCCAAGGGCACCTATGATCACGAAACGGTCGGCGCAGCAGCTTGCTCGATTTGCGTGGTTGCGTGTCGGGATATGCGGTCTTGCGGCGGTGCTCATGCTCGCTGGCGGGCGAGCGGCACGCGCGCAAGCGACGATCCGCGTTGGCGAAGATGTCTCCCTGCGATTCGGCACCCTGATTCAGGGGTGGGCGGACTGGACGCAGGATCCCGTGAGCGAAGGGTACGCGCAGAATCTCTTCCTTCGCAGAGTGCGCCTCCTCGTCGGCGGTCAGATCGCGCCGAACATCACGTTCTTCATCGAGACCGACAATCCGAATCTGGGACGCGCGCCGAAGGCGCTGGGGACGGGGTTCATCGTTCAGGACGCGCTCGTCGAGCTCAAGTTCTCGGATCCGTTGACCATCTCGGCGGGGCTGATGTTCGTGCCTTTCTGCCGGAACTGCATTCAAAGCGCGGCCAGCCTGCTGAGCCTCGATTACAGCTCCTTCTCGTTCCTCGCCACGCCTGCCACCCAGTCGAGCGTGGGGCGGGACATCGGTTTTCAGGCCAAGGGCTACCTCTACGACAATCGGCTCGAGTATCGCGTGGGCGCGTTCCAGGGCTTTCGTGCGCCGGGAGCGCGGAACCCGCTCCGGGGTGTCGCGCGACTTCAGTTCAACCTGTTCGACGCTGAGCCACAGGGGATCTTCTATGCGGGGACGTACCTCGGAGCGAGGCGTGTTCTCGCGATCGGCGGCGGCGTGGACATGCAGGCCGGCCCGGGCGACAACTATCGCGCGTGGGTGGTAGACGCATTCCTCGATCACCCCCTAACCGATTCTGTGTCCGTCACGGCCCAGGTGGACTTCTTCAACTACGACGGCGGCCAGACGTTCACGGCGCTCGCCGAGCAGAGCGCGGTATTCGCCGAGGCGGGCTTGTATTTCAAGCCAATGAAGCTCATGCCTTTCGTGAAGTTCGAGACGCGGAACTTTGACGGCCCGTCGATCGACGAAAAGCGCTATCAGGCCGGGCTGACGTACTACATCCAGGGGCACAACGCGAACGTGAAAGCGGCGTTCTCGCGGCTGGATCCTGATGCTGGCGAGCCGTCGAATCAGTTCACGGCGCAACTGCAGCTGTTCTATTACTAGTTAGGCATCGTTCATCGACCCGGATTTGCCTGGGCGCGGCTCTGCGCTCGCCGCGCCCACTCACCAGCGTTTCGGGACGCGACCTGGAATACAACGCCGGGACGGCATGCATACGGGCGAGTCGTCGTGCCTTCGGAGCTGCACCACTGCGTCGTGTGTGACCTACGCGACTACGGCGCCGGCGCGATAAGCACGGCGCCGCGAGCTCCGCGCAGCAGGGCAGTCGACACGCTTCCTGTCATGTGGCGATCGACTGCGCCCTCGCCCTGACTTCCTGTCGCGATGAGATCGAAATCGCCTGCCCGGGCGTAATCGAGCAGGATCGCGGCCGGATCGGCACCGCGCAGGAACACGGTTGCAACCGACACGTCTCCCGGTACGGCGAGAGAGGCGCGAAGCTCCTCGAACAACCGGGCAATCCCGTTCGCGTGGGTCTCCGCCAGGCGAGCGTCGCCAAGCAATGCGAAATCCACGTCAGGCTCCACGTATGCGAGCGTGAGCCCGGCTCCCTGAGCGAGCAGCGGAATGGCGGCTCGTCCCGCGCGTACACTTGCCGAGCTGAAATCCATGGCGACGAGAGCGTTTTTGGGAAGGAGCGGATATCCCGCCGGAACGGCGAGAACGGGCGTCTCACTCGCCCGCGCGATTTCGAGGGCGGCGTCCCCGGTTGCCGTTCGATGCTCCCCGCCAGGGTCCGCGACGCCAACCATGATCAGCTCGGATCCTCGCTCGAGAGCGGCACGTGCAAGGGTCGACGCGGGATTTCCGGTGACGATCTCGACGCTGAAGAAGACCGCCCGGCCGGTGGCCTGGTGCAATCGCTGGCGCACGCTTCCGAGATACAAGCGACGACGCCCTTCCTCCAGCGCATCGCGAGGAACGCTGGTAAGCAGCGCAGCAGGGATCGTCAGAGGACGCAGGACGCCCAGGACGTGCGCGTTGACGCGGTCCCGCCTCGCGAGAAGCTCCGCGACGTGAAACACGCCGATGGCATGATCGGCGTCCTCTCCGGCGATGAGCAGCGGACCCGTGTGCGTACGTTGCGGGAGTGCGCCGCTTTCCAGTTCCGTGATTTGCAATGGTGGGCTCCGCGCTGGCTACCGTACCGCTGCCACGGTTGCAAACAACCCTTGCCGCCGTACTTCCTCAATCGACGCGTCCACGATCATATCGACCAGCTCGCCGAGCGAGACTGGATTGAAGCTCTCGCTACGACCCGCCCAGGGCAACTTGCCGCCGGGAACCGCGTACACGCTGGACTCCATCGTGATCACTGTTTCCTGTCCCGGACGGAACGCACGTCGCGGCGCCCGTCTCGAGTATGCCCATAGATCTTCTGACGGGCTCGCCCCAGTGGCCAGCTGGCCCTCGACACTTATCAGGCGGAGCACGAGCGCACCAGCAAACCCGTCGGCGATGACGGTCGACCGAATGGCCTGCGTGTCTGCGGCAGCAAGCTGTTCGTCGGAAACGAGCGTGTGGGGTGCGGTGACATTCGGAAGGCGGTTGGCCACCCGGTTCTCAACTCGACGGCGGAGCGTAGCGTCATCGCCAGGAAAGAACGCGATCGTCTTGCGAAAGCGAGCAGACGCCGTACCCGGATCCCTAAATGTCGTTGTCACGCGCGTCGGGCGTGCGGTGCACGCCACCAGCGTCCCCGTCGCCGCGGCGGCAATGATGAATCGCGAGACGTACCGCATCGGTTTTCGCCTCCAGTCGCATGTGAAAGTGGCGCGAGGTCTCCGAGCGAGCCCAAGATATGGGTCGCTCGCGTTGCCGCCTCTACCGAGAGCGCTCGTGTCCGAATGCAGTGTCTCGACGCCGCTGGACTCTTGGACATTTTCGGTTACTCGACACCGATCCTAATGGTACGCGAGCGTCGGGGGACACCCGTGGCGGCGGTCTGCGCCAGGAGCCATGGCGGCACCGTGGCTGCCCCGCGGCCTAGCGAGCGGGCACGCGGGAGCGCCCGACGCGCTCCCGCAGGTTCCGAGCGGATCAGAGCTGTCTCGGCCGTGCGCAGGCTCAGCCACCCTGCCTGACGAACTGCACCTCTCCCTCGATGCGGACCTTGTTCGCGACCAGCACGCCGCCGGTCTCGATCGCCTGATTCCACCTGAGCCCCCACTCCCGCCGGTCGATCTCGGTGCGGAAGCTGAACCCCGCGCGCGTCTTCCCCCACGGGTCGGTGCCGCGGCCCTGATACTCGCAGTCGAGCACCGCCTCCATGGAGCTGTCGCGGATCGTGAGATCGCCGACCACACGGAAGCGGTCTCCTTCCTCCTCCGGCGGTTTCTCCACCCCCGTGCTGCGGAAGCTGATCTGTGGGAAGCGCTCCGCATCGAAAAAATCCTCACCGCGCAGATGCGCATCGCGGTCGGCCACACCGGTGTCGATGCTCGCCGTCTCGATGGTGACGCTGACGCCGGCGTCGTCGGGATGGTCCCCGTCGCCCGTGAGCGTCGCTTTCAGGTCTTTGAAGCGGCCGCGCACGGTGGTCATCATCATGTGCTTCACCGAGAACTCGACACTCGAATGCGTGGGGTCGAGCTGCCAGGTGGTCGTCCCGGACTGAACCGCTGTGGCTGCCATGGCCTCTCCTCCTGCTTTTTCGGAGTTGCAGTTCCCGCGCGGCGATCGCGCGAGGTTATTGAGTGGCGAGCGAACGGCGTGCCAGAGAGGTCGACGGTGCACGGGTGGAGGTTCCACGGGAGCCCGACGAACGCCATCAATCCTGCCGTTTTCCGTTCAGCGGCCCGCCCGCGTGGCTATCAGCAGATCCGTTCCTTCGAGAAGGCGCTCGCCGTTTGCCACCTCCACGTTAGAACATGCCCGGGGACGTGTCTGACGCCGCCGCTCGTGAGGCGGCCGCGCCGCTACCGGCCGATGAGCCCAACCGGGCTCCGGCGGTCACGCGAGAGTACAGCACGGATCGCATCACAATCGAATGGTATGCCGAGCGATGCATCCATAGCGGCAACTGCGTGCGCGCGCTCCCACGAGTGTTCGACCCGCGGCGCCGCCCGCGGGTCGACGTGGACGCGGCAAGCGCGGATGAGCTGGCGCGCGCGGTGCTGCGATGCCCAACGGGCGCGCTCCAGTTCGTGCGACATGACCGCGGTTCTCAGGAGACCCCGGACGTTCCTGCGACGCTTACGCCCATCCGGAACGGGTGAGGTTCGTTTGGGTGTGTTACTGCACCTCGGTCATGCGCTCGCCCCAGTCACGGCCCTCGTCATCGACACCGCCTCGCGGACCATTTGATTGGCGTAACCCCACTCGTTGTCGTACCAGCTCATCACCTTGACCAGATCTCCGTCGACGACCTTGGTGAGGCCGAGATCGATGATCGACGCGCGCGGATCACCGACGATGTCCGACGAGACGAGTGGATCACGGGATACGCCGAGCACTCGCTCGTAGCGTTCCGTTTCGGCTTCCTGCGCGAAGATCTGGTTGACCTCCTCGACCGTCGTCTTTCGCGAGGTGAGGAACGTGACGTCCGCGATCGATCCAACGGGGATGGGTGCTCGGATAGCAATACCATCGAACAGCCCCGCGTATTGCGGAAGTGCCTGCGTCGTCGCGCGTGCCGCACCCGTTGTCGATGGAACCAGGTTCGCCGCCCCGGCCCGACCACGGCGGAAATCCTTACGCGGCCCATCGACGATGGCCTGAGAAGACGTATACGCGTGCACGGTCGTCATCAGGGCCTTCTCGAACCCGATTCGCCGGCCAATGACCTCGACGATCGGCGTGATGCAGTTCGTCGTACAGCTCGCGCATGAGATAACGGCGGCATCACCACCCGGCCCGTTCACGCCGTGGACGACCGTTTCGATGTCTCCGCTTTTCGATGGCGCCGATAGCAGAACCATCCGCGCGCCCGCACGGATGTGCTTCTCGAGATCCTCGCGTCGCGTGAGCGCGCCGGTGCACTCGAACACGAGCTCGACGCCGAGGTCCCGCCAAGGCAGCTCCGCCGGGTCGCGGGTGTTCAGGGTCCCCACCTCGCGGCCATCGATGACCAGGTTGTCTCCCTCGACCGCCACCGTCTTCGAGTATCGTCCGTACACCGTATCGAAGCGAAGCAGGTAGCCGAGGTTCTCGGCGTCTACCAGGTCATTGACCGCGACCAGCTCGAAGGATGGCTCGTCGATCACCAGCTTCAGGATCGAGCGACCAATTCGTCCCAGACCGTTGATAGCGACCTTGGTGCTCATGCTGCCTCCTCAGGGTTGCGCGTCGGTTCGCTTGTGCTGAAGTCGGTTACAGGCGGCCGCTTCCGACAGCGTGCGCGATATCCGTCTGCGAAATCACACCGACCAACCGTCCCTCGTGTTCCACGAACAGGCGTCGAATCTCTCCATATAGCGTCTGCTGCGCTGCTTCGCGCGCGTCCGCCTCTGGCTCAATGACGCGTGGGTTCGGCGTCATGATGTCGCGTACCGGCGTGCGCTCGAAGAGATTCGTGCGTGCTCTGGCGTCGTCCTTTTCCGCGCTCGCCTCCAGTACGTCGGTGGCCGTGACCACGCCGATGACGTGTCCGTGGGGATTCACGACGGGAAGCCCCGACACATGCGAGTCCGCGAGCGCCTGGACGAGCTCGCTAATCGGGGTATCGGGCGCGATCGTCCGCACGTCGGTGTGCATCAGGTCAGCTACTCGCATAACGGCTCCTCTCGCTCCGGTGTTGACTGAAGGGAACTGTTCGAGCTTTCCATAATGCGGCGAATCCTGATCGTCGGCCAGAGGCGCACGGCCGCTGCGCGCACCAACCGCGGACGGGCGGCGCCTAACGACGATCAGGGCGACGTGCCGCCAAGCGCGCTCGCACGAGATCTCCCACCAGAAGAGCCATGGGATACAAGAGTTCCTCCTCGCTCCGCGCATGCAGCGCCAACTGCCCGGCGAGCCGCGCCACCGCGGCGTTGTTCTCGGCCCGGAGTTCGCCGAGCCGCGTGGGGACGGTCTGCTGGGCGATTGCGGTGCGCGGCAGCAGGAGTCGCTCGCCTGTCGGGGAAGCCCGTAACTGGATGCCGGGGAAGGCGCGCGTCGCTTGTCCGTGCGCTCGGATCGCGTCGACGATTCGCACGTCCGGCCAGTTCGATTCGAGCCACGAGCGCCACGACGGTGGAGGACGCCCTGGCTCCGCTCTCAGTTCCACAAGCTTTTCCTTACGCATGGTATCCTCCTCGCTAGGCCAGGTGATCTATCGACAGATGCCGGGGCGGCTCGAGGCAGCGGCACGGGGAGACCCCCCCCGGCGGTTTGCTGGGCTCGCGACTCGAGTTGCGCTAGTGCGAGATCTTGACATCACGACCTCCGTGAACGCTGAGTCAGAAGCAACAGCAGAGCCAAAATCCACCGTGTTTGGTCACGGCGCTGAGAAGAACGGGGCGTCCGCGAGGCAGCGCTCGCGCCTCGCGCGTGCGCGGCAACTCTTGGTGGCGCGCTAGGCCGAGGGCGGCGAAAGCGTCGGAGTCAGACCGCCCGGACGCCAGAGCGCCCACCGGACCCCGGACTTCCTGAGTGTGCGATAAGCGAGGTACGCCTTCGCGCGCATGCCCAGTTCGTCCGTCGGGTGCGGACTGCGGATCTCGAACCCGAAGGAATCAGGGCCACTCAGGCTGTCTGGGCCTGGGCGGAGCAGTGTGCCGATTGGCCTCGAGCTGGCGAGGATGACATCGCCGTCGTCACCCCGCTGCATGGCGAGCGGCTCGGTATCGATTGGAACGGGCCACTCGCCGCTCCGGCGGGCGAGGCGGCTGGCGATCGCGCGATGCGCTACCCAGGCGGCGTGCGCCGCTTCGACTTCACCCGCAAAGCCGCGGAAGCCGACGACATCGCCGGCGACCCAGCCCACCTTGTGGCCGGCGTCGACCAGGCTGAGCTGTAACGCCGTCGGAACGTCGCGGCGATCCGGCGACAGGGTTGCGGTCGCATTGTCCTGCACAGACGAGTTACTCACGGAAACCCTTGGGTGGAGGTGAACAGGCCGCGCCGGCGAAGGCTATGAGCGCGGCCTGTCCGCGCATCTGCTCGCGCCGTCACGCGCGCGAATCTGTCGCCGGTCGAGGCGGGGAACCTGCCGAGAGTGCGGCGCCCACCACGCGCATCTGCCGATCGACGAAGGCGGCGACGCCGCGCAGAACGCCGACAACGGCCAGTGCGGTCAGAAGCGTGATGGCCAGCGGAATCCCCACCATCCGTGGAGCGTTGGCGACGACTACCAGCAGTGCGAAGACGCCGAGGCTCGCGGCGGTGATCTTGAACCGCAGAGCCGCCTCCGCGCGGTAGTCCGCGGGGCGCGGTACGGCGGGCGCGCGGTTGCGCGCGAGGTATGCCGGCACGGGACGGTCGCTTGCGGAGAAACGGGCGCCCGACCCTCGGCGTTCGGCGGTGTGGATCCGGGTCATTGTCGTACCCTCCGGTAACCGTTGTTAATGATGGCGGCGTTTCGCCAATTATCGTGATAACGACTATCGTATAGACACATATAACGTGCCACCCTCCTATTCGCTTCGGGCGCGAATGACCCCGAGCAGCGAGACAAGCTCTCGGCGTTGCTCCGCGCGCAATGCGCTGAGTTGCCGCCGGTGAAGCGCTGCCACGGGAGCGTCGAGTTTTTCGAGTACCCGGAGTCCCGTTTCGGTGATGCGCGCCATCACGACGCGCCGGTCCGCCGCGTCACGCGAGCGTGTCACGAACTTCCGGGCCTCGAGGCGGTCGAGCAGGCGCGTGACGTCGGGGTCGTGTCGGATCAGGCGCTCCGACAGTTCGCTGCAGGCGAGTCCAGCCCCGCCCGCACGGCGCAGGAGCCGAAGGACGTTGAACTTGGCCGTCGTAAGGCCGACCGGCCTGAGGGTCTGGGCGAGCTGTTGGTCGAGCTCACTCGCGGTGCGCTGGACCAGAGCAAATGTCTCATGATCTGGAGACTCGAGCTGGTCCGTTCGGACGCTCACCGGCCCCCTGCCTCGGGAAGTCATCGTTCCCTCCTGTGTTCGCCGCTGAATACGATAGTACGATAATCGTTGGAACGACTATTGTCAAGCCGGAAATTAGGGCGTAACGTCCCCTTATGTTCTTGACGAAACAGAGGGTCTTCGATACGGTGCACAGAAACCTCCGGCACGCCTTCCGGTGCAGCACTGGAGCGATGTGATGCAGCTACGCGCGATCATGCAGCGTCGAGTCGTGACGATCGGGCCGAAAGAACCGGCCAGCACCGCCTGGACCCGGATGCGGCGACGCGACATCCGCCACCTCGTGGTGACGGACGACTCGCGGCCCGTCGGCGTCCTCTCCGAACGTGACCTCGGCGGGAGAAGAGGCACCAACCTCCGGAAAGGACGCCGAGTGCAGGACCTGGTGACTCCGCGCGTGGTGAGTGTCGAGCCGGAGACGTCGCTGCGCGAGGCAGCCGATCTCATGCGCTCGCGTCTGATCGGATCACTCCCGGTCGTCGAAGGCGAACGGCTCGTCGGCATCGTGACGGCAACGGACGTGTTCGACGCGATCGGCCGGGAGGCCGTGGGGCCGTTGAGCGGCGCCGAACAGCAATTGTTGCGCGTACCGACAAGCAGCAAGGCGCTAGGCGGAAGTCCGATCGCTCGCGTGCGCCCTGCGGGATCTCGAAAGGCTGCGGGTAAGCGGCGCCCGTCGCAGAGCGAGAAGCGCGAGGCGTTCGCCGATCGCGTGCCACGGCCTGCCAGGCGCACCGCCGGCCGGACGAGTGCGCCACAGGTGCCTGCGAACATCCGAACGACCGGCGTGCAGCTCGACCGCGACGCCAGGGTCTACGTCAGGCAGCGGCTCGGCATGAAGCTGGGGAAGTTCGCCCCATCCATCGAACGCGTGACCATCCGCGTGGAAGATGTGAACGGGCCTCGCGGCGGCGTCGATCAGCGGACTCGCGTCAAAGTCGTCCTGAGTGGTCTGCCAAGCATCGTCATCGAGAGTCGAGCCGCATCGCTGACCGACTCAATCAACGGCGCGCTCACGGGAGCGGAGCGAGCCGTGCGGCGCGCCCTGCGACGCCGGCGCACCAGGCCGCTCGTGTCGGCGAAACGAAAGCGAGCCCGCGGCACCTAACGACTCACCGGCACGTACGGCACCGCTGAGACCGGTGCGTGATCGTTCGTCCACTCGTCACTCGGGAGGCTCACCATGACATCCATCCGCACCCCACCTCGCGCTGGCGTCGCCATCGACTCGCCGCGCCTGTTCGGAACGAAGAACGACCTGGCCGCCGAGACGCGAGCATCGGCGGTAAGTCGGCTCAACCAATGGCTGGCCGACTGCATCGACTTGCAGACGCAGTGCAAGCAGGCACACTGGAACGTCAAGGGTCCGAGCTTCATTGCCCTGCACAAGCTGTTCGACGACATCAACGCCGATGTCGCAGGGTACGCGGACCTCCTCGCCGAGCGCCTTGTGCAGCTTGGCGGCGTCGCCGAGGGTACGGCGCACGTGGTGGCGGAGCGCTCGCAACTCGCGGAATATCCCGTCTCGCTCACGACCGGGGAGCAACACGTCGCCGCACTTTCCGACGCGCTGGCCCAGTTCGGGCGCAGCGCGCGCCTCGGTATCGAGGAGATGGAAGACGTCGGCGACAAGACCTCGGCCGATCTGCTCACCGAAATCTCTCGCGGGATCGACAAGTGGCTGTGGTTCGTCGAGGCGCACGAGCAGGGTGCGCCTGACGCATGACCGGACTCCTCTTCGCGCTGCAGATCGGCGCGGCGCGCGCTGAAGGCTGAGATGGAGCGCGACGTAAACCCCGAGACGGTGGCAGAGGGTGGTGTCCCGACGGTGCGGCCGGCGCACGCGGAGCGCAGACGAGCGTCGCGTCGAGGCGCGATGGCCGGTCCGCGATGGAGGTTTCTCGCCGAGGCGACGGCGATCCTCGATGCCTCGATCGACTACCAGGAAACGCTCACCAACGTGGTCCGACTCGCGGTGCCGAAAATCGCGGACTACGCCATCGTTGCGCTTCTCGCCGAGGATGGGTCCCTGCATTGGGGATCCGCGATGCACCGCGATCCATCGAAGGCCCCCCTCGTCGAACGGCTGCAAGCCTATGTGCCGGACCTCGGCACCGATCGCCATCCATCGGCCGAGGCGATACGGAGCGGGAAGACGCAAGTGATCGACGCGGTCGACGACGACTACCTGCGTTCGGTCGCGCGGGATGAAGCCCACCTCGCGCTTCTCCGCGAGCTCAGGCCAACATCGTACATCGTCATCCCGATCGCCGCGCGCGGGAGGGTCCTCGGATCGTTGCTCTTCGCCACCGCCCGTGACTCCGATCGCCATTACACCGATCGCGACGTGGCCATCGCGAACGAAATAGGGAGACGCATTTCGTTTGCGGTCGATAACGCGGTGTTGTACCACGCAGCTCAGCAGGCGGCTCGCATGCGGGAAGAAATGGTGGCCGTCGTCTCACACGACCTGAAGAATCCGCTGGCCACCATCCAGATGGCGGTGAGCTTCCTGCTGGACGACATCGTGCCGGACGACGTGGCGCATGGTCTCGAGCGCAAGCAACTGGCCGTGATCCACCGCTCATCGGAGCGGATGTACCGGCTCATCCGCGATCTGCTGGATGCCGCCGCCATCGAGGCCGGACGGTTTCAGGTCGCGACTTCGCTGACGCCGGTAGACACACTTCTGAGCGACGCCATGGAGCTGCTGCACCCACTCGCCGCGGCGAAGCAGATCGACCTCCGTTTCGACGTGGAGTCCCCCCTTCCGGCGGTCCATGCCGATCGCGAGCGTGTGTTGCAGGTGTTCTCGAACATCGGCGGCAACGCGATCAAGTTCACGCATCGGGGCGGGGTAGTCGAGATCCGGGCGTCAGCTCACGATGCGGCGGTGGAGTTCGCCGTTCGCGACAACGGGCCCGGAATCGCGCCCGGAGATCTTCCGCACATCTTCGACCGGTACTGGCGGCCCAGGGAGCAAGCGCGTATGGGGACCGGGCTCGGCCTGGCGATCGCGAAGCGAATCGTCGAGGCGCACGGAGGCGAAGTTCGCGTGGAGAGTCATCTCGGGCGAGGGAGCTGCTTCGTTTTCTTCCTGCCAGTGCAACAGTGACTCGCGCGGATGACCGGGATGGCAGGGCGGAAGAGCGCACGGAGCGCCGCGCATCACCTCCGGAGCGCAATTTGTCCGATGATGTCTCCGACGCATCAAAGGAGAGCTTTCCGGCGAGCGATCCGCCATCGTGGACCGGCGTGCGAGCTGGGCCGCCCGATCGGAGAGACGCGCCGGCCGCGTCATAACCGGCGTTGCTTGCGCCGCTCATCCGCCGACGCATCCACGAGTGCGATGGTGAGGGCGGATCTGATTCATGCCTAACATGTCGTGGTCGCTGGCCGCATCGATCCTCAACGTCGACTGGTCGCGGTTCGAGGGCGTCGCCGCGCTGCGGTGCAGCATTGGCGTTGCCATCCCGCTCATCGCCGGCGTCGCCATCGACCAATCGGCCGTTGGAGTGTTTGGCGCCGCCGGCGCCGTGGGCGCAGGCTTCGGATCGTTTCAGGGAACATACCGCAGCCGGGCGGCCGTCATGCTGCTCGCCAGCCTTGGAATGGCATTCTCGGTATTCGTCGGTTCCGTGGCGACTCACTCGATCGGGTTCGCAATCGCAGCTGCGGCGCTGTGGGGCTTTGGCGGAGGCTTGCTCGTCGCGCTCGGTCAGGCAGCTTCATTCGTTGGCTTGCAGTCGATCGTCACTCTGCTGATTGCCGGCGGGTTTCCATCGGACTTCCAGGAGGCTGCCGGACGCGCGGGGCTCGTGTTTGCCGGCGGATTGATCCAAACGGTACTCGTCGTGATGATCTGGCCGCTACGCCGTTTTGCGGTGGAACGGCGCAGTCTGGCCGCAGTGTATCGAAGCCTCGCATCCTACGCACGCGGGATTCCGACGGCGTCGGCCGCGGCGCCAGAACCTCACATCCTTGCCTCCACGCCCTCACCGCTGGCCGACCCCCAGCCGTTCGCGGCGTCCGCCAACACGCTCGTCTTTCAAGCGCTTCTCGACGAAGCCGAGAGAATACGCGCCAGCCTCGCTGCCCTCGCCGTGCATCATCGACGGCTCGTTGATTCGGATCGTTCGTGCGCCGACACCCTCTCCAATCTGTTAGGGACGGCCCTCGCCGAGATTGCTGCTGCACTCTCGGAGGGACGAGAACCGCGCGCGCCCCCGGAGCTCTCACCGTCGCTCGCTGATTGCGCCAAGCGGTTGTCACCCGGCACAACCGTCGAGCCGCTGCTCGGCCAGGTTCGCGCGGCATGGCGAACGGCCGGCGTTCTCACCGCCCCCCCGGAGTCTTCGGCACGGAGGCGCGAAGACGTCGCCCGTCCGCGATGGCGGCCGGGTGTGCGCAATTCCCTGATTACGTTGCGGGCCAACCTCACTCTACGTTCCACCGCGTGCCGGCACGCGCTCCGCCTGGCGACGACGCTTTCCCTCGCGGCGGGCGTCGCGAGTGCCTTCGAGGTGTCACGCGGTTACTGGTTGCCGATGACCGTCGCGCTGGTGCTCAAGCCGGACTTTCACGACACGTTCACGTTCAGTGTCGCGAGGGTGGGGGGGACAGTCCTGGGTGCCGCCGGCGCAACAGTGATCGCCCGCGTGGTGGCCCCCGGTCCCGTTGCCTTGATCGTGCTGGTGCTGTGCTTCGTGTGGGCCGGTTACGCTCTGGCTGCCACCAATTACGTCGCCTTCGCTCTCTGCATCACCGGGTATGTCGTGTTCCTGTTGGCGCTCGCTGGAGTGCCGGAGACCGCGGCAGCCACGGCCAGAGTCACGAACACCGCGATCGCGGGCGCGCTCGCGCTTGCCGCGTACGGAACGTGGCCAACGTGGGCGGCGCAGGAAATGCGGCCCGCATTGGCGTCGATGCTCGAGGAGCAGGGCCGATACCTGGGCGAACTGTTGTCAGCCTACAACCATCCGGAGGCGACTGACGTGACGAGGCTGGACGAGATTCGCGCGTCCGCACGATTGGCGCGGTCGAATTCCGAAGCGGTTGCCGAGCGAACGCTCTCAGAGCCGCGCCGACGCCACTCGATGAAGCCGTCCACAGTGGTCGGACTGTTAGCAGCGACCCGCCGGAATGCGCTGGCGGCGCTGGCGTTGCACGCAGGGCTGGAGCGCGAGCCTCGCGCTACCGTTCCAGGCATCGACACGTTTGCACGGCAGGTGACGAACAGCCTGCTGACGCTCGCGAGTGCCGTTCGCTCGGGAACGGAACCGCCGCCGCTTCCGCCGCTCCGAGACAGGCATCGTGCTCTCGACCCTCTCCTCACCGAGGGCGTGCGCGACGAGACCGATCTGATGGTGGATAGCGTGGACACGATCGCGGAGCTGCTTCGGAAGGACGCAAGAGAGACGGGGAACGAGGAGATCGCATGACGGGCGAAATCATGAAACCAGAGCGCATCCTGGTGGGCATCGACTTCTCGGATGCATCGTTCGAAGCGGCCCGCTGGACCTCGCGACACCTGGGTCGCAATGCAGAGCTGATCCTGGCGCACGTCATCGCCATTCCGGAGCCGCCGCCGATTCTGCGCGGCCGGTTCCCGCGCCGGGACCTCGTCGTCGACACCGTGCGCGAGGGCGCCGACAAGCGTCTTCGCGACCTCAGCAGCTCGCTGTCGTCCGACCGTATCTGGCTCGAGATCCGGGAGGGCGATGTCACGGCCGGCCTGGCCGATATCGCGCGCGAGTTCGAAGCGAGTCTGCTCGTCGTCGGTGCCCACGGCCAACGGCCCGGACTCGCAGCGGCGTTAGGCAGCAGCGCCGAGCGGCTCGTTCGCGTCGCCGACATACCGGTCCTGCTCGTGGCCGGGTCATCGTCACAGCGGCCATCGCGCGTCCTCGTCCCGGTCGACGACTCACCCGTCGCGATAGAGGCGTTGCGATGGGCCGCCAGGATCAGTGAGCGGCTCGACGCGCCGATGACCGTATTGCACGTGGAGCCGGCCACAGTGATGAGCCACGTATTCACGTCCTCCGCGAACGTTCCCGGGGTACCGACCGTCGAGCCGCCCGGCGCCGCGTCGGCACCGAGCGATCGATGGCTCGATCTCGCGCTGCGTGCGGGCATGCCGGCCGACCGGGTAACGAGCGAACTCGCGTTCGGCGAGGCTGGTCAGCAGATCATCGCCGCCGCGGAGCGTGTCGGGGCCGGTCTCATCGTCATGGGTCGGCGCGGGGCCGGCGGCGTTCGCCGGGCGGTACTCGGCAGCGTGGTCGATGCGGTGCTCCGCCGCGCACCGTGCCCGGTGCTAGTCGTTGGTGATGACGGCTGACACGGCCTAACGGCCGGTAGCCTAGTCGCCCGCGGCCCTACCGATCAGGCGGTGTCACGAGGAGCACCGGGACGTCGCTCGCCCGAACGACCTTTTCGGCCGCGCTTCCGAAGACGAAGCGTTTGAGACGGCTCTGATGATCGTGAGCGTGGACACCGATATCGTACGTCATCGTCATTCGACTTCTCGATCCTCGCTCGTCGCGTCCTCCAGCGCTTCCGGCTCCAGCTCCTCCGCGCTTTTATTGAGCTTGACGAATACACCCCACGCCGCGAGGAGCGCCGCGGCGGCGACTCCAACCACGGCGATGTGCGGGAGTCGCGACGGGTCGTCATGCACGAACTGGAAGACGCCGATGAGCGTTTCGATCGAAAGCGCAACGACGACGACGATCAGGAACCTCGACAGAAAGCGCCGGGCGCGCGTTGGCGCGGCCAGATGGGCTTCCCGTTGAATCTCCTCTTCGATTACGGTTTGCCCAAGCTCGAGCGCAGCGACGGCGATCGTCAGGAGGCCGACGGCTTCGAGGATGGCGTTGAACCGGCTGCTCATTGGCGGCGCCTGCCCCGGGTCGATACCCCGCCACAGCTCGAGCGCTGCGAAGACGATGAGCGACAGAGCGCAGACGTAGAACAGCACGGCGATCGCCGAGTAGCCGAGGGCGAACGCGCGATTGATTGCTCGCATCGCGGCAGATGTGCGCATGGCATCCAAGATACGGCAGGAGTGAACCCTCTCGAGCACCCACTGGAGAAGCGTTGAAGCGATGCAGAGGTGTGTTGGCGCCCTCGCTGTCGTCGGAGCGCGTGGCTGAGTCCGGATGAGGCTCTACGTCCTGCAGCTTGTCGGTGCCGCGGTGTCCGCCACGAGCGGTGCGCTGGCCGCGGGTCGCAGGCGCATGGACATGTTCGGTGTGGTCGTGATCGCCATCGTCGCGGCCAGTGGCGGTGGAAAAGTGAGGCGGGGAGGAGGGCGAGCAGCCAGCCGGACGCCCGCCGTCCGAACAGGAAGGACAGGGGCCAGGCCGCACAGCTTCCCAGGAAGGCGAACCCGAGAAGCCAGCCGATCATCGGCTCGTTAGGGGCAGCGTCCCGCCAATTCCGCCGATGGGACGCTCGGGTGCGATGCCTGCGTCATGCGTCTCCCCGGTACACCGGTCGGGAATGTGCAGGGTAAAGGTTCGTGAGTCCAGCGGGCTGACGACGCGGCGTGCGTTGCCCGCACGACCCTTGCAGTTTCCCTTGGACCCCTTAGATAAGGGAAGGCACAAAGAGTTGGCTGGATAATCGATCGCGATTCCTGTTGCCCTGAGGAGCAAGCGGCATGAGTGCAACGCGACGAGAGTTCCTTCGCTACGCAACCGGTGCTGGCATCGGAACGGCACTCGGAGGCCTCACCGGGCTCGGGCTCACGCTCGCCCCCGCACGCGCCAAGGCACAGGCGCTGCGCATCAAGGACAGCCGAACCGTCCCGAGTATCTGCCCGTTCTGCGCGGTGGGATGCGCGACGCTGATCCACGTCAAGGACGACGAGATCATCAACATCGAGGGCGATCCCCGGAGCCCGCATAACGAGGGAACCCTCTGCCCGAAGGGCGCCGCGATCTACCAGCTGCACAAGAATCCCAACCGGCCGACACGGGTGCTCCATCGCAGGCCCGGCGCCCGGGAGTGGGAAACGGTCGAGCTCGGCTGGGCCATGGACCGTGTGGCGGAGCTCATCAAGAAGACGCGTGACGAGACCTTCATCGAGCGATTGCCGAACGGCAAGCTCGTGAACATGACGCCGGCGATCTTCGCGCTCGGGGGTGCGACGCTCGACAACGAGTTCAACCACACCTGCCAGAAATTCTGCCGAGGCCTGGGGATCGTCGCGATCGAGAACCAGGCCAGGATATGACACAGCTCTAGCGTCCCCGGTCTGGGGGCACGGCTTGGTCGCGGCGCGGCGACGGTGTATCCGCGCAACCTGGAGCACACGGACTGCCTCGTCATCATGGGCTCCAACATGGCCGAGTGCCACCCGGTCGCGTTCCGGTGGCCGATGAAGGCCAAAATGAACGGCGCCAAGCTCATTCACGTCGATCCGCGCTTCACTCGAACGAGCGCGAACTGCGATATCTACGCGCCGCTTCGCGCGGGCTCGGACATCGCGTTCCTCGGCGGGCTGATCAACCACGTCATCAACAGCGAGCGCTGGAACACCGACCCGTTCTTCCGCGATTACGTCGTCAACTACACGAACGCGGCGACGATCGTCAGCGATGATTTCCGGGACACGGAAGATCTCGAGGGGGTTTTCTCCGGCCTGGTCCAGTACACCGAGAAGCCGGAGTGGCCGTACAACGCGTTCGTCGGCGAATATCAGACGCGGACGTGGCAGTACAGAGGCACCCCGGTGCAGACCGTCGGTGAACAGGTCGCGTATTCTGCGCGCGCCGGCGAAGTGCGACAGGCGCAGGGACCGCAGTCGGCGCAGGGATCGGGCCAGGTGCCAGCTCCCCCGCCAGGTCCTGCACCGCTCTCGTGGGACGATGTCGTGCGCTCGCTCAAACGGCCACCGGCACCGCGGGATCCATCGCTCCAGAATCCGCGCAGTGTCTTCCAGATCGTGAAGAAGCACTTCGCGCGCTATACACCGGAGGCCGTCGAGCAGATCACCGGGTGCCCGCGGGCGAAGTTCCAGCAGGTGGCCGAGACGCTCCTTCAGAATTCCGGCCGGGATCGCACGTCGGCGTTCGCGTACGCCGTCGCGTGGACGCAGCACACGTACGGCGTGCAGATGATCAGCTGCTGTGCGCTGCTCCAGCTCCTGTTAGGCAACATTGGGCGGCCGGGCGGCGGTATCATGGCCTTGCGCGGCCACGCGGCGATTCAGGGCTCGACTGACGTACCGACGCTGTATCACAGCATTCATGGGTACATGAGCCACCCGACCGCGCTCAAGAATCACGACACGCTGCGCGATTACATCGTTACGGAGACGCCGTACGGGAGCTACTGGGCCAACCTGCCAAAGTTCATGGTGTCGTACCTCAAGTCGTTCTACGGCGCGGCCGCGACGCGCGAGAACAACTGGGGGTACGACTGGCATCCGAAGATCCTCGGCGACCACTCGCACATCGCCTCGATGGCCGCCATGGAGGAAGGGCGCATCAAGGGGATGCTGTGTGTCGGACAAAATCCGGCGACGTCGCTCAACGCGTCGGCCCAGCGCCGCGCGATGCGGAAGCTCGAGTGGCTCGTGGTCAAGGACAACTGGCTCACGGAGACCGCGACGCAGTGGCACTCGGCGCCGGAGATCAAGGACGGCGACGTCAACGTCGAAGACATCCAGACCGAGGTCTTCTTCTTCCCGTCGACGCAGATCGCCGAGTACGACGGCAGCTTCACGAACACGCAGCGGATGCTCCAGTGGCACTTCAAGGCGGCAAATCCGCCCGGCGACTGCAAGACCGACACGTGGTTCTACTACTACCTCGGCAAGCGGCTGAAGCGAGCCTACGGGAACAGCCCGCTGCCGCGTGACGCAGGGTGGAAGAACACGGTATGGGATTACGACCGTCGTCCCGGCGAAACGATGGGCGAGATCTCCGATGAGCCGGACGAGCTCAAGATTCTCAAGGAGATCAACGGCTTCTACACCGCCGATCCGAATCGCCACCTCGCTGGATTCGGCGAGCTCAAGGACGACGGCTCGACGACGTGCGCTTCGTGGATCTACTGCGGCTGCTACCCAGCTGCGGGTCGCAACCTCACGGCGAAGCGGGAGCCCGATCCGCCAGGCGCTCCTGGTGCGCACCTCAACTGGGGGTGGGCGTGGCCGGCGAATCGTCGCGTCATGTACAACCGCGCGTCGGCTGACCCGCAGGGCAGACCGTGGAGCGAGCGGAAGCGGTGGGTCTGGTGGGATGGGAGCGCACCGAACACACCCAATCCTCAGACGGGCGTCACGCCGCCGGCCGGCAAGTGGATCGGATACGACGTTCCCGATTTCGCGCTCACCAAGGCGCCTAACGCGCAGCCTCAGGCGAACGGCATTGGGCTCGACGCGATGTCGGGAATCGATGCGTTCATCATGAAGCCCGACGGCAAGGGCTGGCTCTACGTGCCCTCGGGTCTCGTCGACGGACCACTGCCGACGCACTACGAGCCCGTCGAGTCACCGGTGCAGAACCTGCTCTATCCCAAGCAGCAGCTGAGCCCCGTGTACAAGCATTGGGCGAAGGACAAGAGTTACAATCAGGTCGCACGCGTGGGCGATGAGCGCTTCCCGCACGTGATCACCACCTACCGTCTCACCGAGCACTACCTGGCCGGCGCGATGAGCCGCTGGCTGCCGTGGCTGGCGGAGCTCCAGCCGGAGCTCTTCATCGAGATGGGGCGCGCGCTGGCCGAGGAGAAGGGGATCCGCAATCTCGATTGGGTGAGAGTCAGCACGCCGCGCAGCAACATTCGCGCGAAAGCGCTGGTGACCGATCGCGTCGGGGTCATGAACATCGCCGGGAAGCGAGTGCATCACGTCGGCATGCCGTGGCACTGGGGGTGGGAAGGCCTCAGCACCGGCGACGTCGTGAACGACCTCACGTCGTGGGTAGGCGATCCCAACGTGGCGATCCACGAAGGCAAAGCATTCCTCTGCAACGTGGAGAAGGACTGATGGCCGAGGCGATGGGGTTCTTCACCGACACGACCGTCTGCATCGGCTGCAAGGCCTGCGAGGTCGCGTGCAAGAGCTGGAACCAGCTCCCGGCCCGAGAAGGTGGTCGGACCGAGATGAGCGGGGACAGCTACGACAACACCGTATCGCTGAGCGGCACGACGTGGCGCCACGTCAAGTTCATCGAGCAGTTCGAGAGCCCGTACAACGGGCGCTGGCTCATGATGAGCGATGTCTGCAAGCACTGCGTGCAGGCGGGCTGCATCGAGGTCTGCCCGACGGGGGCGATCATTCGTACGGAGTTCGACACCGTCGTCATTCAGTCGGACGTCTGCAACGGATGCCGCGCGTGCATTGCGGGGTGCCCGTTCGGCGTGATCGACATGAACCCCGTGTCGGGAACAGCGCAGAAGTGCACGCTCTGCTACGATCGCATGAGCGTCGGCCTCGAGCCGGCGTGCTCCAAAGCGTGTCCGACGGATTCCATTCAGTTCGGCCCGATCGACGAGCTTCGACAGCGTGCGCAAGCGCGAGTGGAGCAGCTCCAGTCGCAGGGCGAAACGCGCGCGCGCCTGTACGGCGCGGACCCGGAAGAGATGCTCGGCGGGTTGAATTCGTTTTACCTCCTCGTGGACGAACCCGAGGTGTACGGTCTGCCCCGCGAGCCGAAGCTGCCGAGCCGCAACCTCGCATCGAGCTCCCTGGGGTCGGTCGTTGGCGCGGCGGTGATGGGCGCCGTCGGGCTGGTGACGTTGCGCAAGCGTCGCGCGGACGAGGTCGCCGAGACGGAGCGGCGTCCCGCGCCGCCGCCGGCGCCGTAACAGATCACGCCGGAGAGCCTCGTGCCCGACACCTTCTTCACGATTCCGCCCGATTGGACGTGGTGGATCATCTTCTACTTCTTCATCGGCGGCATTGCGGGCGGAAGCTTCTTCCTCGCGTCCATGCTGTATCTGTTAGGCAGGCCGGCCGACCGGCCGGTGGTGCGGATCGGCTATTACGTCGCGTTCATTGGCGCGGTGATCAGCGGACTGCTGCTCGTCCTCGATCTCCATCGGCCGCTCCGGTTCTGGCACATGCTCATCGAGTCGAACACCGGGCAGCCGATGTTCAAGGCGTGGACGCCCATGTCCATCGGCTCGTGGGCCCTTCTGCTGTTCGGGCTCTTCGCGACACTCGCGGCGCTTTCGGCCGTACGGGGGGAGGGCCGCGCCCGATGGGCGCCGGAGGCGGTGGTGGGGAGAGGATTCCGCACCGTGGTGGCAATCATCGGCGGACTTCTCGGCTTCTTCCTCGCCGGCTACACCGGTGTGCTGCTCAGCGTGTCGAACCGGCCGGTGTGGGCGGACTCGCCGCTCCTCGGCATGCTCTTTCTCTTCTCGGCTGGCTCGACCGCGGCTGCCACGCTGATTCTTGTGGCGCGGCGTCGTGATACCCTCGTCGATTCGGTGTCGCTCGGAAAGCTCGCTGACTTCGACAAGTGGGCGCTCGTGCTCGAGCTCATCACGCTCGTAGCGTTCCTGATCACCCTCGGAGCTGCGGCGCGCGTCTTCCTCAGCGTGTGGGGCGTCGTGCTGCTGCTGGGTGTCATCGGCCTCGGAATCGTGCTGCCGCTCGTCATGGCTCTGGGCTGGGTGCGGCGATGGTCCGGAAGACCGGTCATGGCCGCAGGGCTGGTGCTCGCGGGAGGATTTCTGCTGCGCGTCGTGACGCTGATGTCCTCGGAATCGGTTTCGGTCGCCGGAAGCCGGATCGTGATGCCATGAGCACCCTCGCGTTGCCTAACGTGCGCGCATGTGTCGTGCTCGCGGCGGTTCTCACACTGGCAGCGTGCGGGAGCCCGGAAGCCGATCGTGCACGCGGTGGTGCGCGAGGGGCCGACATCGGCAATCGCAAGGCGATCGTCGAGTTTCACGAGGGCTCGCGAATGTACCACGATACTCCCTGTCTCATGCCTGACGACGAATGCACGGGCCCACGAGCGGTTTCGGGACTTCCGGAGCACTTCCCGGATCAGAGACGGTCGCGCAGCTAGACCAGGCCTGGCGGCCCTGGATCAAGCTGCTCGACGTCGCGTTGATCTCGGCCGAGAGCGACGCGTGGGATGCGGCTGTGCCGGAGCTGCCCGGTCGCCAGGAGAGCGGGCTTCCACCGAACGCGCCACTCCTGCACGGCGTGACCGCGCGGGTCGACGGACGGGTTGCACGCCGACTCGTGCGCGATCTCGTGCGGACCGCGAGCGAGATGGAGGGAGAGACGCAGGCGCCACTGGCACGCCTGCGTGGGCGCCGCATCGACGCGACGGCGCTGCTCACGGCCGCGATCGTGCGTGATCACGCGGCGATCGAAAACCTGGCCGCAGCAGCGGGGGTCGATGCGCACGCGTTCGAGGTGATCGGCCAACTCGCCGCCATGCCGCTTGTTCGTGCATGCGCGCGCCGCTACTCGGCACAGATCCCGTCGGAGTGGATGCACGGCTACTGCCCAGTGTGCAGCGCCTGGCCGGCGATCACGGAGATGCGGGGTCTCGAGCGCAACCGCCGCTTGCGCTGCGGACGGTGCGGTGGCGACTGGCCGCTCCCGGTGCTCCACTGTGCGTTCTGCGGGGAGCTGCATCACGATCAGCTCGGTACCCTCATGCCAGAGGGAGAAGCGCAAACGCGGCGCGTGGAGATCTGCCGGACGTGCAAGGGATATCTCAAGACGTTCACCACGCTTCGGCCAATGTCGCTCCGCCTCGTGGCGATGACGGATCTCGCCAGCGTGGACCTCGACCTCATCGCACAGGAGCGCGAGTACACCCGACCGGAGCGGTCTGCGTGGTCACTGAGCTTTTCGGTGACGCGTGGGACGCGCCGGCAACCGGGCGCCGAAGCGCTCGACATGACATGATCCCGGAGCGCCCCGCTGACGTATGTCGCGGATTGCTCGAGACGATCGAGGCGGCCGAAGGGCGGCGAAAGCGCCGCGTCCGGGACACGACCGCCGACTCGATCGGGCTCGAGATCAAGCGACGCCTCCTGGAAGAAGCTGTACGCGCCGACCCGGACGCAAGCGCGTTCGAAGGGTGGTTGCTCGAGCGGTGTCTCGCCGAAGGCCCGGCGGATGGGCCGCTGCGCGCGATCGCATTGACCATCTGGGAGGAGTGGCAGCTCACCTGCGCGAGCAGCGACTTTCGGCGGTGGCTTGCCGATGGCGCACCGTCGGCTGACCGGGAGTCTCCTTCGACGAATGGAGCAACGCCATGAGGCACCTGGGAATCGCCGCGCTCGCGCTGGTCGCGTCGGGCATCCTCACGTCATGCGATGATGACGACGGCATCGAGCTCCGCGAGGGAGAGCCCACGAGGCAGGGCGCGATGCTCGCGGACCAGAACGTCGTGACGCAGATGCGCAGCACGGATTCGCTGGGCCGCATCATCTACGATCCGCCGCCTGACCTCTCTCTGACGTCTGCGCAGCAGCGGCGTCCGGACATCTTCGGGGGGCGCGGTGCGCCCTCACGACCGTCACCGCGCGATACGACGACGCAGGAGGGTGCGACGCGGCGAGCGAGGAGTCCGTAGTCCCCTCCAGTTCCAGGATCGTACAGCGAGCGCGGAGATTCTGATGCGAAGCAAGGCGAGCTTTCGGGGCCATCCCATCCATCCGGCGCTCATCCCGTTTCCTTTCGCGTTTCTCATCGGCGCGTTCGCGTTCGACGCCGCTGGATGGCTCTTCGATCGGCCGAGCCTGTGGACGACGGGGGGTCATCTGGCGGCCGCGGGGATCGTGATGGCGCTGCTGGCCGCGGTGCCCGGCTTCGTGGACTACTTCTACACTGTCCCGCCGCGGAGCACCGGAAAACAACGTGCGACGCGGCACATGGTGGTCAACCTGCTCGCGGTCACGCTCGTCACCGTTGCCTGGATCATGCGCGGAGACATGATCGAAGGCCCCGCTCTATCGACGCTCGCGCTGGAGCTCGGCGCGGTCGGGCTGCTCGTGGTCGGAGGGTGGATGGGCGGCACGCTGGTGAACCGCAACCAGATCGGTGTCGATCATCGATATGCCGACGCAGGAAAGTGGAAGGAGCAGCGCGTTGACCCTGATCGAGGAGTCATCGCCGTCGCGGGTGATGAGCTTCGTGTCGATCAGATGAAGCTCTTGCATGTCGGAGACCGCCGAGTGGTCCTCGCCCGTACCGAACAGGGGTACGTCGCGTTCGACGATCGCTGTCCGCATCGTGGAGGCTCGCTCGCCGGAGGAACGATGATTTGTGGGACGGTGCAATGTCCGTGGCACGGATCGCAGTTCGACGTGAGGACCGGGCAGGTCAAAGCCGGGCCCGCGGATCATTCCATTCAGTCGTATCGGGTGGAACAGCGAGGGAATGAAATTCGAGTTGCGATACCATCGTGATTCCCTAGCGCGCCTCGTGTATTGGGCGGCCGTTGTCGCCGCGCTCGCGGCGTGCGAAGCGGTCGCACGGTTCCCTGTCTCCGCCGGCGTAGGCCCTGTCCCCGAGCTTCCGCCACCCGAGCGAGCGCTTTTCCCCGCCATCGAGATCGCGGAGGCAAAGGGGTGGCCGCCCGGAGCCACCCCGGTAGCGGCCTCCGGTCTCCTCGCGTCCGCATTCGCCACCGGGCTCGCCCACCCCCGCTGGCTCTACGTCCTGCCTAACGGCGACGTGCTCGTCGCCGAGACGAACGCACCGCCGAACCGCGACAACCGCCCGGGAATCCGCGGCTGGTTCTTCAAGTACTTTCAGAAGAAAGCGGGCGGCGGCGTTCCAAGCGCCAACCGCCTTACGCTCCTTCGCGATGCCGACGGCGATGGAATGGCCGACGTTCGGTCAGTCTTTCTCGACAGCCTGCATTCGCCGTTCGGCATGGCGCTCGTCGGGAATGATTTCTATGTCGCGAATACCGACGCCGTCGTGCGCTTTCCGTACTCGACGGGTGACCTTCGGATCGATGCGCCTGGCGAGCACGTCGTGGCGCTGCCAGCCGGACGCATCAACCATCATTGGACGAAAGGTCTCGTCGCCTCCCCCGATGGATCGCGCCTCTACGTGTCCGTGGGGTCGAACAGCAACGTCGGGGAACGCGGGATGGAGAACGAGGAAGGGCGGGCAGCCATCTGGGAGATCGGTCTCCGGTCGAGAGAGCATCGGATTTTCGCCTCAGGCCTGCGAAACCCGGTTGGCCTGGCGTGGGAAGCAGAAACAGGAGCCCTGTGGGTCGCGGTGAACGAGCGTGACGAGCTCGGCGGTGATCTCGTTCCCGACTACATGACGGCAGTGCGCGATGGCGGCTTCTATGGGTGGCCATACAGCTACTATGGCCAGAACGTCGATGCTCGCGTGAGACCGCCGCGTCCCGATCTGGTAGCGAGAACCATTGTTCCGGATTACGCGTTAGGCGCGCACACGGCCTCCCTGGGTCTCGCCTCTGCCGAAGGATCGACGCTGGCTCCGGCGATGGCCCGCGGGATGTTCATCGGACAGCATGGCTCGTGGAATCGCAAGCCACGTAGTGGCTACAAGGTGATCTTCGCCCCCTTCGCGGGTGGAAAACCATCCGGCCCTCCGGTCGATGTGCTGACCGGCTTCCTGAACGAGAGAGGCCAGGCGATGGGGCGTCCGGTAGGCGTGGGCATCGACAGAACGGGAGCCCTACTCGTTGCGGACGATGTGGGGAACGTCGTCTGGCGCGTGAGCAGACGCTGAAGGCGAGAGCCGCTCGAGAATCGTCTTTGTAGCTCCGGCGGTCAGGAGCTCCTGGCGCGGCTCGCCGACCGGACCCATCGTCACAATCTCCGCCATGTACTCCGGGACCCACGCGGGCGGATCGCCGGCCATTCCCCACGGGCTTCGCGCGAACGCGGTTTTCCCGTCGGCGACGGCGAGCAGTGGGATACCGAGGGTTCGCGCCATGTGGATCGCGTTAGGCTCGAACCCCGCGGTGGAGAACATCATCGCGTAGCGGGCCTTGGCGGCGGAGAGCTTCGCGTGCAGTGCCTCGACGATCGCCGCGGGTATCGCAGCGCTCGCGTTCCGGCACTCGATGATGAAGAACTCGGCCTTGTCGCCGATCGGCAGGGTACAGCCGAGCTCGACGATGTAGTCGCCGCTGCCGCGCGCGGGCTCGGTTCGCTCCCGGATCTTGACACCGGTCGGCTCGAGGCCAGCCTTCCGAAGCTCCCGGACGACGAAGATCTCGACCTCATGCGGGAGTAGTGACCTGGGATCGCCCAAACGACACCTCGCAGCCTGGCGTGTGCTGCAATCTCTGGAGGAGCATCGATGCGAAGCAAGGGCTTGTCCCCGCTCGCGCTGTTCGTCGCGCTCGCGGTCACGGTTGGGGCACCGCAAGGTGCGCTCGCACAGTTCATCGGCGTCCGCGTCGACGCAGATCGAAACAAGGTGCTTCTCGAGATTGCGCCCGAGCGGCTCGATCGCGCCGTGCTCCATCAGAGTGTGCTCGCGACCGGATTCGGCGCGAATGCCCTTGGTCTGGATCGCGGGCAAACAGGGGGCGCGGCGGTCGTTCGCTTCGAGCGACAGGGCAAGCGCGTGCTCCTCGTTCGCGACAACTGGAGCACGCGCGCGCCGGGAGCCGACGCCGCCGGTCAGCGCGCAGCGGCCGAGGCGTATCCGACGTCGGTGATCGCGTCGTTTCCCATTGAGTCGGAGACCAGCGGCGTGCTCCTCGTCGACGCGACGGGATTCTTTCTCACCGATACCTACGGTGTGGGCGAACGCCTGAGGCGCGCACAGCAGGGGAGTGCGCGCGTCGATGCGAGCCGCAGCTGGATCGACGCAGGGCGAACGAAGTCGTTTCCGACCAACACCGAGATCCATGCGGTGCTCACCTTCGCGATCGACAACCCAGGGCCAGCGGTCCGCCGTCACGTGCCCGATCCCTCGTCGGCGACGATGGAGATTCATCACTCCCTCGTCGAGCTGCCGGCGCCGCAGAGCTTCACTCCACGCGCCGCTGATCCCCGCGCAGGATTCTTCGGGACGCAATTCGACGATTTCTCGCAGAGCTTCGAAGACACGTACCGGAGGGGGTTCATCAATCGCTGGCGCCTCGTCCCCAAGGATCCGGCGGCGTACCGGCGCGGCGAGATCACCGAGCCCGTAACGCCGATCGTCTACTACCTCGATCCGGCGATCCCCGAGCCGTACCGCACCGCTTTTCGCCAGGGCGGCGAGTGGTGGAATAAAGTCCTCGAGGGAGCCGGATGGCGAAACGCATTCCAGATTCGCGATCTCCCTGGAGCCGCCGACCCGATGGACGCACGCTACAATCTCATCTACTGGGTACATCGCAGCGGTCCGGGTCCCTCGGTCGGCCCGTCGTTCGCCGATCCACGCACGGGCGAGATCGTGCGCACCGTCGTCCGAATGGATTCGTGGCGCTCGCTAATCGACTACAACATCTATGCGGGCCTCCTTCCCGCGGCAGGACCAAACGGGCTGAACGTGTCCGCCGAGGAGTTCGCAATGGCGCGTCGGCGTCAGCACGTGGCGCACGAGATCGGCCACACGCTTGGCCTCTCGCACAATTTCATTTCTTCATCGCAGGAACGCGCGTCGGTGATGGACTATCCCGTTCCTATCATCACCGTCGGCGCCAACGGCCAGCTCGATCTCTCCCGAGCGTACGCGCCGTTCGCGGGAGGCTGGGACTCACTCGCCATTCGCTACGGGTATACGTGGTATCCGAGCGCCGTGGCCGAGCGGGCAGGGCTCGAGCGGATCGTGAAAGAGGGGCTCGCGCGTGGGCTGCGCTTCGTCGCCGACCAGCACGCGGGCGCCGACGGATCGATTCCCGAAGCGACGCGATGGGTGGAAGGCCGCACGATGTTCGAGGCGGTCGAGCGCACGTCGGCCGTTCGGCGCGTGCTCATCGACAAGTTCGACGAGCGCGCGATCAAGGAGGGCGAGCCCATGTACCTGCTCAACATGCGCTTCGCGCACGTGTACCTGCATCATCGCTATTCGCTCGAGGGGTTGATCAAGTACATCGGCGGGATGGACTTCACTTATGCGGTGCGCGGCGACGGCCAGGTCCCGACGGCGATTGTCGCACCGGCGCTCCAGCGCCGTGCGCTCGCTGTGGCGCTCGACGAGCTCGAGCCGGCGCGGCTCGCCGTTCCGGAGCGCGTGATGGCGCTCGTTCCGCCGGCACCGGCGGGCGGGGACGCGGCGAACGAATGGATCGGATCGGCAGGTGGGACGTCGTTCGATCAAATCTCGCTTGCCGGTGGCCTGGCGACGGAAGTGATCGAGGGGATACTGGATCGGGAGCGGGCTGCGCGACTCGTAATGTTCAACGCGCGCGATGCGCGGAACCCGTCGCTCGATGAAGTCATTCGAACGTTGATGAATCGAACGTGGGGCGTGCGGCCGGCGACCGATGCTGGTCATCAGGCCCTGCGACGGGCGGTGCAGCAGGTGCTACTCAACACGCTGCTGGATCGTGCGGGAGATCAGCGGGCGTTGGCCGAGGTGCGTGCGACGTGTGCACTGCATCTGGACTTGCTCAGGAGCCGACTGTCGGCGGCGACCGGCGGATCGCCGGCTGAACGCGCGCACCGGGCATCCGTGATTCGTCAGATCACACGTTTCTTCGAGGGTGACGACGATCGGGAAGAGCGGTCGCGGTTCACGGTCATCCCGCTGCCGTGGCCGTAGCGAGGTTGGTGGTGCATGGCTTGCGTGATTGCCGAGGGACACGAACGACGCGGAGGCTCGCAGTGGCATCCTTGATCAGAACGTCCGTAGCGGTCGCGGGTTTAGCCATATGGGCGGTGGTCTTCCCCAGCGATGCGGCCGCGCAGGGGGATACGCCGACGGAACAACGTGTGAAGGCAATGCGCCGGGGGGCCGGTCTCCGGGTCGGCACGTGGGATGTGCGCGGGCTCACATCGGTGGACGGGGCACGGGTGAGCGAGACGCCTTTGTTCGAGGGATACTTTCAACGCGGTCTCGATCTACACCTCGCACTGGAGAACAGCGTCAGTGTCTACCGGCGGGAGCAGCGCCTAACGCGCGATGCTGGCATCGGTGGTGGAACGATCGAAGAGAAGCTCTCGGCCTATGTCATCCCACAGTTCACCTCGCTCAAAGTCTATCCGTTCACGCGACCGGAGCAGCGGTTCGAGCCGTACATCTCCGGCGGCGCGGGGCTGACCATCGGCATCGACGATCGCGAGAGCTCGGGGAGCGGTGGACTGCTCGGGGGCGGCGGCGATTCAGGTACAGGATTCGTGGCGGGCTTCGGACTGAAGGGAGGGCTCGGCGCTGAGCTCCGATTCAGTGAAGCATTCGGCGCCGGCGTGGGAGGCCGGTATCAATGGGTGCGTTTTTTCGGCGAGTTGGCGGGGGAGCGTACGTATCGAGGGCTGGGTGCGGATGTCGGACTGACGTACCGCTTTCAATACTGACTCGCATGAGTTGATTGGCCGTTGAGCGATAGGTGGCGCCCATCTTGCTCTTTCCGCATCATGCTCGTATCTTGGGCGCCCCGGCGGAAAAACCGCCAAGGAAACCGCAACGCTGAGAGAACACCGAATCTGAAATGATAGACCGCTCCCGTCTCACTCTCCTCCGCGTCTCCGGACCGCGCGTCTTCGCCCTGATGGGCGACGTGCGCCCGGGAGCGTGGATTTTCGGCGTTTCCGCCGCGCGAGGTCGAGCACCCTAGAAGTCTCGGATTCGATGTCGTGATCCGGCCTTTCGGGTGCTCGCAGAGACCTGAAAGGCCGTTTTGTTTGCCTAACCACCACGGATCACGACCATGAATCAAGATCACGAGATCATCAAACGATACATCGGCCAGCCGGCGCGGCTGCCGGCCGAGCTTCGTGCGCGCATCGAGCGCGAATGGGGCAATCAGCCGATACAACTGTACGCGATGGCGGATCTCGACCATACGCTCACGCTCAGCGAGTCATGGCTGGCGTTGGGTCCGGACAAGGTCGCGGTGGCGCGCCCGGCGGATGGCGGCACGTGGAACGTGCAGTCGGTCGACCGACGCCGCATTCGCGCGGTGCAGGAGGCGCCCGGGCTGAGCGCGAACACGCTGTTGCTCCTCCCCGAGCCTAACGATCCACCGTTGGCGGTGGTGCGCTACACGCAGCGGCAGCGCGGCGCGTTCGAGAACATTCGCTTCGTGCTCGATGAGGCGCTCGAGGGACGCACGGTCGCGCCGGCGGACGCCGACCGCGTCTATGCGGACGCGGTCGCGCGGCCGGTGCGCGACGCGCAGGCGCTCGTCGCCGGGCGGCGGTCGGCGGTCATCTTCCGCCTGCTGCGCTACCTCACGCGCTATCGTCGCGAGCTCACCATCGGTCTCGCGGCGGCGGCGGTCGTGACGTTGGCGAGCCTCGTCCCGCCGTACCTCGCCGGATATCTGATCGACGACGTCATCCGGAAGGCGGGGGACGGACGCATGACGCGCGGCACGGCGACGACCATCGCGTGGATCGCGGTCGGAGCGATGGCGGTCGTCTACCTCGTTCGGCAGGCGGCGGCGCACGTGCGGCTCAAGCTCATGTCGGTGATCGGCGAGTGGGTCGCGCGCGATCTACGTGCCGAGCTGTACGAGCACATCCAGCGGCTGAGCCTGTCGTTCTTCTCGCGAAAGAAGACGGGGAGCCTGATCACGCGCGTGACATCGGACACCGACCGGTTGTGGGACTTCGTTGCCTTCGGCGTCGTGGACGTGTCGCTGTCGCTGGTCATGCTCCTCGGACTCGGCGCCGTCCTGTTGACGCTCGACTGGAGGCTGGGACTGCTCATGACGGTTCCGGTGCCGGCGCTCTGCTGGCTCATCTACCGGCACGGTGAATCGCTCAACGCGCGCTTCATTCGCGCGTGGCGGAAGTGGTCGCGTGTGACGGACGTGTTGTCGGACACGATCCCCGGCATTCGCGTGGTCAAGGCGTTCAACCAGGAAGAGCGCGAGATCGCCAGGTTCGCGGTGCGCAACGAGGACTGTACCGAGGAGGCGAACGAGATCCACCGCATGTGGACGACGTTCTGGCCGCTGCTGATGCTCGCGGTCCACACGACGACGGTGCTCGTCTGGTTGTTCGCGGTTCCGCGACTGCTGGGTGATGGAGCGCCGCTGTCGGCGGGCGTGTTCGTGTCGTTCCTGCTGTACACGACCATGTTCGTCGCGCCAATCGAAGTCATCGGCCAGATGGCGCGCACGATCAACCGTGCGACATCGTCGGCGCATCGCGTGTTCGAGGTGCTCGACAGCGAGCCGGAGGTGCGTGATGTGGCGGAGCCGGTGAAGCTCACGCCGGTTCGGGGGCGGGTGGCGTTCGAGAACGTGACGTTCGCCTACGACGGCGTGCGGCAGATCCTGCGCGGCATCTCGTTCGAGGTGAAGCCGGGCGAGCTGATCGGGCTCGTCGGTCCGTCGGGCGGTGGCAAGTCGACGGTCGTGAACCTGATCGCGCGCTTCTACGACGCGACGGGGGGAACCGTCCGCATCGATGGTGTGGACGTCCGGAAGCTCGACACGGGGCACTATCGCGAGCAGCTGGGAATGGTGCTTCAGGACCCGTACCTGTTTCACGGCACGGTGCTGGACAACATCCGCTACGGTCTTCCGGACGCTTCGTTAGGTGCGGTGATCGCGGCGGCGAAGGCGGCGAACGCGCACGACTTCATCTGCAAGCTAGGGCAGGGCTACGACACGGTCGTGGGCGAGCGCGGTCACACGCTGTCGGGTGGTGAGCGGCAGCGCATCTCGATCGCGCGAGCGATCCTGCACGACCCGCGGGTCTTGATCCTCGACGAGGCGACGAGCAGCGTCGATACGGAGACGGAGCGGGAGATTCAGGAAGCCCTGGAGCGGCTGATCACCGGCCGCACGGTGTTCGCGATCGCGCACCGGTTGTCGACGCTGCGCCGCGCGTCGCGGTTGTTCGTGATCGAGGAGGGACGACTGGCCGAGGCGGGAACGCACCGCGAGCTGCTGGCGCGGCACGATGGCATTTATCGGAAGCTGTACGAGCTGCAGCTCCAGCTGCAATGAGGCCGAGGACCGAGGAAGTGGCGGGGCTTCCTCGGTCCTCGACAAAACGTCAACGCGGAGGGATCGACCAATGCCTGAGATGTTGGAGATAGAGCCGCAGACAAAGACCGGAGGGGTCGAGCTTCGCGGTGCGGGCGGCGGGCGCTTGCTCGCGATTGTCGAGGGCGAGGCGATCGCGGTGCGGCTGCGGCAATGCTTCCCGTGGTCGGAGCCGCACCGGCACCTCTCATTGCGCGACGACGATGACGAGGAAGTCGTGCTCATCGAGGATCCGGCTTCACTGGCGCCGGAGTCGCGGCAGGCGCTCGAGCAGGCGCTCGCGGAAGCGGGGTTCGTGCTCGAGGTGACGCGCGTGCTGTCGATCGAGGAGGAAGTCGAGATTCGTCAGTGGCGGGTGGAGACGAAGCACGGCCCGCGATCGTTCCAGACGCACCTCGATGATTGGCCGCGTGCCTTACCGAAAGGCGGGCTCCTCATCCGCGATGTGGCGGGCGACCTCTATCTCCTGGCTGCGCCGCAGGAGATGGACCGTCGGAGCAGAGACTTGCTGTGGGCGTTCGTCGACTGAGTTCTGGGTCGACGGCAAAGACGTCAGACGCATTTCTGAACCTGACGTCTTTGCCGTCCGAGATCAGGGCTGCGTCGCCACCGCGGTCTCACCCTTCAGGTACGTGTCGAGGAACGCCAGCACCGCCGTGTAGCCCTCGATCTCGTTCTCCTTCTTCACGAAGCCGTGGCCCTCGTCGTCGAAGACGATGTACTCGACGGGCACCCCGTTCTTCTTGGCTGCCGCGACGATCTCGTCCGACTCAACCTTGAGCACACGCGGGTCGTTCGCACCCTGGAGCACCAGCAGCGGCGCCTTGATCTTGTCCGCGTTGAAGAGCGGTGAGATCCGGTGCAGTCGCGCACTGTCGGCCTTGGGGTCACCCATCTCCGCATACAGCGCTTCCTTGAACGACGCCCACCAGGGCGGGATGTTCTTCAGCGTCCGCATCCAGTTCGAGATGCCGAAGAGATCGACGCCAGCCTTGAAGGCGTCAGGCTGGAGCGTGAGCGCGGCGAGCACCATGTACCCGCCGTAGCTGCCGCCGAGAATGCCGATCTTCGTCGAATCGACGTATCCGGTTTCGATGAGCATCTTCTTGCTCTCGACGACGTCGCCGAGGTCGGCTTCGCCGTGCTTGCGATCGTCCATGGCGTAGAACGTCTTGCCGTAGCCCGAGCTGCCGCGATTGTTGATGTCGAACACGACATAGCCGCGGTTCACGAGTGCCTGCGTGAGCGCGTTGTAGCCGACCTGCGCCTGTCCCCCCGGACCGCCGTGAACCTTCACGATCGCCGGCGCCTTCGCGTCGGCCGAGGCCTGGTGCGGACGATAGAGAACGCCGCTCACCTCGACGCCGTCGTACGACTTGAAGCGCACCACCGTCGGCACGACGAGATCTTCGCGCTTGATCGACGCATGGAGCGCGTTCGTCAGCCGCTTGGGTGATCCGTCGAACGACGTCACGTGCAGCTCGTCAGGCACGCTACCGTCGCTGGCGTAGAACGCGAACGCTGCGTCATCCGGCGAGATGTTGAGGCCGCGCACGAGACCGCGCGGCATGTCACGGAGCGATACCGGTGCAAACGACCCAGCGTCGAGAATGCGCGCCGAGAAACGTGAATCCTCGTTGACGTACACCGTCAGATACTTCCCGCCCTTCGAATAGTCGGCGCCGAGCACGTCCCACGGCTGCTCGAAGACGGTCGATTTCGCGCCGGTCGCGAGGTCGTAGCTCCGCAGTGCCGCGAACTCGCTCCCGCTGTCCGAGACGAAGAGCAGCTTCGTCCCGTCGGGGGAGAAGTCGGCCGGGGAGTTGTTGATGTTCCCCGTGTGCTCGGTGATGTTCTTCGTCGTGTTGCTCGTCCGGTCGTGGAGGAAGATGTCGGCATCGGACGTCGTGCGCGGCCGGACCAGGGCGATGTAGCGCGTGTCACGCGACACCGGGCCAAGCTCGAAGCCTTCGGTATTGCGGTAGATCATGGTGCGCGCGTAGCCGTCCGTCGCGATCTCGTAGAGATCGAAGAACCGCTGATCGCGCTCGTTGGTCGAGACGAAGAACGACTCGTCATCGCCAGCCCATCCGTTGAAGGCCGCCTTGAGCTTCGCGCCCGGAGTCAGGTCCTTCGTCGTTCCGTCAGGATTCCGCACGTAGACGTGCGTCAGCTCGTTTCCGCCCTCATCACTCGAGTAGAGGATCCGCTCATCGTCGGGGAAGTATGCGCGAGCGAAGATCGAGTTGGACGTCGACTGCGTGAGCGGCTGCGGATCGCCTCCGGCAATCGGCACCGCGTACGCGTTCCAGATGCCCGACAGGTTCGAGGACACCAGGATCTTCTGCCCATCCGGCGCCCACGACGCACCCCCAAACCTCGTGTTCTTGTAGAAGTCCTCGACGGTGTACTGCGTCGGCGTAAAGACCCTGTCGACGGTTCCCTGCGATTCTCGCGTCGATTCACCGCCGGAAACACAGGCGGCGAGCGCCACGCTTGACGCGAGCGCAACACGGCGGCAGTCGAACGAAAGCACGGTTCCTCCCGAACGTAAGAGCAATGACGTTACGCTTGCGCAACCGCGCTCCGCCAGAGCGGCGCGTGTTCGAGTTTCGTTACTTGCGCGACGACCCCGGTGGGCGCACCTTCGCGCGCCCATGGCGTTCATCGGTGTCGACCTCGGTGGGACCAAGCTCGCTTCTGCCGCGTTCACCGACGGTGGAGAGCTCCTGCACCGCGAGAGCGTTCCGCTCGGCGAGCGTCGTGGCGCGGAGGTCGGCGCCTTGATCGCCGATCGGTTGCGGGACATCGGCGGAACGTATGGCTGCGACGGCGCCGGCGTTTGCGTTCCCGGCCTCTACCGAGCCGCTCGCGGAACCGTATGGGCCCCCAACATTTCCGGATGGGATGATTATCCCCTGCTCGATGAGCTGCACACCGCCCTCGGCGCGCGCTCACGCGTGACGATCGACAGCGACCGCGCTGCCTACATCCTCGGAGAAGCATGGCGCGGCGCGGCCCGGGGCGCGCGCGACGCGATCTTTCTCGCGGTCGGCACGGGGATTGGCGCAGGCATTCTCGCGGGTGGTCGCGTGCTGCGCGGTCATGGCGACGTCGCCGGCGCGACCGGCTGGCTGGCGCTCGACCGGCCGTTTGCGCCGCGGTGGAAGCAACACGGCTGCTTCGAGGATCAGGCCTCGGGGCCGGGATTGGTTCGGGTTGCGCGCGATCTCCTCGCGACGAACGCAAACTACGATGGTGAGCTTCGACGCAAACCCTCCGATGCGCTCGATGCCGGCGATGTCTTCGCCGCGCACGATCGCGGTGATCGGCTTGCCGCACAGGTCATCGACAACGCGGTCGAGCTGTGGGGGATGGCGGCCGCGAACCTCGTCAGTCTCTTCAATCCGGAGTTGATCGTCTTCGGCGGAGGCGTGTTCGGGCCCGCCCTCAAACTGCTCCACCGCATCCGCCAGGAAGCGACGCGGTGGGCGCAGCCAATCGCGATCGAGCAGGTGAAGTTCGTCGCCAGCACGCTCGGCAGTGATGCCGGACTGTTCGGCGCTGGCAGGCTGGCGATGACACCACAGGGGGAAAGCGCATGACCTCACGTCGCGGGCTGTTCGCCTGCGCGTGCCTCGGACTGCTGACGTTCGGCATCGTTCTCACGACGCTCGGCACCGTGCTGCCGGCCGTCATTCCGCGATACGGCATCGACAAGGCAGCCGCGGGCGCGCTGTTCACACTGATGACGCTCGGCATTCTCGTCGGCTCGCTCGTGTGCGGACCGGTTGTCGATCGCTACGGCTACAAGGGGATTCTTTCCGCTGCCACCATACTTACGATCGTGGGTCTGCTTGGAATCGCGTTCGCTCCGACGATGGGGTGGCTGCGGGTCGCCGTCACGCTCATCGGGTTCGGCGGGGGCATCATCAACGGCGGGACGAACGCACTCGTCGCCGACATCAGCAGTGAGAGTCGCGGCGCCGGGCTCAGTCTGCTCGCGGTTTTCTTCGCCGTCGGCGCGATGGGGGTACCCTTCGTCCTCGGCATACTGCCCGAGCGCTTTTCCTATTCCATGGTGCTCGCCTGGATCGCGGCGCTCATGCTCATTCCGCTCGTGGTCATCGGCGTCACGCGGTTTCCCGCTCCGAAGCAGGCGCAGGGATTTCCCCTCGCCGATGCCGGCCGGGTCGTGCGCGATCCGGTCTTTCTTCTCATGGGCTTCATGCTCTTTCTCGAGAGCGGGATGGAGATCACGGTCGGCGGCTGGACGTCCACGTTCTTCAATGAAGAGCTCGCGGTGCCGCCGCGCGCCGCGCTGGTGTACCTCTCGCTCTACTGGATGGGGATGATGCTCGCCCGACTGTCGCTCGGGTTCCTTCTGCCGAGGGTGCGACCAGTCCGGGTGCTGTACGCTTGCATCGCTGTTGGGCTGACCGGTGCGGCGCTACTCCTTACCACGCGTGAGGCACAGTTCGCAGGACTCGGGGTCTTTCTCCTCGGCGTCGGGTTCGCGGCGATGTTTCCCGTCGTGCTCGGCTTCATCGGCGACCGTTATGCGGCGCTCTCGGGAACGGCGTTCGGCGTCGCCATCGCGATGGCGCTCGTCGGTGGAATGTCGTTTCCCTATATCGCGGGTATTCTCGGCGCCGAGTATGGAATGCGCGCGTCGTTGTTGATCGTTCCCGTCGCGCTCGTCGCACTCTCGATTCTTCTCGGTCTTCTCTCGCGCCGCCTCGGCGGCGCACCAACGGTCTGATCATGTTGAGCAAGCGGTGGCTCGCCGCCACGAGGTCGATTCTCGACGACATCGAAGCGTCGCAGCTCCCCGCCATCCAGCGTGCCGCCGCGCTGATGGCCGATTCGATCCAGGCCGAGCGGTGGGTGCACACGTTCGGGTGCGGTCATGCGACGATCCCGGTGGAGGAGATGTATCCGCGCATCGGCGGCTTCGTCGGCTTTCACCCGATGATCGAGCTGCCGCTTACGTTCTTCACGCGCATCACGGGTGAGATGGGGATTTACCAGTTCCTGTTTCTCGAGCGCGCGGAAGGCTACGGCAACGCGATCATGAAGGGCTACACGTTCGACGCGCGCGACACGGTGTGGATCTTCTCCCACACGGGCATCAACAACGTGAACATCGACGTCGCGCTGCGCTCGAAGGAGCTGGGTATGCGAGTCGTCGCGACCGGCTCAGCGGCCCAGGCGTCGACGTCGCGCCATCCCTCGGGACGTACGCTGTTCGAGATCGCCGACGTGGTCATCGACACACGCGTCCCGGCGGGCGACTCGTCCGTGCCGTTGAAGGATCACGTCGACAAGGTGGGCCCGGTCTCGACAATGGCGTTCATCACGGTGGTGTGGATGACGATCACGACGGTCGCCGAGCTCCTGGCCGAGCGCGGTGTGAAGCTCTACATCCACCCGTCGCACAACGTGCCCGGCGACACGACGGCGCGCGAGCGCCTCGATGCGGCGCTGGCCGAGTACAAGCGGCGTATTGTCGGCGTGTAGCCTCGGGAAGGGCTGGCGTCAAGAAACGGAGAGTTCCCGGCGCAGGGAGCGGATTCTGCCTCTTTCGGAGCATTCGCGTCCTCCGCGTCAGAACCCTGGGTTCTTGATGCCAGTAAAGATGTTGCAGCTCCCTCAGGTCGCGACGACCGCTCGACCCGCCGGCGTGACGGGCTCACCCGCGCCAGGCATGACGCGGCGCTCGCCGACCTGCTGGCGCCACATCGCGTAGTAGAGGCCCTTCACGTCGAGCAGCGCATCGTGACGGCCGACCTCGGCGATGCGGCCGCGCTCGAGAACGTAGATGCGGTCGGCGTGCATCACCGTCGACAGACGGTGTGCGATGACGACGTTGATCACGTCGGTCGTCGCCGAGATCTCGCGCATCGTCCGGCTGATCTCCTCCTCGGTGAGGGAGTCCAGCGCCGAGGTCGCCTCGTCGAACACGAGGAGGTGCGGACGGCGCAGCAACGCTCGCGCGATCGATAGGCGCTGCTTCTCGCCTCCGGAGATCTTCATCCCGCCCTCGCCGATCACCGTGTCGAGGCCGCGCTCGGCACGGCGTAGCAACGGGTCCGCGGCCGCCTTGTGCATCACCTCGAGACATTCGGCATCCGTCGCCGAGGGCTTCACGAAGAGCAGGTTCTCGCGGATCGTCCCGGAGAACAGTTGCGTGTCCTGGGTGACGAGACCTATGCGCTCGCGGAACGCGTCGAGATCGACGCTCGTGCTCTCAACGCCGTTGTAGAGAATGCGGCCGCTCTTCGGCGCATACAGACCGACGAGCAGCTTGACCAGCGTCGTCTTTCCTGCACCGGAGGGGCCGACGAAGGCGATCGTCTCTCCGCGCTCGACACGGAATCCGATGTCGGAGAGCGCAGGCGTCGACGCGGTCTGGTGGGTGAACGTGACGTGGTCGAACTCGAGCGCCCGAAGGTCGGCGACCTCGACGGGTTTGGCCGGCTTGGGGTCGACGGGCGTGGCGACGATCTTCTCGAAGTTCGCGAGCGACGCCTCCGTCTCCCGATAGATGTTGATGACGTTCCCAAGCTCCTGCAACGGGCCGAAAATGAAAAACGAGTAGATGAGCAGCGAGAAGAACTGGCCGACGGTGATGTCCTGACGGAAGATCAGATACAGCATCAGGAACAGAATCGTCGTCCGCACGAAGTTCACCGCCGTCCCCTGCACGAAGCTGAGCGACCGGAGGTAGCGGACCTTCTTCAGCTCGAGCGCCAGGATCTTGTTCGTCGTCGCGTTGAGGCGCGACACCTCCTGTTCCGCGAGCCCGAGGCTCTTCACGAGCTCGATATTCCGCAGTGATTCGGTCGTCGCGCCAGCGAGCGCCGTCGTCTCGGCGACGATGGTTTTCTGAATCACCTTGATGCGCCGGCTCAGCACGGAGCTCAGCGTGCCGAGGAGCGGGATGGTCAGGAGAAATGCCGGCGCGATGGCCCAGTGCACTTTCGCGGCGTAGATGACCACGAAGATGACGCCGACGAGCGTCGTGAAGACGACGTTCACGAACGCCGAAATGAATCGCTCGCTGTCGGTGCGTGCCTTCTGAAGCTTGCCGAGCGTCTCGCCGCTGCGCTGATCCTCGAATACCTGGTAGGGAAGCGCCAGCGAGTGGCGGATGCCGTCGGAGTACAACTCGGCGCCAAGGCGTTGGGTGACGACATTGACGAAGTAGTCCTGGAAGTTCTTCGCGACGCGTGACACGAAGGCGACGCCAACCGCGGCCGCCAGGAGCACGCTGACGCCGCGAATGAACTCGGCCGTCGTGTACTGGTCGTACCGCGTCGCATAACGGTCGATGACGTGCCGGAAGATCAGCGGGTCGAGCAGCGAGAAGATCTGATTGATCGCCGCCAAGACCAACGCGAGCAGGATGAGCAGCCGGTGGCGCGCGAGGTAGTGGAGAAGGATGCGCATGATGATCGAAAGATAAGACCCCTTGCCCGGTTCCCTGCAGTCTGGGCACCTTTCCTGTCCCGCCAAAAGGTTCGTGTTCGATGACAGCGACCGGCGTCGCCCCGTCACGGCCACCCAGCCCACCGAAAGCGATCCGTCCGCCACTCTTGTCGTGGGTACCGGGTGGTATCGTGGCTATCCTGGGTGCCGAACAATCTGTGGGCGGAGTGGTATGTGCGGCGCACGGCGCGTGCACCAGTGCCGCTTCCGGAGACGCTTCGCGTCGCCTGAGTTCTTCTACTCGAGTTGGGGGTTCACATGCAGCACCCGCGATTGTCGATGGCCGTTGGCGCCGCTCTCTGCGCCATGGTTGCCTCGTTTCAGACTGTGGAGGCGCAGCGCAGGGCCGCGCAACTTCCGCCGCTCATCCCGCTGACCCATTTCTTCGACAACCCCGAGATCGCGGGGGCACAGATCTCCCCGGATGGGAAGTGGCTTTCCTATCTCAAGCCTTATAAGGAAAAGCTCAACGTCCACATCCGACCGATCAGCGGGCAGGCCGAGCGGCGCCTCACGAGCGACACGACGCGTCCGGTCACCGGCTACTTCTGGTCTTCCGACAGCCGTCATGTGCTGTACGTCCAGGACAAAGGCGGTAACGAGAACTACCACGTGTACCGCGTGCCCATCGCGGGCACGGGAGTCCCGGAGGCAAAGGATCTCACGCCGTTCGAGGGGGTGCGCGCGATAATCTTCGCGGTTCCGCGCGACATGCCGGGACGCATCCTCATTGGCCTCAACAAGCGCACGCCATCGGCCTTCGATGCCTACTGGCTCGACCTGGCCACCGGCGACACCACGGTGGCAGCACGGAATCCGGGGCGCATCCTCGGCTACCTGCTCGACGATGAGCACCGTCTGCGCGCGGCTACGGGATCGAACGACCAGGGTGGCACCGACATCTACGCGATGACGCCGGGGGGGACGGAATGGCGGAAGGTCGCGAGCTATCCGGCGACCGAAAACGTCGCCCCGCTCCGCATTCATCCGAACGGCCGCCAGCTGTACATGTCGAGCAACCACGGCGAGACGGACCTTGCCCAGCTTGTCCTCCTCGATCTCGAGGGCGGCCAGACGACGACGGTCGAGAGCGATCCCGAGAAGGCCGTCGACTTCGGCAGGGCGTTCTTCAGTGAGCTCACCGATTCGCTGCTGGCGACCGTCTACGTCGCCGACACGGTGCGGATTTACCCGAAGAACCCGCGGTTCGCGCGCGACGTTGCGAACGTCAAGCGGCTGCACGATGGGACCCCGGGCATCACGTCGATGACGCTCGACGAGATGAAGTACATCGTCACGTTCGACTCGCCGACGGATCCCGGTGCGACGTATCTGTACGACCGCGCGACCGGTCGCGCGCGTTTCCGGTTCCGTCCGCGTCCGCGGCTCGTGCCGCGTCACCTCGCTCCGATGCGCGCGGTCTCTTACAAGGCCGCCGACGGTTTGACCATCCACGGCTATCTTACCGCTCCGATCGGTGTGCCGACACGGAATCTGCCGCTCGTTCTCGTGGTGCATGGCGGGCCATGGGCCCGCGACACGTGGGGCTACGATGCGGAAGCGCAGCTCCTGGCAAACCGCGGGTACGCGGTGATGCAGGTCAACTACCGCGGCTCGACGGGATACGGCAAGGCGTTCTACAACGCTGCCGTGAAGGAATGGGCGGGCAAGATGCACAGTGATCTGATCGACGGCGTCCGCTGGGCGATCAAGGAAGGCATCGCCGATTCGAGTCGTGTCGCGATCTACGGTGGGTCATACGGTGGCTACGCCACACTCGTGGGTCTGACGTTCACGCCCGAGGTGTTCGCGTGTGGCGTCGACTACGTCGGGCCGTCTTCACTCGTGACGCTCATCGAGTCGTTCCCGGCGTACTGGAAGCCGTTCCTCGAGGGGTCGTTCTATAGGCACGTCGGGAATCCGTCGGTCGCTGCCGACGTGGAGGACATGAAGAAGCGTTCGCCCCTCTTCTTCGTGGATCGCATCCGGGATCCGCTCCTCATCGTGCAGGGCGCGAACGATCCGCGCGTGACCAAGCTCGAGGCGGACCAGATGGCGATCGCGCTCCGCGATCGTGGAGTCAAGGTCCGCTACCTGCTCGCCTCGAACGAGGGGCATGGCTTCCTCAACGCGGACAACCGTCTTGCCCTCTACCGCTCGATGGAGCTGTTCTTCAAGGACTGCCTCGGCGGCCGCGCGCAGGCGACCGTCGCGCCAGCGATCGAGCAGCACATTCAGCGGCTCACGGTGAACGTCGACACGCTCGAGCTCGCGCCTCGTGAGGCCGAGGCAACGGCGATGGTGATCGGCGACCCGACGGTCTCGACGTCGCGGCTCGGAGCCGCGACGGAGACGCGAAGGTTGGTGCTGGTGCAGGGCGGCCAGCAGCGTGAAGTGGGATCGCTTCGAAGCGAGACGATCGTGACGGAGGTCGGCGGCCGTCGCGCGCTGCTGCGTGTCCAGACGCTCACGTCGCCGATGTTGGGCACGGGCGTGGACACGGTCGTCGTTGATCGGGCGACGCTTGCTCCCATTCGCCACCGGTCAGCGAACGCGCGTCGTACGATGTCGCTGGACTACCGCGGAGATTCGATCGTGGGCTCGGTGACGCCGACCGGCGGCAGCGCTCAGGCGATCGCCCTTCGCCCTGACACAGCGCTCTTCGATGCGAACTCGCTCGATCTCATTCTGCGCGCGCTACCGCTGGCCGAAGGGTACGCGGTGCGGCAGCCCGTCTATCTGCACGAGGGCGGCGGCAAGGTGTGGGTCACGAGCCGGGTGACGGGCAGCGAGCAGGTTACCGGCGATGGCGGCGCGATGGTGGACGCATGGGTCGTGGAGAGCAAGATGGGTCCCCAGACCTTCCGCTTCTGGGTGGCGAAGGACTCGCGGGAAGTATTGCAGAGCGTGCTGGATGCGGCGCCCGGGGTTCAGCTCAAGGTGGTCCGCTAGAACGAGGACCGAGGAACGAGGAAAAGCCCATTCCTCGCTCCTCGATCCTCGCTCGTCGTTCTCACTCCTAAGCGACCATTGACCGAGCGTTAGAACCTAACGGTCAGGCCCGCCATCACGGCTACGTCGTTCCGCGTCTTCGCATCGCCATCGCCCGTGAGCGGCTCGAAGCGCGAGATGTAGTCACGTCCCTCGATTCGCAAACCGAGACGGCCGAAGCCGAGCTCGCCACCGAGTGCGCCATAGCCGGCGACGTTGGTCTTCGAATCGACGTCGAGGTCGCGATAGTCATAGGTGCGACCGCCAACGCCGAGTCCGACGAACGGGGTGAAGTTCCAGCTCTCGCCGGCCAGCCACGAAGGCGCGCGTGCCTCGGCGCCAATATCATACTGGAAGAGGTCGACGGTCTGATCGCCGGCGCTGATGCGATCGCTGGTCGGCGACCACCCGAGCGTGCCGGTAATCGCGAGCTGCGGGATGATCGCGTATGACGCCTGCGCGCCGACGAGAATCGCATCCTTCAGGAGATCGCGCTGATCGCCGGTCGGGATGTACGCGCCGACGGCGGGGCGAATCTCGAACCGCTCGGCGATCGCCTGCGCCCGTAACGGAAGTGCAAGCGCCGCAAGTCCCGCGGCGGCCAGGAAAGCGGAACGTGTGAATGACATGAGACGTACCCTCGATCTGTAACGGTGAACCTGCCTCACACAACGTTGTACGTCATCAGGAACGCACGGGTGTGAAGCATTGTTCCCGCGCCTACCGCACCCCCGCCAGGTATGCTCGGGCCGCCGCCGCTTCCGCCCGCGACTGATCGGCGCGGTCCATGAGACGGGCGAGCTCCTCGAATCGCGCGCGCGCGACCGACGCATTGCCTAACTTCTCCGCTGCTTGCGCGGCTCCGAACAGCGCGCGACCGCGGCGCGGCTCTCGCTGAAGCGTCATCTCATACGCGCGGAGCGCGTCGGCGTGGCGGCCAAGCGCCATCAGGAGGTCGCCCTCCAGCTCGCGTGCGGGAAGCAGCGGTCCCGGTGTGACCGGATGCTTCTCGACCGTTTCCTCGAGATCCGAGCCCTGCCGAGCGAGACGCACGGCTTCGTCGTTCCGCCCCTGAGCGTGCGCGATCCACGCAGCGGCCGCGAGGCGTTGCGCTTCGACGATCGTCGCCCAGTATGTATCATTGTGGGCTCGCAACGAGTCGCGCAGTGCCGCCAACGCGGCCGCTTCAGTCTCTGCCTGGGCGACGGCGCCGCTACGAGCTGCGCCGATGGCCCTGGTGAAGCGCGCCACCGCTTCGGCATACGGCGCCGCCTTCACAGGGACCGCGATGCCCGCCGCATCCTTCCAGGTCGAGCGCTCGAGCGCGTACCGTGCCTGCATCGCCACAGCGTTGTAGCCGAGGATGGCGCCGTAGTACCGGTTTGCGGCGTGGCGCGTGCGTCGCACGACCTCGCCCGCCTCGCGATCGCGGCCTTGCTGGAGGTAGGCGTACACCATGTAATCGTTAGGATGAACCGCCGCGTTCGAGTCCGGCTCCGCGCGAGCCGATCGACGGTTGGTCTCGATCGACTCGTCCCAATAGCCGAGACGCGTGAAGATGTGCGAAGGCATGTGTAGCGCGTGCGGCGCTGCCGGCGCGATCTCGGCGTATCGCTTGGCGGCCGCGAGGCCATGGCTCGCGAGCTTCGGTGAATCGAAGGTATGGATGATGTAGTGGGCGAGCCCTGGATGATCCGGCCTCGATTCGAAGAGCGGCTCGAGCAACGTCGCCGCATACAGCTGTCGCTTGAACTCGAGATCCGTGGGAGGCGCATTGGCGATGATCGCACGCGCGTAGAAGACGGCCGCCTCGGGATCCTCGCGGTGCGCGTCGTACAGCCTCTTCATTGATTCTTCGTGTCGGGCCAGGCGCGCGAGGTGGTCGAGCCTGTCGGCATCGCGCCAGAGTGCGGCCGCGGCATCGATGTACATTTGCTCGCGGTGCGATGCCCGGGATGCCAGCGCGGCCGCGCGCTCGGAGGCCGCGACCCCCGCGTGCTGCCGCTCCGCCGGGATCGGCTGCCTGACGAACGGGTTGCCCCAGAGCGTCATCGCGACGCCCCAATGGGCCATCGCGCATGTGGAATCCGCCGCAGCGATCTCCGTGAACGTCTCGTTGGCCTGCTCGAACCAGAACGAGTGCAACATCGCGGCGGCGCGATCCATCCGAGGCTGGACAGCGGCGGCACACGATGTCGGGAACGACACCTTGCCGAGCGTTGCACCGGCGCCGTGATGCTCGTGCTGAGCGAGTGCTGGCGCCGCGGTGAGAAGCACGGCGATGGACCATGTCAGGAAACTTTGCATGCTATTCCTCCATGTAGTGCTCAAGGAGTCCGCGTGGTGTCTCTGCGGATTGGGACAACGCACGATGGCAGATTGCCGGTCTGCGGCACCAGACGCGGCTCGGGTGCGCCGCTCTCGTGGCGCGTGACGATGACGACGTTGCCGACGGCGCGCTCACCGGCGGAGTCCGACGGCGTGTTGACGAGCGAATCGCGGACGACGAGCGCCGTCGATCCTCCACCGTCGAAGTTCATGGCTTCGTAGGCTCCGAGTGCGATCATCGCGTCGGCCAGCTCCTCGAGCGTCATTCCGACGCTCGCCTTCTGGCGGCCGTCCACCGTGACGAGATACACCGTGGCGCTGTCGCGCGAGATGCCGATGGCGGTGCGAGGATGTCGCGCACGCGAGAAGCGCGGAACGGTTCCTTCGATGGAATCGGCGGCGAGCGCGACGTTCTGGCCGGACTGGACGATGCGCGGCCAGCCGCCCACGAGCGTGCGGAGCGTGCCGCGACCGGGCGCGAATCGCGCCACGATGGTGACGCGGTCGCCGGGACGCAGGCGCTCGACCGGCGAGCGCAGGTCGCCACTTCCAACCAGCACCGCGAGCTGCCCCGACGGAAAGGGCGCAGCACCGTTCCGCGCAGTCGAGTCGACGCGGTAGTGCGCCGTGTCGCCGCGGCCACCGACCTTGAGCAGCGCGACGCGAGCGCCATCGAGGGCGGGCGTGGCCGCGAGCACTGCCGAGTCGGACCAGCGAGTGAGCAGGCTGATCGCGCCCGGCACCACTGCGTTCACGCCACCGAGCGGCCACTCGCCGCTCGGCGTTCGCACAGTGCCTTCGAGCTGGAAGCGGTCCAGCACGGGGATGCGTGCCGTCGTGATTCCGAATTGCGTATGCACATTGTCGAATGCGTCGAAAGGCGAGTCGGTGAGCCGCACGGCTTTCACGATCTCGCCGTCGACGATCACGTTGCTTTTCGTCGCACCAGTGCCGCCGCGGAGGTCGAAGAAGTCCGCGTTCAGCACCGCAATGACGTCGATGCCTTCCTTTCGAAGGCGGCGTGAGATCGCGCTCGGACGCTCGCGTCCCACGAGACGATCGCAGGCGCGCACCCCTCGGATGGCGAGCTCCGGGCGACGCAGGTCGACCTCGATGACATTGAGCACCCAGGGACCGCCTGGCCGCATCACCCGCCGGTGTGTGACGCCCGATACCACTTCGCGCGTGATCCTGGAGTCGGAGGCTGCATCTTGCGCAGGGGCGCTGGCGGGAAGGCCAGCGAACCCGAGCAGGAGCAGTGCGAGGCCGCGACGTGCCTCGTCGACACGCCGCGACTCGCACCGAAGCGAAGCCGCCGGCCGCGAACGCGCCGTGACATTTACTTTACCGATCGCGGCCATGCTGTCTCCTCTCCTCTTCCGCGAGCTATGTATGCGCATTTGACCCGAGACTGCCACAGCGACTTGCAGTTCACAAAGCCTTTTGCCCTTGTCGTTGTCGTATCCTGGCCGTTTCGCCGTTCAGAATCCGCTTGATCCGCGTCCAAGGCTGTTGCCGTTGCCGTGCACGCAGCCTTTTTACCTGTAGATCAAGTAGGGCTGTCTTCGCGTCGCGAAATCCCGCGCCTCCTGATCCCAGCGAGCGAGAAGCGCGTCGACCGTGCCGGCATCGACGGCCGTCCGCAGCTCGTCGCTCCCCGACAACCGATCGATCGATCCCACGCGCCACTGCCACTCGCTGGGATGGCGCGCGCGAATCGTTTGAAGCATCCGTGCACCCACGCGCACCGGCTGCACCCGATTCCGATCCACGACGATCACCTCGATCATCGGGATGGTCAGACCGCCGTGCTTCATCCCTTCGGCGATCGTGCGTGACGTCGAATCGAAGCGGACCCCGGGGAGGTTCTGCGCGTTGAGCTCGCGCGCGATCGCCCCGACGTCCGTGAGCCAGGGCGCGCCGACGACGCGAAACGGGCGGTCGGTGCCGCGCCCTTCACTCAGGTTGGTTCCCTCGAAGAACACCGTTCCCGTGTAGAGGATCGTCGCGTCCATGTCGCGCAAGTTGGGCGACGGGCGTACCCATGGAATCCCGGTCTCCTCCCACCACATGTCGCGGCGGTAGTTCGCCATGGGGACGACGGTCACGTTCGCACGCACGAGCCCGGTGCCCACGAGGTACCGCAACAGCTCACCCGGCGTCAGCCCGTAGCGCATGGGAACGGGGTGCAAGCCCACGAACGACGCGAACTGCGGGCGAAGAAGCCCGCCCTCCACGCGGTCCGCGCGAATGGGGTTCGGTCGATCGAGCACGACGAAATGCTTTCCCGCCTTCGTCGCCGCTTCGGCGGCGAGCACCATCGTCCACTCGTACGTGTAGACGCGCGCTCCGACATCCTGAATGTCGTAGACGAGCACGTCGACGTTCTCCAGCATGTGTGGCGAAGGGACGCGCGTCTCCCCGTACAGCGAGTAGATGGGGACTCCGGTGGCAGAGTCGACGGCTGACGCGATATGCACACCGGCTTCGGCCGCGCCGCGGAGACCATGCTCGGGGCCGAACAGCGCCGTGAGCTGCACGCCGGGCGCGCGGTGCAAGAGATCGATCGTGCTCGTGCCGCTCCGATCCTTCCCGGAGTGGTTCGTGATCAACCCGACGCGCTTGCCGGAGAGAAGGTGAAGCGAGTCCCGGAGGAGCACCTCGACTCCGGGTAGCACGTTTCCCGTCGTCGCTCGTGCCGGAATGCTCGACGACGCACACGCCGCCGCAACGACGAGCCCTCCCGCGGCGAGTAGTGCGGTCGTGATGCGGCCGTGTTGTCGGATCATGGGTTGCTCTAGCGTCAGGAGATCGTCACGCGGGTCTGCGGGCTTCGCGCGCAGGATAATACGGCGCTGCTCCCCAGAGCACGAGCGGCCCACCCGGAAAGAGCGTGACATGCGCGCTTCGCCGGTGCATCGTAACCGGTACCAATGCTCACTCTCCTCAAGCTGCTTCAATCGCTCGTCAAGACGCTCCACTCCGAGGGAACGCCGGGCCAGGTCGCGGCCGGTATCGCGCTCGGGGCGGCGCTCGGGCTCACCCCGCTGATCAACGTTCACAACCTCATCATCGTCGCGATCATCCTCGTGATGAACGTCTCGTTCGGTGGCGCGCTCCTCGGATGGGCCCTGTTCGCACCCCAGGGCTTCCTGCTCGACCCCGTGTTCGATCTCGTGGGGCGGCGCCTGCTCCTCGAGACGCCCGCGCTCGAGCCGATGTGGACGGCGTGGTTCAACGCTCCCCTGCTCCCGTACACGAGCTTCAACAACACGATCGTGCTCGGAAGCGTGGTCGTCTGGCTCGCGCTCGCGATTCCGATCTTCTTCGCCGCCCGCCACGGCGTCACGCGCTACCGGGCCACGCTCGGCGAACGCATCCGGCGCACGCGCTTCTACAACGCTGTCACGGCCTCCAGGGCGTACAATGTCTACACCTGGTTCCGAGCGGACTGACCGCACGACGCCGGGGTCGGGTTCCAGGCCCGGCACGAACGCCATGTCAGCGACGCACGGTGCGCCGGCGCGGCGTCCGCGACTCGTCCGCTGGCAGGGCCTGATTCCCCTGGCGCTGCTGTTCGTTCTGCTCGGCGTCTTCTGGATGTTGTTCGGCGATGGCGTAGTTAGGCAGTCGGCGGCCGAGGCAGCGACGAAAGCGCTCGGAACGCAGGTCGATATCGCCTCGCTCGACGTTCGCGAAGGTGAAAGCTCGATCGAGCTTCGCGGCGTGGCCATCGCAGATCCTTTCGACCTTACCCGAAACGCGATTGCGGCCGAGCGGCTGCGCGTCGAGCTGGACCCGGTTCCGCTGCTCGAGAAGAAGCTCATCATCCGCCGGCTCATCGTCGGTGGGGTACGACTCGACACTCCGCGCGAGGAGCCCGCGCGTCGCATCGCCGATGACGGCTTCGCCGCGACGACGCTGCGCGGCCTCCGGGAATGGGCGGCGAAGTACAGGCATCCGGTGCTCGCCCTCACTCCGATCGACACGATCCGGCAGATCGCGCTCGATCCGTCGCGGCTCGGCACCGTGCGAGCGGCGACGGCGCTCGCCGCGGACGCCGACTCCGTGCGCGACGCACTCGAGGCTGGGTGGCGCGGGCTCGCCCTGCGGGCGGCGTACGATTCTTCCGAGGCGCTCATCTCGCGGCTCTCGGGCGCCACGCCGCGCACCCTCGGCATCGACGGCACGCGGCGCGCGGTGGCAGACGTCCGGCGGCTGCTACGGCAGCTCGATGCGGCGAAGCAGCGTGTCGAGGCGCTCCAGCGGGACGCACGAGCCGGTGTCGCGTTGCTCGACGACGGCGTCCAGAAGGTCGATGCCGCGCGACGTGCAGACTACGCGTTCGCGCGCGGGCTGCTCAAGATTCCCTCGCTCGAAGGTCCGGAGATCAGCGGCGCGCTCTTCGGTCCCGTCACGCTCGATCGATACCAGCAGGTCGTGTATTGGGCGGAGCTGGCGCAGCGGTACATGCCGCCGGGACTTCAGCCGCGCCCGCGCGAGGGCCCCGAGCGCTTGCGGGCCTCTGGCGCGACCGTGGTCTTTCCCAAGGCGCGAGACTATCCCGATTTCCACTTGCAGGTGGGCGAGATCGACTTCGCGATCGCGAGCAGCGCGGTGGGGGGGCGCTACGAGGCGCGTCTCAGCGACCTAACGACGACTCCGGCCCTGGTTGGGCGGCCAACGCGACTCACCGCGCGGCGCGACGCGGCAGGAACGACGATTGGCGCTCTGGAGGTCGACGCGGTGATCGATCACACGCGCGCGCCGGCGCGGGATTCGGTGACGGTCATCGGAAGCGACGTCGCGCTTCCCAGTTTCGCTCTGCCGGCGCTGCCGCTCCGAGTTGCGCTCGGCGAGGGCGCGAGCCGTCTCGATTTCGTCAGGAGCGGCGATCGCATCGCCGCCCGCTGGGTGATTCGCTCGAACGATGTGCAATGGATTCCGGACAGCGCCCGGGCGCGAACGCTCAACACGCTGGAGGCTCTGGTGAGCCGCGTGATCACCGGCCTGGGAGCGCTCGAGGTGACCGCACGCCTAACGGGCGACCTCCGCTCGCCGGACATCGCCGTCAGCTCCACCCTGGATCGCGCGATCGCGGGGCGCATCCGGGACGTGGCTGGCGAGGAGATCGCGCGCGCCGAGGCGCGCGTACGTGCGGAAGTCGATCGCATCGCCGAGGAGCGCACGGCGCCGGTGCGCGCCCGCGTCACCGAATTGCACGCCGAGTCCGAGCGTCGCATCGAGGACGCCAGGACGCGGCTTGACGAGGAGCGGCAGCGACTCCAGGCGCGCCTCGACGCGTTGACCGGAGGACTCGGCGGAGTGATTCCGCTGCCGCGCGGCTAGCGTGTAGACGCCGGCACCTCGACTTCGGTCATCCGCTGCACGGATCCGTCGGCAAGCGGCACTTCCCCGTACACCATGTACGGTGAGCTCTGCGTGAGATACCAGGTGGCGAGCAGCCTGTTGTCCGCTTCACGTCGCTCCTCGACCTTCCACGCGTTGACCATCGTGCCTTCGACGTCGACGTCGACGCGCCCGAGCACGCTGAACACGCGCATCTCGCTCTTCGTCATCGCCGGACCCCAGAAGGGCGCGATGATCACCAAGCCCTCCTTGAAGCCGACTGCCGGTGGGACGAGATCCGACGCGGAAGCGGGGAATCCAGGCTGGTCGAGCTCGTAATCGACTTTCTCAACCTGGCCGTCGCGCGACACGCGGCGAGTACCGGTGACGCGCCGGCCGTCGATGCGAAGCGACGACACCACCCCGGTGCTCGACGTGCGATCGATGGCGTATACGCGCTCCTCGTGGTTCGTGCGTCGGTTCAGGTGGGTGACCAACATACGAGATGGCACGTGGGTACGGAACGCGGCGGCGACCGACCCGAACGGAGGTCTTACACGGCGTGTACGCGTGGCGACAGCCTGCGCTCGTACACAGCGCGCTGAAGCCCGGTCACGAGCTGTCGCGCGTTGCGCCCGATCACCCGGGTGTCGTAGCCACCTTCCTGTACGGCGAGGGTCGGAAGGCCGAGTCCGGCGACGGCGCCGCCGATGCGCTCGAAGCCTTCCGGGGTGATCACCCACGCGCCAGTGGGGTCGCCCTTCGCGATGTCGAGCCCCACGGAAAGCACGAGATAGCGTGGCTCGAAGCGCTCGATCAGCGCGAGCGCCTGGTGCAGCGTGCGCAGGTAGTCGTCGTCACCGACGTGCTCCGGCAACGGGAAGTTGTGATTGCACCCGGTGCCGGCACCCTCGCCGACCTCATCGGTGAAGCCGGCGAAATAGGGGTAGGAGAAGCTTGGGTCACCGTGAATCGAGATCGTCAACACATCGGCGCGGTCATAGAAGATGTCCTGGGTTCCGTTGCCGTGATGAAGAAGCTGCGGAAGATCCGCTGAACCTCGGCGATGCGGCGAGGCTCGAGATCCGCGTCGAATGCGTGAACGAACCGAATCGCCACGCCGGACCTCGTTCCTCGCGTTACGCGGTCGTGATGAGAACGCTCGGAGCGTGCAGCTACGTGTTGCATGCTCCGAGCGGTTCGCCGTCGAATGGAGCTACTTCACCTCGAACTCGGCCCGCTCTGCCTCGCCACCATTGAGCAACACGATGAACGTGTACTTGCCCGCGGGCAGACCGTTCGCCTGCGTGATGTGGAACTCGGTGTACGCCTCGCCGGACGGCGAGATCGTCTCCGACCGTTCGTCGACCACCTGGCCATCCTCGAACATCCAGCGGCCGGTGAGCGTGGCGCTGCTCGCCGTTCCGGTCGTGCGCACCACGGCGTACACCGTGTCGCGACGCGCGAAATCGTCGGTCTCCTCCGCAACGCGCCGGTTGGCGTCGAGCGACTTGCCGATCTGAACGTCGGCGACGTCGAGAACCGCGGCGTCGGCGACCGCGCCGCCAGCGGTATCGGTGCTCGCCCGGTCGCCGCGGTCGCCGCATGCGAGCGTGGTGAACGCGAGCGCGAAGCAAAGACCGCGGAGCATCGTGCGCGACATCTGAGGCCTATCCATGGGTGGGCTCCTCACTTCTCGGCGGGGATGTTCAACACCTGACCCGGATAGATCAGGTCGGGATCCTTGATCTTGTCCCGGTTCGCCTCATAGATCTGCTGCCACTTCTGGGCATCGCCGTACTCGCGCTTGGCGATCTTCGAGAGACTGTCTCCGGCGACGACGGTGTAGCTCCGGACCTCACGCTCGAATCCCCGCGTTTCAGGCGCGGTCGACGAGCTTCCGCCCTGCACGTTCGAGAAATCCGCTCGCGGCTTGTCCCCGCTCTTTTTCTCGGGGTCCTTGTCGAATAGTCCCATAAGTGCGCTCCATGGTTTATCGCCGGGCATGACTGGCTCACGCCCCCGTAGGCAGGCGTCCAGTGGTGGCATGATGCGTACCCACCGCGCCCGGCCGGGCGGCCCGGACGCCTGTTCGGCGGGCCGCTAATCAGGCACCTGGTTGTGAGCGCGCTCACAAACCCCGCCGCCTCGGCGCGTCCGGCTGAGGGCCGCAAGATGGCAGCGGCCACTGCAAAGGCCTTGAACACGGTTTCCACGAGTTTGAACGGCAATACCACCCGAATACGGCAACGGCCACTGCGCAGGAGTCTTTGTTAACCACTCGCGCAGGTCACGTTGGTCGCGACCCAACATGGTGCAGTTGCAGTTCTCAACCTCACGAGGCGGTCTGCTGCAACGCGCGCGGCGAGACGCTGAAGCTCGTCGCGCATGAGAATGCCGAAGTTCGCAGCGCCTCAGCAGAGCTCGCGAGCCAGCCGCCACGCGTCACCCTGGATGCGTTGGCGAAAGTGCCCGAGCTGAAGATTGCCATCGCGGCACACGCTCTTCCCGGAGCTCGACGTTCCCGACACGCACCTGCACAAGATTCATCTGACGACGTACGAGCACGCCCCCAAGGACTTCGAGTCGCTTCTGGGAATTCGTGGCGTGGGACGAAGACCATCCGCTGCGCACGGCGGAAGGACAGGATGCCATTCCCCGTCGACGGCGCGACGTACGACCGCACGATCGAGATCCTGGGCAACGCTCTCAACCAGGCATCCGTAGACAGATCGGAGAAGGTGAAGGCCTTCCGGCGGCTGACCGCGTCGAATCTGCTCTGGCGCGATTCGTGACCGGCGGGGTCGGTTCCGCCATTCGTCGAGCGCACACGCAGGGAGAAATCCATGATCAAGCCATGTCCGTTCATCGTTCCACTCTTTGCGTGCGTCCTGCTCGCTGGCTGCTCGCCCGCGGACGACGCTCCGCCGGCCACGGAGACCGCGGCAGGGGTCGTCATGGAAGAGCTGCCCGCGCTCGAGCCTGCATCGGAAGGAGCCGCGACGTTCGTGGTCGGGCCGAGCGGGAACGAGGTTCGCTATCGCGTGCGCGAGCAGCTGGCCGGCTTCGACTTCCCTAACGATGCGATCGGGAAGACCACCAGCGTCAGCGGCCAGATCGTGATCGATGACGACGGCGGCGTGGTGTCCGACGCGTCGCGCTTCGTCGTCGATGCGGCTACGCTCACCAGCGATCGCGACCGCCGCGACAACTACATCCGCAGACGCACGCTGACGGTCGAGCAGCACCCGACCATCGTGCTCGTTCCAACTGAAATGCGCGGCCTGACGATCCCGGCGGCAGGCTCGGGGAGCGATACCTTCGAGCTCGTCGGCAATCTCACCGTCCGCGGTGTCACACGGCCGACGACATGGAACGCGACTGCGCAATTCCGGCCCGGACGCGTCAGCGGCAGCGCGTCGACGCGATTCGTGTTCACCGAGTTCGAGATGGAGAAGCCGCGAGTCCGCTCGGTGCTCAGCGTCGCGGATACGATCGCTCTCGAGTACGACTTCAGCCTGGTTCGCGAGGACCGCGCGCGACCGTAGTCGACGATCGCGATGAACCTGTAGCCCAACGCGGATCACTCGAATGGATCAGACGGCCAAGGAACGCGCGCGAGACACGATCAAGGCGCACGGCGGGCGCTTCATCAATTACTACTCGTGCTGGTCGACGGAGGATCTGATCCGCTGAGTACGGTTCGTCCTTACGAAATCTTCACGCCGCCGCGGTAGATGTTCACCGCGGCTTTCCGTCCCGTTGCCTGAAGCGGCGCGACTTATGCCATGCGTCTGCCTCACCCTCTCGGAGCAGGCAGAGCGGTACCACGGCAATCGTAAGGACGATCTGGTATGGGACACTTGCTCGATCGCGCACCCGCGCTCGCCGCCGACATGGTCGATGCGGCAAGTGCCGCGCTCTCGGCGGCCTGGCCGCTGAGTCTCGCGGTACGTGAAATGGAACGCCTCGCCGGCGACGGCTACGTCATCGGCGAGGTCTGCGATGTGGACTTCTCGCTCGCGCTGGATTCACCGGAGCAAATCGAGATGGCGCTCTCGGCGGCGATGCTCGCCGGCTTCACCATCATCGATCCCGATCAGGCGTCGCGCGGGTTCGTCACGGTGCGCCGCCCCGTGCGCCTCAAGGCGTACGATCTGCTGCGCGCGACATCGCGCCTGAATCGCGCCGTGTGGCGGTACGGTGCGTGTGCCGAGATCGTCGGCCCCGCGACGCCGGCCACGCGGGCCGACGCGCCCACCGGACAGGCTGCCTAACGCTGCATCGGTGCGGAGGTGCCGCGCGCGGGGCCGGTTCGCGAGCCGGTTGCAGAACGCCCCGCCGCAGCGCACTCTTCAGCATTGCCAAAACTGACGAGGATCTTCACATGTCATCCGCCAGCACGCTGCGTCGGTGGACAATGCTCGCTTGCCTGCTGATCGCCGCGCCCTCGGTCATGCAGTGCAGGGCGCAGCCCTCCCGAACGGGACCAGCACAGCGCTCGCCGACGCCGGCACCCGTCGATGCGAACATTCGCGTCGAGACCGTCACGAACGGTCTCGTCCATCCCTGGGCGCTCGCTTTTCTCCCCGACGGGCGCATCCTCGTCACCGAGCGCCCTGGCCGTTTGCGCATCGTCGACCGTGAAGGACATCTCTCGCCCCCGCTCTCCGGCGTTCCCGAAGTCGCAGCGCGCGGCCAAGGTGGTCTGCTCGACGTCGCGATCGACCCGAGCTTCGCCGAGAACCAACTGGTGTATCTCTCATACGCCGAGGGTTCGGGCGATGGCACGTCGGGCACGGCGGTGGCGCGCGGCCGGCTCGTCGGCACGGCACTCGAGAATGTTCAGCGCATCTATGCGCAGCAGCCCAAGGTGCAGAGCAACGGACATTTCGGCTCGCGCCTCGTGTTCTCTCGCGACGGCAAGCTCTTCGTCACGCAAGGCGATCGTCAGAGTGGCCGCTACCGCCAGCAGGCGCAGGACCTGTCATCCGGCATCGGGAAGATCGTTCGCATCAACGCCGATGGTACGATCCCCAACGACAACCCCTTTGTCGGACGCGACGGTGCCCGACCGGAGATCTGGTCGTACGGCCACCGCAACATTCAAGCGGCCGCGCTCCACCCCGAGAGCGGACAGCTGTGGACGGTCGAGCATGGCCCGCAGGGAGGCGATGAGCTCAACCCTGCCGAGGCGGGGAAGAACTACGGCTGGCCGATCATCACCTACGGTGTCGACTACGGCGGTGGGTCGGTTGGCGAGGGAACAGCGCGCGAGGGGATGGAGCAGCCGGTGTACTACTGGGATCCCGTCATCGCGCCATCGGGCATGGTGTTCTACACCGGCGATGCATACCCGGGGTGGAAGGGCAGCGCCTTCGTAGGCTCGATGCAACCGGGCGTACTCGTCAGGCTCACCATCACCGACGGGCGCGTCACGAGCGAAGAGCGCTACCTCGGCGATCTCAACGAGCGCATCCGCGACGTGCAGCAGGGACCCGACGGTCTGCTCTATCTCGTGACGGACAACCCTCAGGGCCGGCTGCTGCGGGTCGTGCCGGGCTCGAGCCGCTGACCATCCGGGGGTAGCTCCACGACGACCGACGCCCACCCTCGGCCGGTCACATCCGCGTAGCGCATGTCGCTGATGCGGACGAGATGCCCATGTCCGTCGGAGAGTTGGGCGAAAAAGGGAAAGCGCGACCAGGAGAGAAACGCCGCGCCGTCGGCCGTGCGGGCGGCCGCCGCGGCGTAGCTCGTTCCGCGACCGGTTGGCGCTTCCGCACCAGATCGATAGCGTATGCTCGTGCCTAACGTGAGCTCGCCCGTTTCGTAACGGACGCCGAAGTCCCGAACCACGCGCCGCTCGAAGGGCGTGGTGGGGACCGGCGAGATCATCACGCGATGCGCCGGATCGCCACCAGCCAACCTCTCCACGATCACACGTCCCGCACGCGAGGACGCGGCCATCGCCAGCGCGTACACGGCGACGGTGGCAATCGCGACTCGAGCGGGCAGCGGACGTCCCAGCAATCGCGAGAGGATGACGCCCGCCAGGAGCGCGAGCCAGAACCAGGGGTCGATGATGAAGAGCGCGTCGCCGTAGAACCACTGCCCGGAAAACGGCATCAGCAGACGCACGCCATACGTATTGAGCAGGTCGAGCAGCGGGTGCGACCACACGCCGACCGCGGACAACACGAGCAGCCAACGCCAGCTCGCCACCGGCCGGTCGGGCGAGTTACCGGGCAGCTTGCCGACGCCGAGCATGATCGCGGCGAGGAGTACGGGGAGGACGGCCATCGCCAGGATACCGTGAGTCCATCCGCGGCGGAACGCGAGCGCGTCGACGCCATCGCCCACGAGATAGATCAGCGCGTCCACGTCGGGGAGATTCGCGGCGATCGCAAGCGTCGTCGCGCCGAGCGCGGTCTTTCGTCGAAGACCCGCCTCGGCGATCGCGAGGCCGGCGAGCGTGTGAGCGAGGTTATCCATGGCGATAGAACGTATACCGAACGGCACGCAGGCGTGTGGCCCACGCCGCTCGACGCTTGTCCGTCGGGGGCGATGGCGCGCGGCCGATCGTGTTCACCACGCAGATGCGGTCCGAGCTCGAGGTCCCGCTGTCGACTTCGGATTCGAAGGGGCACGCGCAGACAAGATCGTCGCCTGGCGACGCATCGGGGCATTCGCTCCGGGCCGCGTTCTTTTCGGGTTGACCGATCAAGAAAACTTGATATACTACCCGCCATGGCCACGGCCACCCGCATCGACTACGCCTGTGCCGCGCAGCTCTTTCACGCGCTGTCGGACGAAATCCGCCTCGAGGTGATCGACCTCCTTCGGGACGGCGAGCGGTGCGTCTGCGAGCTCACCGCGGAGCTCGACATCGCTCAACCGCGGTTGTCGTGGCACCTCAAGACGCTCAAGGACGCGGGGATTCTTACCGATCGCAAGGAAGGGCGTTGGGTGTACTACGCGCTCGCCCGCGACACGTTCGAGGAAGCAGAAGCGGTGCTCTCGACGTTGAAGCCGAGCGCTCGACGCCTTTCCACGCGCTCGTCGTGCTGTTGACCCCTCTTTTTTCTCTAACATATCAAGAAAACTTGATCGGAGGATGACGTGAAGACCGAAGCCGACACCCAGAACACCCCGCTCTCAGAGCTTCAGGCGGTCGTGCGCGAGAAGTACGGGCAGGCAGCCGCGCGGGCTCGCGATGGCGAATCCAGCGCGACCTGTTGCGGATCGAGTGGCTGCTGCGGGACGGCCACCGAAGCCTGGGACCTGATCACCGCCAATCTCTACGACGAAGGCGAGACCGCCGCGATTCCGGCCAAGGCATTGCTCGCGTCGCTCGGCTGCGGCAATCCGACCGCGCTTGCCGAGCTTCGCGAAGGCGAAACAGTCCTCGATCTCGGCTCGGGCGGCGGGATCGACGTGCTGCTCTCCGCGAGACGCGTCGGACCGACGGGAGAGGTCTACGGACTCGACATGACCGACGAGATGCTCGCGCTGGCCGATTCGCCGTGAGCGACATCGTCGTGCGGGGTCAGGTCCCGGAGGCGGTTCGGAAGAACATGGAGCTCTGGACCGGCTGCGTCGCCGGTGCGCTCGAGGAAAACGAGTACCGGTCGCTGCTCGCGTGGGCGGGGTTCGAGGACATCGATGTCGAGGTCACGCGAGTGTATGCTGCTGGCGGTGCTACGACGTTGCTCGAGGGCACGGGGCTCGACAAGGAGGAGTTCGCCCGCGCGATCGACGGCAAGTTCGTGAGCGCGTTCGTGCGTGCCACGAAGCCAGGAGTCAGGAAAGAGGCGTGCTGCACGATGGACGACGGCTCGCCGTGCTGCGCGTGATGATCCCGTTGGCTCTCAGACACGACGAGGGGGTATGACGATCAATCGCCCTGCGAGACAGGTCAGCGAAGCGACACTGCGCGCCGCAAAGAGCGCGGACCTTCCCGCGATCGAGCATCTTCTCGTCGCGAGCGCGTTGCCGACCGCGGGTGTCGCCGAGGCGCTCGACGGATTCCTTGTGGCCGAAAGCGCCGGGTCGAAGGAGATCGTCGGGGTGGCGGGCGTCGAAGCGTGCTCCAGCGAGTATGCGCTGCTCCGCTCGACGGCTGTCGATCCCGCGTGGCGCGGCACGGGACTGGGGAAGCGCCTGGTGGAGCGCGCCATCGCCGATGCGGAATCGCGCGGCATGAGGGCCATGTACCTCCTGACGACGACTGCCGAGCGCTACTTCCCCACCTTCGGCTTCGTGAAGACGAGGCGCGATGCGGTGCCTGACGAGGTCAAGCAGTCGGTGGAATTCCGCGAGGCCTGCCCCGCAACGGCGACCGTGATGTCACTCAATCTCGCTGACCGTTCGCAAGCGGAGGCCGCGAGTACCAGCTGATGCGCTGCGCGCTAGCCAGTCATTCGCGACAGACGACGGTGGATCACGAACGCGAGCACTCCGATGGCCAGGCCAACCACAGGATGCAGTGCCGAGAGTGTCGGTAGACTCGCTCGCGGGGCGAAGGCGAGAATCGGCTGCATGATGATCAATCCGAGCACCGCCAACGCTTGAAGGACGCCGCTGCGTCCTGTGCGTGACAGTGTGGCCGAAATCGCCGAGATGAGCGCCAGGGGAATCATGGCCCAGCCGATGATTGCATGCGGGACCATGCTTCCCGCGCCGAAGATCCCGAAGCCGGCAGCGTAGAACTGCACTGGCACCAGCAGCCCAACCCCTGCGTTCGCGACACGATGCGTCCTCATGCAGAGGGGTTGTACGGAAACCGTCCCGAAGTGGCGGGGAACGACGGTGGTCGGCGCGAGCGCGTTCATGGTGGGCCTCGAGTGGGGACGTAGAAAGGGTGCTTGTCCCGCGATCCGTCGTCAAGATTTGAAGTAGTGCGACCCTCTTCAACCCCGCCGTCACTTCAAAACGTAAACCCTGAACAACGCTTCCAACTCCCTCTCCGGATCGGAACACACACCCTCGTGCACCGGGGAGCTTTGAATCACGTCGGAGCGCGGCGCGGTGAGCCAATGGAAACGCTCGGACGGCGGGGCGAGCGCCACCGGACCGGCCGACGCATCCCCCTCGGCGATTGCATGACAGGCACGGAGGTAGCGCGCGAGGAGATCGACGTCGACATCGGGCACGTGCGCGCGCAGTTCCTCCACGTCGCTCACCGAGCGCATGCCGAGGTATTCTACCGTGCGCGCATGCAGCACGACGCCGACGGGAACGAATGCCCCGATGTACGGATGCGGCACCGCGCGGAGCACCGCAAAGTCGTAGGACAGCGACCGCGTGGTCATCGGCGTGCCGAGAGGCGCTGAGGCGTGGTGGTGCTCAGCTCGCGCCGCACGCGGCTGATCTCCTCCACGAACGTCTGCCGCTGGTTGCGTCTCGCGATCAGGTAGTCGCGATAGCGGGCGCGAGCATCCTCCCCCGTCCCGAATTCCTGACCGCGCGAGCGATCGAGCAGCAGCGCATCCGGAACCGCTCCCAACACCGATGTGATGCGATCGTCGGACACGGCTTTCGCCATCTCGGCGTCCACAGTTTGCGGATCTGCGCTGCGCTCGAGGAGTACGTGCTCCCGACTCCGCGGAAAGGGCGAGCGCAGCCGAGTGTCGTCCAGACTAGCCCAATCATGATGGACGTACAGCGCGGCGCCGTGGTCGATGAGCCACGGACGTCGCTCCCAAATGAGGATGTTCGGATTGCGATGCGTGCGATCGGGGTTGGTGACGTACGCGTCGAACCAGACCACGCGCGCTGCCACGCCCGGATCGACGAGCTCTCCAGCCGCCGTCTGGTCGTAGTTGAAAGCGCCGTCCAGATAGCGCAGTCCGACGTTCACGCCATGGCTCGCGCGCAGCACGTCCTGAATCTCGGGATCGGGCTCGCTCCGGCCAAAGGGCGGCGGCACCTCGATGAGCGCCAACTGAGGCACCGGCAGTCCTGCGGTGCGGGCGAGCAGACCAACGATGAGCTCGGCGATGAGCGCCTTCGGCCCCTGCCCCGCGCCGCGAAACTTCACCACGAAGAGCCCGCCGCCGTCGGTGTCGACGACGGCCGGAAGCGAGCCTCCCTCGCGAAGTGGCTGGAGGTAGCGGGTGGCGGTGTAGGTCGGAAGCTCGGGCACGCGCGAATCTCGCTGTATCTTCGGGCCGCGGGAAGCGGGTCAACCCGGGAGATGCCCGGGTTTGCTTGACGATGACGCAGCTGTCTCCTAGGTTAACACCCGTGAACACGACCATTCGCATCCATCATCGCGTGCACCATGTCCACGGCCCGACGGGTCGGGGTACGCGCGCATGCGGATGACCGTGTAACGTCACCCGAGCGCGTTGGCGCCGCGGCCCGTCCCCCACCGGACGGGCCTTTTTCATCCCGACACTTCTTCCTGCACGGCGAGAGACCCATGGAGCAACGAGCGAGCGACCGGCTGCGCATCGCGCTGCCTAACAAGGGACGGCTGACCGACGACGTGCGAACGCTCTTCGCCGACGCCGGTCTCGAGTTCCACGCTGCCGGTGAGCGCGCACTCGTCGCATCACTCGGCGGCGATTTCGAGGCGATCTTCGTTCGCGCCCAGGACATTCCCGAGTTCGTCGCCGATGGTGCCGCCGATGCCGGCGTCACCGGATGGGATCTCGTGCAGGAGTCGGAGCGCGAGCTCGAGTCGTTACTCGATCTCGAGTTCGGCCGCTGCCGACTGGTCGTCGCCGCGCGCGAGGAGAGCGGCATCGAGTCGCTCGATGACATCGTCGGCAACGGCAATGGAGGACCACGCGTGGCCACCGCCTTCCCGCGTGTCACCGAGTGCTATTTCGCCGGCGTTCGTCGCCCGGTGACGATCGTGCCGGTGAGCGGAGCGGCCGAGATCGCGCCTCACCTCGGCATTGCCGACATCGTCACGGACCTCGTGTCCACCGGGTCGACGCTCAGGGTCAACAAGCTCCGGGAGATCGTAACGATTCTCGAGTCGACGGCGCGCCTGATCACACGACCCAATGGAGCACGCCCTCGCCAGCGCGCGATCGAGGAGCTCGTGGGTGCGCTCGAATCGGTGCTTCGCGCCCGCGGCCAGCGGTACGTGATGGCAAACGTCCCGCGCGCGGCGCTCGATCAGGTGCGTCGGGTCCTTCCGGGACTCAATGGTCCGACGGTGATCGATGTACTGAATGGGGGAGACCTCGTCGCCGTGCACGCTGTGGTCGCTCAACAGGCGATCTATCGAACGATCGCCGACCTCAAGGCCCTTGGTGGCGAGGGAATCCTGGTGACTCGAATCGAGAGGGTGATGCCATGAGGTCCAATGGCACGTCCTTGTTCGCAGTGCGGGGAGACATCGGGCAGCTCGTGGAGCGCGAGCGATCGCTTCTTGTCGACCGCCGCTTCACGCCTGATCCCACGCTTCGTGAGCGTGCTGCCGAAATCATCACGTGCGTGGTGCGCGAGGGCGACGCCGCGTTGCGCGCGCTCGCGAGATCGCTCGATGGCGTGGAGCTCGAGCAGCTCGAGGTGCCTCGCGCGACGTGCTCGCGGGCGCTCGATACGCTCGATCCCGAGCTTCGACGCGTCATGCAGCGTGCCGCAGACAACGTCGCGCGAGTCCACCGCGCGATTCCGATCACCGCGAGCGAGACCGAGCCGGAGCCGGGAATCACCGTGGGCAGACGACCAGACCCCTTGGCGCGCGTGGGTGTTTACGCGCCGGGTGGGCGCGCGCCGTACCCAAGCTCTGTGCTCATGGGCGCGATTCCGGCGCGCGTGGCCGGGGTGCAGGAGATCGTGCTCTGTTCGCCACCGCGAAAGGAAACTGGGCGTCCCCCCGATGTGGTGCTCGCGGCCGCGGCGCTCTGCGGGGTGGATCGTGTGTTCGCCGTGGGCGGCGCCGGCGCGATCGCCGCGATGGCGCACGGAACGGAGACGATACCGCGCACCGATCTCATCGTCGGACCCGGCAACGCGTACGTCGCCGCGGCAAAGCTCGCCGTACGCGATGTCGTCGCAACCGATGCGCCTGCCGGCCCCAGCGAGCTGCTCGTCATCGCCGACGAAAGCGCCGACCCGGACGTGATCGCGAGGGAGATGCTCGCGCAGGCCGAGCACGATCCGGATGCGTGCGTCGTGTGTGTCGTCATCGGTGCCTCCACCGAGCCAATCGAAAGCGTACTCGATGCACGCCTCGCCGACCTCGCGCGTGCGTCCACGATCACCGCCGCGCTCGACGCGCGCGGCGCGCTGCTGACCGCCGCGTCCGTCGACGATGCGCTTGGCTTCGCCGAAGCGTTCGCACCCGAGCACTTGCTGCTCGCAATCACGGATGCCGACGCACTGCTTCCGCGCATCCGCAATGCCGGAACGGTATTCCTCGGCAAGTCGAGCTCCGTCACTTTCGGCGACTACATCACCGGCGCCAACCACGTACTTCCGACGAGCGGGCTTGCCCGGTGCTACTCGGGGCTGTCGACGCTCGACTTCGTGCGATGGACCACATATCAGCGGATTTCCCCCGCGGCGGCGCAACGACTCGCTGGTGACGTGGCCACGTTTGCCGATGCCGAGAGCCTAACGGCTCACGCGACGGCTGCCCGAGGGTGGGAGCCGTCCCCGATGGCCGCGCAGGTCGGCCGATGAGTACATCCCTCGAGCTGGCCAGGGCCTCGTATCGCGAGATCTCGCTCTACTCCGTCGAATCGGCGCGCTGCGACGTCGACCTGAGCGACAACACCAACCTCTGGGGCGCGCCACCCGCGGCGGCGCGTGCGCTGCGCACCGTCGCTGACGCTGGCTTCACGCGATATCCGTCGGCGTACGCGAACGAGCTGAAGGCGGCCATCGCGGACAACGCTGGTGTCGAGGTGTCCCGCACCGTCACCGGCTGCGGCTCCGACGACATTCTCGACTCGGCGATTCGCGCGTTCGCCGAGCCGGGTGATCGCCTGGCGCTCTGCGCACCGACGTTCGCGATGATTCCCATCTTCGCGCGCCTCAATGGCGTGGAGACCGTGGCCGTCCCGATGACGCGAACATGGGACATCGACGCAGACGCGCTGGCGGGGACGGATGCGCGCATCATCTACGTCTGCTCGCCAAACAACCCAACCGGGACCGCGGCATCGCGGGCGTCGCTCGAGCGTCTCATCGCGAAGACATCCGGCATCATCATTCTCGATGAGGCATACGCAGAGTTCGCCGATGACGCGCGCCTCGACCTCGTTGCGCGGAGCGATCGGGTGCTCGTCGTGCGCACGATGTCGAAGGCGTTCGGGCTGGCGGGCCTTCGCGTCGGTTACGCGGTTGGCGCCAGTGCCTTGGTGTCGGAGGTCGAGAAGTCGCGCGGGCCGTACAAGGTGAGTGTCGCGGCCGAGCGCGCGGCGGTCGCCGCCTTGACGCAGGATCGAGCGTGGGTCACGGAACGCGTCGCCGAAGCGCGCATCGCTCGAGAACGGCTCGCTGAATCCTTACACACGTTTGGGCTGAGCCCGCTCCCTTCGCGGGCGAACTTCGTGCTCGTGCCGGTGCCCCGCGCCATCGCCGTTGCCCGTCGCCTTCGCGAGCTCGGTGTCGCCGTTCGCGCGTTCCAGGCGCTCCCCGGGGTTGGCGATGCGCTTCGCATCACCGCGGGTCCGGCTCCGATGATGGACCGACTCCTCATCGTACTCGAGGAGGCGCTCGCATGCGCGTGACCATCCTGGACTACGGAGCAGGCAATCTGCACTCTCTCGCCAAGGCTGTGGCGGAGAGCGCATCGGATGTCCGTGTGGAGACGGACCCGACAACGGCGCTCGAAAGTGACATGCTCGTGCTCCCTGGCGTTGGCGCGTTTGGTCACGCCGCACAACGGCTCGCCCCCGCCCGCGACACGCTTCGTGACGCGATTCGTGATGGCTTTCCCTGCGTCGGAATCTGCCTCGGCATGCAACTCCTGTTCGATGAAAGCGAGGAAGGTGAGGGCGACGGCCTTGGCGTGATTCCTGGGCGTGTGACGCGTCTACGCGCGCGTCGCGTTCCGCACATCGGGTGGACGACGATCGACGAGCCATCCGACCGCTCGTTCATGCGCGCACCGCTGGACGTTGCCTATTACGCGAATGGCTTTGCCTGCCGGCCAGAGAATGCGGACGTCGTGCGCGCTTGGAGCGTGCACGAGGACGATCGATTCCCGGCCATGGTGCGTGACGGCAGTGCCGTCGGCGTGCAGTTTCACCCCGAGAAGAGCGCGCGCGCGGGCGTGGCGTTTCTCGCCGAGCTGATCAGCGAGGCAGGACGATGATCGCGATTCCAGCGGTGGATTTGCGCGGCGGCGCGTGCGTGCAGCTCGTGGGCGGCTCGTACGATCACGAGCGCCTTCGCTTTGCCGATCCCCTCGGCGTTGCACGCGGGTGGGCGCGACTCGGATTCACGCGTCTGCATCTCGTCGACCTCGACGCCGCCACAGGTCGCGGCTCCAACGAGGAGCTGGTTGCCGAGCTGCTGCGCGACCGCGAAGCCAGCATTCAGGTTGGCGGAGGCGTGCGGAGCGGGGACGCGATCGAGCGGTTGCTGGCACGCGGCGCCGACCGCGTCGTCGTGGGGACACGCGCGATCGAGGAGCCGGGATGGATCGACTCCATGGCCTCGCTCTTTCCCGGCGAGCTCATCGTTGCTGCCGACGTGCGCGACCGTCGCGTCGTCACGCGCGGATGGGAGAAAACGCTGGCGCGCAACGTGATCGATGTCGTCGAGGAGCTGAATGCGCTGCCGCTCGCCGGCGTGATGGTGACGGCCGTGCATCGCGAAGGACAGCTCGCCGGCACCGATCTCTTTCTCATGGAAGACGTCGCCGAGGCCAGCGAGCACCCCGTGTATGCATCTGGGGGCATCACGACGCTCGCCGAGCTCCGGGCACTGGAGGATCGGAGCATCGCCGGCGCCATCATGGGTATGGCGCTGTACACCGGCGCGCTCGACGCGCGACACATCGCCGAAGAATTCGCCGAGGAGTTCGTCGAATGACGGTCATCACGAGGGAGACGCGAGAGACGCGGGTGCGCGTCGAGATTGGCGACGGCCCGGGCGAAGGGACGATCGGCACCAGCGTCCGCTTTCTCGATCACATGCTGGCCACCTTTGCGCGCTACGCCGGCCTCCAACTGTCGGTGACGGCGCGAGGCGACCTTCCCCATCATCTCATCGAGGACACGGCGATCGCCATCGGTGCCGCGCTCGCGCAATCGCTTCCGCAGCGCATCGTGCGCTATGGCGACCGTAGCGTCCCGATGGACGATGCGCTGGTGCATGCGTGCATCGACCTGGGCGGGCGTCCGTTCTATCGAGGTCCGTTGCCGAGCACGCTCTACGACCACTGGATGCGCTCGTTCGCCGACAACGCACGTGCGACGGTGCATCTGCGCGTCCTTCGCGGTCGCGACCGGCATCACATCGTCGAGGCGGCGTTCAAGGCGCTGGGTTTCGCGGTGCGCGATGCTCTCGTCGAAAGTGCCGTGATTGCGAGCACGAAGGGCGCCGTGCGATGGGAAGAGCAGCCTTCACCTGGCAAGGCGTGATGCTGACTCGTCTCATTGTCTGTCTCGACGTTCGCCATGGCCGGGTGGTGAAAGGCGTGCGCTTCGAAGGGCTGCGCGATGTGGGTGATCCGGTCGAGCTCGCCAGCCGCTACGAGCGCGAGGGCGCCGACGAGATCGTTTTCCTCGACATCTCGGCCAGCTCCGAAGCGCGCGCGACGCTGCTCGACGCGGTGCGCCGTGCGGCCGAAGTGCTGTTCGTCCCGCTCACGGTTGGGGGCGGAGTGAGCACGGTCGATGACGTCGGTCGCGTGCTGCGCGCTGGCGCCGACAAGGTGAGCATCAATACTGCAGCAGTTGCGAGACCGGAATTGCTCACGCAGTGCGCAGACCGCTTCGGCTCGCAGTGCGTTGTCGCGAGCATCGACGCCAAGCGCGAGGGCGACGCATGGCGCGTGTGGACGCACGGCGGCAGCACACGCACCGATCGCGACGCCCTCGAGTGGGCGCGGGAATGCGTCGAGCGTGGAGCGGGCGAGATCCTGCTCACGAGCATCGATCGGGATGGAGTGCGGGCGGGGTTCGACGTTGCGCTCACACGAGCGGTCTCCGACGCGGTACGCGTTCCCGTGATTGCGTCGGGAGGCGCCGGCGCCGCCGAACACGTTCGCGACGCCGTGGTCGAGGGCGGGGCCGACGCCGTTCTCGTTGCCGGCATTCTGCATGATGGGCTGACGACGGTTCGCGAGCTCAAGGCAGAGCTCGCGCGCGCGCGCATTCCAGTGAGGGCGATCGCATGACGAGGACTATCCAGCCATCCCTTCTGCTCGAAGCGGTCCAGGATGCCGCCCGCATTGCCGGGGGCGTCGCCATGCGTCACTACCGCTCCTCGTTCGTCGTCGAAACGAAAGCCGACGGATCACCGGTGAGCATCGCCGATCGTGAGGCCGAGACGGCGGTGCGCGACTGGATCACTCGGCGTTTCCCCGACGATGGCATCGAGGGTGAAGAGTTCGGCGTCGTGGCAACGGATGCGCGACGGCGGTGGATCATCGACCCCATCGACGGCACGAAGACGTTCGTACGCGGTGTGCCGCTCTGGGGAACCCTCATCGCGATCCTCGAGGGCACCGACGTGCTCGCCGGCGCGATTTTCTGTCCTGCCGTCGACGAGATCGTCGCTGCCGCGCCGGGTGAGGGGGCGTGGTGGAACAGGTCGCGTTGCTCCGTGTCGAGCGTCGATCGAATCGACCGGGCGACGGTACTCACCAGCAGCGACTACCGAGCTGGCGATGAGGCGCGGCGCAATGCCTGGCGCGAGCTCAGCGACCGCGTGTCGGTGAGCCGCACGTGGGGAGACTGCTACGGCTATCTCCTCGTCGCCACGGGCCGCGCCGACATCATGGCCGATCCACGAATGGCGGTGTGGGATGCGGCGCCATTGCTGCCCATCATTGAAGAGGCGGGTGGCGTCTTCACCGATTGGTCGGGTGTGCGCACGGTGTTCGGCAAGAGCGCCATTGCGACCAATGCGGCACTCGCCGACGAGACGCGTGCACTACTCACTGCGCCCAGGCCCGGCTGACATGCTTCCCGACCTTGAGTTCTCCAAGGGAGATGGTCTCGTCACCGTGATTGCGCAGGATGCACGGACCGGTGCCGTGCTCATGGTGGCGCAGGCGGATCGTGAGGCGCTCGAGCGCACCGTCGCGACCGGGGAGATGCACTACCGCTCGCGCACGCGCGGCCTGTGGCACAAGGGAGAGACGAGCGGCAACGTGCAGCGCGTAGTCTCGCTCGCGGCCGACTGTGATGGCGATGCGGTGCTCGCCCGTGTCATCCCCGCTGGCCCCGCGTGTCACAACGGCTCCACGACGTGCTTCGGCCCCAGCGCCGCACACCTAACGGCTGATGTACTCGCCCGGCTCGATGGCATCATCGGCGATCGCGTCCGCACGCCCGCGAGCGATGGCGACACGAGCTACACGCGCCGGCTCCTGGCCGATCGCAATCTCCGGCTCAAGAAGCTCGGCGAAGAGTGCGCGGAGCTCATCACCGCCTGCGCTGACGACGATCGCGAGCGTGCCGTGTCGGAGGCCGCGGATCTCCTCTATCACACCCTCGTGGCGCTACGTGCGGTTGGCGTCTCCCTCGACGATGTGCGAACCGAGCTCGCGCGGCGGGAGGGATCGGCCGCGTCGTAAGCGCCGATCGCGTACGTGCCCACGACGCGAAAAGACTCGACCATCCCTCGGATCGCCGTCAGCGCCGCGGCCATAGCGGGTGCTCCGGCGCTGTGCTCGACCTCGACGATGAACCGGTAGCTCCACGGCTCTCCCGTGGGGCGCGACTCGAGCTTGCTGAGGTTGAGCCCATACTCGGCGAACGGACCGAGCAGCCGGTGCAGTGATCCGGGTGTGTTCGCGACGGTGACGAGAAGGATGCTTCGCGCCGGCGTCCCGTCGGCGAGTGCGACGGGAGCGCGAGCGATCGCCACGAAGCGTGTCTGATTGTCAGGCGAGCGCGGCCGCGCGCCGCGGCGCGGTTAGCGTTTTCACACGCACGGTGAGATCGTCGACGCGCCCGACGTCGACCGTTATGCCGAGCCCCGGCCGGTCAACGGGAACACGGACCATTCCATCAGGCGACATGGTCCATTCCGGCGTCACGATGTCGCGCTCCCAGTACCGCGCGCTCGGACTCACGTCACCGGGCTTGGTGAAGTTGGGCAGCGACGCCAGCGCCACGTTGCCAGCTCGCCCTATTCCGCTCTCGAGCATGCCTCCACACCACACCGGAATGCCTTTCGTCTCGCAGAAGTCGTGGATGGCGATGGATGGAGCGAATCCGCCGACACGTCCTGGCTTGATGTTGACGATGCGACCGCTCCCGAGCGCCACCATGTCGCGCGCGCGATCCACCGAGGTGATCGATTCGTCGAGACAGATGGGCGTGCTGAGCCGACGCTGTAATTCGGCGTGCTGAACGAGGTCGTCGAACGCGAGCGGCTGCTCGAGCATCATGAGACCCAGCGGGTCGAGCTGCGCCAGATGCTCGGCGTCGGCGAGCGTGTACGCATTGTTCGCATCGGCCATGAGTGGTGCCGAAGGGCCGACGGTGGAACGAACGGCGGCGACGCAGGCAATGTCGGCGCCAGGAGAGATCTTGATTTTCACCTTGCGGTAACCTAACGCGAGCGCCGCGCGCGCCTTCTCGGCGAGCGTTTCCGGTGACTGCTGGATGCCGAGCGAAATCCCGGTGGCAATCTCCGACCGTGTGCCACCAAGCAGGTTGGCGAGCGAAGTGCCAATCCGTTCGGCGGCGAGCACCCACGCGCCCATCTCGACGGCGGCCTTGGCCATGAGATGCCCACGGACGTCGCGCTCGAGCTCGGGAAAGATCCGCCGTGGCGCATCGAACGATCGGCCGAGCACCCGGGGAGCAACCCACTCGGTGATCGCGTGCCACGCCGTGTCGATCGTTTCGGCGCTGTAGTTGGGCTGCTCGCCGGCGACGCACTCGCTCCATGCAGTGACGCCGTCGGCATCTTCCAGCTCGACGAGCGCTATTCGTCGCTGGTCGACAACGCCACTTGAGATGC